>JBARBG010000056.1:0-9144 GCA_049792815.1 Steroidobacteraceae bacterium | reverse complement strand
GGGTCAGTGTCGAGTGTTCGCACTCGCACCCGCCGCCATCCCCCTGCGGCAGGCACTTTTCCTGGGCCTTTCCCCCGCCTGGTATCACTCACTGGCTCTGCCTGGAGATGCTTGCCATGCGCCCTGCTCTTTTCGCTCGCGAATCCCTGGCTGCCCCGGTTACCCGGAAAGCCCAGGTGCGCTCGTGGATGTCCGCTCATGGCTAAAGCCACCGCTCACCAGCCCAATGTACGCGACGCGGCGGTCCTGCTGCTGTCGCTTGGCGAACAGGCCGCCACCGACGTTCTGAAGCACCTTGGTCCCAAGGATATTCAGCGAGTCGGCGCCGCCATGTCCGCCGTGGGCCAGGTCAGCGTCGACCAGGTCACCCACACGCTGTCTACCTTCCTCAATGAAGTGAAGATCCATGAACGCTAAGCATCGGACACGGCCTGGCCGGGCAAAACCAGCGCCTTCCGAGCGCGTGGACGCCCCGAGCGAGGCTCCAATGGCCGAACCAGCACAAGTCGGTGAAATTCCTGCAGGGCCGGACCCGCTCGTCCGCATTTCTACCCTGCTCGAGGCCTTGCCCATCTGGGCGCGACAGATCGAAACCTCGCGCGGCCAGACGGAGGACGCTGTCGTATCGCTCAGCGAACGCTTCTCGGGAATTGCGCAGCGATTGGACGCAGCGCTGGGCCGTGAGGAAAGTGTCGGTCGCCAGGATGTATCCGCCCAAATGCGCGACAGCGAGCGTGACCTCAAGCTCGTAATGGATGCCTTGCGGGCCATTCAGCAAAGCCGCGACGAGTTAGCCAACGAGATTCGCGGACTTGCCGCCTATACCGAGGACGTCCGCGGCATGGCCAGTGAGGTTCAGTCCATCGCCTTCCAGACCAACGTGCTCGCCTTGAATGCGGCCATCGAGGCGGCACACGCAGGCGAGCGCGGCAGAGGATTCGCGGTCGTTGCGCATGAGGTGCGGGCCCTGTCCAATGCTGCGCGCGACACCGGCAAGCGCATCACGCAGCGGGTCACGCTGATCAGTGAGGCCCTGGCCAAGATCAGTGAAACCAACGAGACCGTCGCCGAGCGCGATCAGCGTGAAGTGAAGAGCTCCGAGGCGAACATCGGTGCGGTGTTGAACCGCTTTACGCAAAGCACTTCACAATTTGCGGAAACCGCACAGCGTTCGATGGAACAGAGCCGCGCCATCAAGGAAGAAGTTGAAGAGTCCCTGGTACAGCTGCAGTTCCAGGACCGAGTCAGTCAGATCCTCACCCAGGTAGTGTCCAGCATCGGGCAAATGACTGATTGGGCCGGCAGCGACGTGGCGCCCCTGCAATCGGACGAGCGCGAGCAGATCGCCGGGATGGTGGGTTCCTACGCAACCGAGGAACAGCGCCGCAATCACCAGGGCCTGGCCGTCGACGCCGTCGCGCCACAAACCGTCACCTTTTTCTAGCAGCGAGTCGCCAATCATGGGAAAGCGAATACTCATAGTGGATGACTCGTCCTCCATGCGCACGGTGGCCGGCATTGCGCTGCGCGGTGCAGGCTATGAGGTCCTGGAAGCCGGCAATGGGCAGGAGGGACTCGCGAAGCTCAATGGCGAACGCATTCACCTCATCATCAGCGACGTAAACATGCCGGTCATGGACGGAATTGAGTTCTTGAAGGAAGTCAAACGTCATCCCGACTACCGCTTCACGCCAGTGATCATGTTGACCACCGAGGCTGGCGAGGACAAGAAAGCGGCTGGACGGGCGGCAGGCGCCAAGGCGTGGATCATAAAACCGTTCCAGCCCAGCGTCATGCTCGACGCCGTATCGAAGCTGGTGATGGCCTGAGAAACAGGCTGAGGCATCTACGATGACTACAACAATCGAATCCGTCGCGGGCGAAGTTCGGGTTACCGGGGAAATGACGGTTTACACCGCAAGTCAGATCAAACAGCCGTTGCTGGACGCCATTGCCGTGGGTCCGACGAATGTCCTGGTGGACCTGTCGGGGGTATCAGAGTTCGATACCGCCGGGGTGCAGCTGCTGCTGCTGGTTTACCGCGAGGCGCTCCTGAGTGGCCGGACTTTCCGGCTCGGAGCGCAAAGCAGCATCGTCAGCGAAGTGCTCGCGTTGTGCGGTGTCCTGGGGCAGCTGATCGAGGCCCCGAATACGGAGAGCCGCTCATGAACATGGATGAGGTGCTGCCGACATTCATCGCCGAAAGCGCAGAGGTGTTGCGGGACCTGGAATCAGGCCTCTTGGCCTGTTCCCAGGGTCAGGCCGACGCCGAGACGATCAATCTGATTTTCCGGGCCGTCCACACGTTGAAGGGATCCGCCGGACTGTTCGGGCTGGACGGCATTGTCGCCTTCGTCCACGGCGCAGAAACAACCCTGGATAAGGTGCGTCAGGGCGATATTCCAATGAACCCGCTGCTGGTCAGCGTTCTGCTGCGTTGTAAGGATCACATCGAGTTTCTGCTCGAATCCATCGCTGCAGGGCCAGACGGTCCCGCCTATGACGCGGCCCATGCCGGTGGCGCCGAATTGTCGGCCGCACTGCGCGAGCTGGGCGGTGACGTCTCCGGGGTGAAGCCCGCCGCTGCCGCTCATTCCGCCGCCACTGTTGTGCTGTCGACGGCGATCGTCCCCTCCCACGGCGGTTGCACCGAGCCCGATCAGTGGCACATCAGTGTGCGCTTTGGTCCTGAAGTACTCACTGCCGGGATGGACCCGATCTCATTCCTGCGTTATCTCGGAAGCTTCGGTCAGTTGCAGGGCGTGACCCTAATCAGCTCCGCGCTGCCCACCGCCGCATCAATGAATCCGGAACTCTGCTACGTCGGATTCGAACTGGGATTTCGCACCGCGGCAAGCCGCGAGAGGATTGAGTCCACGTTCGAGTTCGTCAAGGAAGACTGCACGCTGCGGCTGCTGCCGCCAGGCTCTTCACACGGCGAGTACCATAATCTGCTGCAGGAAGCAGGTGTCGAGGTCGCGCGCATCCGCGACATTCTCACGGCGTGCGCGGGCCTATCGGGTCCGATCCTCGAGCATCTTCTGCAGCCGCAGGTGACTACCAGCGGGCAGATGGCATCCTCTGCCCTTCACGCGACCGGCCCTGTCCGAACGCCGGATCGCACCGCGCCCCCGAAACCCGCTGGATCTGCGGTGGACAATCGGACGGTGCGTGTGGCAGCCGAAAAGCTCGACAGCCTGATCACACACATTGGCGAGTTGATCACCGCGGCCGCCGGCGCCAACCTGACTGCGCGGCGTTCGGGCAACGCCGAGCTGCAGGAGTCCACCTCAAGAGTGAGCGACCTGATCGAACAGGTACGCGAAGGCGCGCTGCAGCTGCGCATGGTGAAGATCGGTGGTACGTTCAGCCGCTTCCAGCGTGTGGTCCACGACGTCTCCGCAGAACTTGGCAAGCAGATACAGCTGGTAGTCAGCGGCGAGGACGCGGAACTGGACAAGACCGTGGTCGAGCAGATCGCGGATCCCCTCACTCACCTGGTACGCAACGCAATCGATCACGGCATTGAGCCGGCAGCTCTGCGCGCCGAGCGCGGCAAGCCGCTCGGTGGCACGATCAAGCTCAATGCCTTCCACGACTCCGGCAGCATCGTCATTGAGGTCAGCGACGATGGCGGCGGCCTGAAGCGTGACCGGATCATGGCCAAGGCACAGGAGCGTGGCCTGGTGGAATCCGGACGCGCATTGACCGACGGTGAAATCTTCGGCCTGATCTTCGAGCCCGGGTTTTCAACCGCCGAGGCAGTCACCAGTCTTTCGGGACGCGGGGTCGGCATGGATGTTGTGAAACGCAACATCACGGCACTGCGCGGCACCGTCAACATCCGCAGCACCGAGGGTGTTGGGACGACGATCGCAGTGCGATTGCCGCTTACGCTGGCGATCATCAATGGCTTCCAGGTTGCCGTCGGCAACTCGATCTTCGTGCTGCCGCTCGAAAGCGTTGAAGAGTGCATCGAATTCTCAACCGCCACTGGACATCATTTCACCAGTCTGCGCGGTGGTGTACTGCCGTACATTCACCTGCGCGAACTGTTTGGAACTTCGGCGCCCGCCACCCGTCGCCAAAGTATTGTCGTTATCAATTACGCCGGTCAGCGTGCCGGCCTGGTGGTCGATGGCCTGCTCGGCGAATTCCAGACGGTGATCAAGCCGCTGGGCAAGATGTTCCGCCAGGTCGAATGTGTCAGCGGGTCCAGCATATTGGGCACCGGTGATGTTGCCCTGATCCTTGACGTACCTGCCCTTGTTCACCTGGCCATCGCCCGTTCCGCGGCTGCCTTCGAGCAGACTCCGCAGACGGCTGTGGCATAAACCCAATTATCCTTCTGGAGAGTTCTGCAATGTTCAGTAATATGAAAGTAGCCACCCGGCTTGCGGTGGCCTTTACCATCGTTCTGCTACTGCTGCTCGCGGTGGTTGGACTGGGCGTCAGCCGCCTGGCTCTCATCAACGAGGGACTGCGGACGATCACCGAGGAGAATAACGTAGAGATGGCGCATGCCATCGGCATGCGGTCGGCGGCCTTTGACACCTCGATTTCCATTCGCAACCTTGTGCTGCTGACCGACCAGGAAAAGCTGCAGAAGGAGCGCAAGACTCTTGATGATCAGTTCCAGACCTTCGAGAGCGAACAGGCAGCCTTGAGTCAGATGTTCGCAAGCATCCCGGGTACGACACCGACCGAGAACGATCTGATGGTTCAGATCAAGTCCCAGTGGGGCGGGGTCCGAAAGAATCTGGAGACGACCGCCGGCATTGCCATGGGCGGCAAGCAGAAGAATGCGTACAAGTACTACATGGACAACGCGTCTTTGCCGGGCAAGGTGATGCGCGCGACGGTGCAGAAGCTTGTGGATTTTGAGCAGAATCTCAATAACACGGAGGTGGCCAAGGCTCACACCACCTATGCCAGTGCCCGCATGGCGATCTTCGGGTTGGGCGCGGCGGCGGCGCTGATGGCGGTGCTGTCGGCGATTCTGGTGACCCGCAGCATACTCAAGCAGTTGGGTGGCGAGCCGGCCTACGCCGCGGAACTCGTGCATGCAGTTGCCGGCGGCAATCTGGATGTAACCGTGCAGACCAAGCGCGGCGACTCCAGCAGCATGCTCTATGCCGTGCGCAGTATGGTGGATCGACTGAAGCAGGTGATCGCCGGCCAGGCGGCACTCGTGGCGGCTGCAAACCGCGGCGACTTTACCGTCCAGGTGGATTTGAACAATCTGGCCGGGTTTCAGAAGGAAATGGGCGCAGGCCTGAACCAACTGGTGACCACGACAGGTTCGAGCATCAATGATGTCGCGCGGATGATGAAAGCGCTGTCCGAGGGTGATTTGAGCCAGACCATCGACAAGGAGTACGAGGGTTCCTTCGGCGAGATGAAGGAATATGCGAATAGCACTGTATTGAAGTTGTCGATGATCATTGGCGAAGTCAACGGCGCGGCCAACGCCCTGGCGAGTGCCTCGGAGCAGGTGAGCACCACGGCGCAGTCTCTGTCACAGGCAGCGAGCGAGCAGGCCTCTGGCGTGGAGGAGACCAGTGCCTCGATGGAACAGATCACGGCCTCAATCGCCCAGAACACGGACAACGCGAAGGTCACGGACAGCATGGCCTCGAAGGCCGCTGGCGAGGCGACCGAGGGCGGCGCAGCCGTCAAGGAAACCGTCGGCGCGATGAAGCAAATCGCCCAGAAGATCGGCATCATCGACGATATTGCCTATCAGACGAATCTACTGGCCTTGAACGCCGCGATCGAGGCGGCGCGCGCGGGCGAGCATGGCAAGGGGTTTGCGGTGGTCGCTGCCGAAGTGCGCAAGTTGGCCGAGCGCAGTCAGCTGGCGGCACAGGAGATCAGCACCGTGGCGACGGGCAGCGTGGAGGCCGCGGAGCGTGCCGGCACTCTGCTTGATCAGATCGTACCGAGCATCAAAAAGACTTCCGACCTGGTGCAGGAGATCTCTGCGGCCTCCCAGGAGCAGTCCTCGGGAGTCGGGCAGATCAACTCCGCGGTGACGCAGTTGAGCCAGACGACGCAGCAGAATGCCGCAGCCTCCGAGCAGTTGGCGGCAACGGCAGAGGAAATGAGCGGCCAGGCCGAACAGCTGCAGCAGACCATGGCGTTCTTCAAGACTGAATCGACCGCCAAGGTCGGCGCGGCAACCAAACGCAGCACAACGCGAGATCCCGGCAAGGCCACAAAGGCCGCGCGGCGGTCATCCGGAAAGGTCGCAGGCAATTTGGCGCTGCAATCAAGCGAGCCGGATGAAGCTGATTTCGCGAAGTTCGAGTGATTGCCACAAGGTGAATGCGATGACACAGTCAATGCAATCTGGCAGGTCCGCGGCGGCCACCGCCGCCGATCAGGCCCAGACAAATCAGTATCTGACGTTCGTGCTAGGCGGCGAGGTTTTTGCGATCGGCATTCTGTTCGTCAAAGAGATCATTGAGTACTCCAGCCTGACCGAGGTGCCGATGATGCCGGCCTCAGTGCGTGGGGTGATTAACCTGCGCGGGGCGGTGGTACCTGTCACCGACCTGCTCGTCCGCTTCGGCAAGACATCCAGCCCGGTGTCCAAGCGTACCTGTATTGTCATCATCGAGGTGACGGGAGACGGCGAACGCCAGGATGTCGGCGTAGTGGTGGATTCGGTCGACTCGGTGCTAGACATTCCGACTACCGAGATCGAGCCGCCTCCAAGTTTCGGTGCGGGAATCCGCACCGACTTCATCCGCGGGATGGGCAAGGTGAATGGTAAGTTCGTCATCCTGCTGGATGTGAATCACATGCTTGCCGTGGAGGATCTGGCGACGCTGGCGCAGACCGCCCAGGTTTCAGAGCAGGCCGCATGACCAGCCGTTCCGCAGCCGTGGCGCTTGCACCCGAGCCGGTGGCCGTAAGCCTATCGGATCGGGAATTCAATCAATTCCAGAAATTCATATTTGATGCTGCCGGCATTGTTCTGGCAGATTCGAAAAAGGCGCTGGTCACCAGTCGGCTTGCCAGACGCCTCCTGCATCATGACCTGGACAGCTACGGAGATTACTTTCGGCTGATCAGCAGTGGCCAGCAGCCACAGGAACTGCAGACGGCAATTGATCTTCTGACGACGAACGAAACATATTTTTTTCGCGAGCCGCAACATTTTGAATTCATGAGGGCGCAATTGGCGCGGGATGTGCAATATTCCAAGCCGTTGCGGGTATGGAGTGCGGCCGCATCCACCGGCGAGGAACCCTATAGCATCGCCATGGTGCTCGACGACTGCCTGACGGCAGCGGGCCGGCCGTGGGAGATACTCGCTTCCGATATCAGTGCCCGTGTTTTGGAGCGGGCAGCAAAGGGGCATTACTCGACGATGCGCACCGAGGGCATTCCGCCCAATTACCTCAAGAAATATTGTCTCAGGGGTAAGGGCGAACAGACCGGAACCATACTAGTGGACCGCCAACTGCGGCAGCGCGTGCAATTCCGTCAGATCAACTTGAATTCCGCCCTGACACAAATCGGTTCATTCGACTACGCGTTTTTGCGCAACGTGCTTATCTACTTCAACCTTCAGACCAGGCGCCAGGTAGTCGGACGGGTACTGTCCGTGCTCAAGCCCGGCGGCTGGTTGTTCATCAGTCATTGCGAGACCCTGCACGACATTTCCGATGCCGTGGAAGCAGTGAAGCCGGCAATCTACCGGAAGCTCTAGCCCGGGGTGCTGGCGTAATGAATCGCATCAAGGTCTTGGTGGTAGATGACTCCGCGGTGGCCCGCCAGGTCGTCGTCGGTCTATTGGAGAAGGAGCCCGGGGTCGAGGTCATTGCGGCAGTGGCCGACCCGATCTTCGCGATGCAACGGATGAAGACGCAATGGCCTGACGTGATCATCCTTGACGTTGAGATGCCGCGAATGGACGGCATCACGTTCCTGAGGAAGATCATGCAGGAGCGCCCGACGCCGGTCATTATCTGCTCGACGCTGACCGAGGCCGGTGCTCCGACGACGCTGGAGGCTTTGGCGGCCGGCGCAGTTACCATTATTACCAAGCCGCGCGTTGGACTGCAGCAGTTCCTGCGTGAAGCCGCCGAAGAATTGACGGATGCAATCCGTGTCGCGGCGTGTGCCAATGTGAAGCGATTGGTTGGCCGCGCCGGGCGGCCCGTTGCAGTGCCAGCCAAGAATTCGGCCGATGTGATCCTGGCGCCCGCCCGCGAGCGCGCGATGACGCAAACCACCGAGCGAGTCATCGTAATTGGCACCTCCACGGGTGGCACTCAGGCATTGCAGGAAGTGCTGGTGGACCTGCCCGCGGTGTCCCCCGGCATAGTGATCGTGCAGCACATGCCGTCGCATTTCACGGCCGCGTTCGCGGCGCGGCTGAACAGCATGTGCAGGATCGAAGTGCGCGAAGCCAAGCATAACGACCGAGTCGTCCCAGGATGTGCGTTGATTGCGCCCGGAGGCCGCCACATGCTGCTGATGCGCAGCGGCGCCCAGTATCATGTGGAGATCAAGGACGGGCCGCCGGTGAGCCGCCACCGCCCATCGGTAGATGTTCTGTTCCGGTCAGCAGCCAAATGCGCGGGTCCCAATGCTCTGGGCGTTATCATGACCGGCATGGGCGATGATGGCGCGCGTGGCCTGAAGGAAATGCGTGATGCGGGTGCCCATACTGTAGCCCAGGATGAAGCAAGCTGCGTCGTGTTCGGAATGCCAAAGGAGGCGATCCGGATGGACGCTGTCGAGCGGATCGCACCGTTGCACGAGTTGGCGCGGATTATTCTGCGCAATGGCGCCTAAAGCGATGTCCTGCCCATACATTTGTCCCTGAGACGCGGCTTAGCCGCGTCTGAGCGGCGCTCGCGAGTCTTGGTGACCAATTTGCCATATGCAGCAGACGTCTTGTGAGAAATGGGCGCTGCGTTTCTTGAACTGCCTCTCAAAGCGCCGGCGAATTTGCACGCTCGTGTCACATACGAGGCCGCACCGGGGATTTACGATCCTGTTGCACTGATCGCAGGCCTCGCCCCCTAAGAGCGTCGAAGCCGGGTCAGTGTCGAGTGTTCGCACTCGCACCCGCCGCCATCCCCCTGCGGCAGGCACTTTTCCTGGGCCTTTCCCCCGCCTGGTATC
>JBARBG010000055.1:0-4646 GCA_049792815.1 Steroidobacteraceae bacterium | reverse complement strand
CCGCGGCGGCGAGCGGCTGCGGCCGCGCGCCGGGGGTCCCTCCCGCACCCTCAAGAGCCTGCTGCAAAATGAGGCAATCGGCCTGCGCGAGCGCGAGCAGCTGCCCCTGCTGTTCGCCGGCAGTGAGCTGGTGGCCGCGGCTGACCTGTGGGTGGACGCGCGCTGGCAGGCCGGTCCGCATTGCGCCAGGCGCCTGCGACTCATCTGGCACAGACCCGCGTGATTTGCTAACCTGTTTGCCCGTCGAGCCTGCACACCTGCAGCGTTGTTTTTGTCCGACGGAATCCCCTTCACGCATGAGCCGTTTCGTTTTCGTAACTGGCGGTGTCGTTTCCTCGTTGGGGAAAGGCATCGCCGCCGCCTCCCTTGGCGCCATTCTCGAGGCCCGCGGCCTCGCTGTCGCCATGGTGAAGCTGGATCCCTATATCAACGTGGATCCAGGCACCATGAGTCCCTTCCAGCACGGCGAGGTATTCGTCACCCAGGACGGCACCGAGACGGATCTGGACCTGGGTCACTACGAGCGCTTCGTGCGCACCACCACCGGGCGCCACAGCAATTTCACCACCGGGCGGATCTACGAGCGCGTGATCGCCAAGGAACGCCGCGGCGACTATCTGGGTGCGACCGTGCAGGTCATTCCGCACATCACCGACGAGATCAAGCGCAGCATCAAGCTGGGCGCCAACGAGGCCGATGTGTGCATGGTCGAAATCGGCGGCACCGTCGGCGACATCGAATCGCTGCCCTTCCTGGAGGCCATCCGCCAGCTGGGCGTGGAGCTCGGCCGCAGCAATGTCGTGTTCATGCACCTGACCCTGGTGCCGATAGTCGGCGGTCCGGATTCGGGCGAGATCAAGACCAAGCCCACCCAGCACTCGGTCAAGGAACTGCGCGGCATCGGCATCCAGCCGGACATTCTGCTGTGTCGTTGCAAGCATCCCTTGCCCGAGGAACAGCGCCGCAAGATCGCGCTGTTCACCAATGTCGAAGAGCGCGCGGTCATCTCGGCGGTCGATGCCGATGACATCTACAAGATTCCGCTGCTGCTGCGCGAGCAGGATCTGGATGAGATCGTGGTCAGCAAGCTCGGCCTGTCAGTGCCGCAGACCGACCTCAACGAATGGCGCCAGGTGGTCGCCGCCAAGGCCAACCCGGACGGGCAGGTCGATATCGCGATGGTCGGCAAGTACGTGCAGGCGCGCGACTCCTACATATCGCTGAACGAAGCGCTGACCCATGGCGGTTTGAAGACCCGCACCCGGGTCAATGTGCATTACATTGAGTCCACCGACATCGAGCAGCACGGCACCCACGCCCTGGCTGGGATGGACGCGATCCTGGTGCCCGGCGGTTTCGGCGAGCGCGGCATCGAGGGCAAGATCGCCGCGGTACGGTATGCGCGCGAGAACGGCATCCCCTACCTGGGGATCTGCTTAGGGATGCAGATCGCGATCGTCGAGTTCGGCCGCAATGTGCTGGGCCTCGCCGATGCCAACAGCACCGAGTTCAATCGCGCGAGCCCGCATCCGGTGATCGCGTTGATCGCGGAATGGCAGGATTCGACGCTCGGCTCGCAGCTGCGCGACGAGAAGTCGGCCAAGGGCGGCACCATGCGCCTGGGCGCCCAGGAAGTGCTGTTGAGCGCCGGCACGCGGGTGCGTGACCTGTACGCGCGCGATTCGATATTCGAACGCCACCGGCATCGCTTCGAATTCAACAACACCTACCGGGACCGCTACACCCGCGGTGGCCTGGTGTTTGCCGGACTGTCGCGCGATGACCTGGTCGAAATCATCGAGCTGCCCGGCCATCCCTGGTTCGTGGCAACGCAGTTCCATCCGGAATTCACGTCCACGCCGCGCGACGGACATCCGCTGTTCGCGGGATTTGTCCGGGCCGCGCGGGCGCACCGCGCCTCGCAGCTCCCCGCTGCAGCGGGTGCATGAAACTCGCCGGGCATAGCGTAGGTCCGGATCAGCCGCTGTTTCTGATCGCAGGACCCTGCGTCATCGAGGGCGCGACGCTCACGCAGGAGATTGCCGGGACTCTCGTGGAGCTTACGGCGAAGCTCGGTGTGCCCTTCGTATTCAAGGCTTCCTTCGACAAGGCCAATCGCTCCTCGGCCAAAAGCTACCGCGGTCCGGGTCTGGAGTCCGGGCTTGCGGTGCTCGAATCGGTGCGCCGGCTCTTCAACGTGCCCGTGCTCACCGATGTTCACGAGGACACCCCGCTTGCCGAAGTTGCAGCGGTGGTGGATGTGCTGCAGACCCCGGCCTTCCTGTGCCGGCAGACCAATTTCATCACCGCAGTGGCGGCGCAGGGCAAGCCGGTGAACATCAAGAAGGGGCAGTTCCTGTCGCCATGGGAAATGCGCAATGTGGTCGACAAGGCCCGCAGCACCGGCAATGCCGACATCATGGTGTGCGAGCGCGGCTTTACCTTCGGCTACAACAATCTGATCACCGACATGCGCTCGCTGGCCATCATGCGCGAGACGGGCTGCCCGGTGGTGTTCGACGCCACGCATTCGGTGCAGCTGCCCGGCGGGCAGGGCAGCGCCTCCGGCGGCCAGCGCGAGTTCATTCCGGTGCTGGCCCGCGCGGCGGTCGCGGCCGGTGTCGCCGGAGTGTTCATGGAAACCCATCCGCAGCCGGACAAGGCCCTGTCCGACGGGCCCAATGCCTGGCCGCTGGCACGCATGCAGTCCCTGCTCGAAACGCTGCTCGAGCTGGATCGGATCGTCAAGCAGAAACCCTTCGAGGAAGCGCTGTTATGAGCCGTATTGTCGAGATCCGCGGACGCGAAATCATGGATTCGCGCGGCAACCCCACGGTGGAGGCCGATGTGATCCTTGACTCGGGCGCACAGGGTCGCGCCGCAGTGCCCTCAGGCGCTTCGACCGGCACCCGTGAGGCGGTCGAGCTGCGCGACGGCGACGCGAAGCGCTACGGCGGCAAAGGCGTGCTCAGGGCGGTCGAGCACATCAACACCGTGCTGCGCGCGGCGCTGCTGGGCCGCGATGCGCGCGACCAGGAAGGCCTCGACCAGGTGATGATCGATCTTGACGGCACCGAGACCAAAGGACGGCTGGGCGCGAACGCGCTGCTCGCCATTTCCCTGGCCAACGCCCACGCCGCCGCGACGTTCGCGAAGCTGCCGCTGTTCAAGTATGTCGGCCGGGGCCGCGAGCCGATCATGCCGGTGCCCATGATGAACATCATCAATGGCGGCGCGCATGCCAACAACAGCCTGGATATCCAGGAGTTCATGATACTTCCGGTCGGTGCACCGAACTTTCGCGAGGCGCTGCGCTACGGCGCGGAAATCTTTCACGCGCTGAAGAAAATCCTGGCTGACCGCGACCTGTCGACCACGGTCGGCGATGAAGGGGGCTTCGCGCCGAACCTCAAGTCCAACGAGGAGGCGCTCGAGGTCATCCTGCAGGCCATCGACAAGGCGGGCTACAAGGCAGGTCGCGACATCTACCTCGGACTGGATGCCGCCAGCACCGAGTTCTACAAGGATGGTCGCTACGACCTGGAGTGCGAAAACCGGCGCTTCACGGCCGGCGAATTCACCCGTTACCTCGCCGACCTTGCCGCCCGCTATCCCATCATCACCATCGAGGACGGCATGAGCGAGGCGGATTGGGCGGGATGGGCGGAACTGACTCGCGCCCTGGGCGAGCGAATCCAGCTGGTCGGCGATGACCTGTTCGTGACCAACACCAAGATACTGGCCGAGGGCATCGCCAAGCGCACCGCCAATGCCATTCTGATCAAGCCCAACCAGATCGGCACCCTGACGCAGACCCTGGCCGCGGTCGACATGGCCGAGAAGGCCGGCTACGCCTCGGTGATGTCGCATCGCTCGGGCGAGACCGAGGATGCCACCATTGCGGACCTCGCGGTGGGCAGCGCGACCTCGCAGATCAAGACCGGCTCACTGTCGCGGTCGGACCGCACGGCCAAGTACAACCAGCTGTTGCGCATCGAGCTGGCCCTGGGCAAGGTGCGCTACGCCGGACGCGACGCGTTTCCCGTAAAGTTGTAGGCTTGTGCCGTGAAATGGCTGGCAATAGCTCTGGGCGTCGTGATCGCGATCCTGCAATACCGGCTGTGGCTGTCCGACAGCGGCGTGCGCGAACTGGCGCGGATGCAGGAGGCGGTGACCCAGCAGCGCGCGCAGAACGCCGTGCTGGTGGAGCGTAACCGGCAGCTGGCCGCCGAAGTACGGGACCTGAAGACCGGTATGGCCGCGCTCGAGGAGCGTGCGCGCAGCGAGCTGGGAATGATCGCCGGCAACGAAACCTACTACCAGGTCGTTCCGGCCAAGCCCGACGCACCCCGAGCGAACGCGGCCCAAGTGGCCGCGCGCTAAAGCGCTTGCAATACTGGCTCATCATGCCGGCGGCGGGTTCGGGACGCCGGTTTGGCACCCAGGTTCCCAAGCAGTACGCCCCATTGCTGGGTCGCACGGTCATCGAGTGGGCGCTGCAACCCTTCATCGCCGACGGGCGCTGCGCCGGAATCGTGGTCGCGCTGGCGTCCGCGGATCCCTGGTGGCCGCAGGTCGCCGCACGCCTGCCCACCGAGGTGGCGACGGTGGCCGGTGGCGACCGGCGCAGCGAGTCGGTGTTGAAC
>JBARBG010000054.1:0-66074 GCA_049792815.1 Steroidobacteraceae bacterium | reverse complement strand
CGTCCGAGGTGCCGCGCGCCCGTACTCGTGCGCGGGTGCTGGTGCGATTGACCGCCGCGGATGTATTTCTGGATGAGCATCGCGCCTTGAGCGGCATCACGCTCACGGTCCGCCGCGGGGAGTGCTGGGTGATTCACGGTCCCAACGGCTCAGGCAAGTCCTCCCTGATCCGCACCATTTATGGTGATCATGGCGTGGCCGTGGGCGGCCGGATCGAGCGCGCCGGGATTGTTCCCGGTGTGCCGCTGGAACATTTCAAGCGCCGCGTGGGATTGGTGGCTCCGCACCTGCAGGCCGATCACCCCCGCGATCTGAGCGTTGATGAAGTCGTGCAGTCGGGGCGGCATGCGAGCATCGGGCTCGCGGCTACTCCCAGCGCGACCGACCGTGCGGCCGCGCGCGCGGCGCTGGCCTTCTTTGGCCTGGAGGGGTTTGCGAAGCGCTCCCTGGCAGAACTGTCCTACGGCCAGCTGCGCCGGGTGTTGTTCGCGCGCGCCTGGGCGGGCAAGCCCGCGCTGCTGTTGCTGGATGAGCCGTACTGCGGGCTTGATGCGCGAACCCGTCACGGGCTGATGCGTCACCTGGACGAACTGCTCGCCACCGGTACCACGGTGGTCATCGCCACCCACGATCGCGAGGAATGGCCTGCCGCTGCGACCCACGAGCTGGCGTTGTCCAAGGGTAGCCCGGTAGGGTGTGGCCCCATAAAATGAAACGCGCGCCTTCCCTACGTGTGCTGTTCCTGGTGTCGATGATCGATGTTCTGGGGTTTGGCGTACTGATTCCGCTGATGCCGTACATGGCCCACCGCTTCGGCGCCGGGCCCACCCTGATCACCGCCATCGTCGGCAGCTACTCGCTGTGCCAGCTGCTAGCCGCGCCGCTGTGGGGCCGGTTGAGCGACCGCTACGGCCGGCGCCCGATCCTGATGAGCAGCCTGGCGGGCGCCTGCCTCTCGTATGTGATCCTGGGGTTCGCCGACAGCCTTTGGATGCTGGTGGCGGCGCGCATGCTGGCCGGATTCATGGCGGGCAACCTGGCGGCGGCTTTTGCCTATGCCTCGGATGTGAGCACGCCGCAGACGCGCGCGAAGTCCATGGGGATGGTCGGTGCTGCCATCGGCGTCGGCTTCATGCTGGGCATTCCGATGGGTGGAATCCTGGCCGGCGCTCATGCCCAGAGCGCGAACTTCCTGAGGCCGGCGGTGGCCTCGGCCACGCTGAGCCTGCTCGCCCTGGCGCTGGTGAAATTCCTGCTGCCCGAGAGCCACGTGCGGCAGCCGGCAGCGCAGCATGCGCCGCCAGCGCGCGGCGGTCCGCTGCACCTGTTGCGCCGGCGGCCGCGGCTGCTGTTCATCGCGTCGGCGGCGCTGCTGGTCACCACCTCCCAGGGCATTCTTGAGTCCATCTTCGCGCTCTGGGCCCTCGACCGCTTCGGCGCCGGGCCGCGCACCGTGGCCTATGCCCTGTTCGGCGCGGCCGTGGCCGCGGTCGTCATGCAAGGCGGGGGGGTGCGCGTGCTCGTGCCGCGTTTTGGTGAGCGGCGGCTGGCGCAGGCCGGGATTGCCGCCTACGTCGTGGGGCTGCTATGGGTGGTTCTGGCGAGCCATAGCCTGATGGCGGCAGCAGTGGGGCTGCTGTTCTGCGGAGCTGGCATGGGGGCCTTCGGTCCCAGCGCCTCGGCCCTGGCGTCACGGCAATCGCATGGCGGTGATCGCGGCGCGGTCATGGGCACCTACCAGTCGGCGACCAGCCTCGCGCGCGTGATCGGGCCCTTCGTGGCGGGACCGGTGTACCAGCTGTGGGGTGGCAACTCGCCGTTCCTCGCCGCCGCCTGCATTACGGCACCCGCGGCGTTGCTGATCTGGCGCTCGCAGAGCGCCGGCACGGCCGATGCGGAAGTGCCGAGTGACTGAGCCTACAGGTCGATGTGCGTATCAAAGATCGCAGTCGCCTGGCCGACGATCCACACGCCCGATACCACGCCGTCCTGGTACTCCAGTTCCACCTCGACCCGACCGGGGCGGTTCAGGTGATGACCCTGCGCGCCGGCGAAATGAACCTGTGGCCCGGCCGCCCCCGGCAGTCCATGTCGGGCGAGGTAGACGCCGAGCATGCCATGTGCGTTGCCGCTCACGGGATCCTCAGGAATGCCCAGCGCCGGACAGAACATGCGCGACTCGGTCAGCACGTCCGCCACGGCGGGGCTGAGCGTGAAGACGAAGAAGCCCTGCGCGCCCATCTGCGCCGAGAGGGTCGTGAGGCGCGAGAAGTCCGGTTTCAACTGCCGCAGCTGTTCCGCGCCACGCACGCCCACCATCAGCCGGGTGCTGCCGCCGCCCACCACCTTCACCGGGCATCGCGGATCCAGGTCCGGGGATGCCAGCGCCAGCGCATCCATCACCGCCAGGCGTTCACGGTCATTGATTTCCCGGCCCAGCGGCGGCGCGCTTTGACGGATCGCGATACGGCGCTGCGCATCGCTGCCGCGGATTTCAACCTCGACGACTCCGGCACGGGACTTCTGGCGCACTCGCCGTGAGCCATCGGCGGCGCCCGACAGCACGTAGTGCGCGGCGACGCTGGCATGGCCCACGAAGGCGGCTTCGGTGCGCGGCGTGAAGAATCTGACCCGCAGGTCGTGATCGGGTCCATCGGCCTTGAGGATGAACGCGGTGTCGGCATTGTTGAGCTCGCGGGCGATCGCGAGCATTTCGGCATCGGTGAGCGTGTCGGCGTCCAGAACAACACCGGCGGGATTGCCGGTGAACCTGACGCGGGTGAAGGCATCGACCTGATGGACGTGAATAGTGCGTGGCATGCGCACATTGTATGCCCAGCTGACGCATCGGGCTTGCAAACAGTGGCGCAGTCACTAACATACGCATCCTAGAACCTTGGGGTGGCTTTCTGCCGAAAGCCTGAGACGCAGGATGGTCCTGCGAACCCGTTGAACCTGATCCGGGTAATGCCGGCGTAGGGAGCAGGTGTGAATTCTCACGCGAGTTGCGCAATCCTGTTGATTTGCCTGGCGGCGCCGCTGGCCGGCCGGATGGCCCATGCTGATGATGCCGCCGAACCCTCCGGTAACAATCTGCAGGAAGTTGTCGTGACCGCGACGCTGCTGCGCGATCAGCCACTACGGGCCGTTCCGGCCAGCATCTCGGTGCTTGACTCGGCAACCCTTCAGGCGCTCGGGCAGCAGCATTTCGAGGACGTGATCGGCATGGTGCCGAACCTGAACTGGTCGGGTGACACCAACCGGCCCCGCTATTTCCAGATCCGGGGCATCGGCGAGCTTGATGAGTACCAGGGCGCCCCAAATCCTTCGGTGGGTTTCCTCATCGATGACATCGACTTCAGCGGCATCGGCACCGTCGGCACGCTGTTTGACATGGACCACATTGAAGTGTTGCGCGGTCCGCAGGGCACGCGTTACGGCGCCAATGCCCTGGGCGGACTGATCGCCATGCAAAGCGCGGCTCCGGCCGACGAATTCGCGGCCCGCCTGGAACTCAGTGGCGGCGATTACGACACCCGTTCCTATGGCGCAATGATCACCGGCCCGGTCACGGCGCTGGACTCGGCCTTTCGGATCGCCATCCAGCAGTACAACAGCAATGGCTTCTATCGCAACGAATACCTTGGGCGTGACAGCACTGATGGCAATGACGAGCTGACTGTGCGGGCCCGCTGGCGCTATCAGCCGGCCGATGATCTGCGCCTGGATCTGACCGTGTTCGATATCCGCATCAATGACGGGTATGACGCCTGGGACCTCGCCAGCGATCGCGTCACGCAGACTGATCAGCCCGGCCAGGACCGCCAGGATTCGGCGGCGGGATCCTTGAAGATCGCTTACTCGGGATTCGGGCCGACGTTGACCTTCATTGGAACTTTCGCCAATTCCCACATCCGGTATTCGTTCGATTCAGACTTCGGCAATCCCATTCTGTGGGCACCGTTTACCTACCAGTACTCGGACTCGCAGGTGCGCGAGCGACGCACGCACAGTCTGGAGGTGCGCCTGGCGAATTCCGCTCCGGCGACCGTGAACTGGCTGGTGGGGCTATATCAGCTTGACCGTCGGGAGAGTCTGGCCGATACCGCGCCAGGGGTGTACGCCGATCCCAGCGATCCGGCCAGTGATTCCGAAACCCTCGCCGTCACCGACAGTCATTTCCATTCTGCCAGCACGGCGATCCTTGCTGCGCTGGATGGCCCGCTGGGACCGCGCTGGCACTGGAATCTTGGCGCACGGGCCGAGCGCTACTCGGCCGACTATCATGACATGAGCAACGATTTGGATAATCCGGACCCGCTGACGCATGCCTTCGCGCCCGTCAATAACCTCTGGGGCGGCAACGCATCGTTGGAGTTCCAGGTGGCATCCGATCAGAATCTATACGCGAGCGTGGGACGCGGTTACAAGGCCGGCGGCTTCAATCTGGGGCCCGACTTGCCGGCGAACCAGATCCTGTTCCAGCCCGAATTCGACGTGAGTTTCGAAACAGGTTACAAGGCCGACCTCTTTGGAAACAGTCTGCGCGTGGACGCCGATGTCTTCTACACCCACCGCACCGGCCTGCAGCTGCAGACCGGCGAACAACTGGTGGCCAACGACCCCACCACCTTCGTGCTCTACAACGTGAATGCGCCGAGCGGGCGCAATTACGGGCTCGAATCGGATCTGCACTGGACGCCGGTGGATCGGTTCGAATTCGGCGCCTCCCTGGGGCTGCTCAACTCCAGCTTCCACGGCCTCACCCTGGACGGTGAACTCCTGCCCGATCGCGCGCTGCCGCACGCGCCAAGCTGGCAGGGGTCGCTGTCAGGAACCCTGCACGGTCGCGATGGTCTGTACCTGAGAGCCGACCTGACCGGACGCGGCAGCTTCTATTACGATCTGCCGGGGCTCGATCCGTATGCGAGCCATGCCTACGTGCTGTTGAACCTGAAGGCCGGCGTGAAGCGCGATAGCTGGTCCGCCGATGTCTGGGTCCGCAATGTCACGGATCGCGAGTACGCGGTGCGCGGCTTCTATTTCGGGGACGTACCGCCGAACTTCTCCTACCAGCCGTTCATTCAACTGGGGTCGCCGCGCACCTTCGGCGCGACGCTTTCCTACTCGTTCAAGTGAGCAGCAAGGGCAAGCAATATGGATATCGCCGTTGAATTGAGCCTGTATCCGCTGGAACAGAACCGGGTTCCCAAGATCAAGGATCTCATCGATCGCCTCAACCGTAGTGCCGGCATACGGGTGATCACCAACAGTTTGAGCACCCAGCTCGTCGGTCCGTTTGATCTGGTGTTCGCGACTCTGGCGCGCGAGCTCAAGACAACCTTTGGCCAGGTCGACAAGTCGGTGGTGGTCATGAAGGTCATCGGACCGCTGAGCGATTCCGGACTCATCAAATGATGAATGCGCTCATCGCTGCCTTCAGGGCGATGACCCTGGCCGAGGTGATCGCCGTAGTCCTGGGCGTGGTCTACCTGGTGCTGGCCGTGAAGCGCAGCCGCTGGTGCTGGCTGGCCGGGGGTATCAGTTCCGCCATCGTCATCTGGCTGTCGGCGCACCGGGGACTGCCCATGCAGGCGGCCCTCAATGTCTACTATGTGATCGTTTCGATCTATGGTTACTGGCACTGGACGGACGCGGACATTCCACGGCCGGCGGTATCGCTGCTGCCGCTGCGCTGGCATGTGATCGACACCCTTGCGGTGATCCTGGTCAGCGTTCTGACCGCGCAGTACCTGGTCCGTGAGACTCAGGCCGCCTGGCCGTATCTTGACTCGCTCACGACCTGGGGCAGTCTGTACACGACCTGGCTGGTGGCGCGTGTGAAGCTTGAGAACTGGACCTACTGGTTTGTGATCGACGCCGTGGAGGCATTCCTGTTTTTTGAGCAGAAACTGTATCTGCTGGGTCTCATGACCGCGGCGACGCTGATCGTCATCGTCTTCGGGCACCGGTCATGGTGGCGGACGTGGCGGGCCCAGACGGGCGTCGCCGTGCCGGTTGGCGCATGAAGCCCCCCGACACGGCCGCATGGCAGGAGGCCCTGGCACAGGTTCCCGGCGCAGGCGCTGGCGGGGGGCCCCTTGAGGTGCAGGAACTGGCGGGTGGCACGGCCAACGTTACCTACCGCGTACGCACCCGGCAGGGCGCATTCGTGGTGCGCCTGCATGAGCCCTTGGTCCTGGACCTTGGGGTGGATCGAAGGCGTGAGGCCGTACTGCATGCGGCCGCGGCGGCGGCAGGCCTCGCCAGTCCCATCGTGGCGATGGATCCGCAGGGGCGCTACCTGGTGACGCAGTTTCTGGAGGGTGCACCCTGGGAGGCGGGCGCTTTCGATGATGAGGCGCGGTTGTGGGCGCTCGCGCGCACCTTGAAGGCGCTTCACGCCCTGCCTGCGCCGCAGGTGGCGCCGCTGGATCTGGGAATGCTGCTGGAGCGCCACGTCGCGCAGGTCGCGGCGCAGGATGCCGGTGCGGTGCAGGATCTGCTGCCGCAAGTGGCTCGCGCCCGCGAAATCCTGGTCCGGCGGGGGCAGGCGGGCCGAACGGCCTGCATCATCCACGGTGATCTGACCCATTCCAATGTCATTGGCGCGGGTCAGCCACGCCTCATCGACTGGGAATATGCGGCCGTTTCCGACCCGCTGGCGGATCTGGCATGCCTGGTGGCCTACTACCCGCGAGTCATGGGATATGGCACGCAACTGCTGCGCGAGTGCGCACTGGCGGACTCGGCCAGCCTGCCGGAACTGGAGGAGCTGGCCGGGATCTACCGCCTCTTGTCCAATCTGTGGTATCGCCGCCTGGCGCTTGCCCGCCGCCACCCGCGACCGGCACACTAGCCGCTTTGGCGTAAGCGTTTTGCCGGAGCGGATTCATGCCCTTGTTGAGAGTGATTGATCGGAATGGAGTTGAGCATCAGGTCGAGGCGAAGACCGGCCTGAAAGTGATGGAGACACTGCGTGACCTGGAATACGGTGTTGCGGCGATCTGCGGCGGCATGTGCTCATGCGCCACCTGTCACGTTTATGTGGATCCGGAGTGGACCTCGAAGCTGCCGGCCGCGATGTCCGATGAGCGCGAACTGCTGGCCGATCTTTCGCACCGCGAACCCAACTCGCGACTGTCCTGCCAGATCGAATTCACCAACGCATTGGCCGGTCTGCGCGTGACCATTGCGCCCGACGAATGAACTGGTACCTGCCAGTCCTGTTTTTCGTCGGCGCCGGGCTTTTGTGGCGCATCTATTCCGACGTCCGCAAGGCGAAGGAAAAGAAGGTCAAGGACTGGGACGAGACCCTGATCGAGCGCCTGCGCAAGTCCGGGTCTGATCCCTTCCAGCCGCATGATGTGGATTTTTTCATGGCCATGCCTTCGGAGGCCGCCGGTCAGGCGGTGGCGGCGATACTGCAAGCCGAAGGCTACCGGGTGGATGTGCATGCGGCGCCGGACAATCCCACCGACCATCCTTTCAGCCTGCACGCGACCAAGTCGCTGCGGCTGTCAGTTCCCGGAATGCATGAGCTCACGGCGCACTTCAAGGAACTGGCCCAGGCCCACGGTGGTCACTACGACGGCTGGTCTGCAGCCGTCGTGCCGCGCGGCACGCCCCGCCTTTAACGTTTCTCGGTCTGGCGGCGCACGGCCTCGGCGGCCGCCGCGATGGCTGCGGGGTCGCCGAGGTAGCGGCTGGACAACGGTGCGAGCTGCGCGTCCAGTTCGTACAGCAGCGGCACACCGGTCGGAATATTCAGCTCAACAATGTCGGCCTCGGAGCGCTGGTCGAGCATCTTGACCATGGCCCGCAGGCTGTTGCCATGGGCCACGACCAGGACATTGCGGCCGGCCAGCAGTTCCGGCGCGATACGCTGATTCCAGAAGGGCAAAACGCGCGCCAGGGTGTCCTTCAGAGACTCGGTCGAGGGCAGCAGCGCAGGGTCAACGTCGCGATAGCGCGGATCGTGACTGGGATGGCGCGGATCAGTCACGGCCAGTGGCGGCGGTGGGATGTCGTAGCTGCGCCGCCAGATCTTCACCTGCGCCGCGCCATGCTGCTCCACCGTCTGGGTTTTGTTCAGCCCCTGCAGCGCGCCGTAGTGGCGTTCGTTCAGGCGCCAGCTGCGCTCGACCGCAACCCACATGCGATCGGTCTCATCCAGGATGAACCACAGGGTGCGGATGGCGCGCTTCAGTACCGATGTGAAGGCCACATCGATGGTCAGCTTTTCGGCCAGCAGCTGCTGGCCGGCACTGCGCGCCTCGGTGCGTCCCTGTTCCGACAGATCCACGTCGTGCCACCCGGTGAACAGGTTTTCGACGTTCCAGATGCTCTGTCCATGGCGGACAAGGATGAGTTTCCCAGGCATGCCGGTACTGTACCGCAGCCCTGCGGTGCTCGTCAGCAGATCAGGTCGTGAGGCGGCGCAGCGTCTCCGCCCCTACCGAGAGCGTGGCGAAGTCCGCCTTGCCCGCCGTGCGCATGTCCGCCTGCATGCGATCCCATTGCGCGAGGTTGCCGGCATTCGCGGCGACCCAGGATTCAATGCGGGCGGGTCCATTGCGGCCGGGCTGACTCAGCGCCGTGCGGGCCAGCTGGCGTTGCGACTGGTAAACGCTGTCACGCAACCCGGAGCGGGCGACCGCCTGCCAGTTGCCCTCGATCTGCAGCGCTTCGACCTGCGCATGAATCCAGTCCAGGCCCAGTCGCGCGCCCAGGCCGAAGTACACCTGCGCGGCGTCGGTGACCGCGACATGGGCCGCGCCGGCAATTTCCACCAGGTCAAGCGCGCTGTTCTGCGCGTCCAGCAGCCCCATGCGCCTGGCCAGCATCTCTGGAACGGCGGCGCTGGCGTAGCGGGCGACCACGGCATCGAAAGCCGTGCGCCATTGGCCGGCGAGCGCCTCGGACAGATGGGCGGTGAGATTGCGGATCGGACCGCGCAGCTCGCTGACGGCGGCCTCGACGGACAATGTCGGCCGGTGCAGCAGCAGCCAGTAGGTAAGGTGGCGCAACAGGCGCCCGGTCTCGTACATCATGATGTACTGCATCTGCGCCGGCACCCGGTTGTCGAGCGCCTCGATCTGCGACCACAGCTCGCGCATCTCGAACACTTCGCGCGCCGCCGTGTAGGCGCGCGCCACGCGCGCCGGGGCCGCACCGGTCTCCTCCTGGGCGCGGATCACGAAGGTCGGGCCGATGCGGTTCACGAGGCTGTTGGTGATTGCGGTGGCGATGATTTCGCGGCGCAGGCGATGCCGGCTGATCGCGCGCGCGAAGCGCGTGCGCACGGCCTCGGGGAAGTACCGCTCCAACTCCCGCGACAGATACGGGTCCTCCGGCACGTCTGACTGCAGCAAATGATGGCTGAGCCAGATCTTGCTGTAGGACAGCAGCACCGCGAGCTCCGGCCGTGTCAGGCCCTGCGACTGATTGTGGCGCTCGGCGAGCGCTTCATCATCCGGCAGGAACTCGATGCGGCGGTTCAGATCGCCACTGCGCTCCAACTGCCGTATGAGATGCTGATGCTCTGGCAGTCGTGACACTGCCTGCACTTCCAGGGTGCTCAAGGCCTGGCTCTGCAGGTAGTTGTTGCGCAGCACGAGCGCGGCCACATCCCCGGTCATGCGCGTCAGAATCCGGTTGCGTTCCTTAAGCTGCAGCCGGCCGGCGAGCACCTGCGGATTGAGCAGGATCTTGAGATTGACCTCGACATCCGAGGTGTTGACGCCCGCGGAGTTGTCGATGAAATCAGTATTCAGCCGACCACCCTTGAGGGCATATTCGACCCGGCCCAGCTGTGACATCCCCAGGTTGCCACCTTCGCCCACGACCTTCGCGTGCAACTGCGCGCCGTTGACCCGCAGCGCGTCGTTGGTGCGGTCGCCGATCTGCGCATGAGTTTCGCTCGTGGCCTTCACGTAGGTGCCGATACCGCCGTTCCACAGCAGGTCCACGGGCATCATGAGAATGGCGCGGATGATCTCAAGAGGGGTGGCGCTGGCCACATCGAGGGCCAGCAGTTCGCGCAGCTGCGGGGACAGGGCGATGGATTTGGCGCCGCGTGCGAATACGCCACCGCCTCGCGAAATGAGTTTCTTCGAATAGTCGTCCCAGGAGGAGCGGGGCAGTGCAAAAAGTCGCGCGCGTTCGGCGAAGCTTGCGGCGACATCCGGGGTTGGATCCAGGAAGATATGCCGGTGATCGAACGCTGCGACCAGGCGGATGTGCCGCGACAGCAGCATGCCATTGCCGAAGACATCCCCGGACATGTCGCCGATTCCGCACACCGAGAAGTCCTCGGCCTGGATGTTGCGCCCGAGTTCACGGAAGTGACGCTTCACCGACTCCCAGGCGCCGCGCGCCGTGATGCCCATCTGCTTGTGGTCGTAACCGGCCGAACCTCCGGACGCGAACGCATCTCCCAGCCAGAAGGCGTATTCAGCGGACACGGTATTGGCAATATCGGAGAAGCTGGCGGTACCCTTGTCGGCGGCGACCACGAGGTAGGGATCATCCGGATCGCGCCGCGCGACCAGTGGCGGGGGCACGATTCGGTCATTGACGATGTTGTCGGTGAGGTCGAGCAGACCGCGCATGAAGGTCTGGTAGCAGCTGATAGCTTCGCGCTGGCGTTCCTCGGAGGTCGAACCCCGCGGGCGCTTCACGACGAACCCGCCCTTGGCACCCATCGGCACGATGACGGTGTTCTTGACGTTCTGCGCCTTCATCAGTCCGAGCACCTCGGTGCGGAAATCCTCGCGCCGGTCTGACCAGCGGATCCCGCCACGCGCCACCTGCGCCATGCGCAGATGAATGGCCTCGACCTCGGGGCTGTAGACGAATACTTCGAACAGCGGTCGCGGCAGCGGCAGCTCGGGGATGGCGTGCGAGTCCAGCTTGAATGACAGGCAGGGCCGATTCGCGCCGTTGGTGTGCTGCCAGAAATTGGTGCGCACGGTGGCGCGAATCACGTGCAGGAAGGCGCGCAGGATACGATCCGCGTCGAGGCTCGTCACCGCCTCCAGATCGTGGGCGATCGAATCTTCCAGCGCCTGGGAGTTCGCGCGCGCGGCGGCGGAGCGCGCGGGGTTCAGCCGCCGCTCAAACAGCTGGAACAGTTTGCGGGCGATGCCGGGACTGGCCTGCAGCACGCGCTCCATGTAGGACTGGCTGAAGGGCAGGCCGGTCTGCAGCAGATAGCGTCCGCAGGCGCGCAGCAGCATGATCCCGCGCACCGCGAGCCCGGTCAGCGGCAGCAGGCGGTTGAAGCCGTCATTTTCGGTTGCGCCGAACCAGACACTGGTGATGGCCTCCGTGAGTTTGGAGCCGAGTTTGCCGATGTCGAAGGGTGTTGCGTGCGCCAGCTCAAAGTCCTGGATGCGCGCATGAGTGCCTTCGGACCAGCGCACCTCATAGGGCTGCTCGGCGATCACTCGCAGACCGAAGTTCTCCATCACCGGCACGACATCCGATATCGAGACCGCGGCGCCGCGGCGGTACAACGTCAGGTGCAGCTGCGTGTCGGCTTCGCCGGCAGCGCGGTGCAGTCGCAGTCGCATCGCGTCAGGTTCAGGCCCCAGGGCCACGAGCTCGGCGATATCGCCCAGTGCCGCGACTGGCGTGACCTGTTCGGTGTAGGCTGCCGGGAAAACCTGAGCAAAGCGTGTCCACAGATCCAGGGCGGCGCCCTCATCCATGGCGCGGGTCAAGGCATCGCGCAGTCCTGCCTGCCAGGTCGAGGCCGCGCGCGCCAGGGCGCGCTCGATCTTTGCCACATCAACCCGCAGCGGCGGCGCGGATCCCAGGCGCACCACGACATGCAGGCGGGCGAGAGTGGATTCTGAGATCTGGACCTGTGTTTCCACGGTCGCACCGCCGAGCGCGCCGCGCAGTACTGATTCGATACGCGCGCGTACCCGGCTGTCGTAGCGGTCGCGTGGCACGAAGACCAGGCAGGAATAAAAGCGCCCGAACGGATCGCGACGCGCAAACAGCCGCACCTGTGCGCGCTCGTACAGATTGACGATGCCGCGCACGTTGCGGACCAGTTCGGGGACCGTGGCCTGGAACAGGTCATCGCGCGGGTAGGTCTCCAGCACATGCGCCAGCGCCTTGGCATCGTGGCTGCCGGGTGCCGCGGTGAAGGCACCGATTACCGCGTTGATCTTGTCCTTGAGCAATGGGACGGTGCGCGGGCTGCTCCCATAGGCGGAGGAGGTCCACAGTCCCAGGAACCGGTCCTCGCCCGTGACCCGGCAGCGCGCATCGAAAGTGCGTACGCCGACATAGTCCAGATAACTGCCGCGGTGCACGGTGGCGCGCGAATTGGCCTTCGTGACCAGTACCGCCCGGGCGCTGCGCGCCTCGCGGCGCACCGCCCCGGTGAGCACGGTCGGAGTGGCCGCGCGGGCACCCGCACGCCCGGGACGCAGAATGCCCAGACCGGTCGGCATCTGCGGCATGAGCAGGTCACGACGCGCGCCGCGCCGCAAGCGATAGCGACGATAGCCCAGGAAGGTGAACTGACCCGCCACCATCCAGTCGATGAGCGCCTGGGCCTCCTTGGCGTTAGCATCGTGCGGCACGCCCGGGGCCTGCAGGGCGAGTGATGCGGCCCGCGCCTGCCGCAGCATCGGCTCCCAGTCCGCCACGGCGACCCGCACATCGGCAAGTGTCGCGATCAGCGTGTCGGTGATCAGCTGCAGCCGTTCCACGCTGATCTGCCGGTCCACTTCGAACAACTGCCACGACTCGCGGCGCGTGGCTGGCCCCATGACCGGATGGATGATGAGATGCACGCCGATGCCGAGGCTGCCGAAGGCCAGCAGCAGCGAGTCCACCAGGAACGGCATGTCATCGGTGATCACTGCGATCAGCGTGTGGGGACTTTCGACATCCAGGACGGCCACCGCCGGGCGTCCTGCTGGCCGCTGCGCGCCAAGATGCCGCTGCGCCAGTGCCACGCGCGCCAGATAGCCCGGATCGCGCGCGAGCAGGTCTTCCTGGGCGACGCCGCTGAAGTAGCGCGTGAGGAATGAAGCGGTATCAGCGTCGCTGGCGGTGTGGGTGAGGCTGCGCGCGGCGACGATGATGCGCTTGATGAGGCGAACCCGGGCCGCGGGTATCTCGGCTGACATGGCGCGCAGTATACGCCGGGCGTATCGCAATGGATCAGGGACGATGCGGCTGTGAAAGATATTCGGGAGTCTGCATTTCGGTCAGGCGACTCCACGTGCGCGCAAACTCGGACTGCAGCCGCTCGCCCTGGTACAGCTGCAGCAGCGGTGCGGCGGCGCTCAGCACCAGGTTCACGCGCCGGTCATAGAGTTCATCCACCAGTGCGATGAAGCGGCGGGCCGCGTCTTCGTCCTGCGCCGTCAGCACCGGTACCCGCGTCACCAGCACCGTGGGCCAGGTGCGTGCCACGTCGATGTAGTCCTCGGTGCTGCGCGGACCCTCGCATATGGCTGCAAATTCAAACCAGATGGCAAGCGGGGTCTGCGCCACGGTCGCAATTCGCCGCCCGGCGATCTCGATTGCGCCGGGCTTTGCGACACTGCCATGGGTCAGTCCGCGATACAGTCCGGCGAGGCGCGCCGCGGTGTCCGGATTGGCGCTCAGGAGGTATGTTCCAGCACGGGTGAGGCGACGCACGCGGTAATCGGTACCGTGGTCCATGTGCAGCACGCGGGTGTGTTGCTTGAGCAGCTCGATGGCAACGAGGAACCGCTGGCGCTGCAGACCGTCGGGGTACAGTTCATCCGGCGGCGAATTCGAGGTCGTCACCAGCGTGACGCCACGCGCGAACAGTGCGGCCAGCAGCGTGCCCAGGATCATGGCATCGGCGATGTCGCTGACGTAGAACTCGTCGAAGCACAGGACCTCGACGTGCGCGGCGATGCCATCGGCGACGCGCTCCAGGGGCGCCTGGTGGCCCGCGTTATCCTTCAGGCCCTGGTGCACGTCCTGCATGAAGCGATGGAAGTGGCGGCGCCGTTTCTGGGTGAAGGGGAGGCTCTCGTAGAACATGTCCATGAGCCAGGTCTTGCCGCTGCCCACGGCGCCCCACAGATACATTCCCGGTTCCGGCGGGCGCGGCGCGCGGCGCAACAAGGCGCGCAGCAGCTCCAAACCCTTGCTCGCGGCGCGGTGCCGGCGGATCAGGCGTTGGCGCAGTTGCGACAGCGCGGCCACGGCCGCCAGCTGCGCCGGGTCGGACTGGTAAGCGTTGTCACGCAATTCGCGTCGGTAGAGCTCCGGCAGGCTCTGCCATTGTTCCAGCCTCATGCGTGACACGGATCTTGTCTACAGCGCCTGGTAGTTGGGTCCCGAACCACCTTCCGGAGTGGTCCAGTCGATGACGCCGTACGGGTCCTTGATGTCGCAGGCCTTGCAATGGACACAGTTGGCGGCGTTGATCTGCAGCCGGCGGCCTCCCTGGCCATCATCGACCATCTCATAGACATTGGCCGGACAGAAGCGCAGGCAGGGATTGCCGAATTCCTTCGCGCAGCGATCCGCGCACAGGGCAGGCTCGCGAACCTTCAGATGTGCGGGCTGGGACTCCTCGTGGGTAGTGGCGGCAAAGAATACCGACGCCAGGCGGTCGCGCGGTGGCAACGTGCGGTCCACCCAGTGCCGCTCCACGGGCGTTTGTTCCTGCAGCGTATGCAGTTGTTCGAAATCCGGCCTGTGCTTCAGTGTCCAGGGCAAGTGGCCGCCGGTCACCGTCTCCAGGGCGGCATTGGCCAGGCCCATCCACAGACCGCGCTTGAACGCCGGCTTGATGTTGCGCACTGCCTTGAGTTCCTGGCCACCCGGCGAGATGCGCCAGCGTGCCTCGAAGCCGTGCATCGAGCCGGTCTGCACGAACTCCTCGGCCGCCAGGACGCCGGAACGGATGGCCTGGTGCACGCCCTTGATCTTCGGGACGTTCACGCCACCGGCGGTATCGCCGATGAGCACGGCGCCGGGCATCGCCAGTTGCGGTATCGACTGCCAGCCCCCCGCGGCGATGCTGCGCGCGCCGGCGGCGAGAATCTCGCCGCCCTCGAGCAGCGGCCGGATGCTGGGATGGTTCTTGAATTGCTGAAAGGCTTCGAAAGGCATGAAGTTCGGATCCGAGTAGTCCAGTCCGCTAACGAAGCCCACGTACACGCGGTCCTGGTCCAGGTGATAGATGAAGCTGCCGCCGTAGGTCGCCGAATCCAGCGGCCAGCCGACGCTGTGCTGGATCAATCCCGGCTCGACGCGACCCTTGGGTACCTGCCACAGCTCCTTCAATCCCAAGCCGTACGTCTGCGGCCCCGACCGGGCATCCAGTGAAAAGCGCCTGGTCAGGACTTTGGCGAGACTGCCGCGGGCCCCTTCGGCGATGAAAGTCAGTGGTGCCCGCACTTCAGGGCCGGCGGAATAGTTGGGTCCGGGCGCACCGGCTTTGGTAAGCCCCATGTCGCCGATCTGCACGCCCGCGACGGCGCCGTGATCGTCAAACAGTGGCGCGGCCGCGGCGAAGCCCGCAAACACATCGACGCCCAGGTTTTCCGCCTGCTGGCCCAGCCACGCCGTAAGCAGTCCCAGCGAGACGATGTAATTGCCGTGGTTGTTCAGGTGTGGGCGCGTGGGCAGGCGGATGCCGCCGGTGCGTGTCAGCAGCCGGAACTCATCGCGCGTGGCGGGTACGCAGATGCCAGGGAAACTGTTGCGCCACTGCGGCAGCAGCGCATCCAGCGGTCCCGGCTCGATCACTGCGCCTGACAGCGAGTGCGCGCCAATGCTGGCGCCCTTCTCCAGCACGCAAAGATTGATGTCGGGCTTGAGCTGCTTGAGGCGTATGGCGCAGGCCAGCCCCGCCGGACCTGCGCCGACAATCACCGCCTCATATTCGAGAACGTCTCTGCTCATGCCACGATTCTAGCGGGCTTATTTTGGTTGCATGCGAATGGCGCCATCCAGACGGATGGTGGTGCCATTGAGCATCGGGTTGGTGATGATGCTGGCGGCCAGGGCCGCGAATTCCGCAGGCTTGCCCAGGCGCGATGGAAACGGAATCTGTTTGCCCAGTGAATCCTGCACTTCGGGGGGCAAGGCGCCCAGCATTGGCGTGTGGAAGATGCCGGGCGCGATGGCGACACAGCGGATGCCGAACATGGCGAGCTCGCGCGCGATGGGCAGCGTCATGGCCGCGACGGCGGCCTTGGTGGCGGTGTAGGCCGATTGACCGATCTGGCCTTCGAAGGCGGCCACGGAGGAGGTGTGGATCAGAACGCCACGCTCACCATCGGGCCCCGGCGCATTGTTCTGCATGATGACGGCAGCGGCGCGATCGCACATGAAGGTGCCGACCAGGTTGATCTGGATGGTGCGCGTGAACTGCTCCACCGGCATGGGGCCATTGCGGCCGAGAATGCGTGCCGCCGTACCGATGCCGGCGCAGTTCACCACGACATTCAGGCCACCCATGGACGCGGCGGCATTGCGCATGGCGGTGTCGATGCTGGCTTCCGAACTCACATCGCAGTGCTGAAAGGTGGACCCACCGCCCAGGGACTGTGCCGCCTGCTGTCCCTGCGCGTCCCGGATGTCGAGCAGCGTGACCTTGCCGCCCTGGGCGCTCAGCAGCTCGGCGACCGCAAAGCCGAGGCCGGAAGCGCCCCCGGTGACCACTGCACGCACTTCATTGAGATTCATCAGGCGGCCTCCCGGTCCGGTTCCTGCAATCTTCCCAGTATGGCATTGCGCGCCTGTCGACACAGCGCAGCCACGGCATCACCGTCGGCGACGGCCGCCGGCATGACCGGGTCCAGTATCTCGATGCGCAGGCGTGTGGGATGCGGCAGTCCACCGCGCGGCGACAGCGCCACGCGTGAGCCATGAATGATGGCCGGAACCACCGGGCAGCCGGCACGCTGTGCGGTGGCGAAGGCACCGAAGTGGAACTTCAGCAAACCGGGTTCCTCGCTGAAGGTGCCTTCCGGAAAAAACACGATGGACTGGCCGCTGGCGGCACTGCGCATCACGCGACGCGCGTCCCTGGTGGTCTGCGCGGCCGCGTCGCGCGCCATGAACTGCGATCCGATCCGGCTCAGCAAGAAGCCAGCCAGGGGCACCGTGGCCATTTCGCGCTTGATGACAAATCCGAAGCGTGGCGGCAGGGCCGCCGTGAAAGCCAGGCCATCGAGGTAGCTCGCGTGATTGGAGACCAGCACGCAGGGGCCAGCGGGCAGCCGTTCGAGGCCTTCAATGGTAAGCGGCATGCCGGCCAGGTGCAGAAAGGCCCGCGAAGTGACCCGCGCCAGCCACCGGCGTCGACCAAGGCCGGGTAGTAGGATCATGACCAGCAGGGCGGCCAACCCCAAGGTGGTGAACAGCACTGTCACGTACAGCCCGTACAGGGATTTGGCAATGAGTCGCATCTAAGTCGTAAGCGTAGGAGTTCAGTAGGTTTTTTTGGCCGTTTCGCTGCCGGTCTAGTCTGAATTAGGTGGTGCCAGATTGTGTGAACTGGTTCTCTTTATGTAATGCGGCATGAATAGTTGTGATAATGGTCACTCCGGATCGGCGTGGCGCGTCCGCATACTCCACCCAGACGCCGAAAAGCGCCCGGGCTACGCAAGCCGCCAACGGGCGCGGCCGGCGAGCACCGACGTTCCAAGTGAGGCCGAATGTCCAAGCACGCTACAGCTCTTGCGGCGAACGCGCCAGAACCGGCAGATCCGGCCGTGGCACGCTTCCTCGATGCCGTGTGGATGGAACGCGGTCTGTCATCCAATACCCTGGCTGCGTATCGCGCCGACCTCACCGCGCTGTCGCGGTGGCTGGGTGAGCGCAGCATCCAGATGTCCCGGACCACCAAGTCTGATCTTCAGGATTTCATTGCCGCCCGAGTCGAGCACGGCGCCCGGCCGCGCTCCACGGCGCGGCAATTGTCGAGCTTTCGCCGCTTTTTCCGCTACCTGGTGCGTGAAGGCGTCATCCGTGACGACCCGACCGCCCAGATCGCCATGCCGAAGATTGGCCGCTCCCTGCCGAAATCGTTGACGGAGGAGGAAGTGGAATCCCTGCTGGGTGCTCCGGCAGTGGGTGATCCGCTGGGCAACCGTGATCGAACCATGCTCGAGGTTCTGTACGCCACGGGCCTGCGCGTTTCGGAGCTGGTGAACCTGCGCTATACGCAGGTCAATCTCAACCAGGGCGTTATCCGCATCATGGGCAAGGGCAACCGCGAGCGCCTGATTCCGCTGGGCGAAGAGGCGGTGCGCTGGCTGAACGAGTTCGCACGGGCGGCGCGCGGGGAAATCCTGCTCGAACGCCAGACCGATTACCTGTTCCCGACCCGTCGCGGGGATCGCATGACCCGCCAGGCCTTCTGGCACATCATCAAGCGTTATGCCCGCAAGGCCGGCGTCGACCGGGATCTGTCGCCGCACACGCTGCGTCATGCCTTTGCCACCCATCTGTTGAATCATGGCGCGGACCTGCGCGTGGTGCAGATGCTGCTGGGTCACAGTGATCTGTCGACCACGCAGATCTATACCCACGTCGCCCGCGAACGCATGAAGGAACTGCATCAGCAGCACCATCCGCGCGGCTGATTCGAAGGGCTGACCCGGGCCTCTGCTACTATCGCTGTAACCGGGGCATTTCCCGGTAGAGGCTGAATCCCATGCCATTGCGTAGCCGCGCCCTGATGCTGATCGCGACGCTCCTTGCAGCGCCGCCACTGTTGGCCGCAACCCCCGCGACTGCCCCCGCTGTCAGCCCCACAGCCAGTGCGCCAGCCATGACTGCGGCGGATCCCAGAGTTGCCATAGCGGCAAAAATGCAGGGCGTGAAGGCCGAGGACCTGCATGCGAGCGTGATTCCCGGCATTTTCGAGCTGCTGCGCGCCGGGGATGCCGCCTACGTCTCCGCCGACGGCAAGTACGCCATCATCGGCGACCTGTATGAGACCGGCAGCAACAACGATCTCACCGAGAACCGGCGCCGCGACCTGCGGCTGAAGATGCTGGCGGGGATTCCGGAAGCACAGATGGTGGTGTTCGGGCCGCTGAACGCCAAGCACACCATCACGGTGTTCACGGATATGGACTGCGCGTATTGCCGCAAGCTTCACAGCCAGATCAGCGACTACAACCGCCTGGGAATCAAGGTGCGCTACATCGCCTACCCGCGTTCCGGACCGAACACTTCCTCCTGGACCAAGGCCGAGCAGGTGTGGTGCGCGGCGGATCGCAAGACCGCGCTCACCGAGGCGAAACTGGGCAAGACCCTGTCCAACAAGGTCTGTCCTGACAACCCGGTGGCAAAGGAATACGAGCTGGGACAGCAGTTCAACCTGCAGGGCACGCCAACGCTGGTCCTCGGCAACGGCGAGATGGTACCCGGCTATTTGCCGCCCGCGGAACTCGCCGATCAGTTGAAGTCGATCGACCGCTAGCGCTGCAGCAGCTCGCGCTTGTCGGGTTTGCCTTCCCAGTCCTTGGCGTCGGGCGGCGCCGCCTTCTTCTCCGCAATCACCGGCCACTTCTTGGCCAGCTCAGCATTGATGGCCTTGAAGGACTCCTGCCCCGCCGGTATTTCCTCTTCGGAGAAGATCGCCTCGACCGGGCACTCCGGCTCGCACAAGGTGCAGTCAATGCACTCATCGGGGTCGATCACCAGGAAGTTCGGACCCTCATGGAAACAGTCCACCGGGCACACCTCCACGCAATCGGTGTACTTGCACTTGATGCAGCTTTCAGTAACGACAAAGGTCATTGGCTATCCCCGACACAGATGACTTGCACGCGTATCCGACGCGTCCGAACCCGTTATTCTGCCATGCACTGCACCAGTGCGTGAAGCCCACTCACATCCGGGGGCGCCGCTCGGCGGTGGTGAAATGGTGGTCTTCGCGCCCCGCGGCGCGGTCGGCAAAGTAGCGCCGCAGGGCAAATTCGATGCTGGGGAAGGCAATGTCCGCCCAGGGGATGTCACTTTCCGGGAACAGCCCCACCTCAAGACTTTCCGGCGCAATGCCGAATTCGGCCCTGGGCAGCAGGGCGCGAAAGAAAATGTGGACCTGGTGGGCTTCCATGACATGCACCAGCGCCAGCAGGGACCCGATTTGCACCACCGCGCGGGCCTCCTCCAGCGACTCGCGGGCGGCGGCCTGCTGTATCGTTTCCCGGTTCTCCATGAAGCCGGCCGGAACGGTCCAGTAGCCCAGTCGCGGCTCGATGGCACGGCGGCACAGCAGGATGCGACCCTCATGGTCGGGAACGCAGCCGGCGATGATCCGCGGGTTCTGGTAGTGGATGGTTCCGCAGTGGGCGCACACATAACGCGGCAGGTGGTCGCCGGGCGGAATGCGCAGTTCGACCGGATTTCCGCAGTGGTTGCAGAAGTTCATACCTTGGGATATTCGCACGAGCCGCATCGACCCTGCACACCTGTCGCCGCGACAGCGGTAAGCTGGCGACTTGCCTGAAGCTCCCGGTCAGCACGAGGTTGCGAATGTCACTGAATATCTTCGAGATGGCAGCCCGGATCCGCGCGCTGGGCGATCAGATCGTGCCCGCGGCCATCGAGGGCACCGCGAAACTCTATCTGCCTTTCCATGAGCGCGAGCCCTATCAGGGCGTGGCAGTGAGCCGGGATCAGGCCTACGGCGCCGATCCGCGCCACCGGCTGGATGTGTTTGAACCGCAGACGGCCGGTCCACCCCGGCCCGTGCTGCTGTTCGTCCATGGCGGGGGCTTCGTCGCCGGTGACAAGAGCCGACCGGGTTCGCCCTACCAGGACAATGTGGCCCTGTGGGCCGTGCGCCACGGCATGGTGGGCGTCAACATGACTTACCGCCTGGCGCCCCAGCATCCCTGGCCTGCCGGTGCGATGGATGTGGGTGCGGCGGTGGCCTGGGTCCGTGCGCACATCGCCCATCACGGTGGCGATCCGGCGCGGATCTATCTGATGGGAACGTCGGCCGGGGCGGCACACGCCGCTGCCTACGCGGTCAATGCCCGTTTTCATGGCGCAGAGGACGCGGGGATCGCCGGACTGATCCTGCTTTCGGGCCTGTATGACATGGTGACGGCCCCGGGTACGGACCTGAAGATTGCCTACTTCGGGCTCGACGAAGCCAATTATGTGGCCGGATCAACGCTGCACGGACTCACCCGCAGCAAAGTGCCTCTGCTGCTGGTGCTCACTGAAATGGATCCTCCGGAATTCCAGCAGCAGACGCTGGTGTTGCTGGATGCGTACCTGAAGCACCACGGCCGCCTGCCGTTCTTCGTGAATATGACGGGGCACAACCATCTGTCCTCCACCATGCACCTGAATACCCCGGACACCCACCTGGGTGATCGCATCCAGGACTTCGTGGCCCTGCGGAGAACGCCATGAATGCCGTCGCCACGCGACTCAGGAGTCGCGAAGAAATCCTGCACGCGCTCTACGAGGCGGCGGAACTCGAACACAATCTGATGTGCACCTACCTGTATGCGGCCTTTAGCTTGAAGGACAGCGAGGCCGAGGGCCTGCGTCCGGAAGAAGTCGAGTCGGTACGCCGCTGGCGCACGGAGCTGATCAAGGTCTCAGTGGAGGAAATGGGACATCTCACGGCCGTGTGGAACATCACTTCAGCACTCGGCGGCACGCCGCGCTTTGGCCGGGGCAATTTTCCCCTCGATGCCGGTAATCTCCCGGCGAGCGTGACCGTTCGCCTGTCGCCGTTCAATCAGGCGACGCTGCAGCATTTCATTTTCCTGGAACGTCCCAACGGTTCGACAGAGCCTGACGGCCAGGGCTTTGCGTATGCGCATACCTATGGGCGCGGCAATGCCCAGGCGCGCATTACACCCATGGGCATCAACTATGCGACCGTCGGGGATTTTTATGCCGAGCTTTCGGCAGGGCTGCGGGCCCTGGTGGAACGTGAGACCGAAGACAATGCCTTTGACGGGGATCCGGCGCTGCAGCTTTCGCCCGCTGAGGTCGCCTTGCCGGCGGCCAAACGCGTCATCTGCCTGAAGACCGCGACCGCGGCCTTCGAGGCCATCGTGGTGCAGGGCGAAGGCGCACCGCAGGATTCCACGGACTCGCACTACCAGCGCTTCAGCCGCGTTCGCGAGGATTTCGAGCGGCTGCTGCGCGCCAATCCGCAGTTCGTTCCGGCCTTTCCGGCCGCCAACAATCCCGTCCTGCGTGAGCCGCCACGACCCGAGGGGCGGGTGTGGATCGAGAACCCCGAAGCGATTGCCGTGGTGGACCTGGCAAACGCGGCCTATGGCCTGATGATCCGGTTACTGGCCTACGCCTACGCCATCCGCGGGCCACAGCCCGAGAAGTCGCTGGCGGTGGATCTGGCCGTCGGCCTCATGCGCGCCATCACGCCGCTCGCCGAGAAGGCCGCGCGCCTGCCGGCAGGTCCGTCCAATCCTGAGTGCAACGCGGGCATGTCCTTCGTCGCCTTGCGGGACGCGGCGCCGCTGGCACCGGGGCGTGCCGCGCGCCGGCTGTTCCTGGAACGACTGGAGTGTTTCACGCGCGCCGCGCAGGAGTTGCGGCCTGCCGATGATCCGCGAGTCCGAGCGGCCGCGGCCCAGCTGACCTATCTTTACGCACGGGCGGTACGTGGCTTTGATATGAGCCAGAAACTCGCCGCCGCGCCGGCTGCCGTGGCACCGCCGAAGCAGCCCGCGATTGCCGATGATTCCGCAGCGGCGCGGGCGGCCGCATCCGGCACGGCGATGACCTCCGTGGTCAATGGCATCGAGACCGTGCGCACGGCCGACATCGAACTGCAGTTCGAGGGCCGTCGCTGTATTCATGCGCGCTTCTGTGTCGTCGGTGCGCCCAAGGTCTTTCTCGCCAACGTGAAGGGGCCATGGATTCACCCCGAGGCCATGCCGGTGGCAAGCGTGGTGGAAATCGCCCACCTGTGTCCCTCGGGTGCCATCCGCTATCAGCGCCGCGACGGCGGTCCGCAGGAAGCGGCACCGCCGGTGAATCTCGCCAGCGTGCGCGAGGCGGGTCCCTATGCCTTCCGCGCGCCGCTGATCATCGACGGCGAGGCGCATGGTTTTCGCGCCACGCTGTGCCGCTGCGGCGCTTCCCGGAACAAGCCCTTCTGCGATGGGTCGCACCGTGACGCGGGCTTCAACGCCACGGGCGAGCCGCCGACCACGCAGGCGGATCCCATCGCCGAAGTCGATGGCCCGCTCGCGATCGACCCGCAACCGGATGGGCCGCTGGCGCTGCGCGGCAACCTGCAGATCGTCAGCGGGACCGGCCGCGTCGTGGCGCGCACGGTCACGGCGAACCTGTGTCGCTGTGGCGGCAGTGCCAGCAAACCCTTCTGTGATGGCACGCATGCCAGGATCGGCTTTCGGTCGGGCAGCTAGCGCCCGTGTGCCGCGATCCGCACGATCAGCTCGTGAATTGGCATGGGTCTGGCGAACAGCCAGCCTTGGGCGAATTGCACGCCGCGCTCGTCCAGGAACTGCGCCTGCGCCTCGGTCTCAACCCCTTCCGCGACCATTCTGAGGTTCAGTGACTTCGCCATTTCGATGATATGCAGCGCGACCTGGCTGGTCGGTGTGTCCAGATTCATGGTGTCGACGAAGGACTTGTCGATCTTCAGGAAGTCCAGTTCGATGCTTTCAAGAAACGCGAGGCTGGAATAGCCGGTGCCGAAATCATCCACCGCAATGCGCACACCCCCCGCGCGCAGCGCCCGCACAATCTTGTGCGCCGGATCGCGCTTGACGAGCCCGCGCTCGGTCACCTCGACAATGAGGTTTCCTGCCGTGGCGTGGGTGTCACGGGCCAGCTGCTGCAGCAGCGCGACCGTACTCTGGGCGTGCAGATCATCGGAGGAGATGTTGATGGCGATGTGGAAGTCCGGACGGCGCGTGAACAGATCCTCGACATCACGGGCCACCAGCCCGATCACATGCCGGGTGATGCGCTGAATGAGCCCGGCATCCTCGGCGGCCTGGATGAAAAGATCCGGACGCACCATCTCCCCGCCGCGGCGCCGCCAGCGCAGCAGCGCCTCCGCGCCCACCCACTGGCGGGTGCGCAGATCGACGATGGGCTGGTAAACCAGAAAGAATTCCTTGCGTTTCAGCGCCGTTCTGATGACTGCCGGCATCTCCAGCTGCAGGCGCCCGAGGTACAGCGCAGCAAAGGCCAGTACCAGGCCCGCGATCACGCCCACGGGCAGCAGTATCAGCGACGTGGCACGGGTTTGTGCGCGCATGTAGGCGACGGGCAATGCGGCCATGGTCCCGATGTAGTAGCGATTGGAGCGCACGACGGCCACGACATAGTTGTGATCGATAAAGGTCGTGACGGTCTGGGTGTGGGGCAGGATATTCGAGGTGGGCCCGACCCAGCGCGGATCGGTGAAACCGTGTGAAGCCATGAGCCGGCCGTTCACGGGGGCGAAAGCGGACAGCGAGGCATCGTTTTCGTTGGTGGCGACGTCCAGGGGCAGATCCTTGTTGACGATCGCGGCATACCCTTCCGGGCTTTCCGTCACCAGGTAGGACGTCACGGGATCAAAGGGGAACCTGACGTTGATCCGCATCCTTACTTTCGATGGGGCCACCCAGTCCACGGGGCCCAGCTCCAGGCCACCGACGTCGCGGCCCAATGAGGAACACACCAGGCGCCCAGCTACCACGTAGCCGATGGCCTGCAGGTAACTCGAGGCCAGAGCGTAGCGGCGCATGATCGCGATGTTTGAATCCGAACATGGATCCGCGGAATGGGCGGCAATCAGCGCGTTCTGGGCGACAAATATCTGATTGGCAGTGGCATCCGAGCGATGCAGTGCGTCTTTCGCGTAGTTTGTGACCACCCGCATCTCGGTCTCGCGGGCCTGTCGGTCAGCCAGATAGATGGCCAGCAATACCGGTATGGCAATCGCCAGTAGCGCCGTGGCAAGCGTCACGGCGGTGGCGGTGGACTTGGGCAAGACGAATCGTGGCGTCATCGGTAGTGCACATTAGGCGCACCAGGCATTTTTCGCGAGGATTGGGCCTCGCAGTGCAGCATCCGCGCTTTGATTACGCCACGGGCATAATCAGTTCCGGTCCGTTGTTCTTGGGTGAATTCACCCGCGCGCTGACGCGCCAGGCAACCATCAGATCGGCGGGGTAAGGGGTGAGTACGGCGTGAGCCTCTTCAACCGAGCCGCGCAGCCACGCCCCCTGCGCCTCGCGTGACAGAATGGCCGGCATGCGATGCGGATTGTTACCGGTGTTGTGGATGTCATGCATCAGGGTGTTTGCCGGCATGGTGATGATGGTGCAGGACTCCACGACCGTGCCATCGGCCTTCACTGAGCGGTCCCAGACACTGGCGAAGGCGAACACCGCCTGATCAGCCAGGTGGATGTAGTACGGGGCCTTGTTGCCGGCCTCATCCGTGTGCCATTCATAAAATCCCGAGGCCAGTTGCAGGCAACGTTGCCCGCGCTTCCAGGGGCCGCGGTACGAGGGCGAAGTCGCCACGGTTTCCAGGCGTGCGTTGGTGGTGAGGAACTTGCCCGGCTCGCCCTTGGCAAAGAACGGAATCAGACCCCAGCGCAGCAGATCACCCTGGCGGTGATCCTCGATATTGCGGACCACGGGGACCTGCTGAGTGGGGCACACATTGTAGTTGGTGAAGGGCAGTATCCAGCCCAGCTCAATGAGCTGTTGGAACTGCGCGTCCTGCTGGTAGTGAAGCTCGTAGCGGTTGCACATGACGGTTCTGCTCTGCGGGCTCAGAGTACTCGTTCAGGGCCGCTCATGTATCCATTCCGTAAGGTTCGCAGTCCCGTCCGCGAACTTTACAAAAATGTAAGGCGGCCCCACGCGTGGTCCGACCAACGCAGATAGTTGAAATCATTTAATCCTGCCGCGGCGAAATCCTTCGCCAACGCGTGAGCCGGCAACTGCGCCACGGCGTGTGCGGCGATCGCCATTTCTGGAATCAAATCAATCACTGTGCAGAGTGCCCGGCGCGACGCGCGTTGATCACGAGCCGTGGTTCGCTCCCAAGTGCGACCAACAGGCGGATGCTGATCCACATCCAATATCAAATTGTCCGCATGAATTCCAAACCGCGAACGATGCGCCGGTGTCGGGCTGTAACAAGAAAGTAACGATGTCCCGTTAGGTTTCCGGTTCCCTGCCTTTGCCCGACAAAGTAATTGCAAACTGTAAACAACCGCCGGCATTTTTCGGGACACCCACGCATGCATATTCGCAACGTTCGCCAGTCGCGCCCTATTGGATGGCCGATGTTCGTCCTGCTGTCATCGATCGCACCGCTTGCCATGGCCGACGATCAGCCACAAAGTCAGCAGCAGGTGCCCACCGTGGTGGTCATCGGCCAGAGGGAGAGTATGGATTCCGCGGCCGCGCAGGCGCCGACCTTGACGCCGCTCGACGTGACCGAGCCCACCGTGGACATCAGCCGGTCCTTCATCGAAAACAACTTGCCGCTGACGAGCAACTTCTCGGAGATCATCGGGTTGTCGCCCAGTGTGCAGGCGGTGTCGCCCAACGGCCCGGGTCTGTTGGAGAACCAGGTTCTCAGCATTCGTGGCTTTGTGGACGGTTTCTACAATGTGACATTCGACGGCATTCCCTTCCAGGACTCGAATGACTTCACGCACCACTCAACGTCATACATGATGTCGCACGATGTCGGTGGCGTGAACGTCAACTATGGTCCAGGCACCGCGGCCACCATCGGCAACGCCACTTTCTGCTGCAGCGTCGACAACCTGTCCAAGGCGCCTCTGGCAAACCCGACGCTCACGCCCTATGCGAGCTTTGGCAGCTGGCACTCACAGCTGTTCGGCGCCGAGTTCGATACCGGCAAGATCGACAGATTCGATGGTGCCGCCGGGTATATCGACGCCGAGAGCTCCTCGACCAATGGCGAGCTGACCAACATGGGCCAGCAGCGCAAGAATGTCTTCGCCAAGTTCGCGGCCAGCGTGGCCCCCAATACGGTGCTCACCTTCGTCGCCATGTATAACCAGATCCACCAGTACGTGGGGCTGGGCGCGACGGCGGCGCAAATCGCCGAGTTTGGACCGACCTGGGGACTGTCCAGCGATCCGACCAGCCAGGACTATTACGGCTATAACTTCGACGACATCCACACCGACTTCGAGTACCTGGGACTGCAGTCGAAGCTGGGCGACTGGACGCTGGACAACAAGGTCTACACCTACGCCTACTACCACACCGGACACAACGGTGAGGACCCTAACGGGGAGACCCCGAATGGTACCTATTGGGGCGCCTCTGACGTCCCCGGTCAGCTGCTCACCAACAACTACCGCTCCTGGGGCGATACTTTCAATGCGAAGTACAGCCTGTTCTTCGGCGACCTGAAGGCCGGAATCTGGGCGGATCGCCAGTCCAATGAGCGCGCGCTGCCGGAAGTGGACGAGACCCTGGGCGGGGCGCTGAACCCGAACGGCGCCAACTGGATCACCAACGGCGGCGCGTCCAATTATCTGACCGACGGGGGTGTCAACCCCCCGTGTCCGGCCAGTGCCGAGCCTGCAACTGCGGGCTCGACCATCGCCCAGCCCACCGCCGCGGAGCTGCTGGGCGCCTACAGTTGCAACGGCGGGCGCCTGCTCTCACAGAAGCTCATCACGCTGCAGCCATACTTCATGGTGGACTGGAATGTCCTGCCGGGGCTCACCGTGTCACCGGGCGTGCGCTTTGACCACTTTGAACGTGAGGTGGACGCCGTCGTGGACGTGAAGGACTCGTTGCCGGAGCGCTACAACAATACATACTCAGCGACCCTGCCATCACTGCTCGTGCACGAAGCTTTCAGCGACAACTGGGCCGCCTACGCCCAGGCGGCAAAGGGCTTCATGGCGCCCAATGAGAACTACTTCAACCGCGGTACTTCCACCACGCCCGGTTCCACCAATCTCGCGCCGCAGGAAACCTGGAGCTATCAGGCCGGCACCACCTGGCAGAACCAGCGGCTTTCCGCTTCGGGTGATGTCTATTACATCCACTTTGGCAACGAGATACTGTCTGAGAAATTCGGTCCCGACACCGTCTTCTTCAACGCCGGCGGCACGAACTACAAGGGTGTGGAAACGAATGCGACCTACTATCTGGGCATGGGACTGAGCCTGTATGCCAACGGCTCCATCAACCGCGCCAAGGTCATCGAAAGCGCCGCGACCAACTGCGCCACGGGCAATTGCACGGGCGGACGGTGGGTGCCGAACGCGCCGAATGCCACACTGGCCTATGGAGTCATCTATAACCAGTACGGCATCTACGCGTCCCTGCTCGACAAACGTGTGGGCCGCACCTACGGCGATGTCGGCGAAACCCAGCCCATCAGCTCCTACAGCAGTCTGAACGGCGCCTTGGGCTACACCTTCGGGGACAACGTCAGTTGGTTGAAGGGTGCATCGATCAAGATGCAGGTCAGCAACCTGCTGAACAAGACGCCCGTGATCGCACTGGCGGGTTACACGGCGTGGCTCGGTACGCCGCTGTACTGGACTCTCCCGGAACGCAGCTTCGACGTTACGCTGGAAGTGCCGCTATAACAGCCCGGTGCCGTACGCGGGTGTTCCGTGCTCCGCACCTATAGAGTTTCCAATCTCGTGCGAATAGGCTTCAGGGATGAGTTCGTGGCTAAGTATGGCACCCACCGTAGTGGGGGCCTTCATGGCATCCCTGGTGGAGTTTGTCGAAGCGCTGACCGTCGTGCTCGCGGTGGGCATGATGCGCGGTTGGCGAAGTGCGCTGGCGGGTGCCGGCGCCGCATTGCTGTTGCTGCTCACGCTGATCGGGATTTTCGGACAGTCGCTCGCACGGATTCCGTTGGGCCTGTTTCAGCTTCTGATCGGGACGCTCTTGTTGCTGTTCGGCCTGCGGTGGCTGCGCAAGGCCATTCTGAGGTCGGCGGGCCGGCTCGCACTGCATGACGAGCTGGCGAGCTTTGCGCAACAGACCGCCTCACTGGAGAACCTCGCCATGCCCATCGCCACATGGGACCGGGTCGCCGTCGCCGCGTCATTCAAGATCGTGATGCTCGAAGGGATCGAAGTGGTGTTCATCGTCATCGCTCTGGGTGCCGGCGCAGGCCGCTTGCTGCCGGCATTTCTGGGCGCCGCCGCGGCGCTCTTGACCGTCATCGCGTTGGGCATCGCGTTGCATCGTCCGCTCGGGCGCATTCCGGAAAACACCTTGAAATTCGCTGTCGGAGTCATGTTAGCCGCCTTTGGTACCTTCTGGGTTGCAGAAGGCATGCGTCTGGCGTGGCCTCACGGCGACTGGTCGCTGCTGGCGCTGATCGGCGCCTATCTTGGTGTGGCGCAGGCGCTGGTGCTGCTGTGCCGGTCTCGTTCCATTCGCGCGGAACAGCACCGCACTACGGCGCCACTCAAACAGGGCATTGTCGCGCGCGTCCTCAAAGAGATCCTCGGGCTGTTCGTCGATGATGGCGCCATGGCCCTGGGCATCATCATTTGGGTGGCAGTCATGGGCGTTGTCGGCAGCGTGTGGTTGCCGGCGCTGTCGCTGGACATTCTCTTACTTGCCGGGCTGTGCGCAGTGCTGGCCTACGGCGTGCTTCGTGCCCGGGCGAATTGACCGGCGGCCAATCCTTGACCGCTCAGTCAATTCGCCCGTCCCTTCCTGGCATCGATACCGGCTTGGATATCGCATCTCCCGCACGTGGCGGGCCGGGGTCAATCTAGGTCTTGGATATTGCGGGATCGTGGCGATTGGATTGCCGCTTGATCGGTCGTGCAAACGTTCGTGGTGCCCGAGGTCGGAGTCGAACCGACACGCTTTTAAGGGCGGCGGATTTTGAGTCCGCTGCGTCTACCAATTCCGCCACTCGGGCCGTGAGGGGGGTGCCGGCCGCCATCCTAGCGATTCAGCCCAGCGGTCACAACGCCGGCCGATGCAACCTTTTGCCAGGTCGGCGCATCCTAATCCTTAGGTGACAAGACTTGCCGAAATCCAGGTGGCGGAGGGCATACTGGCAGGCGCGCGGGCGGGCGATCCCGGCGCGCAGGCGCAGCTATATGCGCTGGTGGCCCCGGGCGTGTTTGCCCTGATACGCCGGATCGTCGGGGTCCGGGCGGTCGCGGAGGATGTGTTCCAGGACACGATGATCATGGTTTTCGAGCAGCTGGACCGGTATCGGGAAGAAGCGCCCCTGGGGGCGTGGGCGGGAAAGATCGCACTCTCCCGCAGCCTGATGTTCCTGCGCTCCCCCTGGCACCGCGCCAGGCTGAGCTTTGGCTCCCACGCCGATGCCGAGGCCCTGCTGCCGCCGGCCACACTGTCGCAGCCGGGGCCGGAGGTCGAAGCTTTTGACGTGGAGCGGGCGCTGGCGAGCCTAACCCCGACGGCGCGTGCGGTGGTGTGGCTGTACGAAGTGGAGGGCTGGTCGCATGAGGAAATCGCCCGTGATTTCGGTCGCACGGTGAGCTTTTCAAAATCACAGTTGGCCCGCGCACACGTGAAGTTGCGGGCCTGGTTCGAACCCGAGGCACCCCATACATGCGCGCCGACCTAGAAAGCAAGGCCACGGCATCACTGGATCCGCAGTTGCTGCAACGACTGCGCGATCTGCCCGACGCCGCGCCACCGCCGTACGGGTTCTCGGAATTCTCGCATCGGTACTCCCGGCGGCGGACACGCCAGACGCAGCGGCCGTTGCGGCTGATGGCGGCCGCGCTGGCGATCGTGATCGGCGGCTGGGTGGTGCGTCATGGTCTGTCGCCGCTCATGGAGTCGGTTTCCCCCCCGCCCGATGCACCCATTGCACAGATGCCGCCACCCGGGGATGAACCCGAAGCGCTGGGCGCGGGGCCGCCGCGTCGGGTGGTATTGCTGCCGACCGTGAATGCCGAGAGCTGGCTGAATGCGCATCCGCAGCGGGCCCTGGTCCGGGTCCCTGCGCAAATGGCGGTGACCGAACTGGAAGACCAGATCGCCACCATGGACGACCAGCTCAATGCCGTGCGGCTGTCACAACAACCGGCGCAGCAGCTGGCCTTGTTGCAGCGTGATCGGGCGCAGCTCGTCGAATCCCTGGCCCAGGTGCGCTACGCGCAGTACCTGGTGGCCGGAATGCCTTAAACCTCAAGTCACAAGCCTTCAATTCCAAGGTGAATGTCATGTCCAAGATTGCATCATTGCTGGTGGCCGGATTGCTGGTCGGCGTCCAGGCGCTGGCGGCCGACACCGCGCCTGGCCCGGCGACCGCCACGGCGGCGGGCACCGCGACTGCCACGGCCCCCAGTGCGGATCTCGAGACGCAGCTGGCCGCGGCCCGTCAGAAGCTGGAGGCGGCGGCGCGCGATGTGGCGCAACTGTCGGCGCAACTGGGGCAGTCGGCGATGCTGCGTATACAAAGCATGCGTACGCGCGGAGTGCTCGGATTGCAGTTGCAGACCGAGCCGTCGGCAAAGGAGCAGGGCGCGGCGGTCCTGGGGGTCAGTCCCGGCGGTCCCGCGGCGGAGGCCGGAGTTGCCGCCGGCGATGTCATCGTGGCCATCAACGGCGATGCCACCACCGGACCCTATGCGCCGCGCGAGGTCGTGAAGCGTATGGCCAGCGTCGAGCCCGATACCAAGGTCACACTCAAGGTCATGCGTGATGGCAAGGTCAAGGAATTCCAGGTGACCCCGCGCGCCAGCTTCGCAGCCATCATTCCGCCTTTGAATGGCCAGGACTTCGAGTTCAACTGGAACGGTCCCGGCGGCCCCGGGGGCGGTGCGAACTTCGACGGCATGGAGCTGGCGGAGGTGTCACCGGCTCTTGGTCAGTACTTTGGTACCAACCAGGGCGTGCTGGTGGTGCGCGTGCCACGTGACGGAGATTTTCTGAAGCTCGAGGACGGCGATGTGATCCAGAGCATCGATGGCCGGGTTCCGGAGAACGGTTCGCATGCCACCCGTATCCTGCGTTCCTACCAGCCTGGGGAGAAGATTCACCTGAAGGTCATGCGGCAGAAGAAGTCTCTTGAACTTGAGGGTACCCTGCCGGAGCGTCGGCATTTCGGTCCCGGTGATCGGGGCCCGCGGCCGAATGCATGAGTTGATACCATGAGCCGGTGCTGCTATCTGATTTTGCCTATGAACTGCCTGCGGAACTGATCGCGCAGGCGCCCCTCCCCGAGCGCTCCGCGAGCCGCATGCTGGTCCTGGACCCGCAGGCAGGACCACTCGACCGTTCCATCCAGGACTTGCCGGCACTGCTCAATCCGGGCGATCTGCTGGTCTTCAATGACACGCGCGTCATCGCGGCGCGGGTCATGGGGACCAAGCCCACCGGCGGGCGGGTCGAGATCTTCCTGGAGCGCATCCTGGCCGACGGAACGGCGCTGGTGCAGCTGCGAGCCGCCAAACCCATTCGCCCCGGCGTGGACATCACCACACCGGGCGGACCGGTGCGGATCCTCGAACAGCATCAGGACCTGTGGCAGGTGCGCACCCCGGACACCGCGCTGGAATTCTTCGAGGCCCATGGCGCCGTGCCGCTGCCGCCCTATATACAGCGTGCCGCCCGGGCCGAGGATCGCGAACGCTACCAGAGCATATTCGCCCGCGATCCCGGGGCGGTCGCGGCACCCACCGCCAGCCTGCACTTCGACACTGAACTGGTGGCGGCGCTCGCGGAGCGTGGCGTGCACCGCACCTGCATCACCTTGCATGTGGGCGCCGGGACTTTCCAGCCGGTGCGCAATCCGGACCTCGAGCGGCATGTGCTGCACGAAGAGCGGATGGTGGTTGCGCAGCAGGCCTGTGACGCCATCGCCCAGACGCGCGCGCGCGGCGGGCGGGTGATCGCGGTGGGAACCACTGTGGTGCGCGCGCTGGAAGCCTCCGCCGGCCTGCCCTGGGCGGGCGATACGCGGTTGTTCATCCGCCCGGGATTCCGCTTTCAGGTCGTCGACGCCCTGCTCACCAACTTTCACCTGCCGGAGTCGACGCTGCTGATGCTGGTGTGCGCACTCGCCGGACGCGAGCGGGTACTGGCTGCCTATGAACATGCGGTGCGCGCGCGTTACCGGTTCTTCAGCTACGGTGACGCGATGTTTGTCACCCCGGGCACCGGGGCGTGAACGGCCATGCAACCGGTATTTGAACTTCTCAGAGCCAATGGCGCCGCGCGTCGCGGTCGGCTGACGCTGGCCCACGGGGCCGTTGAAACCCCGGCGTTCATGCCGGTGGGAACCTATGGGACCGTCAAGGCGATGACGCCCGAGGAACTGGCGGGTCTTGGCGCGCAGATCGTGCTTGGCAACACCTTCCACCTTATGCTGCGGCCGGGGGCGCAGATCATCGAGGCGCATGGTGGCCTGCATGGCTTCATGCATTGGCAGCGACCCATTCTCACCGACTCGGGCGGTTTCCAGGTATTCAGCCTGGCGGACTTGCGCAAAATCAGCGAGGAGGGGGTGCGCTTCCAGTCGCCGCTCGATGGGAGTGACGTGGAACTTACGCCCGAGCGCTCCATGGACATGCAGCGGACCCTGCGCTCCGATATCGCGATGGCGTTCGACGATTGCACGCCGTATCCGGCCAGCGAAGCCCAGGCGCGCGAATCGATGGAGCGCTCCATGCGCTGGGCCGCCCGCGGCCATGCCCACTACTACCGCGACCCGCCACCCGGCGGGCTGTTCGGGATTGTGCAGGGCGGCATGCACACCGCCCTGCGTCTGGGCTCGCTGGAATCCTTGATGCAGCGCAATTGGCCGGGACTTGCGGTCGGCGGGTTGGCGGTCGGGGAGCCGGAGGCCGAGCGCCTGCGGATTCTGGAAGAGCTGATGCCGCATATGCCGGCGGACCGGCCCCGCTACCTAATGGGGGTGGGTTTCCCCGAGGACATCATCGCCGCCGTGGCCCGCGGCATCGACATGTTTGACTGCGTGATCCCCACGCGCCATGCCCGCAACGGCCACCTGTTCACCCAGGACGGGGTGATCAACATCCGCAACAGCAGCCATGCCAGCGATCTGTCGCCCGTGGACCCGCGGTGTGGCTGCTACACCTGTGCCAATTACTCCCGCTCCTACCTGCGGCACCTGGACCGCTGCCACGAGATCCTGGGCAGCCGGCTGAATACCCTGCACAACCTGCATTTCTACCAGGAGCTCATGCGCTCCATCCGCAGGGCCCTTGAGGAGGGTACCTTCGAGGCCTTTGCCGCCGCCTATCCGGCTCCCAGGAGGGCCCGGACGGACCCTGTGGCATAATGCCGCCCCCTCACAGTCAGGTGCATGCATGAATTCATTGATTCCAGCGGCGTGGGCCCAGGCCGGCGGCGGCGCATCGAGCAACCCGCTCGCCTTCCCGCTGATGATGGTGGTGTTCGTGGGCATCTTTTACTTCCTGCTGGTCCGCCCGCAGCAGAAGAAGGCCAAGGATCACCAGAACATGATCGCCAAACTGTCTTCCGGTGATGAGGTCGTAACCTCGGGCGGCGTTCTGGGCCGCATCACCGAGGTGGGCGACGCCTTCGTGACCATCGAGGTGGCCGACGGTGTGCGCCTGAAGGTGCAGAAGGGACAGGTCACCTCACTGATGCCCAAGGGCACCCTCAAGGGCGCTTAAGAAAATGCTTGAGTATCCGCGCTGGAAGTACGTCCTGGTTCTGGCGGTGCTGGCGGTGGCATTCATCCTGGCGCTGCCCAACGTCTTCGGTGATGACCCGGCGCTGCAGATCGCGCGCAAGGACAAAGATCCGATGCAGGCCGCGGCGCTGCCGGCCATCAAGCAATTCCTGAACGACGAGCACCTGGCCTACACCACCGTTTATATGGATGGCAATGCCGTCATGGTGCGTTTCGCCAGCACCACCGATCAGTTCAAGGCGCGCGACGACGTCAACGCCAAATACGCGGACCAGTACATCACGGCATTGTCTTTCGCGTCGCGGGCACCCGCCGCCCTGCGTGTTCTGGGCCTGCGGCCGATGCGGCTGGGCCTGGACCTGCGCGGTGGGTTGTACCTGCTGTACCAGGTGGACACCCAGAGTGCGATTTCGCAGCTTCTGGACAGCTACGCGCAGGACCTGCGCCGTGCCTTGACGCAGGCGAATATCACCTACACCGATGTCAGCCCGGTAGCCTCAACCGGCAGTGCGGTGGACAGTCTGCGCCTGGCGCTGCCGGCGGGCGCGAATGTGGCGGCCGCCCGGGCGGTCGCCGAGAAGGCCCTGCCGGATCTGCCCTTCAGCGCCGTGACTGTGGGCGCAGCGCCGGCACTGCAGGGGACGCTGACTGCCAAGCAAATCCGCGACCGGCAGGACTATGCCATTGAGCAGAACCTGGTCACGCTGAAAAACCGGGTCAATCAGTTGGGCGTGGCCGAGCCCATCGTGCAGCGCCAGGGCATTGACCGCATCAATGTCCAGCTGCCGGGCGTGCAGAACCCCGCCGACGCCAAGGACATCCTGGGCAAGGTGGCGACCCTGGAGTTCCGCTTGAATGCCGCCAATGGTGACCCGTACGAGGTCGCCCAGCATGGCAATGCGCCGATCGGCACCAAGCTTTACTACACCCGCCAGGGTCAGCCGCTGCTGCTCAAGCGCGAGATCATCGCCACCGGCAACGATCTGACCAGCGCGACCGCCTCCACCGACCAGGACGGCCCCATCGTGAACATCAAGCTGGACTCACGCGCTGGCGATCGCATGCTGGCGGTGACCCAGGCCAATGTCGGCAGGCCCATGGCCGTGGTGTACATCGAGAAGCGTCGCGAAACGACCGAGGTCGGTGGACAGAAGGTCACCCGCGACATCAGCGATGAAAAGGTGATCAATGACGCGACCATCCAGGGTGTGTTCGGCAACGCCTTTCGGATTTCCGGGCTGACATCCGGAGAATCCCGGGACCTGGCGCTGGAAATACGTTCCGGTTCACTCTCCACGCCCATCTACCCCGTCGATGAACGCACCGTCGGACCAAGCCTGGGCCAGAAAAACATCGATCGTGGCGTGCAGGCGCTGGAGATCGGCATGGGTGCGGTGTTCCTGTTCATGTTCCTCTACTACAAGGTGTTCGGCCTGGTGGCCGATGCCGTGCTGCTGGCGAACGTGGTGGTGCTGACGGCGCTGCTGTCGCTGATGGGTTCGGTGCTGTCGCTGCCCGGTATCGCCGGCATCATCCTCACCGTGGGCATCGCGGTGGACTCCAACGTGCTGATCTACGAGCGCATCCGCGAGGAGCTGCGCAATGGCGTATCGCCGCAGGCGGCGATCCGCGCCGGCTTCGAAAAGGCCTTCTCGGCCATCCTGGATTCCAACGTCACGACCTTCATCGCCGGTCTGGTGTTGTGGGCGTTGGGAACCGAGGCGATCCGCGGCTTCGCGGTGGTGCTGACGCTGGGTATCGTCACCTCGATGTTCACATCGTTGATGGGCAGCCGTGCACTGATCACGCTCATGTACGGCGGACGGCGCAAGCTGACCCGCCTCCCAATCTGAGTGCCGGTCGCGAGGAAACACCGTGGAATTTTTTCATAAGCCGACCAATTTCCCGTTCATGGCCACCCGCAAGGTGTGGTACGGACTGTCCACCATCATGGTCGTGACCTCGGTTGCGTTCCTCCTTACGCGCGGCCTGAACCTCGCCATCGATTTCACCGGTGGGGTGAACATTCCGGCCACATTTCCCAGCGCGGCCAATGTGGACGCCGTGCGCACTGCCTTGAGCAAGGCGGGATATCCCGACCCACAGGTGCAAAGCTTCGGTTCCTCGCGCGATGTTGCCATCCGTCTGCCGCCCTTGGGGGACAAGCAGGATGCGCAGACCATCCGCGCACAGGTGACCAAAGTGCTGCAGGGTGTGGATCCGCAAGTGCAGGTTCAGGCACCGGACGTGGTTGGGCCGCAGGTCGGTGGTGAACTGTGGCGCAGTGCTGAGCTGGCACTGTTCTTCACGCTGTTCTTCATTTCGATCTATATCGCCATCCGCTTTCACACCTGGCGGTTGTCGCTGGGCGCCATCCTCGCCGTCATGCACGATCCGATCCTGGTCCTGGGTGTCTTCTCCGTCTTTCAGACCCAGTTCGATCTGCCCTCCGTTGCCGCCATCCTCGCGGTCATCGGCTATTCGCTGAATGACACGGTCGTTGTCTTCGATCGTATCCGTGAACGCTTCCATGCCAACCGGCGCCTGGCTTCGGCGCAGGTGCTGGATCAGTCGATCAACCAGACGCTGTCACGAACCATCATGACCAAGGTGGTGACCGCCATCGTGGTGGTGGCGCTGCTGTTCATCGGTGGACCGGCGCTGCGCGGATTCTCCGAGGCGCTGCTGATCGGCATTCTGGTCGGCACCTACTCGTCGATCTATATTTCCAGCGCCATCGCCCTGGATTGCGGCCTGACTTCGGAGCATCTGTTCCCCACCATGAAGAAGACCGCCGCCGACGCCATGCCCTGATCGCGGGAGGCGAAGTTGCTGGCACTGCTGTCCGATCCTCAAGCCTGGCTGGCGTTCGCGACGCTGGCGATCCTTGAGGTCGTCCTCAGTGTCGACAACATCATCTTCATCAGCATCATGGTGTCGAAGCTGCCGCATGAGCGGCAGCGCTCCGCACGCCTCGGCGGCCTGGCGCTGGCGATGGGTACCCGGATCGCGCTGCTGTACTCCATTGTCTGGCTGACGCACCTGACCCGGCCGCTGCTGGACATCGCGACGCAGACGCTTTCGGGCCGCGACCTGATACTGCTGGCCGGCGGCCTGTTCCTGCTGGCCAAGAGCGTCATCGAAATTCATCACGCCCTGGAAGGCGCCGCGCGCGGCAGCCGGCCGCATCCGGTGGCCGGGTTGGTGCTGACCGTGATCCAGATTGCACTCATCGATATCGTGTTTTCGCTGGATTCGGTGTTCGTAGCCGTGGGTCTGGCCAAGGACTTTCCGATCATGGTGGCCGCGATCGTCGCGGCGATTGCGGTGATGATGTGGGTGGCGGGCACCATCGGCGATTTCGTCGACCGTCACCCCACGGTCAAGATGCTGGCGCTGGCGTTCCTGATCCTGATCGGCGCCACGCTGGTCGCCGACGGCCTGCATTTCGAGATGCCGAAGAAGTACCTGTATCTCGCCATGGCGTTCGCGGCCGCGGTGGAGCTGATCAATCTGCGCGTGCGCGCGCTTCAGCCGAGACGCTAAGGGCACGCAGGCGCGAGCGGCTGCGCGACCGATTCTATGGATGAGGATTTCAGATTCAGGAGCGCTCTGGGTCTTGATTGCGTGAGTACACAGGCCCTGCTATGGTCAGGCGCTGACATCGCAAGGGAAATCGACGGATGCTCAGCAAGGGACTAGGGCGCATTTTCCTGCGCAAGTCGGTCGATCAAATCCAATCCGAGCACCAGCACGGAGAACTTAAGCGCTCGCTCGGTGCGCTGAACCTGATGTTACTCGGAATTGGCTGCGTCATTGGCGCGGGCATTTTCGTCCTGACGGGTCGCGCGGCGGCCCAGTTCGCCGGCCCCGCGATCATGGTCTCCTTTGTGATCACCGGAATCCTTTGTGCCTTTGTCGCGCTTTGCTATGCGGAGCTGGCCTCGGCGCTTCCCGTTTCCGGTTCCGCCTATTCCTACACCTATGCATCCATGGGCGAAGGAGCAGCCTGGGTCATGGGTCTGCTGCTTTTGCTGGAATACGGCCTCGCGGCGTCGACCGTCGCCGTGAGCTGGTCGGGATATTTTGTCAGCCTGTTGCGCGACATGGGAATGACCGTACCTACGGCACTGACAGCTGCACCCGGCGTCCCGATCAGGGACGAAGCTGGCCATGTCATCGCTATCGGCCTGATGAATCTTCCAGCTATCGCGATAGTTGCGTTAGTGACGCTGATCCTGGTGCGCGGCGTATCGGAATCGGCGGCGGTCAATAACGTTATCGTGATTATCAAAGTCTCGATAGTGCTCGGCTTCATTGTCATCGGCGCGCGCTATGTGCACCCGGCAAATTGGACTCCGCTGGTCCCCGCACAGATCCCGCCGCCGGCGCCGGGCACGGCGATGGGCTTGTGGCCCCAATTAGGTCGGGCCTTGATTGCCGTCATCACCGGGGATAACTCCGCCAAATATGGGATGGTAGGGGTGATCCATGGCGCAGCTGTGATCTTCTTCGCTTATCTGGGCTTCGAGGCGGTCTCGACGGCGGGCGCGGAATCGCGCAACCCAGGCAAGGACATGCCTATCGGAATCCTGGGCGCCTTGGCGATCTGCACGGTCTTATACATCGGTACATGCGCCGTTCTCGTCGGAATCGTTCCCTACAACCTGTTGGACGTTCCTGCGCCTCTCGCCCTGGCGGCTGACTACATCGGTCTGCGGTGGTTCAGCCTCGTCGTCAAGGTGGGCGCTATTGCCGGGTTGACAAGCGTCATGCTCGTGTTGCTCTACGGCCAAACCCGCATCTTCTACACCATGTCCAGGGACGGTCTGCTGCCCAAATCGCTGGCCTACGTTCACAAGACATTCCGCACCCCTTGGATCAATACCCTCATCGTGGGTGTCGCTGCGATGGGGGCGGCCGGTTTCATTTCGCTTGACACATTAGGCGACCTCGCCAACGTGGGTTCGCTCGCGGCCTTCACGCTCGTGTGTATCACGGTAATCTACTTGCGCATCTCAGAACCGGGCCTGGCGCGCCCCTTCAAAACGCCTTTGTACCCTTTCACTCCAGTGATTGGAGCGGCAATGTGCGTGGTTTTGTTATTGAGCTTGATGGCGACACCGACGACACGCAGGTTTTTTCTGATCTATCTTGCAGTAGGGATCGTGATCTATTTCCTCTACGGCATTCGCAAATCCGAGCTTGGCCGCGGGGTTGTTGTCCGCGGCAGCGGGGCGAAGCCCATGGAGCTGCCGCACATCGGTGACTGACCGGGGTACGTTGTGCTCAGCCCTCGCGCAGGCCCTCGGGAAGATGCGGGGCCAGCAGTTCCACCATGGCCTCGTACACCTTGGGGGTACCGCACAGCACATTGCCGCCCTGGGTGTACTCACCGCCACTCAAGGTGCCGATGCGGCCACCGGCCTCCTGGATGAGCAGCGTGCCCGCAGCCGTGTCCCAGGGACTCAAGCCGATCTCCCAGAATGCATCCAGGCGGCCTGCGGCCACATAGGCCAGATCGAGGGAGGCTGCGCCGGGACGGCGGATGCCGGCGGTGTTCAGGATCACCGCCTTCATCATGCTCAGGTATTCATCCAGGTAGCGGGTGTTCTCCCGGTACGGGAATCCGGTGCCGATCAACGCCCCTTCCAGGGTGCGGTGCGCGGTGACTCGCAGGCGGCGATTGTCCACGTGCGCGCCGCCACCGTGCGAGGCGGTGAAGATTTCCTGACGCATGGGGTCGTACACCACGGCGTGTTCCAGGCGGCCGCGAATCTGGCAGGCAATCGATACGGCGAAGGTCGGATTGCCGTGCAGGAAATTGGTCGTGCCGTCCAGCGGGTCGATGATCCACACGGTGTCGCTGTTGCCGCTGGCACCGCCCTCTTCGGCCAGGAAGGCGTGGTCGGGGTGGAACTTGCGGATGCTGGCGATGATCTCCCGCTCGGCGGCCTGGTCCACCTCGGTCACAAAGTCATTGCGTCCCTTGGCCGTCACGGTGAGAGTGTCCGCCCGGTTGAGGCTGCGGACGATGATTTCACCGGCACGGCGGGCGGCCCGAACGGCAATATTGAGAAGTGGCTGCACGGCAAATAAGCTGGCGCGAAGACCTGCGCAAAGGGGGAGGGCTGCAAGGTTAGCATCTATGGCACCTGATTCAACGCCCGACATCCGCATCGTCCTGGTGGAGCCGTCCCACCCCGGCAACATCGGGGCCGTGGCGCGCGCCATGATGAATATGGATCTGCACCAGCTGGTACTGGTGCGGCCGCGCGAGTTCCCGCACCCCGAAGCCCGCGCGCGGGCCGCGGGCGCCGAGGCGATCCTGGCCAGTGCCCGCGTCGTTGCGAGCCTTGAGGAGGCCATCGCGGACTGCGGCTTCATCGCCGCCACCACCGCCCGCCATCGCGACCAGAACTTCCGCGTGCTGGAGGTGCGCGAGGCCGCCGTGCGCGTACTCGCCGAAGCCCGGCGTGCGCCGGTGGCGCTGCTGTTCGGTGCCGAGCGAACCGGATTGGAAAACGGGCAACTGGAAGCCAGTCACGTGCTGTTGCGGATTCCGGCAAGTCCTGATTACGCCTCGCTGAACCTCGCCATGGCGGTGCAGCTGGTGGCTTATGAGATCTTCCGGGCGCGCAATGATCACGGCAGCGCCGTAGCACGACCCGCGCACGCCGAGCTCGTGCCGCTGGCGACACCGCCGCAGATGCAGCACCTGTACGGGCACCTTGAGCAGGTCCTGGAAGACGTCAACTTCAAGGACCGCACCCTGGCGGGGACTCATCTCATGACCCGGATGCGGCGCTTCCTGCAGCGCGCCGAGCTGGATCAGAACGAGGCGAATATCCTGCGCGGCATCTTTACCGCGGTACAGGGGCGGCGGCGGACCGCAGGGTCGGAGCCTGCGCCGCAGGTGGTCTACCTCGACAATGCGGCAACCACGCCGGTCGATCCGGCGGTCAGCGCGCAGCTGCGCGAATGTCTGGGCGAGGAAGGCTGGTTCGCAAATCCTTCGGCCACGGTGCACGCCGCGGGGCGCGCCGCCGCGCAGCGCATTGAACAGGCGCGGGCCCAGGTTGCGCGGCTCATCGGCGCGGCGCCCGAGCAGATCATTTTCACCTCCGGCGCCACCGAGGCCGACAATCTGGCGGTGTTGGGCAGCGCGCGGTCGCTGGCGCCGGATAAGCGTCACCTCATCAGCGCCCGCACCGAACACAAGGCAGTGCTGGATGCCGTCCGGCAACTGACCCGCGAGGGGTTCAGCATCACCTGGTTGCAGCCGGATGCCGACGGGCGGGTGAGTGCACAGGCGGTGGCGGCGGCCCTGCGCCCGGACACCGCGCTGGTGTCGCTGATGCATGTCAACAACGAAACCGGCGTGATCCAGGATATTAGCGGCATCGGTGCGGTGTGCCGGTCGCAGGCGGTGCTGTTTCACGTGGATGCAGCGCAGAGCGTCGGGCGGCTGGTGCTGAACGTTGCGGACCTGCCAGTGGACCTGCTGTCACTGTCGGCGCACAAGATATACGGCCCCAAGGGGGTTGGTGCGCTGTACCTGCGTGCCGGGCCGAAGGCTACCCTGACGCCGCTGATGTTCGGGGGCGGCCAGGAGTCGGGCCTGCGGCCCGGGACACTGCCCACGCACCAGATCGCCGGGTTCGGTGTGGCCTGCGAACTGGCCCGGGAGGCGCTGCTGCCGGAGGGCACCCGCATCACACACTGGCGCGATCGGCTCTGGGCGCGCCTTGAATCCTTGGGCGACGTGACCATCAATGGAGAAGGGGCACCCCGGGTGCCGCATATCCTGAATGTCGCCTTCGACGGCGTTGACGGAGAAAGTCTGGTGACCGCCCTGCCTCACCTTGCCGTGTCCACGGGGGCGGCGTGCAACTCCGCCCTGGGCGAGCCCTCCTCTGTGCTGCGGGCACTGGGGCGCAGTTCGCGTCAGGCGGAAAGCTCGCTGCGCTTCAGCTTCGGACGCTTCAATACCGATGCCGACATCGAGGCCGCCGCCGCACAGGTGCGCCGCGGCGTACAGCGGCTGCGCGAGGTCTCCCCGGCCGGCCCCGACACGGTGACGCAGGCGCCGCTGGCGATCCAGGGCGACACGCTGGGCGCTGCGGTCAGGGAGCTGTTCTCGCGGTTGCAGGGTGCGGGGACGCTGTCCGACTCGGCCGGCACGGTGCTGCATGGCGAGGCCGGACAGGAGTCGGCCGAGGCGTGGGTGCGCCTGCATCTACGGGTGAGCGCCGACACTGTGATCGAGGCACGGTTCCAGGCGCTGGGCTGCCCACATACTCTGGCTACCGCCAGCTGGCTGACGATGCAGCTGGCCGGGCGCAGGCGTTCCGAGGCCCAGCCGGGATCTCCCCGGGCCTGGGCGCGAACGCTTGAGGTACCGGTGGAAAAACTGGGGCGACTGCTGTTGATCGAGGACGCGCTGCATGCTGCACTTCAGCAATGGCCCTGAATGACCTTAGAATGGGACGCGCAATGAGTATTTCACTGACTGAATCGGCCGCCGACCGAGTCCGGAGCTTTCTCGCTTCCCGGGGCCGAGGCTTGGGCCTGCGGCTCGGGGTGCGCAAGACCGGCTGCTCGGGCTTCGCCTATGTGGTTAATTATGCAGATGATTCCCGGCCGGATGACGTGGTGTTCGAGGACCACGGAGTGAAGGTGTTTGTCGACCGGGAAAGCCTGAGCCTGGTGAACGGCACCATTGTCGACTTCGTCAAGCAGGGTCTGAACGAGGCCTTCAAGTTCAGCAATCCGAACATCAAGGGTGAATGCGGCTGCGGCGAGAGCTTCAGCGTCTGATTTTCCAGCCGGGGCGAATCGCCTGGCTTCAGTAAAAAAGGCTTACCAAACCGCAACTTCCGCGTCCGCCGCGGGTGGCCAATCCGGCCCGTCCGAGGTAGACTGCGCGCCCCGGATATTGGCCGCCTAGCCGGCGACCTCGATTCCTGGATATTCAATTCCAACGATTTCAATGACTTGCTGATCGGACGGCAGAAGCCCGAACCCGGCAGGTCAGATACAGTGCAGGAGATCCTCGCGAATGGCGCTCGAACGCACCCTGTCCATCGTCAAGCCCGATGGCGTGTCACGCAACCTGATTGGCGAGGTCTATCGCCGCTTCGAAACGGCAGGACTGCGCATCATTGCTGCGCGCATGATGCATCTGTCCCAGCTCGAGGCCGAGGGCTTCTATGCGGTGCATCGCGCCCGTCCGTTCTTCAAGGACCTGGTCAGCTACATGACCTCCGGTCCGGTCATCGTGCAGGTGCTTGAAGGCGACAATGCCATCGCCAAGAACCGCGAACTCATGGGCGCCACCGACCCGAAGAAGGCGGCACCCGGCACCATCCGCGCGGACCTGGCCCTGAGCATCGAGCAGAACGTGGTGCACGGATCGGATGCCGTGGAGACCGCCACGCAGGAGATCGCGTACTTTTTTGCCGGCACCCAGGTGTTTCCGCGCACCTGAAGTGCCCACGGATCAATGCGCAACCCATGTCAGAGCCGACCGCAACTGTACGCACCAATCTGCTGGGGCTGACGCGCCCGCAGCTTGAGCAGTACATCGCCGGCCTTGGCAGCAAGCCCTTCCGCGCCCGCCAGCTGATGAACTGGATCTACAAGCGTGGCGAGGGTCGAATCGCGCAAATGACGGATCTGGCCAAGGACTTTCGCGCGCAGCTGGCACAGTGCGCGGAAATTCGGGTACCCAGGATCACCGATCTGCAGGTGTCGGCCGATGGCACCCGCAAGTGGAAGCTCGAAGCCGACGCCTCGCAGGCCTTCGAGATGGTCTACATTCCGGAGCCGGGTCGCGGCACGCTGTGCATTTCCTCGCAGGTCGGCTGCGCCCTGGACTGTTCCTTTTGCGCCACGGCGCAACAGGGGTTCAATCGCAATCTGACGACGGCCGAGATCGTCGGCCAGGTGTGGCTGGCGGCGCGCGAACTTGAAGCGGCCGTCGGCGCGGCGCCAGGCGATGATCCGGAGGCTGATGCCAATTTCGAAGCCGAGCCCGGCACCCAGGCGCCGTCCGCGGCGAGCGCGGCCGAGGCGCAGGTGATCACACCGCTTAGCGGCCGCATCATCAGCAATGTGGTGCTGATGGGCATGGGCGAGCCACTGGCAAACTTCCGCAATGTGGTACCGGCGCTGTCCATCATGATGGATGATTTCGGGTTCGATCTGTCGCGTCGCCGCGTCACGCTATCGACCTCGGGCCTGGTTCCGCAGATGTACAAGCTGGCCGAAGCCACCAATGTCGCGCTCGCCGTCTCGCTGCACGCGCCCAACGATGCGCTGCGCAACGAGCTGGTGCCGATCAATCGCAAGCATCCCATCAGCGAGCTGCTGGCGGCCTGCTGGCATTATCTTGACGAGCAGAACGGCCGCAGCGTCACCTTTGAGTACGTGATGCTGGAGGGGGTCAACGACTCACCCGCTCAGGCGCGCGAGCTGGTGCGGCTGCTGCGCGGCCATCCGGCCAAGCTCAATCTCATTCCTTTCAATCCCTTTCCCGGAACGCGCTACAGGCGCTCGGCGCTGCCCGTCATCCAGCGTTTCCGGGACGAGCTAATTCGTGGTGGAGTCATCGCGACCATCCGCCGCACGCGCGGCGATGATATTGACGCCGCCTGCGGCCAGCTGGCCGGACGCGTCATCAACCGGACGACGGTTCGTCTGGGTGCCAGGCACATCGGCCTTTTGGTGCAGTCATGAAAATCGCACATGCCATGGTTATCCCGGTTTGCGTGGCGTCGCTGCTCATGATCCTGGGCGGTTGCGTGACCACCAAGTCACCGCACCTGGAGCAGGGCAATGTCGCGCAGGATGCGGCTGCTGACAATGTGCAGCTGGCCGTGGCCTACATGCAGGAAGGCAACCTGCAGCGCGCCAAGGAAAAAATTGACCGTGCCCTGCAGGAAGACCCGTTGAATCCCAATGCGCACAGCGTAATGGCCATGTTTTACGCGCGCATCAATGACCCGAAGAAGGCCGAGAGCGAATATCGCGAGGCAATGCGGCTCGCACCCAACGACCCAGGTCAGGTGCTTTTCTACGGGGTGTACCTGTGTGACCAGCATCGCGTGGACGAAGGCATCACCAAGATGCTGCAGGTGGCGAGAAGTCCGCTGTACCGCACGCCCGAGGCGGCCTATACCGACATGGGGGTCTGTCTGCTCACCGCGCATCGTGATGAGGAAGCCGAGTCGGCCTTCAAGCGAGCGCTCGGCGCGCGTCCTGATTATGCCGAAGGGGTCTACCAGGAGGCCGCATTGGAGCTGGCGCACGGCCGCGCGCTCGAGGCGCGCAATCGCGTCCAGGCCTTCATCACAGAGTATCCCGCGACACCCGAACTGCTGCTGGTGGGGCTGCGTGCGGCGCGCACCCTGGGTGATGCCAGCAGTGCCGCGCAATTTACCAAGATCCTGCGCGCCATTTTTCCGAACTCCGAGCAGGCGCGCTCCCTGAGCGCGGACCCGCAATCCAGCCCTCGCTGATGCCCATGAGTGCTGGCGGCAACGACAGCGGTGCGCGCAATAACGGCATCGGCGCACGCCTGCAGGCGGCGCGGGAACGTGCCAATCTGTCGCTGGTGCAGGTGGCCGAGCAGCTGCATGTTGATCCCGGGGTGCTCGGTGCGCTCGAGGGCGAGCGCTACGGCGAACTTGGGGCCCCGGTGTATGTGCGCGGACATCTGCGGCACTACGCCGAACTGCTGAAGGAGCCGGTCGCGGAGATCATGGGACTGTATGCGGCCAGCGCACAGGCCGGAGCGCCTCCGGATCTTACGCAGATGCCGCATGCGAAGCAGGCCAGTAGCTGGCGAGGAGCGCTGGTCACGACGGGACTGGCGCTGGTGATCGGTGTGGGGCTGATCGGCAGCATCCGTTGGCTCTACCTGGAACTGCATCCGGCCAACTCCGTCGTTTCTTCCGCGCCCGCATCCCTGCCGGCGCCCGGGGCTGAGGCGCCGACTCCTGCGGGCCTCGCATCGGCACCCGCGGCCGCCTCAGAGGCCACCGGCAGTTCACCGCAGGCCCTCGCGCGGCCGCTGGTCAAGGCTCCCAGAGTGACCCGCAGCGGCCCCCTGGAGGCCAGCGTCACCTTGAAGTTCAGGTCCGAGTGCTGGACAGAAGTCTACGACGCGCGCGGCGCAGCGCTGTACCATGCCATCGGTGCCGCGGGCACGACCGAAACACTGCGCGGTACGGCACCGCTGAAAGTGCTGGTTGGAAACTTCGCCGAAGTCGACGTTGCGATCGACGGTCAGGCGCAGGTCATTCCGGAACAGGCGCAGTCGGGCTCGGCGGCACAGTTTCTGGTGACACACGAAGGCACGCTGCAGCCGGTGACGAACCTGACCACGGCGGGCAACAAAACTTGAGCAGGGGAACTTCTTGAGCCTCGCGATTCAACCCATCCGCGGCATGAACGATGTGCTGCCGGCCGAGAGCGTGTTGTGGCAGCACGTCGAAGGCACCATGCGCGAGCTGCTCGCGGCCTATGGGTACGAGGAGATCCGTGTCCCGGCCGTTGAGCATACCGAGCTCTTCAAGCGCGCCATCGGTGAATACACCGACGTGGTCGAGAAGGAGATGTATACCTTCACCGACCAGGGCGGCGACAGTTTGACGCTGCGGCCCGAGATCACCGCGGGCATCGTGCGGGCCACGATTTCCAACGGCCTGCTGCGCGGTGCGCGCCACAAGCTGTGGTCGCTGGGGCCGGTCTTTCGCCATGAAAAACCGCAGAAGGGCCGTTACCGGCAGTTCTACCAGGTCGATGTCGAGGCGGTGGGCTTCGCCGGCCCCGATGTCGATGCGGAACTCATTGCGCTGATGGCGCGCCTGTGGCGGCGGCTGGGTGTCACGCGGGTGAAGCTGCAGATCAATTCGCTCGGCACCGCTGAATCCCGTCGCGTCTATCGCGGCAGACTGGTCGAGTATTTCTCGCACTGCCACGAGCGCCTGGACGAGGATAGCCGCCGCCGCCTCAATGGCAATCCGCTGCGCATCCTGGACAGCAAGAATCCTGATCTGCGCGAACTGATTGCGGCCGCGCCACTGCTTGCGGACTCTCTGGATCCGCAGTCCCAGGCGCACTTTGCTGCGCTGTGCGCCGCGCTGACGGCGATGGGCATCGAATACACCATCAACCCGCGCCTGGTGCGCGGACTTGATTACTACAGCCGCACCGTCTTTGAATGGATCACCGATGCGCTGGGCGCCCAGGACGCCGTATGCTCAGGGGGTCGTTACGACGGACTCATCACGCAATTGGGGGGCGAGGCCACCCCGGCCATCGGTTTCGCCATGGGCGTGGACCGGGTCGTTGAGCTGCTGCGACAGCTGCCCTCTCAGCCCCAGAGCGTGCCGGCCGATGTGTATGTCGTGGTCAACGGCGAGCGGGCGAGTGTGGAAGGCGGCCGGATTGTCGAGTCGCTGCGCGATGCGCTGCCACACCGGCGCTTCGAATTGAACCTCGGCGGGGGCAATTTCAAGGCCCAGTTTCGCCGGGCCGATCGCAGCCGGGCGGCCCTGGCGCTGATCATCGGCGAGGACGAGCTGGCCCGGGGCATGGTGGCTTTGAAACCTTTGCGCCTCGAGGCCGGTCAGAGTGAGTGCCCGTTGACGCAGTTGCCGGCACAGATCGAGGCGGCCCTGCGGGCCGCGGACAAGCAGGAGTAGGGTCGGTGGACGAGTACCTTTCGGAAAAAGAACAAGTGGAGCAGCTGCTGGGGTGGCTGAAGGTCAATCTGCCCTGGATCATTGTCGGCCTGGCCGTCGGCGGCCTGATTGTCGGCGGCTGGCGCTGGTGGCAGGCGCGGACCGAGCGCGATGGCGTCGAGGCCTCGCAGGCCTATGACCAGGTCCTGGATGCCTTTGACCACGGCGACCGCACGCGGGGTCTGGACCTGGTCGAGCAGCTGCGGCAGAACCACGCCCGCAGCCCTTATGTTGACCAGGCGGACCTGGCTGCCGCCCGGCTGCTGCTGGAGACCGGCCAGACCGACCGCGCCGCCTCGTATCTCACCGCGGTGATCGGCCGCTCCAAGGACCCGGAGCTGGTGCTGGTCTCGCGCCTGCGCCTGGCGCGGGTGCAGGTGGCACTGAACCATCCGGATGCCGCCCTGGCGACCCTGGGCACGGCCGATCAAGGTGCCTTCGAGGGGCGCTTTGCCGAAGTTCGCGGCGACGCCTATTTCGCCAAGGGCGACAAGGCGGCGGCGCTGCGCGAGTATCGCGCCGCGCGTGTGGCCATCGGTCCGGCGCAAGCCGCCAATGATCTCCTGGACCTGAAAATCAACGACCTCGCCGACGCTGCGTCCAGCACGCCGGCAGCTGCCATTCCCAAGGGGAACTGATCCATCATGCGTCGCATTCTGCCCATACTGCTGCTGGCCCTCGTGGCCGCATGCACCAAGGACAAGGACCCGGACCGTCCGACCAAACTGGTCGCTTTCCCGGAAACCTTGAAGATCCAGAAGGTCTGGAGTGAAAAGGTCGGGGGCACCAAGGTGCCGCTGCGTCTGGGTCTGGCGCTGGATGTCGAGGGCGACACCGTGTACGCCGCCGGCGAAAAGGGCGAGATCGCGGCCTTCAACCTGCAAAACGGCCGCCCGCAGTGGCAGACCCGCACCAAGCTGCCGCTGGGCGGCGCCGTGGGCTATGGCAACGGCAGGATCGTCGTGGGCTCAACCGATGGCGATGTGATCGCACTGGATGCGAACACCGGCAAGCGGCTGTGGACCACCAATATCACCGCGGAAATCCTCGCCGCCCCGGCGGTTTCACCCAACCTGGTGGTGGTCCGCGGCGTCGACGGCAAGCTGCACGGCCTGTCGATGGCCGATGGCCACGAGCTGTGGCAGCAGCAGCAGACCGTGCCGAAGCTGTCGCTGCGCGGCACGGCCGCGCCGGCCGTCGTGGGTGAGGTGGCCGTGACCGGATTCGACAATGGGCGCATTGTTGCCTCATCGTTGACTGATGGTTCCAGTGTCTGGGAAACCCAGCTGCAGATACCGACGGGCAAGACCGATCTTGACCGCCTGGTCGATGTGGATACGCGGGCCCAGATTGTCGGCAATGACGTCTATGTCGTCGGATTCCAGGGCAAGGTCGCCATGATTGCGCTCGACTCCGGGCAGATCTGGTGGTCGCATGACCTTTCCAGCTACCGTGGCCTGGCCCTCGATGACAACAACATCTACGTGTCGACGTCGATTGGCGAAGTCGTCGCCCTGACGCGGCGCAACGGCACCGAGGTGTGGCGCCAGAAGGCACTGTTGCACCGCGGACTGTCCGGCCCCGCCGTGGCCGGCGATGCCATCGTGGTGGCCGACTTCAAGGGCTATGTTCACTGGCTGAACAAGGCGACCGGAGCCCTCATGGCCCGGGTGCGCGCGGGCAAGTCGCGCTATACCAACGCGCCGGTCTATGCCGATGGCGTACTGATGTTGCTCAATGACCGCGGCGTCCTCGATGCCTTCCGCGCCGCGCCCCTTGCAACCCACGCAACCGCCGCGGCCATGCCCGCCGCTGGGCAGGATGCGCACTCCGGCGGCTGATCCACCGTGCTGCCGATCGTAGCGCTGGTCGGCCGGCCCAATGTCGGCAAGTCGACGCTGTTCAATACGCTGACGCGGACGCGAGATGCCATCGTGGCCGACGTGCCCGGCGTCACGCGCGATCGGCAATATGGCTACGGGCAGTTCAGGTCGGGAACCTACGTGGTCATCGATACCGGCGGACTCGTGCTCGAGAATCCGTCGGTGATCGAGAGCCAGATGCGCATTCAGACCGAGCGCGCCGTGGCCGAGGCGGATCGCCTGGTATTCATCGTCGATGCCCGCGCCGGGCTGACAGCGCAGGATGAGATCATCGCGCGCGAGCTGCGTCGCTCCGGCAAGCCCATCATCCTTGCCGTCAACAAGATTGAAAGCCTGGATGCGCAGGTTGCACTCAGTGAGTTTCATGTGCTGGGCCTGGGCCGACCGCTGCCCATCGCTGCCACTCACGGGCAGGGCATTCAGGAGCTCCTTTCCGAGGTGCTTGCCGGATTTGAAGAGTCGACGCGCGAGGACTCGGTCGATGATGCCATTCGCATCGCGGTCATCGGGCGCCCCAATGTCGGCAAGTCCACGCTCATCAACCGTTTGCTGGGTGAGGAGCGCGTCATTGCCAGCGAGGAGCCGGGCACGACCCGCGACAGTATTCTGGTGCCGTTCAAGCGCGATGGCCGGGACTTCGTGCTGATCGATACCGCCGGCATCCGCCGCCGTTCCAAAGTTGAGGATCTGATCGAAAAGGTCAGTGTCGCCAAGACGCTGCAGGCCATCGACCACGCCCATGTGGTGGTCATGATGCTCGATGCACACGATTCGGTGGGCGAACAGGATGCCAGTGTGCTGGGCATGGCGCTGCAACGGGGCCGCGCCCTGCTCATCGCGGTCAACAAATGGGACGGCATCCCCATGCAGCAGCGCGAGGAGATCCGGCGCCAGCTGTCGCTGAAGCTGGATTTCGTCCCCTATGCCCCGTTGCATTTCATTTCGGCACGCCACGGCACCGGTGTGGGTGAGCTGGCGCAGTCCGCGGTGCGCGGCTTCGAGGCCGCCATGCGCGAAATGCCCACCCGGATGCTGAACCGGGCGCTGGAGGCCGCGATCCAGGCGCATCAGCCGCCCCTGGTACATAGCCGGCGGATCAAGCTGCGCTACGTCCACCAGGGCGGCCGCAATCCACCGCGCGTTATCGTCCACGGCAGCCAGGGCGAGCGAGTGCCCGATGCGTATGCCCGCTATCTGGCCAATGTATTTCGCAAGACCTTCGATCTTTATGCCTGCCCGGTGGTCGTGGAGTTCCGCTCCGACGCCAATCCTTACAGCGAGCGCAAGACCGAGCACAAGGTTGGCCATCGGCCGCGCCGCAAGGGTACGGCAGGCATCGGGCACCGGGGCGCGAACCTCGCCAAGATTGCCGGCATGAAGGCGGCACGCAAGAAGAAGACCGATCGGGCGACCTCGGGAGGCCGTCCGGCTGCGGCCAAGCCGGGCGGCGGCCGATCAGGCGCCAAGCGCCAGGGCGCACCCGCTCAGCGTGTGCGCAGCAAGGGGCGCGGCGGCGGCAGGAACAGGGCCGGATCCACGAAGGCCTGATTCAGGACGACGGCAAAATGCAGGTGTGGGCCGGTCACCCGTCCGGTCATCCCCACCTTGCCGATGACCTGGCCGCGGTGCAGCAGCTCGCCGCTGTGCACACCAATCGCGCTCAAGTGACAGTACACCGTCAGCAGTCCCTGGCCGTGATCAACGATCACGGTATTGCCATTGAAGAAGTAGTCACCGGTATCCACTACCGTGCCGTCGGCTGCCGCCAGTATCGGCGTGCCGGTGGGCGCCGCGATGTCCATGCCGGTGTGGGGACTGCGCGCTTCGCCATTGAACACGCGCCGCAGGCCAAACGAGCTGGAGCGAACACCCGGTACGGGTTGCAGCAGCTGCAGTGTGGCCGGGTCCGTCGGGGTAAAGGTCGCGACGGCGGCGTGGATGCGAGTGCGCTCCCGGGCAGCGCGGCGGGCGTCCTCGGGCGACAGGTCGACCTGGCTTGGAGCCACGCTCAGGCGCTGTACCGTGTAAGTTTTCGGGCCTACGACAAAGCGCTGGGCCGTGCCGGCCTGCACCGCAAGCTCAGCCTCGCCGGGCGTCGCATCCAGCGGGATGCCAACCACGGCCAGCCACTTGTCGGCGCGCCGAATCACCATGACCCGGTGCTGCTCAAAGCTCGCGATCGGTGCGGCAGCAGCGGGACCTGGCAGGGCGATGAGGCGCACGCCGCCCGGGACACTCTCACTGTGCGGCAGGTCGGTCGCTGGGGCAGCGGCTCCAGCGGCCAGCGCGACGCTCGCGCCGGCCAGCCCGGCGCTGAGCCCCAGTCGCCAGATTCCTGGCCGCCTCATGGGTCGTTACCCGAATCCTGTCCGGTGATACGCGCCCGCAGCGTACCGCGATGCAGGAGCGCACGGATTTCCTCGCCCACGCTCGCAGAACCCGCATCGGTTATCACGCTGCCGTCCGCGCGGGTGATCACCGCGAAGCCGCGCGCCAGCGTCGCCAGCGGGCTGACGGCGTCCAGCTTCTGCTGGGCGAGAGTCAGGCGGTGGCGGCTGGCCTCGACCCGACGTTGCAGGGCATGTCGCAGCCGGATGCCAAGTTCGGCACTGCGCGCACCAAGGGCCGCCACGCGCCGCGCGGGAGTGGCCCGCAGCAGGCCCGTGAGGGCATGACTCAGACGGATGTTCTGCTGCTGTACGCGGGCCTGCAGCCCCTGGCGCAGTCTTTGTTCCAGTTCATCCAGACGCTGCGCGCTGTGCTGCAGGCGAACGCCCGGATGGGTGCGCTGCAGGCGGTGGCGCAGATTGGCCAGCAGCTGGGTCGCGGTGCGCACTTCGCGCCGACCCGACTTCATCAGGCGTTCACCCACGTGGCGCAGGGCGCTGAGCAGCTCCTGCCGGTCGGGGACCACCAGCTCGGCCGCGCCTGAGGGAGTTGGTGCGCGCACGTCGGCGACAAAATCCGCGATCGTGAAGTCGATTTCGTGGCCCACGCCGCTGACGACCGGGATGCGGCAGGCACGAATGGCCCGGGCCACGCCCTCGTCATTGAAGGCCCACAGGTCTTCGATGGAGCCGCCACCGCGCGCCAGGATGAGCACGTCGCAGTCGGCCCGCAGCGAGGCCAGTTCCAGGGCTTTGATCAGGGCCGGAACGGCCGCGGCCCCCTGCACCGGTGTCGGGTAGATGAGCACTCGTGCCGGCGGATAGCGGCGCTTGAGGACATGCAGCACGTCGCGCACTGCGGCGCCGCTGGGCGAGGTAATGACGCCGATGCGGCGCGGGAAGGCGGGCAGCGGCCGCTTGAGCTGCGGTGCGAACAGACCTTCGGCTGCCAGGCGCGCCTTGAGCCGTTCGAACTCGCGTTTCAGCGCGCCGACCCCGGCTTCCTCCAGATGCTCGACGAGCATCTGGTAGTCGCCGCGCGGTTCATAGAGGCTGACGCGGCCGCGCACCAGCACCAGCTGTCCTGACTTGGGCGTGAAACCCAGGTTCATGTTCCGCTGGCGGAACATCGCGCCGCGGATCTGCGCTTCCTGGTCCTTCAGGGTGAAATACCAGTGCCCCGAGGCCGGCTGGGTGAAATTGGAAAGTTCAGCTTCCAGCCAGATGACGGCCAGGCCGCGTTCCAGCAGCAGCCGTACCTCCCGGTTCAGCCGGGTCACCGTATAGACATTACGTTCAGAGGCCGGGAACATGACCCAGTTTACCCGACCCCGGCGAGTGCGTAGAATGCGCCATGCGAATCCTCGAAGAAGCCCTCACATTCGACGACGTCCTGCTGGTGCCGGCCCATTCCACGGTGCTGCCACGCGAAGTCGATCTTTCCACCACCCTGACCCGCAGCATCCGGCTGGGATTGCCAGTGCTGTCAGCCGCCATGGACACCGTGACGGAGGCCCGCCTCGCGATCACCATTGCCCAGGAAGGCGGCATGGGAATCATCCACAAGAACATGCCCATCGAAGCCCAGGCGCGTGAAGTTGCCAGGGTCAAGAAATTCGAAAGTGGCGTGATCCGGGATCCGATCACCGTTCCGCCGGGCATGACCATCCGCGAAGTGCTGCAGCTGACGCGCTCGCGAGGCATCTCCGGGGTGCCGGTCGTGGACGGCAGCAAGGTCGTAGGCATCGTGACCCATCGCGACCTGCGCTTCGAGGAAAAGCTTGATGCGCCGGTGTCCTCAGTGATGACGCCGCAGCAGCGCCTGATCACGGTTCGCGAGAATGCCCCGAAGGAAGAAGTTCTGGGCCTGCTGCACAAGCATCGCATCGAGAAAGTGCTGGTGGTGGGGATGGATTCAGAGCTCAAGGGCATGATCACGGTGAAGGACTTCCAGAAGGCCACCGACTACCCGCGTGCCAGCAAGGATGAGACCGGCCGGCTGCGAGTCGGTGCGGCCGTGGGCACCGCCGTGGATACCCTGGAGCGCGTGGCGGCGTTGCACGGCGCCGGTGTGGACGTGGTGGTGGTCGACACCAGCCATGGTCACTCCCAGGGCGTCATCGACATGGTCCGCCACATCAAGAAGCGCTGGCCCCAGATGCAGGTGATCGCCGGCAATATTGTCACCGCCGAGGCCGCGCGGGATCTGCTGGATGCGGGTGCTGATGCCGTCAAGGTCGGTATCGGACCCGGATCGATCTGCACCACGCGTATCGTGGCTGGTGTCGGTGTGCCGCAGATCAGCGCGGTGTCAAATGTTGCGCGCGCGCTGGAGGGCACCGGGGTTCCGGTGATTGCCGACGGCGGCATCCGCTTCTCGGGTGACATCGCCAAGGCCATCGCCGCGGGCGCACACGCGGTCATGATCGGCGGCATGTTCGCCGGCACCGAGGAGTCGCCCGGCGAGGTGGAGCTGTACCAGGGGGCCTCGTACAAGGCCTACCGCGGGATGGGGTCGCTGGGCGCCATGGCCGACAAGCACGGCAGCGCGGATCGCTATTTCCAGGACGCTGCGGCGGAGCTGGAGAAGCTGGTGCCAGAGGGCATCGAAGGCCGCGTGGCCTACAAGGGGAGCCTCGTTTCGATCCTGCATCAACTGGCCGGCGGCCTGCGCGCCGCCATGGGCTACACCGGCAGCGCCTCCATTGAGATCATGCGCACCCGTCCGCAGTTCGTGCGCATCACCAATGCCGGGGTCCGCGAGAGCCATGTGCACGATGTGACCATTACCAAGGAAGCGCCCAACTACCGCGTTTCCTAGGTCTTCCGATATGACGACGCAAAATGCGACGGACATCCACGCGCACCGGATCCTGATTCTCGACTTCGGCGCGCAGTACACCCAGCTCATTGCCCGCAGGGTGCGCGAGTGCGGGGTCTACTGCGAGATCCATCCCTGGGATATCGCCGATGACGCCGTGCGCGCGTTCGCGCCGCGCGGCGTGATTCTCTCGGGCGGCCCCGAATCCGTCACCGACTCGCAGCCGCCGCGGGCACCGCCCGCGGTATTCGCACTGGGCGTGCCGGTGCTGGGTATCTGCTACGGGATGCAGACCATGGCGCAGCAGTTGGGCGGACAGGTGGTCGCGGGCCTGACGCGCGAGTTTGGATATGCGGAAGTTACCCTGACCGGCCAATCCCGGTTGCTGGATGGACTGAGCGACCGCCGCGATCTTGAGGGTCGCGCGGTGCTCGATGTGTGGATGAGTCACGGCGATCGGGTCAGCGAGCTGCCCGATGGATTCGTGGCCACGGCGGCCTCCGCAAACGCGCCATACGCGGGCATGAGCGATGAGCGGCGGCGCTTTTACGGCGTGCAGTTCCATCCCGAAGTCACCCACACCCTGCAGGGGGCCCACATCCTGCAGCGCTTCATACGCGAGATCTGCGGCTGCGATGCCCTGTGGAGCGTGGGCAACATCATCGAGGATGCGGTGCAGCGCGTGCGTGCGCAGACCGGTGACGCCAAGGTGCTGCTGGGGCTGTCAGGGGGAGTCGACTCGAGTGTCGTGGCGGCACTGCTGCATCTGGCGATCGGCGATCGCCTGGTGTGTGTGTTCGTCGATCACGGTCTGCTGCGCCTGGGAGAGGGCGATCAGGTCATGCGTACTTTTGCGCAGAACCTCGGCGTCAAGGTCATCCGTGTGGATGCCGCCGAGCGCTTCCTGGCGGCACTCAAAGGGGTCACGGACCCTGAGACCAAGCGCAAGATCATCGGCCGGCAGTTCGTTGAGGTGTTTGAAGAGGAATCCAACAAGCTCAAGGGTGTCGGCTTCCTGGCGCAGGGCACGATCTACCCGGATGTCATCGAATCCGCAGGCGCCAAGACCGGCAAGGCCCATGTCATCAAATCCCACCACAATGTGGGTGGCCTGCCGGCGCATATGAACCTCAAACTGGTCGAGCCGCTGCGTGAACTGTTCAAGGATGAAGTGCGACGTCTGGGCACGGAACTGGGGCTGCCCCACGCCATGGTCTACCGCCATCCCTTTCCGGGCCCGGGCCTGGGAGTACGTATCCTGGGCGAGGTCCGCCGGGAATACGCGGACCTGCTGCGGCGCGCCGATGCGATTTTCATCGAGGAGCTGCGCCGGCATGACCTGTATGACCGCACCAGCCAGGCCTTCGCCGTGTTCCTGCCGGTGCGTTCCGTGGGCGTCATGGGCGATGGTCGCCGCTACGATTATGTTGTCGCACTGCGCGCCGTCGAAACCATCGACTTCATGACGGCGCACTGGGCGCGCCTGCCGTATGACTTCCTGGACGATGTGTCGCGGCGCATCGTGAACGAAGTACCCGGCATCTCGCGCGTGGTCTACGACATTTCAGGCAAGCCGCCGGCCACCATTGAGTGGGAATAGAAACATACCCTTCGCCATCAATCGCCCCCAATCGAAATTCACGCCTAAGTTCCTGTTTCCGCGAAACATTTGGCTCTTCGTCGATCGCGGACAATCGCGGGCAAGCGCCAACTTCTGACGGACATACTGGGTTCTGGTGCATTAAAGGAATTACTTAGTATTCGTGTCCCCTATTGAGAGGACACGCGCATGACCAAGCCCATAGGACGCGACACGATCTATCGGTGTCGTCGTTTCTCGGCGGAAACCATCGAGCTCTGCGTTCGCTGGTACATCACTTATCGGCTGAGCTACCGGGATCTGGCCGCGATGATGGCTGAGCGCGACGTCATCGTCTCCCACACCACGATCATGCGTTGGGTGCTGCGCTATGAGCCGGAGTACGAGGGTCGATGGGCTCGCTTTTCCAGACCTCCGGGTGAGTCGTGGCGTATGGACGAAACTGCTGTGTCTGTCCGTGGCGGTCGGCATTACCTATTTCGAGCCGTGGACAAGAACGGAAAATCCATTGGGTCTCTGCTCTGCAATGATCGCAATAAGGAGTCCGCCCAGGCATTTTTCCGAGCAGTCGTCGCCGATGGACGAGTCCCATGGCCTAAGAAAATCAACATCGATGGCAATAAGGCGACGCTTAGAGGTTTGGAGCTGCTTGGTAAGGAAGATCCCCGCTGGCGGCAAGTGGAAGTGCGTGCACGGCGATACCTCAATAACGTGGTTGAGCAGGACCATCGGGCCATCAAACAGCGATGCGCTTCGATGCTAGGATTCAAGTCCTTTCGGTCTGCAGCAGTTACTCTCGCGGGAGTCGAACTGGCGCATCGCATTAGAAAGGGACAGCATTTCTTACCGATTAGCCCTGAGGGAAGGCGTCCCTCGTTGAAGGAGATGTGGGAATGCGCGCTGAATCCGGCGAGCAAGTCGGTTTTGCCAGACGGTAGCAGTTTTCCGCCAATGCACCAGATCTCACGAAGGACGAAACGAGACAGTTCGGAACAGTTTCTGAAGTCCGAATTTCCTCCGGTTCGCTACCTGAGGAAGTTTGCATTCGGTGGTAGCCTGAATCTATTTGTGACGCCTAAAGGCGGCCGGTATTGGCGCTATTGCTACCGTTATGGAGGGAAGCGGAGGACGCTTTCCCTCGGCATCTATCCAGAGGTGCCAGTTGATCGTGCGCGCTCACGACATCTTGCAGCACGGCAACTCCTTGCGGCGGGTGTAGATCCATCCTCAAAGCGAGAAGAGTTACGGGGTACCTTTCGACTGAGGCGGGCGCGTCAGGTTACGGATCTCACTTAGATCTTAAAGAGCGGATGGGTCATCGCCGGCGGAGCCGCCACACGTTGCACAAGGGTGACAGGTACGCCTTGGTCCAGACGGCAGATAGTAAGGTCGGCGGGCCAGTCCACCGCAACACCGCTCTTGGGGTGCTTCTTTGATTCAGCGATGCAAGACAAGCCCCAGTTTGCCAAGTCAAAGCCTGTACCGCCGCTACCCAAGGATTTGAACTGCGTCTGAGCAATAGCAAGGAAGGCTGGCTGGTCGGTGCCGTCCGCGTAGACTGGTCCCGGTTGCATCGTCTGGGCCTCCGTTACCCAATCCAACGTGAAGATGACTCCTGGCGTTCCGTCGCGCGGTGCTTCGACGACAACCAGTGTCCCAGCAACAGCGCCCGCAATTCCGTGCTGTAATCTGCCAATTTCGTCCGTTCGACGAGTAGCAGCGACCTGGCGGAAAGCGTGAGCTATGCCGGCGCCCGTCAGCATTCTCGGGTCTCGGTGCTGCCAGGACATCATTTCGCCTGTGAGGCGCTGTAGGCCCTCGCCGAACCCCGTCTGAGAGATGACTATGTTCTCGCTCCAGCGAACGGTCTTGTTTGCCACTGTCTGATAACCGAGCTGCTCTCGCTTGGTGTCGCTTGCGACAAAAGCGATGTCACTGTCTGCGTAAACAAAAATAGCTGTCACCGACGGCCACTCCAATCAGTTCAAGGATCTCGAGTCATGCACGCAACGGCGCTCATGACCAGTTTACTTGAAGCGGAGGTGTCACATTAAATGGAGTCATCTGCGAAGAAGACTTCAATGTCGTACTCCGTACGCGTCATTTCAGCCGGTGGATGGTCTCGCCTTTGCGGTAATTGACATGATTCTTTGGGCGCGGTCGTTTGGCATCGATGTTCTTGAGCACGCCAGAGTCCAGCAAGACCTTCAGGGCCTCTTGTAGCTGTGAAATCAGGCAGCCGCACTCTTCGGCCATGTCAGCGATGCGAATTTCATCCACACGGACATCCAGCTTCTCTTCTGAGAAGAGGGAGAGCCAAAGATTGTGGGCGACCGCCACTGAGGCGCCTTTGGATCTATCCGCCGTTTGAATGTCGTCGCCAAAAAAATCAGTAATACCGGACTTGGCTTCCCGCTGCTGTTGCTTGACGACGAATTTAACTTTCTGTTGGTAATCGAGGGCGCGCTCGGACTCCTCAAGAAAGACGATGATCCCCTTCACATGGTGAGTCACGTAAGTTAAGTAGTAGAAGATCCGATCCTGTGAAGGGAACTCGACTGGAAACCAAGCGGTGCGAAGTTTCGATGCCGTTCCTGCATCGCCAGCGGCTGCCTTCAACCGCCGGAGATAAGCGCGCATCCACTCTTCCCTGGCAGTTCCAGGTTTACGGAGTGCTTCGAGTTCATCGCCGAATATACTTTTGAGATTCTGTTCTTGATTCGCGTGGGCCGACGCGAGGTTAATGAAGTTCCACATAACATTTATCAGCATCTCGACATTTCGCTTCCGCAGCAGCGGAGCGAGCGTAGTCGGAGCGATAATGTCCTTCCAACCGGTGGGATCAATCAAAACAAAAGCAATTTCATCGTCCCGAATCCATCGCGCCACTGACTCGGCTGATTCGGAGAAGTCCTCGTTGATCGCTTTGATCTCGATTTGGTTGTTGGATTTTTCGTCCGCAAATTTTTTGAGAGCCGCAAATCTTTCTGGATCGCGTTCCACGAATAGCGCCCGAAATGTCACGGATCGGCGGAAGGTCCGAGCGATCTCCACGCGACACCCCTCCATGACCTCTACCGCTTTTGCGAAAGACGTATCACTCAGATCCCCGCGCGCGGATTTCCAAGGGCCCGCGAATGCATCGACATAGACGATCCGGTCGTAACGGGCCTGCGCCGTTATCATAATGAGGCGCGCGAGATAGGACTCCAGCAGGAAGTGTTTGACTGAGGCCTGTTCCCTGCCGGCGTACGGTGCGAGCTTCTCCCTGTCCATTATGTCCCGCTTCTAGAGAGTGTTTGCTCGCGCCTGCGGGTAACCGTCCCAAGTTCGACCGTCGAGCAGCCGTCCGCCTTTCTTCTTCGGCCGCCAGGACAGGCGCTCGAGCCTTCCCGCTTCGTCTTGCAGCTCGATGATCTTCGTGGCCGTGGCGCCTTGTGCTTGCGGACTCCAATGCCCCCATTGCTTGAAGTGAAAGGGGACATCGTGCGTGCGGCACTGATCCCGCAGGGCCCGGATCCAGTTGGGGTGCGTCGGCCGAGCGTCGTGGCCGCTTTCTCCTCCGGCGATCACCCAGTCAATGTGCCTCTGCTTCAACCACGGCCGCAAATCGATTGCGGACAGCAAAGGCTCGCACGACAGGAAACGGACGTGCGCATCGACTGCGATCAACCGCTCGATGCGTCGCGTAGCCCAGCGCTGATTCTCCGCGGTGGTACCCAGCCACACGTTTTCGCGCGGATTGAGTGCCCACGGATAAACATTCTTGATATGGCCAGGTCTTTTCGTCAGCAATAACCAATCCAGGTGCGGTGTCTTTTCGATGAGGGCCCAGAGCTTGTCTCGCCAGGGATCCAAATCCGTGCGAGGCTCGAATACGTCCGCCATCGATGCGCAAAAGACGCGCGCGCGAATTCCCTGCCGGTCTGCTTCCAAATTCCAGCGCAGTGGTTCGCGCCAATGATGTTCACTGAAGAAGCGTCGCGGCGCATCGCCGCCCCAGAGCTCATCGCCGAACCGGCGGGCCCAGGTTTCGGCATAGCAATGGGCGCAGGCAGGCGAGAGTTTCACGCAGCCCCACCAGGGGTTGAACGTGTGGTGCGTCCATTCGATGTCGGAATCTCTAGCCACTACCACCGCACCATTGCCAAAGCTGTTTAAGCACTCTTTAGGTCCCTAAAAGTCCTCAAGCATGTGACCTGGAAACGAATCAGGTCGGCAGGCATGTCAATTACTGTATATTTATACAGTCACATTTAACAACGCGCAAGTGTATCCGGTAATCCATTGATTTTACAAATAATCCACTGGTAAACCTGTTGTGCCATTTTGGTGCCTGCCGCTCGCCAACGTGTCGCACCTCGGCAGATGTCATCGGCTTGCGGGGTCGGCTGATTCGTTAGCCGGCGTGGGCAGCGGGATTCCGAGCTTGGCTGGTAATGGCGTCCTGACCGCCATTATGGGAAAAGGAAAACGCTTCTCTTTGGCGCTTACTCGGCGGAACCGGTCGATAGCGCTTGCTCAAGACACCTCGCAGCTCAGCGACCCCTCGCTGCGTGTGGATTCGTTTGAAATTGGGAAAGAAACCACGCGCAACAAAATTGGATCCCTTCGCTCGAGAGATTTATTAGGCGGCTAACGTGAGTCGGCATGCCTGACCAACCAGAAGCCGCTCAGCCACGAGAGTCCGCCCGCTTTTTTGATGCTCTACCGACTCAATTGTGTAGGCATACAAGGATACTGAAAGACGATGTGGGTGGACGTCATTCCAGAGCACATTAAAGCCGAATCCATATTCATTCGATTCCATGAGACAGTCTACGGGTTCCGATTGAGTTGAGTCGTAGCGAAACGTGTAGGCACTGCGAATCCAGGGTTGACCACGAAGCTCTTGCGCCAGGGCTGCAAGTTCTTCTTCGTGTGAATGGTTGGGCGGCCGGGCCGAAACTCCCTCCGCATCGAACACCTTACCCGCTCCGACGGTGTTCCCAGAGGCTGCAAACTCGACCTCAACCACTTGCTGAGGCAGGATTTTGAAGGCATCTAGCCATATGCAATGCACATCCGCATTGCCTTGGCCGTAGGTTCCTCCCCACGCCGAAAGGTCAGCATAGTCCTCATCGTCGCGAGTCCCGCCGATCCGCGCGCCAACGATGTTGCATCCTTCGGTGGGTAGAGCAACAACAACCGTTCCGTCAATCTGGACGCGTAGGAGAGGCATCGGCCTAACTAATAATCATTGGGCAAAAAACATCGTGATAAGACGCGACGAATATATCAATGCGCATTTGTGCAGTCCTAGGGCCTTAGCGTTGAGCCCGGACTTAGCTTACTGCAAGCCACGAACGACTGCTTACAAGCATTCATTTTGGTGTGCGCCAATGCCGCTTGGCCGACATGTGACCGTCGCCCGGTTTCTCTCATCGACCCAGTGGTCAATGTCGGCTCTGCCTGAGAGAATCTAACCTACGACTCCGGAAGGGGATATAAAATGCTTTGGACGCTCACAGAAAAAAACTTCGAACACATCGGTCGGGTCGCTGCCGAGTCAGCAGAACTCGAAATTACGCTCGATTGGATGATTCCTTCGATTCTGGGCATCCGTGAAGAGATGTATCAGACGATGTTCGCCAATAAGACGATTGGACCAAAAATTGACTTGCTGAAGCAAGCTGGGCTCTCGAAGCTGAAGGGCAAACAAAGAATCGAGGCCTTCACCAGCATCGTCATCGTCCTGACCCGGTTCATAAAGGAACGAAACCTCGCCGTGCACGGGAAATGGTCTCCGGGCGGTGCGGGCGTGACACTTGGCGCATTAGCAATGATTGGGAACCAAAAGCCAATGGCTGCGTCCTCTCACAAAAAGAAGGGGCAGCTTCTATCCGTAAAGCGATTGGAGCATCTAGCCGAGGACATGCATATTTTGAACCGATCGCTGTATCTGTTCTGGAAATGCGTCTGGGTCGATCCTTACATAAAGAGTATGAATACCAAGGAAAAGAAGCGAGCCCTAGCAAATGCAATCAAGCACGAACCTAAAGAGCTAGGCTGATTTTTCTACCGGCGCGCGGCCCAGTGGCCAGATTCATTCCGCATTTAGTTCGAAACCCTCACCCCGCTTCGGGCTATGTCGCAGCACATCGAAAAACAAGAAATTAGTGATGGTGTTAAAGTTGTCTGCGACGCCATTCGCCATCTTTCGCCACCAAGCGAAGAATTTTGTCGACACACTGGTCATCAATAGATCATTAGCCATAGTATTTGCGGCGATGTACCTCAAGGAAGACTTTATGGAACAACGCCACAATGAGTTCTGCTGAGATCTGGAAGAGGGTATCGTCTTGCGCCGAACTGCAGGCCGTCCTCGACGAGTTCCAATCCGAGGTGGTCTATCGAGGTCAAACGAAGCATCACGTAAATTCGAATGGCCACTTGAGTATAGTGACCTCCTTCGCACGAAAAGGTTGTGTGCCACCTCTCATGCTCAAATGGAGCCAATACGCTAATAGCGTCATTCTGGCTCTGCAGGGCCCAGGGGGACCGCTGGTTTCCATGGCGCGAACACAGGCAATCCTGCAGCATTACGGATGGCGATCCTTTTATATCGATGCAACCAACAGTCCAGCCATAGCGGCGTGGTTTGCATCCCACCGATTCTCAAGCAAGGTGAGCGCTGAGTTGTGTGAAGACACATACGAGGAGGGGGTGTGCCTGATCAATCAAGAAGCCGAATACGCCCTTTCCGAGAACGAGACGGGGCATCTGTATGTGATCTCCAAAGCGGAGGTGATTCGGAGCGGCGCTAGCTGCGATGACTTAGGTGCGGAAGTCAGCACGGAGCCCGGATATCGGCTCAGATTCTTGGAACAAGAGGCGTGTATGTTGGGCTCCTTTCAAGAAGGCTTGCCCGCAAGTTGCGTGGTCGGCCACATTGAGGCGCCAGTTGAGGTTTTAGCAGAGTTTTCACGGCAGGCTGGATTTGAGGCGACGGAATCACTGTTCCCGAGCGCCCAAGAGGATCCGGTTTTAAAACTCCTGCTCGCCAGCCCCTGGGTGAGAGGGGCTGCAGATATTGGCGTTCCAACCTTCGAGCCCGGATTGAGATTGCCAATGTACAGCAGCAATTACGTCAGACAACTCCCTGCCTCCGTCGCTTTGTATTCGCAGAAGTGGGTAGACGCCCCGGGCTTTGCGAGGCAGATACCAGAGTTTTCTAAGGCGCTATTTGTTCGGGTTCCAGAGCACTATGCCTATGGGGAACCAACCGGCACTTCTTCGCTTCCACTCTTAACGGATATGCTCAAGAGACATGGAACAGTAGTCATTGAGTTTGACGGCTTATTTCGTTACGCCGAGCGATCCCAAGAACCCTCGTACCACAAGGGCATCGTTCTGACACTTGAGGCTGACCATGCGAGCGTCTGCGCGTTGGTTGTCGAACACCCCGGCATGAAAGTCACCGCATCGGGTGCGGAACTCGGCTGGAACTATTCGGTTTCGCCAAGTGGCAAGTGGGTTAGAACACCGCAGAAGAGCGACTGTCCCTGTAATGCGCCGCACCGGCACGAGCAGCTTTTCTGCCCGATGGAACGTATCGAGGATGATCTTCGGACGGCAAGGCCGGTAACGGTTGGCCCGCTCTCAATCCAATTCGGATATGCCTAAGGGGAGTTCTGATTCGCGAAGGGCGGCAAGTCTGTCGTCCGAAGTCATTCGACAAGTATCGCCACCAAGCGAAAAGTTTTATCGTGCCTTCTGACGGACCTCTAAAGATGATCTTCGAAAGATCCTTTGTCTACCAAAGAGTTACATCGGCAGGAGATTATTGAGTGGGAGTGAAGGGATTTTCTAATTCAACAAATAGGATTGATATATCAATGGGTTGTGTGCATCGGAGGCTATTGATATTCGCTACTCGCCGGCCCTCTCCAATCAGATCCTCCAGTCGCCAGGTCACACGTGGTGACGTTTCGAGCAGATCCTGGTAATTCTTCAGCGGCGCCATGCTGCCATCTCCAATAGTGCGCAACCTCTGTTAGTGGGCAACTCGCTTGCGCGCCGAGGTGAGCCGGATCCTCGGCACGAGCATGCCCACCGTCATTCGGTACTGTCGGTAGCGGTCGCCGAAGTAGGCGACAAGATCGCGCTCCTCGAACCAGATACCGACGAAGATGTAGCCGGTTGTGGCCGCCGCAAAGAGCAAGTGCCCCAAGCTCATGTGCGGCGCCGCCCAGAAGGCGAGAATGAAGCCGGCGTAGATCGGATGGCGCAGCCACCGGTAGAGGAATGGCGTCACAAACTCCGGCTTTGGGAGCTTGTTCCCGAACAGTCTGGCGAAGCCCTGGCTTAAACCAAACAGGTGAAAATGACTGATAAGGAAGGTGCTCAGGAGCACCAGACCCCACCCGGACCACGAGACAACCAGCAGCACGCTGGCGGCGATTGGATCCTCGATCGACCAAACTGGTCGCGGCAACGGGCGCCACTGCCAGCACAATAGCGTGAGCGCGAGACTGGCAAGCAGTACGAAAGTGCTGCGCTCGACGTCCGAAGGAACGATGCGCGTCCACACTCGCTTGAAGCCCGGGCGCGCCATGACACTGTGCTGAACGGCAAATACCACCAGCAGTGCGGCATCCGTCAGCAGCGAGCCCGCTACGGAGCCGCTCGTCCCGGAGTCGATCGATTTCGGCACCAACATATTCTCGACGAAGCCAATGGCGTATAGGAACACGCCCAGGAACAACGCATACACCAAAGCGCTATAGAACGCTGCCAGTAGCTTGTGCATCAGATTCTCCCGAGTTGTTGTCGGTCAACGGATCGATGATCTGGGGTACCTCGACGTTCCGCGCGACCGGGATTCCGATGCGGCGTCGAGGCGTGCACATCATGGCTTGCGGCCGCAGCTACCGCCGGCACAGCCAGATTTGTCTCGACTTGCGTTTGCACATTGACGCCGTTCCGCAGCGTTTGCATGAC
>JBARBG010000053.1:0-16839 GCA_049792815.1 Steroidobacteraceae bacterium | reverse complement strand
GCACTTCACCGATCAGGCCATGGCATACCTGAGCTGGGGCAAGGGGTTCAAGGCCGGTGGCTGGACGACGCGTCTGTCCGCAAACGACACCGCCGAGGCCGCGCAGTTCTCCCCCGAGTACACTAAGACCTGGGAACTCGGCGTGAAGTCCGAGTGGCTTAACCATCATTTGAAGGCCAACGCCGCCGTGTTCTACACGGATTACACCGGCATCCAGCTGGACATCCAGCAGGGCATCTCACCGGTCTACACCAACGCCGGCAACGCCAAGATCAAGGGTGCGGAACTGGAGCTGCAGTCGATCATCGGTGGCGGCCTGTCCCTGAACTTGTCTGGCTCGTACATCGATGCCTACTACACCTACGTCAATCCGAGCGCCAACATTCCGCAGGAAATCCTTCCCGGGATCGGCCTCAACGAATGTCCCACGACTGCGATCAATCCGGCCACCGGTGGCCCGGTGTGCAATATCGTGGCGGGCAATTCGCTCGACGCACGGCTGCCGAAGACGCCGAAGTACAAAATGACGTTCTATCCTGAGTACACGGTGCTGTTGCCGAATGAGTCCTCGCTGCGCTTCATCGTCGCCTTCACCTATACGGCCGAGATGTACAACGACTCGTTGAACACTCCCGAGCTGCGTGACCCGGCGACCCGCATGCTGGATGCCTCGGTCCACTACATCACCTCGGACGCGCGCTACGACCTGGCCCTGGGCGGCACCAACATCACCAATGACCGGTTCATTACCACGGGCTCGCCGAATATCGGTGCGGGTGAGCTGGGTGGCAGCTACAACGAGCCGGCCGAGTGGTACCTGCAGCTGACCGCGAAGTTCAAATAAGCGTTTAGACGAGAGCGAGAAGGGGTGAAAGGCCGCTGCGAACCAGCGGCCTTTTTTTGTCGCGGGGTCAGGTACGCACGGGCTTGATGTTTGTGTTGAGACTGAAGAAATTGGTCGGATCGTACTGTGTCTTCAGGCGCTCCAGGCGCGGATAGTTCCCACCGAACGTGGCGCGTACGCGTCGCTCGATCACCTCGGAGTCGCCGTTGATGTAGTAACCCTTGGTGAAGGGCTCGATCCCGTTCCACACCTCGCGGAACGCCTTGCGGACGGGCTCGGGCTGCGAGCGGCCCTCCCAGGAGTCGCCGACGATCAGACCGTACGAGGCCGCGCGGTTCCAGTAGGCCGTCGCATCCGGACTGACACGCCCGACTGCGCCGCCGAACTGTCCGAGGCTGGCGAAGCATTCCATGGTGCTGGGAACCGCGGCAAAGCGGCGCACCAGCTCACCGAAAAAGGCCTCCGTCGGCAGGCCTTGCACGTAACCGTGTCGCTCGTAACTGGCCGGGCCCTGGGGAACCGCCAGCGGCGCATTGGCCGGAACACCCTGCGCCGTAAGGTAGCTCTCCGCAGACATCCGCTCACGCAGGGTCTTGCCGAGCTTCTTCAAGGGCCCGAGCAGTCGCTCACCCTCCTTGGGATCGCCTGCATGGAATCCGGACCAGGTGACCTGGCGTCCGCGTTCGTCGTTGGAGAGTTCAACGCCCAGCGTCATTTCATCGGGCATGCCCATGGCGAGGTCGGTAACGGCCCGCAGCACGTCCTGCGCCCGCTCGTAGGGGTACGAACCGTTGGCCGCCAGCACCTCATGCGCGAGGGGATGCAGACGGTACTCGAAGGCCGTCACCACGCCGAAGTTGCCGCCGCCGCCACGGATGGCCCAGAAGAGGTCGGGGTTGTCCTGCTCGCTTAAGTGCCGAAGCTGGCCGTCCGCGGTCACGATCTGTGCGGAAACCACGTTGTCGATGGCCAGACCGAAGGGGCGCATCAACCGGCCGATACCGCCTCCGAGGGTCAGCCCGGCGATGCCGGTATCGGTAGCGGTGCCTAAAGTCGTGGCGAGCCCCACGGCTTGGGTCATGCGGTCGATCTGTCCCAGCAGCGCGCCTCCCTGTGCCTTAATGCGCCGCCCCTGCGCGTCGATCTGCACGTCGCGCATCAGGGACAGGTCGATCATCAATCCGCCATCGCACGCGGTTGCCTTATCGACCTGGCAGTGACCGCCGGACTTTACGGCGGTCAGCAGGTCATGCGACCGGGCAAACTGGACGGCCTTAATGACGTCGTCCGCGCTGGCGGCCAGCACGATGAGCCCTGGATAACGGTCAAAGGCGGAATCCCAGTATTTGCGTGCCTCGTCGTACCCCAGATCGTGGGGCAGCACCAGCCTGCCCTTCAGGCTCGCGCGCAGATCCTTCAGGTCCGAGGCGCTCAGCGAGACTGGTTTGCCCGCACCGCTGATGGCCGGCAGATTCGCCGGAATACCGCCCCGGGCTCCCTCCTGCGCCCACAGGCTGCGCGTCGGAGCGAGCAGGCCGCCGGCGGCCATGAGCGTGGAATGCACAAAGGTTCGCCTGTCTACCACGGATGATCCCTCCCGTCGTTGTCCATGAACCGCCCGCTGTCCTTGAGCGTCAGGCCGTCGATGGTCCTGATCATCTTGCCCACCGCCTCCGGCGGCGGCACGAAGCCCGGCAGCTTGTCATCGCCAAAGCTCTCCACCTGCACTCCGCCGGGATGAAACATCACGACGATGATGCCATCGTCCTTGAACTGCGCGCTGAGCAGACGCATCGCGCTGTTCAGTGCGGCTTTGCTGATGCGGTACCAGTAATGATCCGGCACCGGTGAGCCATTGGGCATGAACGGCGGTACCGACACCGAGCCGGCCGCCGAACTGATGGCGATGATTTTCTTCTGCCGGCTGGCTTTCACATTGGCGATGAAGGTCTCGGTGATCATCAGCGGGCCGGCGACATTGGTGTGGACGAAATCATCCAGCAGCTTGTAGTCCAGGGTGCCGAACTTCTGATTGGCATTGCCACCGGGCTTGTTCACCGGCTCGGTTCGGACCAAGCCCGCATTGTTCAGCAGGATATCGATGGGCACGCCCTTCAATTTGGCGCCGAGCGCCGCGATCTGCGCCGGGTCGGTCACGTCCATGCGTTCGATGCGAACCTTCGGGTATCTTGCCGCCAGTTTCGCCAGTTCCTCCGGGGTGGAGGTGCGGCGGTGAGTCGCAATCACTGTCCAGCCGCGCGCGGCATATTCCTTGGCGAACTCCAGGCCGATGCCCTGGTTGGCGCCGGTGATCAGCACCGTTTGCGCCGCGGCACCGCCCGCGGCCGCCACCATGGTGAACGTCAAAGCCAGGGGAATCAGAAACTTCTTCATAGGCCAACTTCCGTCAGTGAGGGGTGATCATCGGGGCGCTGGCCGCTGGGCCAGTGGAACTTGCGGTCTTGGAACGCAAGCGGCGCGTCATTGATACTGGCGATGCGCGTGCGCATCAACCCATGCGCATCGAATTCCCAGTTCTCGTTGCCGTAGCTGCGGTACCAGTCACCCGCGTCATCATGCCACTCGTACGCAAAGCGCACCGCTATCCGATTTTCCCGAAACGCCCAGATCTCCTTGATCAGCCGGTAGTCCAGCTCCCGGTCCCATTTGCGCCGCAGGAAGGCCTCAATGGCCTCGCGGCCCTGCAGGAACTGCGCACGATTGCGCCAGCGACTGTCGAGAGTGTAGGCCAGTGCCACGCGCGCCGGGTCGCGCGAGTTCCAGGCGTCTTCAGCCATGCGAACCTTCTGGATCGCGGTTTCAAGGGTAAAGGGCGGCAGCGGGGGTCGATCCATCGCATGCTCCTAACCGGGTCCGGATGACTTCAGCAGCGGCCGTCCGGCGCGCCAGCGGGCAACGAGTGAGGGGTCCGCCAGCAGTGCCGCAACGGCTGCATGCAATTCGCCGCAAATGTGATTCAAGCCCTGGGCTTGCAAGGCTGTGTTCACGCCCTCCTCAAGCGCCACCGCCACCACCATCAGCGACTCCAGCGCCACGGTACCCGCCGGCAGCGAGGGCTCCTGGAACGACTGTTCGCAGCGCTGCCTGCTCAACGAATGATAAGCCGCGCAGGCGCTGGGGCGCGCCTCGTAGGCCGCGCATTCGCCGTCGACCAGAAAGGCACAGGCACGCCGCGGACTCGGGGCCGCCGCGGGACCGGTGTATTCCCGCAATTTCGCCCGCACCCGATCTGCCGTGGCGGCCGGCATCCGTGACTGAAGATAGCGGAACAGGGCGATGGCCTCGTGGGGCCGGACATTCACCCGCAGGTGGCAGCAGAAATTGCAGCCGACCCTACAGGCGAGGGCCGCGCCGGCCTCCTGGAGGTGCTGCGCAGCCTCTTCGAGCAGCCGGTCGACCCGGCTCACCAAGGCGACGCAGGCGTCGACATCCGTGCTGTGGCCCAGCGTGCCACGAACGGCCTGCGCGGCAAACTGCTGCACCGGGGGGATGGACTCCATGGGAGCATCATACAATGCGGCCATGGACACCATCCCACCCCCGCGCCCGGCGCTGCCCGCGGCCGATATACACACCTGCCTCGAGGTACTGCGTGCGATCGAAGCCGACCGTGCGCAATTAACGCATTTGTCGCAGGATCTGCGCCGGGAACTGCTGATGCTGGCCGGACTCATTGCCAAACCCGAACGCCACGACCTGGTGAAAATGGCCAAGGCCTTCAGGCGGGCGGAGCGCGCCGCGGCGCGTGAGCGCGACCGGCAGATCATCGGCCAGACCGGTCTGCGGCTGCAGCGCCGTGCCACCCGTTACACCCCGCTGTGGCTGCCTGCGCCGCGGACAGATGACGGCGCCGTGCAGCCGGCGCTGGGCCGGGCCCTGAACTGCTATGTCTGCAAACGGCCCTTCACCCTGCCGCACCGCTATTACGATTCGCTGTGCCGCGAATGCGGGGAGTTCAACTACTTGAAACGCGAGCAGACCGCGGATCTGTCCGGGCACTATGCCCTGGTCACCGGGGCGCGCGTCAAAATCGGCTTCCAGGCGGCCCTGAAATTACTGCGCGCCGGCGCCCATGTCATCGTCACCACCCGCTTTGCCGTGGATGCGGCCGAGCGCTATGCCCAGGAGCCGGACTTCGGCCTTTTCAGCCAGCGCCTGCAGATTCATGGCCTTGACCTGCGCCACTCGCCCAGCGTCGATCGCTTCACGGGCTTCCTGCTGGAGCGGTTGCCACGGCTCGATTACGTCCTGAACAACGCCTGCCAGACCGTGCGCCGCCCTGCGGCATTCTTTGCGCACCTGCTGGCGAAGGAGTCCGCGCCGCAATCCACTCTGCCCGCGCTGTTCCCCGCCCATCGCTATGACGAGGACGGGCAGCAGGTGGATCTGCGCGACACCAACAGCTGGCGCCTGCGCCTGCATGAAGTCGGAACGCCCGAGCTGCTTGAGGTCCATCTCGTCAATGCCATTGCCCCCTACATTCTCAACGCGCGTCTGAAGCCGCTGATGACGGCGACACCGGGCGCACACAAGCACATCGTGAACGTGAGCGCGATGGAGGGGCAGTTCTACCGCACCATCAAGACCGACCGGCATCCCCACACCAACATGGCCAAGGCGGCCTTGAACATGATGACGCGCACCAGCGCACCGGATTACCTGCGCGATGGCATCCACATGAACGCCGTGGACACCGGCTGGGTGACCGATGAAGATCCGGCGGTGCACGCGGCGCGCAAGGCCGAGCTCGGGTTTGCGCCCCCGCTGGACATCATCGATGGGGCGGCCCGGATCGTGGATCCCATCTTCGCGGGCCAGCGCACTGGCACCCACATCTGGGGCCAGTTCCTCAAGGACTACAAGCCTGCGCCGTGGTAGCGTGGGCGACGCCATGAACGTTCAGGATGATCGACAGCGCTCTCGGCTCACGCTTCCCTTGATGATTGCCGGCATTGCAGTGATCACCGCCTTGGCCGCGATCGCCGTGGCGCTGCGCCCGTCACCGCCTGAGAGGAGTGTGGCCAAGAGCTCTGCGTCGCAGCCGATGGCCGCGCAGTCAATAACGCCGCCCGCGGCGACGCCCGCCCGCGGATCAGACGCTCAACAGCACGTCAGCAATCCTCTCCTGGGTCCCTTGAGGGCCGCGCAACAGGCATTGAAGTCGGAGAATTATCCTGACGCGCTCGCCAAGCTAGAGGCGGCAAACAACACCAAGGCGAAGTCGCCCTACGACCAGCATGTGATCAACGAGCTGCTGGTGTTTGCGTATACACGCACGAAAAATTATCAGGCCGCCGCGACTGTCGCCGAAGCAGAATCAGGCGATGGCTTTCTGAGCCCAGCGGAGACCGAACGCCTGACCTCCGCTGTCGCCACCCTCAACTATCAGATCAAGAACTATGACAAGGCGATCGAATTTGGCGACCGCGCCATGCGCTTGGGTTCCACCGATGCAAATTTGCCCGCTATTGTCGCGCAAGCGTACTACTTGAAGGGTGACTGGGACGGCGCGCAAAAGTTCGTGGCCACCGCTGTAAGCCAACAAATTGCGGCAGGAAGCATTCCCGGCAAGGCCCTCCTTGAGCTGTGGAAGGTTTCTTGTAGCAAACTGAGTGACGCCGGTTGTGAACAGCAGGCCATGCAAAAGCTCCGCACCTATTATCCTGCGGCGCCGTGAGTTGGCGGCCGGCTTATCTACTTCGTCTTCGGCTCATCGAACAGTTCCAGGAATACGCCCGTGTCCGGATCGCGCACCATGACCTCGCGGGTACCGCTGCGCATGGTCACGATGCCGGGCTTGGACACCAGGGTCGCACCCGCGGCCAGCACCTGGGGAAGAGCCTTGTCCAGATTTGCCACCTGCAGACCGATATAGCCGACTCCCATGTCGGTGATCTTGGTCGGCGGCACCGCTGTCTTGCGGTTCTGGAACTCCACCAGTTCCAGGTTCATGTGCAGGGTTGGCGCGATCTCCTGGGGAAACGATACGTTGAAGAAACGCAGCACATTGCCGTGTCCGCCCACCGCCGAGTCGTAGAAATCGCCCTTCAGCCAGGGTGAGGCCGTCGTGGGCCAGATGCCGCCGAGGGTTCCTGCGTAGAAGGCCTTGCCCTTGTCGGCATCGAGAATCACCAGGCCCATGTGATTCACGCCCGGCAGCCACGCCGGCTGGGCGGGTCGCCCGTTCTGGGCCGGCGTCGCCGGACGCTGATTGATGATTTCAATGTCCAGGCCATCCGGATCCGTGATGTAGGCCAGCATGCCCTTGGTCTGTCCCGGCGGCGCGATCAACTTGCCGCCCCAGGAGCGCGCATGCAGCAGTCCCGCGGCCTGCAGATTCGCCCACAGCTGATCGGCGTCTGCGACGACCAGGCCGAAGTGGGTGGCGCCGGGCGTCCACGGCGTATGCGCGCTGCGGTTGGTGCGCTTGATGCCCTTCACTTCACGCAGATACACGACAAAGTGTTGCCCGGAGTCCGGATTCACCACGTACATCTTGGCCATGCGGGTGGTGAAGCCCTTGACCCCATACAGGCCCTCGATCACCGGATCGGTACGCCAGGCCGGATTGGCCTGCGGGTCCTGGGTAAAGCCGATCATCTTGTAGAAGGCCACCGAACGATCCAGGTCCTTCACCACGCGACCGACGAACGCCAGGCGGGCACCCTGCCAGGCGGCATCCGGCGCGGGTGCCTGTGCGTCGGCCATTGAGCAGGCCGCCATGACGAACAGCACCGCCAGGCAGTTTGCGGCAATTTGATTGAATCGTTTCATGGTGCGGCCTTTAGATGGAACGCGGTGAGAACACCCAGGTGACCGTGCGCACGTGACCGGCTGCGGAGCGTTGTTCGGCGTGGAAGGTGCGGACGTAGCCGATCTCCGCGGCGCAGCTGCGCATGACCACATAGTCCATCCAGCTCGTGAGCCCGGCGATAGACCGGGCGTCGGCGAGCACTCGCCGCCGCAACTGCGTGTACCAGCGATTGCACAGGTCATCCAGCGCACCCACGGTGTGAATACGGGATCCCGAAATGCCGGCGGCGAAGTCGGCGGACTCGATGAGTCGCTCATCGATCACCACATGGCCAATGCCGTCGCGCCCGACCGGGCGTGCGTTCAGAAACTGCGGCAGGGCCGTCATACCGGCAATGGCTACCGCGCCGCTCAGCACGCCGCGCCGTGTCATCGATCCGCTCATGTCGCGCCACATCCTAAGCCCGCAGTAGCTGTGCTAAGTTACCAGAGCAACAGCACAGGCGCACGTCAACCCATAATGAAACAAGGCGGCTGGGCAAGCCTGACTCTTATCTATATGTATGGCGTGGTCAGTGCGGCCTCGCTGACCAAGGCCATACCGCTGCAGGCCCGGATTTCGGGCCTGCCCGGCGCATCACCGGCACTGTTTGGTTTGTTCATATCCTTGATGGCGGTACTGCCGGCGATTTTCGGCACGGCGTCCGGGGCGCTCATCGACCGGCTGGGAGCGCGCCCGGCCCTGATCCTCGCGGCACTGATCGGCGCCCTCGTGAATGGGCTGTACCTGGTCGCGGATTCGTTTCTGCCCTTCCAGGTGATCCGCGTGCTCGAGGGCGCCGTGCCCCTGCTGGTGTACGCCGCAGCACCCGCGCTGATGATCGCCATCAGCGCACCGCAAAACCGCGCCGCCGCGATGGCGCTATGGTCAAGTTACACGCCGGTGGGCACATCGCTGGGTCTGCTGATCTCGGCCGCCTTCGCCGCGGGTGCGCAGTGGCGGTTCGCGTACCTTACCCATGGCGGGATTTTCGTGTTGCTCGCCATCCTCGGTCTGGCACTGCCGAAGGCCCCTGTCGCAGGCGCGGCCCCGGCAGGTTCCCGCCGCTCGATCCTGGGGCTGCTCAAATCCCCTGAGGGCATCGCACCCCTGCGCCTGGCGACATCGTTCGGCATCCTGATCCTGCTGGGTCTGGGAGTCAGCGTGGTCATGCCACCCTATCTGTCCCGCCACTACGGTATCACCATCAGCGCTGCCTCCGGCATCATGGCCGCCATCAATGTGGTGATGATTCTGGGCAGCATGATCAGTGGTGTGATTCTCACCCGCGGTGTACGGCCGGCCACAGTCTTCATCGCGCTGGCTGTGGTCGGTTGCATCGCCGGCCTCGGAGTCTTCGCGCCCTGGACCCGGATGGGACTCACGCTGGGGTCCTTGCTGGTATGGCTGATCTGCACCGGCGCCGCCATGGCCGTGCTGGCCTCACTGCTGCCGAAGGTTGCAGGACCCGAACACCGCGCCTCCACGGCGGGGCTGCTCAGCCAGACCGGCGCGTTGACCACCTTCATCACCTCGCCCCTGTGGCTGGCGGTCCTGGCGCTGAACCAGTGGCTCGCGCTGCTCGCGATCATTCTCGTCGGCTGGGGAGTCAGTACCATGCTGCTGCCCGTGCAGGCCCGCACTACTTCAAGGTAAATTCCGTGCACAATTTTCCGCGCCCCAGCACCCTCACCGTGTCCTCGCCACGTGCGCCGGTGGCCGGCGCCTGCCCTGAGTGCGGCGCGCACAGCCTGGCAAGCTACCGGGTCATGAGCGAAGGCGGCTGGTGGCGGGTCGTCAAATGCGGGCGCTGCCTGTACTCGGTGTCGCGCGAACCGGGCCCGCTGCTCGGCGCCTTCGTGCCGTTGGGAGCCCCCTAGATGGACAAGACGGGCCGCACCCTGTTCAGCGTCGATGTCGGGGGTACGTTCACCGATGTCGTCATGGTCCGTGACGGTAAGATCCACGTCACCAAGGTCCCCAGCAATCCAACCGCCACGCACCTGCCGGTGATCGAGGGCGCACGGCGCCTGGGCGTGCAGGATGCGGCGGTGTTCAACCATGCCAGTACCAAGGGACTCAATGCCGTTCTGACCCGCTCGCTGCCCAAGGTCGGATTCGTGACCACGCAGGGACATCGCGACATGCTGGATGCGGGCCGCTGCATGCGCCCCATGGACAACCAGACCGATGCGCGCTGGCATCGCCCCTTCGGCGATGCGGCGCGCCCGCTGGTGCGCCGCTATCTGCGACGCGGTATTCACGAGCGCATCCTGGCCTCAGGTGAGGTGCTGATCAAGTTGGATGAAGCTCAGGCAGGTCGTGAACTGGAACTGCTCAAGCGCTGTGGCATCGAGGGTCTGGCGGTGTGCCTCATCAACAGCTTCGTGAATCCGGCGCATGAACAGCGGCTGCTGGGGCTTGCCGCTGAAGTCTTCGGCCCGGACTTTCCGGTGTCCGCCTCGTTCCTGGTGGGCCCGCGCGCCAAGGAGTATGCGCGTGCGTCCACCTGCGTCATCGATGTGATGATGAAGCTCATCTACGGGGACTACTCGCAGGTGCTGGATGCGCAGCTGCGCGCCACCGGCTTCAGCGGTGAGCTCAATTTCGCCGATTGCACGGCGGCCTTGATTCCCTGGCGCGAGGCGGTCACGGCGCCCCACCGCATCCTGTTCGCAGGCCCTGCCGCCGGCGCTGCCGCCTGCTGCGGGCTGGGCGCCGCCATGGGCGACGGCAATCTCATCGGCTGCGATGTCGGCGGCACTTCCACCGATGTCACGGTCATCGTCGACGGCGCACCGTTCATCAACGACAGCTTCCAGATCGAGCACGACCTGCTGGTCAATACGCTGTCCACCGAAGTCGCGAGCGTGGGTGCCGGTGGCGGCAGCATTGTTTCCGTGTCGGCAGCGGGGGACCTGCGGGTCGGGCCCGCGAGCGCGGGGGCGACACCGGGGCCCGCCTGCTATGGACGCGGCGGCACGCTGCCCACGGTCACCGATGCCTGCGTGCTCATGGGCATCCTGGACCCTGCTGCCTTTGCCGATGGACAGATACAGCTGGACGAAGCCGCCGCGCGGCGCGCCTTCGAGTCCCTGGACTGCCGCATGACGCTGCCGGAACGGGTGCATTTCGCGTGGCGGATTGCGCTGAACAACATTGCCGAGGAGGTCGCGCGCTGCGCGCTGCGCCACGGGGTTGATAGCCGTGACTTCAGTCTCATGGCCTTCGGGTCGGCCGGCCCCATGCTGCTCGCGGGCGTGCTGGAACTGGTCAAGGCGCGTCGGCTCATCGTGCCGCCGCATCCGGGACTGTTTTCGGCCATCGGCTTACTGTCCACGGACTTTGTCTATGCCAGCAGCCGCAGCCAGTATCTGATGCTCAACCCGGACAGCGGCGCGCAGGTCGAGGCGATCTTCACCGCCCTTGAAGCACAACTGCGCGAGCGACTCGGCAACGGCGAGGTCATCGTGCGACGCAGTTTTGACGGGCGCCTGGCCGGGCAAAGCTGGGAGACCCCCTTCATCAACGTCGATGCGGCGGCCCTCAAGGCGCGCGGACCTGCCGCTCTGGTCGAGGAATTCCACGCCGAATACGCACGCCGCAATGGAGTGTGCTTCGCGCAGATCCCGGTTCAGGGGGTGACCTGGCGCGTGCAGATGATCGTGCCGACCGAAAAATTGTCCTGGCAGGCGCTGCCGCAGCAGCGCGCCGCGCCCACGCCGGTCGGCCGGCGGACACTGCGCTACCTTGGGAGCGAGGAAATCCAGGCGCCGGTCTACCAGCGTGCGGCGCTCGCCGCCGGGCACACCCTCGCCGGGCCGGCGCTGATCGTCGAACCCCTGGCGACAACTGTAGTGATTCCCGGGCAGTGCGCCCGCATTGGCCGCGTGGGTGAAATCGTCATCACGGAGGCCCCATGAGCGGCACCGCCCTGCGTGATCTGGATGGCGCGGCCTTCGCCAGCACCTATGGCTGCAGCCGCTTCGATGCGACGGTGCTCGGCAACCGCTTCCGCTACCTGCTCGATCATGTCAGCGAGCGGCTGCTGGCCTGCGCCTTCTCGCCGGTGCTCAAGGACTTCTACGATTTCGCGGCGACCTTGACCGGTCCGCCGCAGATCGGCTATCCGACGCCGGTGGTCAGCAAATCACAGTTGGCCTTCACCGGCACCATGACCGAATCGATCCGCAACACCATCGAGGAGTACGGCGTCGCGCGCCTCGAACCCGGTGATGTGATCATCGCCAACGATCCTTACCGCACCGGCACGCATGTCAATGACATGCTGTTCATTCGCCCGGTGTTTCACGATGCACGCCTGTGTGGTTTCGTGAATCTGAAGGCCCACCAGCTTGACATGGGCGGTTCGGTCGCCGGTGGCTTCTCCGCCCACAAGTTCAGCGTGTATGAAAATGGCCTGGTGCTCTCCCCGCGAGCGCTGCTGAAGGCCGGCAAGCCGGTCGGGGAAACCTGGACGCTGATCTTCGACAACGCGCGTTTCGGTGAACTGCTGCGGCTGGACATGCAAACCATCATCGCCTGTCTGTCGCTGGGCGAGTCACTGCTGCTGGACAGTATTGCCCGCTACGGTGTGGAGGCCGTGCTGGGCGCCATGCGCTACGTGTGCGATGCCGATGCCGAACGCATGGCCGCCGCCATCGCCACCTTGCCCGATGGTCAGTGGCACGGCGCGGCGCTCGTGGATTGCGATGCGGTGGATGACAGCGAGGAGTTTCCCATTCGTTGCAGCATCCGCAAGTACGGCGCACGCATCGAGGTTGATCTGTCGGGCACGGCCCGCCAGGCGCGCGGCGCCATCAACGGCACTTACCTTGATGCCAAGACCACGGTGGGCATCGCGCTCAAATACCTGCTGGATCCGGGCGGCCCCTTCACTTCCGGGTGCTATCGACCCATCGATATCCTGATTCCGGACGGGGCGATTCTGTCGGCGCTGCCGCCGGAGGGCGTGGTGTTCGCGTACGGTGAGTCCACCAACGCCCTGCTGATCGCCATATTCGCCGCCCTTGCCGTGCCCTTGGGCCAGCGCGCCGTCGGTGGCGACATCAGCGCGCCGAATCTGCACAGCGCCGTGGGGCGCCGACCCGATGGCTCACCCTGGGTGTCGATCGTGGCCGGCGGTCAGCATGGACCCTGGGGCGCCACCGACGCGGGGGATGCCGACAGCTACTGCAGCTTCTACCAAGTCAACGGCATGGATACCCCCATCGAAGCCCATGAGGCGGAGATTCCCGTGGTCTTCATGCGCCGCGACTATGTGATCGATTCGGCGGGCCCCGGCACGCACCGCGGCGGCGCGGCGGTGTGCAAGGACACCTACTGGCTCGAGCCCGTGGATCATCATCTGTTCACCCTGCGTTTCAAACAAAGCACGGGTATCGGTGTCAACGGCGGCCGCGACGGAACCACCGGCGGCGTATGGCTGTGGGATCAGGTGGGTGGCAGCGCCGCAGTCGCCGCCCGCGTCCGCGGGGTGGGCGCCGGCGACTTCGTGGATGCCACCGGCGTCGCTGGCCGGCTTGATCCGCTGACCCAGGCGCCGCGCAAGGACGCGCCCTGGGTTTATTTCGGGCGCCAGCGATGGCACACCGACGCCTTTGCCACCCTGCGCCACATGACCAATTCAGGCGGCGGCTGGGGCGATCCGCTGCAGCGATCCGTCGCCAAGGTGCTCGAGGACGTCCGCGACGGCTACATTTCCATCGCCGGCGCGAAACGTGACTACGCGGTCATCATCCAGGGCGATCCGGAACAGGATCCCGAAGGGCTCAACGTCGACGAAGCCGGCACGCGCGCGGAACGGGCCGCCCGCCCGCAGGCGCGTTAGGCTTTACCCGACCGCGCCCGCTCGCAGCGGCGCCGGTCGCGCTCCGCGGCGTACGGTGTCTTGCCGAGAATCATCCGCCCCATCATCTCGCGCGCCTGCGACACGCTGACATCCGTGGGGAGCGAGGCCACGATGGCCTCGCCCCGCGCTGCGAACTCGGGCGCGAACTCAGGCGTCGTCAGCACATAGAGGTCATTGCTGCGCACCGCCCGCAGGACACGCCGACCGGCATCCATGGGATCCATTCCCGGCGGGACTCCGTGGGACTCGCTCATGGCCTTCTGCATCTGCGCCATCATCGCTGGATCCATTTTGAACCCCGGATCCATACGCGGCGCCGCCGCGCTCGTACCCGCCGGGCGATTGCGCGCCGAGCTGCCGATGTTGGTATTGACAATACCGGGGCAGAACACTGTGACTCCGATGTTGGTGTCGGCCAGTTCGCCGCGCAGCGCCTCCATCATGCCGACCACCGCAAATTTGGACGCGGTATAGACGCCCGCGGGTGCGTGCCCCAGCAGTCCCGCCAGCGACGACACCGATACGATCTGGCCGCCTTCGCCCTGCGCCTGGATGCGAGGTAGGAAGCTGCGCACGCCGTTGAAGACACCGCCCGCATTCACGCTCATGGCCCAATCCCAGTCTTCGTAGGTGGCGCGCGACAGGCCACCGATGACGGCGACACCGGCGTTGTTCACCAGAACGTGGACCTTGCCGAAGACCTCGATGGTCTCAGCCGCGGCCTTCTCCATGCCGGCCCGATCGGTGACGTCCAGGCTGATGGCATGCACGCGGTCGGCGGCGCCCTGCAGCAGCTTCATGGCCTCGTCCAGGTGCGCCTGGGTCCGGTAGGTAATCACGACCTTCATGCCGGCATCGGTGAAAGCGCGGGCGATGCCAAGCCCAATGCCACTGTCGCCACCGGTGATGAAGGCAACCTTGCCTTCGACATCGCGCATTGGGGTCGGCACGGTGGGGCAAGTCGGCGCAGCGTCCGCCGCGGCCGCGGTACGCCCGGCGTCGGCGAGTCCGGCGGCGGTGGCCGCAGTCGCCAGGGCCGCGCTGCTCAAAAACCCGCGCCGGGCCTGTCCGACCGGCGTCAATTTGTCCCTGTTCTGGCTCATTACCGCTCCTTAGGTTGCCGGACTGATCCTGATCATCATGACATGCCGCCACAGCCCTTTGAACCCGTTGTAGGTGACGGCTCCGCGGCCAATCAGGCACACTGCCGCCGGAACGCGCAGCTGGTTGCAAAACCAACACCAAGGCAGGCCATCATGAAGAATTCACCCCCTACTCCCCGCGAGATTCCCCAGGCACTGGATCGCTTCGCCGCCGAGCGCCGCCGCTTCCTGGCGGAAGGGTCGGTGTATGGGGCCGGCATTCTGGCCAGCCTGGGTCTGAGCCAGTACGCCCGCGCGCAGGGTGCCCCGCCCGCGGCAAGTTCCGGTCCCTTTGCCGGCCGCCCGCCGCCGCCGCCCGAACCGGCGTTCTCGCAGCGCGCGCCGCTGCACGACCTGAAGGGCAAGGTGGTCTACATCACCGCCTCCTCGGACGGCATCGGCTTGGGGATTGCCCGCGCAGCCTCTGCCGCCGGCATGAAGGTGTGCATCGGCTATCGCAATGAGGATCGCCTCAAGGCCGCATTGCCGCTGTTCAAGCCGGGCAACGCCGGCGTGCTGCCGATCAAGCATGATGTGACGGATCGCGATGGCTGGGCGAAAGTGCTGCAGACCATCAACAGCCAGTTCGGCAATCTGCACCTGGTCGTCAACAATGCGGGCATTAAGACCTTCGCGCGGGCCAGTACCGTTTCCGCCAAGGACTGGGATGACGCGGTGGCCGTGAACTACACCGCCACGTACGACAGCGTCGCGGTTATCCTGCCGCATATGCTGCAGCACGGTGAGGGCTCGCACTTCGTGGTGACCTCCTCGATGAGTGGCCTGCTGCCCGCCGGGGGCCTGGGGGTCTACAGCGCAACCAAGATCGCGGCGGTGGGCCTCATGGAGGCGCTGCGGGTTGAGCTGGAAGGCACCACGGTGGGCACCTCGGCGTTCGTTCCGGGCGGCGTGAACACCGACAATTACCAGTACGGTGAGGTCAATCCCTACCGGGCCCAACAGGCCGCTGCCCGCGCCGCCGCCAACCCCAATGCTCCGCCTTTCCCGGCCCGTAGGGGACCGCCTACGGGCATGGATCCCATGGAAGCCGGCGAGCGGGTGCTGAACGGCGTGATCCACAATGATTTGTTCATTGTCACGCATCCCGAGTACATGCCCGGGACCCAGCAGCGCTTCGACGCCATGCTGGACTCCGAGCCCCAGGAAGCACCGCCCAATCCGGATCGGGTCCGCGGCGAGACCCGCGTCCTGACCTGCGGAATCTATCGGCGCGAGAGCGCGCATCGGAAGGAACCGCGCAAGTCCTACCGCAGCGTGACGCTCGACACCTGAAAATAATCTACGGACGTATTCATCATGAATAATCGACGCGATTTTCTCGGCAGTTCTTTGGGGATCGGCACGGGCACCCTGCTCGCGGGCCTGGGGCTGTCCCAATACGCCGCGGCGCAAACGACCGCACCCACGGCGCCGGCGGTGCCCGCCGGTCGTCCCCCACGCCCGCCCGAACCAACCGTCTCACAGCCGCCGCCGCTCAAGGACCTGAAGGGCAAGGTGGCGTACATCACGGCGGCCTCTGACGGCATCGGATTAGGCATCGCGCGGGCCGCCTCCAACGCGGGCATGAAGGTGGTGATCGGCTACCGCAACGAGGACCGCCTCAAGGCTGCCCTGCCCCTGTTCAAACCCGGCAACGCCGGCGTCATGGCGTTCAAGCACGATGTGACCGATCGGGATGGCTGGAAGGCCATGGTCGACGCCGTCAAGGCCAAGTACGGCAAGCTGCACCTGGTGGTCAACAACGCGGGCATCAAGACCCTGCGGCAGGCCAGCCAGGCGAAGTTCGACGAGTGGGACAACGCGGTCGCAGTGAACTTCACGGCCATCTACAACAGCGTCGCGGCCTGTCTGCCGCATATGCTCGAGCACGGCGAGGGTGGTCATTTCGTGACCACCGCCTCGATGGGCGGGCTGCTGCCGGGCGTCAACGCCGGCGTGTACACCTCCACCAAGATCGCCGCGGTGGGTCTGATGGAGTCGCTGCGGGTGGAACTGGAATCCACCAACATCGGCACCGGGGTGTTCTGTCCCGGTGGCGTCAATACCGACAACTACGTGGGCATGGACCAGCCCAATCCTTTCCGCAAGCCGCCCCCGGGCATACCCAAGGAGATGCTGGCGCGCATGGCGGCGACCTCCATGAGCC
>JBARBG010000052.1:0-1777 GCA_049792815.1 Steroidobacteraceae bacterium | reverse complement strand
GGCCAGCACCGCGCCCGCGACGGCGCCCGCCGGAGCAAGCGCCGCGGCGGTACCGGCCGCGGCCGAAGTCGAGCCGGAAAGGTCGCCAGACGAAGCCTACATCGAGACGGCGCGCTGCTCGACGTGCAACGAGTGCGTGCAGCTCAACGGCAAGATGTTCGCCTACGACGCCAACAAGCAGGCCTACATCGCCGATGTGAATGCCGGCACCTACGCGCAACTCGTCGAAGCGGCCGAGAACTGCCAGGTCTCGATCATCCACCCGGGCAAGCCGCGCAACCCGAAGGAACCCGGTCTCGAAGAACTGCAGAAGCGCGCCGAGGCTTTTCTTTAAGCTTGCTTGGGTCCGCTGCCCGCACGGGCTGATCAAAAAGAGGGCGCCAGGCGCCCTGTCGGCCGATGCGGAATGAGAATACTGACCAGGCGCAAACAGGGGAGACAGAATTTCGTAGGTCGGGCTAGCGCGCCGCAAAGCGGCTATCGATGTTGAAGAGCTTTGGGTCGGAACGAGAGAAGGTGTTTTGACGAGTACCCCGAACAGATGCAAAGCCCTGTCTGAAGGCACTCGATAAGCAAGGGAGCAGACCGCGATCGCTGCCTTTCGTCGGGCGCGAATGATCTTACGGTCAAATCCTTGCGCTATCGACGCACCACCGGGTGGCTTGATCGGCAAGACTAAATCCGAGCCCTGGACGCGTCGGCAACAGCATCTTCCCGTCCTTGATTTCAAGTCGCTCGTTAAATACCGGTTCGAGCCATTCGATATGCTCGACCCAGGCCTCGTGTGGATAGGCACATCCGAGGTGGATATGTATTTCCATGACGAAATGGGGCGCGAGTTTCAGGCGGTTGAGATCGGCGAGCGCGGCTACTTTCAGGTACGGTGTGATGCCGCCGATACGCGGCACATCAGGTTGAAGAAAGGTGACCGAATTGTGCCGAATGAGCTCGCTGCACTCCGCCACGCTGCTCAGCATCTCGCCTGTCGCGATCGGCGTGTCGAGCTTCTCGCCGAGCGCTGCATGGCCTCGGTAGTCGTAGGCATTGAGCGGTTCCTCAAGCCAGGTCAACTTGTACTGATCGAGCACCCGACCGGCTCTTAGCGCGGTCGTGAAATCCCACTGCTGATTCGCGTCGACCATGAGCGGGACATCGTCGCCCACATGTTTTCGCACGGCGGCGATCCGATCCAGATCTTTTTGCAGGTCAGGCTGACCGACCTTGAGTTTTATTCCGCCCAGACCGTGTTCAAGCGAGGCATCAATGTTCTTGAGAACTTCGTCGACCGAAGCCGAGAGGTAGCCGCCCGACGTGTTGTAGCACGGTACGCGGTCGCGGTACGTGCCCAATAATTTGCCGACCGAAACATTCGCCGACTTTGCCTTCAAATCCCACAGCGCCAGGTCGAACGCGGCGATCGTCTGTACCGAGACGCCAGTGCGGGAAACCGAGCCGCCCAGCCAGGCGAGTTTTTCCCACAGGCGCCCGATGTCGTTCGGATCTTCGCCAATCAGTTCGCCTGCCAATTCCCTGGCATGGGCAAAAAGGGCTGCGCTGCCGGCGCGCAGCGAATAACTGAATCCGAGGCCGCGAGCTCCGTTGGCCGTTTCGATCGTCGCCACCAACATACCAACGTGCGACAGTGGCTTTTGCCGGCCAGTGAGCACTTTTGCATCGCTGACCGCTTTCGTCAGAGGCACTTGGTAAAGAGCAATCTCGACTTGTGTGATGAGGTCCATATCTGTCTTGATCAGTTTCGCACTTTGCTGGGCTGAAA
>JBARBG010000051.1:0-3407 GCA_049792815.1 Steroidobacteraceae bacterium | reverse complement strand
AAACTATGGGGGTCTGCAACGAGACACCGGAACCGGGCTAAGTGTTTTGTTAGTCCCATGAGGTTCGGTTCCGGTTCCCGTTAGACTCCCCAATGACACTCACCGCACTGATCGTCGTCGTCGCGTTAGCAGGAGTTCTGCTCTTGTTCGCAGCGGTCCGCCGTTTACGGCGGCGCAGGGTGTTTGGGGGCGTATTGACCGGCGCGACTGCGCTTTCGCTCATTTTGCTCAGCGTGTGCGCCGTGCTGCTCTCGGCGAACTTACGTACCTACCAGCGCCTGAGTTTCGAACAACCCGCCGGCGAGATCCAGCTGACCCGTACCGGACCGCGAGAGTTCGATGCCGTCCTGACCTACCCCAGCGGCGAGCATGCGAAGTTCTCATTGCGGGGCGATGAGTGGCAAATGGACGCCCGAGTGCTCAAATGGCATGTATTCGCCAATCTGATCGGTTTCGACACGGCATACCGCCTGGAGCGGCTCAGCGGCCGATACTCGACCGTCGAGGATGAGCGCGCGCAAGCTCGGACCGTATACGCCCTGAACCCGCCCCAGCGAATCGACCCCTGGGATCTGGTGCATCGCTACCATTCATGGATACCGTGGGTCGACGCGCTCTACGGCAGCGCGACCTACCTGCCGATGGCCGACGGCGCACTGTACGAGATCAAGGTGTCGCAAAGCGGCCTCGTGGCGCGCCCGCTCAATCAAGCCGCCCGTGAGGCGGTCAGCAGCTGGCACTAGTGTCCAAACGAGTTGTAAGAACCGTGCTGGCGACGGCCGGCGGGGCGGTGGCGCTCGCCGCTCTGGTTGTGACGGTTGCCATGATTTGGCTCAAGGCGCACGAAGGCGAACTGGTGTTTGCCGCGGCGCGCAGCCGGCAACACTTGCTCACCGCATTCCCGGCGGATGCGCAGCGAGTGGCCATACCGGTACCAAACAACACGGATCTCGCAGGTCTCGTGTTTCGTGCCAACAGCGGAGTCGACACCGGATTTTGGGTGCTGCATTTGCACGGCAATGCTGACTCGGCTTTCTCGCCCTGGCAGATGCGTCATTGTGAGGCACTGCGCCGCACCGGGTTCAATGTGATGGATATCGACTACCATGGATTCGGGCTGACCGCCGGCCAGCCGTCCGAAACCCAAATGTACGAGGACGCCGAAGCCGCCTATCAAGCACTGATGCAGCGCGGCGTTGCGCAGGAGCACCTCATCTTGTTGGGGCACTCGTTGGGGTCGGGACCTGCCGTGCTGCTCGCCACGCGACACAAGGCGGCGGCGTTGGTTCTATTCGGCGCATTCACTTCGATTCCGGACGCGGCTGCCGCCAGATATCCCTATCTGCCGGTGCGCCTCGCCGTCGGAGTTCAATTCAACTCGCTCGCCCGAATGAGCGCCGTACACATTCCGGTGATCATCGCCCACACCCGCGGGGACACCCTGATTCCGTATGATCACGCGCTCAAGCTGTTCGCCGCTGCAAACGAACCGAAGCGCCTCATTACCTTCGATGCCGGCTCGGACGACGGATTCGGGGGTCACGTCGACACTCTGTTCGAGCACGTGGATGTGCTGCGGTCGGCGCTAGCCAAAGTGCTGCCGAGCCTGCCGCCGTCACGGTAGAATGTGGCCTCGAGCGGGTACGGGCAGCGCGTACATCCGAAGAAATGCCGGCTTAGCACAGTGGTAGTGCAACGGTTTTGTAAACCGTAGGTCGGGGGTTCGAATCCCTCAGCCGGCAAACCCAACACCTGGGTCTATTCCGGTCAGATCGCTGACGTTTTATACCGGACACATCGTTGACACTTTAGCACTGAAGGGGTTTGGGGCACATTCGACGCGACAGGTCTCGTCGTCGAAGAAGCCTAGATCGTAGTGCATGAAGCTGATCAACCAGACGTGCTCGGCGACTTGGCGGACGCCGACGTTCTGACCGGCGAACACGCCACTGAGATTGATCTTGCGCCTGCCGAAGCACAGGCGGCCGCATTGGGTCACGGTGATGGTCATATCGTGGAACGGGTAATGCAGCTCCGGTAGGCCGGTATAAGGGCGCGGTGAGGGTGTGTAGAGCTCCGCGGGGTACTGCATGTTCAGTGCCTGATGCGGTCGATCCTGGTTGAAGACTTCGCGGAAGTGATCGAACTTGGCCTGCTGCTGCAAGAAGTTCTTGCCCGGCGGTTTGGTGGCTTCATTCTTCAAGGTCAGGTGCATGCGTTCGTGCCGACCGTTCTGCTGTGGATGACCCGGCTTGATGCGCTCGATGCCGATTCCTAGGCGCAGCCACCAGACCGAGAGCTTGCTGAGGCCAAAGAAGGCGCTGTTGCTGGCGAAAGGCACACCGTTGTCGCTGCGGATCGCCCGCGGCAGCCCGAAGTCCTTGAAGGCCCTTTCAAAGACGGTAAAAGCATAGATCTCCTTGGTCGTCGCGAGTGCCTCGCAGCACAGCAGGTAGCGGCTAGCGAAGTCGGTGATGGTCAAGGGATAGCAATAGCGTCGATCCGCGAGCATGAACTCGCCCTTGTAATCGGCGCACCACAGATCGTTGGGATGATCGGGGCGGGATAAGCCCGTGCCTTCGGCCTTGTAGTGATTACGCTGGCGGCCGCGGGTTACCAGGCCATGGCGATCCAATACGGCATGCACCGTGCTGATGGCCGGCAGCGCTATTCCTAAGCGCCGGCGCTTGATCTTCTCGCGGATCTTCGGCGCTCCCCAGCTCGGATGCTCCTTGCGCAACTGTACGATCAGGGACTCGATCTGGAAGGGCAAACGGTTGGCTTGCCGATACGGACGTCGGGATCGATCCGTGAGCCCGACCAGGCCACAATCCTTGTACCTGGAGAAGATCTTGTAGCCAGTCTGGCGGGAGATATCAAACTCCCGACACAGCCCTGCCATCCTCTCCCCATCAAGTAACCGGGCGATAAAGCGCAGCCGTTCGTCCATCTTGCGACACTCCTGCCAGGGCATTTGCGTCTCCTGCAAAAGCCCAAAAGTGTCAGCGATGTGACCGGAATAATCTGTAACCTATGAGCCCGAAAGCTCACTGCCGAGAACCTCCATCGACGTCCGCCAAAATGAACTCTGGGTCGGCGAAATGTGCCATTTCGTCGATACTTTTCATCCAGTACCGTCCATTGTGAGGCCCGGACTACGGGCGCAAAAAAGGGGTGACAATCGGGGTAGCTTGGATCTACAAAAATCAGTTACCCCCAATCAGGGATCCCAAGGATGCCGATCCGCGCACCGATGCTCCGCCGCGCGGTCGGGCACGTCCCTCGGCGTCCAATAAGATCAACAATTACTCTATTTTTTTGCGTTTTGGGATCTCTTGCGCCCAAACGTGGTCTGAAGAGAACCCTGGACTACCGGCCCACGCTGGCGAGTGAGAACGAGATATAGC
>JBARBG010000050.1:0-37298 GCA_049792815.1 Steroidobacteraceae bacterium | reverse complement strand
GGGAGTGGCTCGCGGCCCAGCCCGGTGGCGCCTCGGTGGCCCTGCGCAAACTCGTGGAGCGGGCGCGACGCGATGCATCGGGCCAGGAGCAGCGGCGGCAGGCCCACGAGCGCGCCTACCATTTCATGTCAGCCATCGCCGGTGATCTGCCCGGCTTTGAAGAAGCCACGCGCGCGCTGTTTGCCCACGACGCGCAGCGCCTTGCCGCCCATATCCAGTCCTGGCCACAGGATGTGCGCGAGCACGCAACCAGGCTTGCCGGCTTCAGCCCGCAAGCTTCTTCTTGAGCAGCTCGTTGAGCTGCGCGGGATTGGCCTTGCCGCCGGTCGCCTTCATCACCTGACCGACAAAGTAACCAAACAGCTTGTCCTTGCCGGCGCGGTAATCGGCCAGCTGCCCGGGACTCTTCGCGATGACCTCATCAATGGCCTTCTCGATGGCGGCCGGATCGGAGATCTGCTGCAGACCCTTCTGCGCGATGACCGAATCGGCATCGCTCCCCGAGGCCCACATGACCTCGAAGACCTCCTTGGCGATCTTGCCGGAGATGGTGCCATCGGCGATACGCTGCAGCAGACCCGCAACCCGCCCGGGTCCGAGCTTGCTCGCACCGATGTCGATGCCGTCGCGGTTCAGGGCGGCGGCCAGCTCGCCCATCACCCAGTTGGCGGCGAGTTTCGGGTCCTTGGGAATCTGCTTGACCACCGCCTCGAAGAAGTCGCCCAGTTCGCGGCTGGCCGTGAGCACTCCGGCATCGTAGGCCGAAAGTCCGAAGGCCGCGGCGAAGCGCGCCGCCTTCTCATCCGGCAACTCCGGCAGCGTGGCGCGAATACCGGCGATGAACGCCGCATCGACGGCCACCGGTAGCAGATCCGGGTCCGGGAAGTAGCGGTAGTCGTTGGCTTCTTCCTTCGAACGCATCGAGCGCGTCTCACCCTTGTCAGGGTCGTACAGCCGCGTCTCCTGCAGCACCTTGCCGCCGGACTCGATGACATCGATCTGGCGCGCCACCTCGTAGTGGATGGCCTTCTCCACGAAGCGGAAGGAGTTGATGTTCTTGATCTCGGCGCGCGTGCCCAACATCTGTGTCCCCCGGCGCCGCACCGAGACATTGGCGTCACAGCGGAACGAACCTTCCTGCATGTTGCCGTCGCAGATCTCAAGGTAGCGCACCAGGGTGTGGATCTTCTTCAGGTACGCCACCGCCTCCTTAGCCGAACGCATGTCCGGTTCGGAGACGATTTCGATCAGGGGTGTGCCGGCGCGGTTCAGGTCGATGCCCGAATATGCTCCGAGGCCCTCATGCAGCGACTTGCCCGCATCCTCCTCGAGGTGCGCGCGGGTGATGCCGATGCGCTTGGTGGCACCGTCCTCCAGCACGATGTCCATATGGCCCTTGGCCACGATGGGCAGCTCGTACTGGCTGATCTGGTAGCCCTTGGGCAGATCCGGGTAGAAGTAGTTCTTGCGGGCGAACACCGACAGCGGCGTGATGTCCGCGGCGACGGCGAGGCCGAACTTCACCGCCATCGACACCGCCGCCTGGTTCAGGACCGGCAGCACGCCCGGATACCCCAGGTCGACGAGATTCGCCTGCGCATTGGGCGGCGCGCCGTAGGCGGTCGGCGAGGCGGAGAAGATCTTGGAGTTGGTCGACAACTGGGCGTGGATCTCCAGCCCGATGACGGTTTCCCAGGTTTCGTTATTCATAGCCAGGAGGGACACGGGTGTGCCAGTCGGTTGCGCGCTGATAGGCATGGGCGGCGCTGAGCAGGCGCTCTTCGGCAAAGTGCCGGCCGATGAGCTGCAGTCCCACCGGCAGATTCTGCACGAACCCGCAGGGGATGGACATCGCGGGCAGGCCCGCAAGATTCGCGCCGATGGTGTAGATGTCGTTCAGGTACATGGTGATCGGATCGGAGGTCTTGGAGCCCAGCTCGAAGGCCGGGGTCGGCGTCGTCGGGCCCATGACCAGATCGACCTGCGCGAAGGCCGCGTCGAACTCGTTGGCGATCAGGCGCCGCACTTTCTGCGCCTTGAGGTAGTAGGCGTCGTAGTAGCCGGCCGACAGCACATAGGTGCCGGTCATGATGCGGCGCTTGACCTCGGCCCCGAAGCCTTCGCCGCGCGAGCGCTTGTACAGGTCCATGAGATCCTTCGGATCCTTGGCCCGGTGTCCGAAGCGCACGCCATCGAAGCGCGCAAGGTTTGAGGAACACTCGGCCGGCGCCACCACGTAGTAGGCGGGAACGGACAGCCCCAGGTTCGGCAGGCTCACCTCGACCAGCGTGGCGCCGAGCTTCTCGTACACCGCGAGGGCCGCGCGGACGCAGCGCTCATTGGCGGGGTCCAGGCCCTTCTCGAAGAACTCCTTGAGCAGGCCGATCTTCATTCCCGAAAGCGGCAGCTCCAAAGCGGCAACATAGTCGGGCACCGGTTTGTCCACGCTGGTGGAGTCGCGCGGATCAAATCCCGCCATCGCCCGCAGCAGCAGCGCGGCATCCGCGGCCGATGCGCTGAGCGTGCCACCCTGATCGAGGCTCGAAGCGAAGGCAATCATCCCGTAACGTGAGACGCGGCCGTAGGTGGGCTTGAAACCGGTGATGCCGCACAGCGCCGCCGGCTGGCGAATGGAGCCGCCGGTGTCGGTCGCGGTCGCCACTGGCGCCAGGCGCGCGGCCACCGTGGCCGCCGAGCCGCCCGAGGACCCACCCGGAACCAGCAGCGGGTTCCAGGGGTTGCGCACCGGACCGTAATAGCTGGTCTCATTGGAGGAACCCATGGCGAACTCGTCCATGTTGGCCTTCCCCAACATGATCATGCCTTCGGCCTTGAGCTTCGCCACAACGGTCGCATCGTAGGGCGCGACAAAGTTGTCCAGCATGCGCGAGCCGCAGGTCGTCCTGACCCCATCGGTGCAGAAGATATCCTTGTGAACCAGTGGGATACCCGTGAGCGGACCACCGCCACCGCGGGCCAGGACGCCATCGGCGACCGCCGCTGCCTGCATGGCCGAGGGGCCCGTGACCGTGATCAGGGCGTTCAGCTGCGGCTGATGCGCCTCGATGCGCGCGAGCAGCGTCCGCGTCAGCTCGACGCTCGAAAACTCGCGGGCACGCAGGCCCGCCGCCAGTGCGGCAAGCGATTTGGTATGCAGTGTCACTCGATGACCTTCGGCACGAGATACAAGGAGGCGGCGACCTGCGGGGCATTGGCCTGGTAACGCTCATGCGCATCGGTCTCAGTGGCCACGTCGGGCCGCAGACGCTGCACCAGTCCCGGCAACGGATGCGCCATGGGCATGACATCCCGGGTCTGAGCCCGCTCCAAGTCGCTCACGAACGACAGAATGCTCGCCAGGCTTTGCTGGTAGCGCGGAATCTCGGCCTCGTCCATTGACAGACGCGCCAGGTGGGCTATCGCTGAGATCTGCTCGGGCTTCATGTGGGACCTTGGTTGGAGTTCACAAAACTGCGGGAAAATGGGCGCGAAATGATACACCTCGCCTTGCTCAATGTCGCATCGGTTGCTATGGTACGCGCCACTTCCGGGAGGCTCCTCCCGCTTGCTTCAAACGCCGGTTTTTTTTCATGTTCAAACGTCTTCGCGGTTACTTTTCCAGTGATCTGTCGATCGACCTGGGTACGGCAAATACCCTGATTTACGTGCGCGACAAGGGGATCGTACTCAACGAACCCTCGGTCGTCGCCGTTCAGGATGAACCCACGCGCGGCGGCAAGATCATCGTGGCCGTCGGCTCCGAAGCCAAGGGCATGCTCGGGCGCACCCCGGGCCACATCAACGCGGTGCGGCCGATGAAGGATGGCGTCATCGCCGACTTCACCTACACCGAGAAGATGCTGCAGTACTTCATCAACAAGGTCCACGGCAACCGCATGCTCAAGCCCTCTCCAAGGGTACTGGTGTGCGTGCCGTTCGGCTCCACCCAGGTGGAGCGTCGCGCCATCCGCGAATCCGCCGAAGGGGCCGGAGCGCGCAATGTGGCCATCGTAAGTGAGCCCATGGCCGCTGCGGTCGGCGCCGGCCTGCCGGTACACGAGGCCCGTGGCTCCATGGTGCTGGACATCGGCGGCGGCACCTCGGAAGTGGCGGTGCTGTCCCTCAACGGCATCGTCTACGCCAACTCGGCGCGCATCGGCGGCGACCGCTTTGACGATGCCATCATGAACTACGTGCGTCGCAACTACGGCATCCTCATCGGCGAGGCGACGGCCGAGCGCATCAAAATCGAGATCGGCTCGGCCTACCCGGGCCAGACGGTGCGTGAACTGTCGGTGAAGGGCCGTAACCTCTCCGAAGGTGTGCCGCGCAGCTTCACGCTCAACAGCAACGAAATCCTCGAGGCGCTGCAGGAGCCTCTGCAGGCCATCGTCAGCGCCGTCAAGCAGGCCCTGGAACAGACCCCGCCGGAGCTGGGCGCGGATGTGGCCGAGCGGGGCATCGTGATTACCGGAGGTGGCGCCCTGCTGCGTGACATCGACAAGCTTCTGACCGAGGAAACCGGCCTGCCCGTCGTGATTGCGGATGATCCGCTCACCTGCGTGGCGCGCGGCGGCGGACGCATTCTCGAGCTCATGGACGAGATGGGCCCGGGGCATTTCGGCCTCGAGTAACCGTTCGCCACCCGCACAATAACGAGTGTGGCTGCCTACGGCACAGGAAACTACCGGGCTTCACAGGGAAGGGGATCGGCCCCGGGATTCAGCTTCACCCTGTATGCCGTCCTGGCCATTGTGCTCATGGCGCTCGATCGGCGTGGTGGCTGGCTGGTCCACGTACGCTACTACCTGAGCGCCGTCGCCTACCCGGTGCAGCTGGCGGTGAGCTCCCCGGCCCAGGCCTGGCACTGGACCCATGAAAGTCTCACCGCTCGTGAAACCCTGGAAGCCCAGAACGCCGCGCTCGTGAAGCAGAACCGCGATCTGGCCATGAAGCTGATGCGCTTCGACGCCCTGGCGCGTGAGAACTCCGAACTGCGCGGCCTGCGACAGGGTCTGCCGACGGTGGCCGACCACTGGATCGCGGCGGAAGTCGTCGACGTGGATCTCAACATCCTGCGGCAGCGCCTGCTGATCAACCGCGGGGCGCGCAACGGTGTCTTCAAGGGCCAGGCGGTGATGGACAACTACGGCCTCTTGGGCCAGACGACGCGTGTCGGCCCTTGGAGTTCCGAAGTGATCCTGGTGAGTGATCCGGAACATGCCGTACCCGTTGCCATCGAGCGCACGGGGGTGCACACCATCGCGGTGGGCACCGGTGATCCGGACTCCCTGGTACTGCCCTACCTGCCCGCCAACGCGGATGTGAAAACCGGCGACCTGCTGCTGACCTCGGGCCTCGGCGGCGTGTTTCCGCAAGGCTACCCGGTGGCCCGCATCGCCGAGAGCCGCCATGACGCCGCGCAGCCGGCGCAGTTCCGGGCAACGCCGCTGGCGCGGCTCAGCGCACTGCACGAGGTGACGCTGGTGTGGTTCCAGGACACCCATCCGGCCGCGCCCACCCGCCTCAAGGACGGAGCGACCACGACCGGCAATCCGTCGCTGCAACGGCAGCCCGCCCCGGCGCTCGAACCGCTGCCGCTGCCGAGGTTGCCGCGGTTGACGCCGCCGCCGGCCGCACCCAGGTCTGCTGACCAGGACGATCAATGATCGACCGGACTCAGGAGTCTTTGGGGCGGGTACTGCTGACGGTGGTGGTGGCGCTGGTGCTGTCCGTGCTGCCGCTGCCGTCGTGGCTGGCCGTGGTGCGCCCCGCCTTCCTGGTGATCACGGTCCTGTACTGGTCGATCACGGCGCCCCGCGTCGGCGGCATCGGCCTGGGCTTTTTCTGCGGCGTCGCGCTGGATGTGTTTCGTGGCGCATTACTCGGGCAGCAGGCCCTGGCCCTGACCGCCATCACTTACGTGGTCGTGCGCGAGCACCAGAAAATCCGCCTCAAGCCCGCCTTTCAGCAGGCCCTGATCATGCTCGGCGCCCTGGTGGCCTATGAGTTCATCCTGTTCGCCATCGACGGCTGGACCGGACATCCCATGACCAGCCCGCTGCGCTGGATCCACGCTTTCACCGGCGCTCTGATATGGCCGCTCGCCACCGCGCTGCTGGATCGCGTGCGCGGCACGCGCTGACCCATGAGACAGGCTCCCATGCGCGGCGTCCGCATCAAGGACCACTGGAAGGAACAGCGGCTGTTCGACCAGCGCGCGCTGGTTGCCAGTGCCCTGGGCGCCATCCTGCTGCTGGTCCTGGCCGGGCGCCTGGTGCTGCTGCAGGTCGTGCGCTTCGACTACTACTCCCAGCAGTCGCAGTACAACCGCGTGCGTGTCGAGCCGATCCCGGCAGCCCGCGGCCTGCTGCTCGACCGCAATGGCGCGACCTTCGCCGGCGGCCAGCCCGGTTACCAGCTCGAACTGGTGCGCGAGGAAGTTCCGGACCTCGAAGGTACGCTCAAGGGCCTGGTGGGCATCGGACTTCTGACCACCGAGGAGCTGCCGGATATCCGCCGCACCATTCTCTCGCGCCGCAGCTTCGACAGCGTGCCCATCAGACTGCGTATGACGGATGATGATGTCGGGCGCTTCGCGGTGCATCGCTTCGACTTCCCCGGTGTCGACATCAAGTCGCGGCAGATGCGTTGGTATCCCAATGGGGCGCTGGGTGTACATGCCCTGGGCTACGTCAGCGCGCTGAGCGAGACCGACCTGCAGCATGTCGACGCCGGCGCCTATGCCGGCACCTCGGTGATCGGCAAGCTCGGCGTCGAAGGCGCGTATGAGAAACAGCTGCATGGAACCAATGGCTTTCGCCAGATCCAGGTCAATGCGGAAGGCCGTTCGGTCGAGACCATTGGCAGCGCGAACCCGCACCTGCGCACCCAGGCGCCCATCGCCGGCGAAACCCTGATCCTGGGACTGGACCTGAAGGTCCAGCAGGCGGCGGAGGATGCGCTGGGTGCCCACCGCGGCGCGGTCGTGGCGTTGGACCCGCGCAACGGCGATGTCATCGCCCTGGTCAGCAAGCCGGGCTTTGATCCCACCGAGTTTGCCCGCGGCATCACCCGCGCCGAGTACGCGGCGCTGGCGAACGATCCGGACAGCCCGCTGCTCAACCGCGCGCTGCGTGGCACCTATCCTTCGGGCTCGACCATCAAGCCGGCGATTGGCCTGGTAGCCCTGACCGACCACAGCATCACCGCCGACCAGAAGGTGTTGTGCAACGGCACCTTCGAGCTGCCGCACAGCGTGCACATCTATCGTGCCGACAAGGATGAACCGCGCGGCATGCTCGACCTCACCGTCGCCATCGCCAAATCCTCCGACGTGTACTTCTACAAGCTCGCCCATGAGATGGGCATCGACAAGCTCGATGAGGGCCTCGCGCCCTTTGGCTACGGCCAGCTGACCGGCATCGACATCAGCGGCGAGAAACCAGGCCTGCTGCCTTCACCGGCGTGGAAGAAGATCGCGTTCAAGCACCCCGCCGACCAGGTCTGGTTTCCGGGTGAGACCGTGAACATGGGAATCGGCCAGGGGTACCTGCAGGTGACGCCGCTGCAGGTGGCGCACATTGTCGGCGTGATCAGTGAGCGTGGCCGCAGCTTCCGTCCGCGACTGGTGATCGGCACGCGCGCCCCTGACGGTCGCACCACGGCGGCGGCACCAGTGGAGGAAAAACCGGTGACGGGCATTTCCCAGGAGGATTGGACCACGGTCATCAAGGCCATGATGGGCACCATGACCTACGGCACCGGACACGTCGCTTTCGCCAAGGCGGCCTACAGCTCCGGCGGCAAGACCGGCACGGCGCAGTTGTACACCGTGGGGCAGAACGAGAAGTACAACGCCAAGACCGTGGCCGAGAACCTGCGCGATGACGCCTGGTTCGTGGCCTTCGCACCGGCCGAAGAGCCCCGCATTGCTATCGCGGTGCTCGCCGAAAATTCGGGCTTTGGCTCCGGCACCGCCGCACCCATAGCGCGCACCGTGCTCGACGCCTACCTGCTCGGCAGTGACGGCAGGCTGAAGCCGGAATTCGAACCCTCGGCGCGGGCCAAAGCCGTACTCGAAGCCGCAGGTGCGCCCGCGCCCGATGCCTCGGTCGCGGTGGCGACCCAATGATCCACGAGGAACTCAGCGATGGCCCGAGCGCGCGCCGCGCGGTCACCGGCGCCGCGCGCATGCTGCTGGCGCTGAAGCTGGATGGTCCGCTGCTGGTGGGCTTGGGACTGATCGCAGCCTTCGGCCTGGTGGTGCTGTACAGCGCCTCGGGCCAGAGCCTGGGCACCGTCTTTCGCCAGATCGCTCACCTAGGGATGGGCACCGTCGCCATGCTGCTGCTGGCGCAGGTGAATCCCAATTTCCTGCGGCGCCTTTCGCCATGGCTGTACCTGATCGGGGTACTGCTGCTGTTGGTGGTGGCCGGGATGGGTGCCATCGGCAAGGGCGCCCAGCGCTGGCTGGACTTGGGACTGCTGCGCTTCCAGCCTTCGGAAATCATGAAGCTCGCCGTGCCGATGGCGTGCGCCTGGTATCTGCACGAGCGGCCGCTGCCACCCAGTCCCGTGTCGCTGGCGCTGCTGACGGCGCTGATCCTGATCCCCACCGGCCTGGTCGTGATGCAGCCGGATCTGGGCACCGGTGCGCTGATCGCCGTCGCGGGCGCACTGGTGGTCATGATGGCGGGCCTGCAGGTGCGCGTCGTGCTGGCGCTGATCGCCGTCGCCGCGGTGGGCGGTTGGCTGGGCTGGCATCACATGCACGACTACCAGCAAAATCGCATCCTGACTTTCATCAATCCGCAGATCGATCCGCAGGGCGCCGGCTACCACATCATCCAGTCGCAGATCGCCATCGGCTCCGGCGGTGTCTTCGGCAAGGGCTGGATGAACGGCAGCCAGGCGCAGCTGGACTACCTGCCGGAGAGCTCGACCGACTTCATATTCGCGGTGATCGGCGAGGAGTTCGGCATGCTGGGCTTGTTCGTGCTGCTGCTGCTGTATGCCTTTGTCGTGGGTCGCGCCATCTACCTGTCCACGCAGACCCAGGACACCTACGCGCGCCTCCTGGCCGGAAGTCTTGGGCTGACCTTCTTCGTCTATGTGTTCATCAATGCCGGCATGGTCAGCGGTCTGCTGCCCGTGGTGGGAGTGCCCTTGCCGCTGATCAGCTACGGCGGCACCTCGATGGTGACCCTGCTGGCGGGCTTCGGTATTCTCATGTCGATGTATTCGCACCGGAAGCTCGTCGGTTCATAGTGATCGGTGCGCGTCAGCAAGTCCGGCTGTGCTGCGCAGGGTTGCTGGGCGCGGGCCTGCTGTACGCCGCGGCGCCGAACGCCAAGCCCCGCGGCTTTGATCTGTCGCGACCGGAAATCCAGAGCTTCATCGCCGCCGCCGCCCAGCAGCCGCCGCTGACACGCGCGGGCGTGACCCGCATCCTGCGCCAGGCGCATCCGGATCCCGGTGTCATCGACAAGATCTCGCGCCCCGCCGAGAGCGTACTGCCGTGGTGGCAGTACCGCGCCAACTTCGTGACTGCACAGCGCATCGACGAGGGGGTGCGCTTCTGGCTCGCGCATCGCCAGGAACTTGAGAGCGTGGCGCAAACCCAAGGCGTGGCACCGGAATACATCGTGGCCATACTGGGTTGCGAGACCGCCTATGGGCGGATCACCGGCAAGGAGCGCGTGCTGGATTCACTCGCGACGCTGGCCTTCGACTATCCGCAGCGCGGGGAATTCTTCCGCGCTGAGTTGCTGCAGTTCCTGCTGCTGGCCCGCGAGGCGCACCTGAACCCGCGCACGGTGCAGGGCTCCTACACCGGGGCCATGGGCGCTCCGCAGTTCATGCCCTCGAGCTACCGGCGCTATGGCGTGGACGCGGATGCCAATCACCACATCGATCTGTGGAACGACTGGCGCGATATCTTCGCCAGCGTGGCCAATCTGTTCAGGCTCAATGGCTGGCAGAGCGGCGCGCCGGTGCTGGCCGAGGCGCAGCTGACTGCCGGCGCACCGCTGCCGGAGGCGCCGCGGCTACTGGATCTCACCCAGACCCTCGAAGGCCTCAAGGCCCTTGGCATCACCACCGACAGCGACCTGCCCGGCGACACGGCCGCCGTGCTGATAGCCGCCGAACAGGCCAACGGCCCCGCGTTTCGCGTCGGGTTCCACAATTTCTATGTGATCAGCCGCTACAACCGCAGCGCCCGCTATTCCATGGCGGTAGCTGATCTGGCGCAGGCCATTGCCGCGGGCGTACGCGCGGCCAGCGCGCAACCGCAGCCATGAGCCGGCGCACCCCCTCGCGGATCCTGGCCCTGCCGGTCACCCTGTGCCTGCTGGCGCTGCTTGCCGGCTGCACGCTGGTCGCCGGCCGCAAGCCGAGCGGCACCCAGGCGCCGCCGGTGACGGTTCCGCCCGTGACGGCGAGACCGGACATCACCGCCATTCCCGATGCCGTGCCGCGCAGCGAACCGCGCAGCCGCAACGGCAATCCGCCCTTCTACGATGTACTGGGTCGACGCTACACGGTGCTGGACACGGCGCAAGGCTACGTGGAGCGCGGCGTGGCCTCCTGGTACGGCCCCGGATTTCATGGCGGCAGCACCTCGATGGGCGAAGCCTATGACATGTATGCCATGACGGCGGCTCACAAGACGCTGCCCATCCCCTGCTACGCCCGCGTTACCAACCTGACCAATGGCCGCTCGGTGGTGGTGCGTATCAACGACCGCGGCCCATTCGTGGCCAACCGGCTCATCGATCTGTCGTACACGGCGGCCGCCAAGCTCGACATGCTGCGCGGGGGCACGGCCATGGTGGAAGTGCGGGTCGTTACGCCGGATGACCCGCAGAGCCAGTCGCTCACCCGTGCCACCGAGGCTCCGCCACCCACCCTGTACGTGCAGGCCGGCGCCTTCGCCGTGCCCGCGAACGCCCAGGGTCTGCGGCTGCGGCTGCAACAGGCGGGCATGAGCAATGTGTTCGTGCTGCCGCCGCTGCCCGGACATCATTTGTATCGGGTGCGGGTGGGGCCGGTGGGCAGTGTCGCGGACTTCGACGCGCTGGCGGCAAAGCTTGCCACGCTGGGAGTTCCCGACGCGCGCCTGGCGCTCGACTGATAAACTGCCCGACCTTACTCCCTAAGCTTTTCAGGATCTCAAGCGGATGATTCGCAGCCTGCTCGCAATTTTTTGCGTCGCCCTCGCAACTTTCACCGCCGTGGCCACGGCATCGACCGCCGCGCCGATCCCCGCCCCGCCCTCGGTGCCGGCGCGGGCCTACCTGCTCGAGGACTTCCAGACCGGCCGGGTACTGGCGTCCGATCATGCAGATGACCGGATGGAACCCGCCAGCCTCACCAAGTTGATGAGCGCCTACATCGTGTTCACGGCCCTGCACGATGGCCGCCTGAAGCTCACCGACCCGGTCACCATCAGCGAACACGCCTGGCGCTCTGAAGGCTCGCGCACCTTCGTCCAGGTGGGCACCCAGATTCCGGTGGACATCCTCATCAAGGGCATGATCGTGCAGTCGGGCAATGATGCGACCGTGGCCCTGGCGGAGCGCGTCGCGGGCACCGAGGAGGCCTTCGTGCAGGTGATGAACGAGTACGCGCGCCGCATGGGTCTGGCGCATACGCATTTCGCCAATGCCGACGGCCTGCCCAGTCCCGATCACTTCACCACGGCGCGCGACCTGGCCCTGCTGGCCCACCACCTCATCGCCGACTTTCCGGACTTCTATCCGCTCTTCAGCCTGCATGAGTTCTCCTGGAACAACATCAAGCAGGAGAACCGCAATGGGCTGCTGAGCGCCGACCCCACCGTCGATGGTCTGAAGACCGGACACACCGACAGCGCGGGGTTTTGCCTGGTCACCTCTTCCTTGCGCAACGGCATGCGCCTGATCTCGGTGGTGCTGGGCTCGGCGTCGGTGAAGCAGCGCGAACAGGCCAGCGCCACGCTGCTGGGCTACGGTTATTCCTTCTACCAGACGGTCAAGGTCAAGGGCCGCGGCGATGTCGTGGGCGCGCCCCGTGTGTTCCTGTCGGCATCAACCACGGCCCCGGTAGGCATTGCCCAGGATCTGTATGTCACCGTCGGCCGCGACCAGGCCACGGGCCTGACGACCGCGGTCACTCTGGCGCCGCGGCTGCTCGCGCCGCTGCCCGCCGGTGGCAGAGTGGGTGACCTCACCGTCGCCACGCCCGACGGTGTCATCGTGGCGAAAGTTCCGGTGGTCGCCCTGCAGGCGGTGCCCGCCGGTGGCCTGTGGACACGCCTGAGCGACCATATTTCACTGTGGTTCAAATAGGACGCGACCGATGGCCACGCCGCTGCCCGTCTGCTATCTGAACGGCGCCTACCTGCCACTGGCCGAGGCGCGCGTGTCGCCGCTGGATCGCGCCTTCCTGTTCGCCGATGCGGTGTACGAGGTCATGCCGGTGTATGGCCGGCGGCCGTTCCGCTTTGTGGCGCATTGCGAGCGCCTCGCGCGCAGCCTCAATGAGCTGGGCATGGCCGACCCGCACACCCGCGAGCAGTGGCACGACATGATCGCCACCCTGATCGAGCGCAATGCGCCCGACAACAGCGGCGACGATCTCTACGTGTACTGGCAGGTCACCCGCGGCACGCAGTTCGGCCGCAACCACGCGCCGCTCCCCGACATCGAGCGCACCGTGTTCGCGTTCTGCTCGCCGCTGCATCTTCCGGATCGGGCGGCTCTGCAGCGCGGCGTGAGCTGCGTGACGGCCCAGGACAATCGCTGGGGGCGCTGTGACATCAAGTCCACGGCGCTGCTCGCGAATATCCTGCTGCGCGAGCGCGCCACCACGGCCGGCGCCTCGGAAGCCATCCTGCTGCGCGAGGGCTTCCTGACCGAAGGCTCGGCGTCGGCGGTGCATGTGGTCGTGAATGGCGAGCTGCTGTCACCCGCGCTGTCGCCGCAGGTGCTGCCCAGCCTGACCCGGGGCGCGGTGGAAAAGATGGCCGCACGGGCCGGGATCCACTGCCGCGACGCAACAGTCACGCAGGCGCAGCTGCGCTTGGCATCCGAAGTGATGCTGTCGGCGGCGACGCGCGAAGTGATCGCGGTGACGGCCATCGATGGGGCGCCCGTCTCGGGGGGTCAACCCGGGCCGGTATGGCGCGCGCTGTACGCCGAACTGCAGAAGTACAAGGGGGAACTTGCCGGAAAGCCATGGTGAGCGATTCACCCGCCCTGCTGCAGTTCCCCACCGACTACCCGATCAAGGTTGTGGGCCGCACCAGCAACACCTTGCGGGCGCGCATCGATGCGATTTTCAGCGCCCATGTCCCGGACCTCGACCCCGCGCGCATTTCCGAGCGCCTCAGTGGCAATGGCAACTTCCAGTCCATTTCCTACACCATCCGGGCCATCAGCGCCGCCCAGGTCAGCGCCCTGGCGACCGATCTGAAAGCCTGCCCGGACGTGCTAATCGTCATTTGATGCCGGACCGTAACCTCGCTGTAACCGTTTTATAACCGGGTCGTACCTGACGGCTAGACCTCGGCCGGTCTACGATGCCGATGCATGTCGATTACCCTCGATCAGATCACCAAGCGTTATCGTGGCGCACCCGTCGTCAACGACGTTTCCATCGATATCGGCGATGGCGAGTTCTTCGTCCTGCTGGGCCCCAGTGGCAGCGGCAAGAGCACGCTGTTGCGTGCCATTGCCGGGCTGACCGGCGTCGATCACGGCCGGATCTCGCTGCACGGCCGCGATGTCACCCACGTTGCGGCGCGCGCGCGTGGCGTCGGCCTGGTGTTCCAGAACTACGCGCTGTTCCGTCACATGACGGTGGCCGACAACATCGAGTTCGCACTGCGCGTGCGGCGCATGCGCGCCTCCCAGCGCCGCGAGCGGCGCCGTGAGCTGCTGCGCCTGGTGGCGCTGGAGGGCATGGACAACCGCCTGCCGGTGGAGCTTTCCGGCGGCCAGCAGCAACGCGTCGCCGTGGCGCGCGCCCTGGCGCACAAACCCGAAGTGCTGCTGCTGGATGAACCGTTCGGCGCGCTCGACGCCAAGATCCGCGAGGAGCTGCGCCGGACCATTCGCGAGGTGCAGCGCGAACTGGGTATCACCACCATCCTGGTGACTCACGACCAGGAAGAGGCCTTCGCCCTCGCCGACCGCATCGGCATCATGAACTTAGGAAGGCTGCTGGAGATGGGCCGTCCCGAAGACCTGTATGCGCGCCCGGCCACCCGCTTCGTCGCGACCTTCCTGGGCGCGGCAAACCTGGTACTGGCCCAGCACACGGCGCGCGGCATCTGCATCGGCGGGGATCCGGTCATGGCCCTGGGCAGCACCGTCACCGCGGGCGACAGGGATCACGAAGTCGTGGCGGTGATGCGGCCCGAGGACATCGAGGTCGCCCCCTCATGCGATGAGCTGCGCTCCAGCTTCTTGGGTCTAGGAACGGTGGAGCAGCTGCTGTTCGTGGGCGCCAACGAACGGCTGCGCGTGCGCTTGAACAATGCCGCCAGTGCCGGCCATGTGGTCACATCGGCGGACAGCAATGCCAGCGAAGCGCTGCTGGAGATCACCCGCACCCAGCACGACCGGCGCAACTATCCGGTGAGCGCCGGGCAGTCCGTGACCCTGGGCGTGCGGCGCTTGCATGTGCTGGCCACGCCGCTGTCCAGTTTCACGGCCTGCGCCACCAGCGCGCCGCAGGCTCAGGCGATCAGCGAGGAGCCTTTGCTGGTGCAGTTGGCGACGCGCATGAAGACCCGCGTGAGCACTCGCGTCGAACCGGCGCTGCAGCAGGCCGCCACCGAGGCTGCGGCCGCGCCCTTCGCCGGCGTGGCCGTGATCAATACCGACCCGGGCGCCGGGCAGACCGTCCAGTGGCTGCTGCAACAGGGCGCAGAAGCCGTGCTGCTGCTGCCCCACAACGCGGCCTCACCCGCGCGGGTGCTGATTCACTGGCTGGACGAACCGGCGCGACGCGCGACGCTGGCGGTTTCCGCGAGCCTGCTGCGCCATGTGTCCGCCGAGGCCGTATACATCGGCATCCTGGCCAATGATGGCGAGGCCACTCGGCCGGATGGCATGCGCGCGCTGCTGGACGCGCGTTCCGAGGCGCAGGCCATGCACGGCCTGGAAATCCGTACCGAGCTGGGTTTCGGCGATGTGGCCGAGGAGCTCACCCGCAGGCTCGCCGAGATGCCGGAGCAGTTGTTGATCCTGGGCGTGTCCGACATCAGCGTGCTGACGCAGCGCTTCGCGGCGCTGCTGTCGCGCACCGCGAGCCCCTTGTTGGTGGTGTGGCAGCCCGGCGACTCGCCGCAGCAGGGTTGAGGCGTACCTGAAGATGCCAGCGCGCGAACCCATCGGCAAGGGAACCTTCACCCAGCCCAGCGTGCTGCCGGGTTTCGGCCTCACCTTTGGCTTTACGACCTTTTTCTTGAGCGCGATCGTGCTGATCCCGCTGGCGGCGCTGGTCAGCATGGCGGCCTCCGCGCATTGGCACGAATTCATCCACACCGTGCTCAGCGAGCGGGCCCTGGCCTCCTACCGGCTGTCCTTCGGCGCCTCGCTGGTGGCGGCGAGCATCAACCTGGTGTTCGGCTTCGTTCTCGCCTGGACCCTGGTGCGCTATGACTTTCCCGGGCGCAAGCTCATCGACGCGCTGATCGATCTGCCTTTCGCGCTGCCCACCGCCGTATCCGGCATCGCGCTCACCACGGTGTTCGCCCAGAACGGCTTCCTGGGCAAGTACCTGGCCCTGGCCGGAATCAAGGTCGCCTACACCTGGATCGGCGTGACCATCGCGCTGACGCTGATCGGCATGCCCTTCCTGGTGCGCACGGTGCAGCCGGCGCTCGCCGAGGTGCAGCGCGAGCTCGAGGATGCGGCCGAGATTCTCGGCGCGAACCGGTTCTATGTATTCCGGCGCATCATCCTGCCCACCGTGCTTCCGGCCATGCTGACCGGCTTCGCGCTGGCCTTCGCACGCGGCGTCGGCGAATACGGTTCGGTGATCTTCATTGCCGGCAATCTGCCGTTCAAGACCGAGATCACCCCGGTGCTGATCGTGATCCGCCTGGAGGAGTACGACTACCATGGCGCTGCGGCCCTGGGCTGCGTGATGCTGAGCATCTCCTTCCTGGGACTGTGGGCCATCAACTACCTGCAGCACTGGGGCCGCCGCCGCTCCACGGTAACGAGGCGCTAGATGGCCGGCGGACCCTCACCGGCCATGCTGGCGGAGCTGCGGTCGCGGCCCGGCCATGACTCACTGCTGGGCAACCTCATGCGCTGGGTGCTGATCGGCGTCTCACTGCTGTTCCTGGCGGCCCTGCTGTTCGCCCCACTGGTCACGGTGTTCGCCACGGCGCTGGCCAAGGGTGTGCACGCGTACCTCGCCGCGTTCGATGATTCGGATACGCTGTCGGCCATCAAACTGACCCTGATCACCGCGGCGGTGGTGGTGCCCGCCAACACCGTATTTGGGCTCGCCGCCGCCTGGTGCATCGCCAAATTCGAATTCAGGGGCAAGAGCTTCTTCACCACGCTCATCGACCTGCCGATGGCGGTCTCGCCGGTCATCGCCGGCCTGGTGTTCGTGCTGGTGTTCGGTCTGCAGGGCTGGTTCGGCGGCTGGCTGCAAGATCACAACCTCAGCATCATATTCGCGCTGCCGGGCATCATCATCGCGACCATGTTCGTGACCTTGCCCTACGTGGCCCGCGAACTGATTCCGCTGATGCAGCAGCTGGGCAATGACGAGGAGGAGGCTGCCATCACACTCGGCGCCGGCGCCTGGATGACTTTCTTCCGCGTCACGCTGCCGAAGGTGCGGTGGGGCCTGATCTACGGCATCATCCTCTGCAACGCCCGCGCCATGGGCGAGTTCGGCGCGGTGTCGGTGGTATCCGGACATATCCGTGGCCTGACCAATACGCTGCCCCTGCATGTTGAAATCCTCTACCGCGAGTACAACACCGTCGGCGCCTTCGCCGTGGCGTCGCTCCTGACCCTGCTGGCGGTCGTGACGCTGGTGATCAAGACCCTGGTCGAGCGGCGCGGATACCAGAGGCGCTGATGCAACCGTTGCTGTCGCGCCTCGGACAACTGCTGGAGCGGCTGCGAATCGACCCGGCGACGACGCGGCTGCGCTGGTGGCTGGCCGGCAGCGAAGTCGTCATCGTGCTGATGGTGGCCGGTGGCCTGTCACTGTACGCGGGCGAGCGGCTGCGGCAGGTCGCCGACGCTCAGGGAACCGCGCGGGTGCAGCTGGGCGGCACCATGGCCCGTGAGACCCTGCGCAGGATGCAGGAGGATGCGCTCACCAGCGCGCGCACCATCGGCGATGACCCGGCGATGCAGTCCGCGCTGCAGGCGCTCGGCGAACCCCTGTCGGCCACCCGTACGCAGGAACTGGACTCGCTGCTGGGCCGGCTGTGCCCGGATGCCAGCGCCGATGCCTGTGCGCTTTTTGACGGCGCGCGCATGCTCGCGCATGCCGGCATCAACGCGCCATGGACCGAAATCTTCCTCAGCGTCGCCAAGCAGGGGCATATCTTTCTGGCGGCGCCCGTGGCCAGTCCCAGCGCAATCTTCGGCGCCAACGCGCCGGTGAGCGGGCACCAGGGGCTGTCGATTTTCGTGGTGCGCCGCATTGATGCGCAGCTGGCGGCCGATCTGAGTCGCGCCGCGGGGCTGTCGATACGCCTGATCGATTACCGCAGCTTCACGACGGCCCCGGTGGACCAGCTGACGAGTGTCCACAGCGCGGGCCTTGCCGATGGGCACTATGCGGTGGCGCATATCCAGCCGCTGGACATGTTTGTCGCCAGCTTGCCGCTGTTCACCAGCAACGGCGAGGCCATCGCCCTGATCGAGGCGCGACTGCCGGCCGCGGAAATCGACAGCGAAATCCGCTCACTGATTCATCGGCTGCTGGTCACCGCGTCGCTGCTGGCGCTGCTGGCGGTGCTGGCAGGCGCGGTCCTCGGCCAGTTCGTGGCGGGTCCGGTCCAGGACCTGACCGAGGCGGCGCTGCGGCTGGCGCAGGGCGATTTCTCGACGTCGATCCCGGTAGGCGGCACCGCCGAGGTTGGCGCGCTGGCGCGCACCATGGAGGACATGCGCCGCAACCTCGTGAACCTCACCGGTGCACTGCGGCGGCGTGAGGCCGAAGCCCAGGGCGTGCTGGCCGGTATCGTCGAAGGCGTGTTCGCGGTGGACCGCGATCGCAACATCCGTTACCTCAATCCCCAGGCGGCGCGGCTGCTGGGCGTAGAGACTCAGGCGGCGGTGGGCCGCTTCTGCGGCGACCTGCTCAAGCCACAGAAGGTCAATGGCATCCGGCCCTGCGAGGCCGACTGCCCCATCCTGCGGGCGCGCAGCGCCGGCACCGCGCAGGCGCTGGAACTGCTGGAGCTGAAGGAAGGCGCGCCGCGCACCACCATCATCACCAGCTCCGGCATGGTCGAGGGCCTGCAGGTGCAGGTGCTGCGCGATGAAACCGATCTCGAAGCGGTGCGCCGTGCGCGCGACAGCGTGCTGGCCAACATCTCCCACGAGTTTCGCACGCCGCTGGCCGCGCAGCTCGCCTCCATCGAACTGCTGCGCGACGGGCTGGACACCATGCAGCCGCAGGCGCGCGCGAATCTGGTCGTCTCCCTGGAGCGCGGCACGCTGCGTCTGACGCGCCTGATCGACAACCTGCTGGAGAGTGTCCGCATCGAGTCAGGACAGCTCGGCATCCGGCATCAGAGCGTGTCACTGTCCGAGGTGGTCGAAGACGCGCATGCTCTGCTTGCGTCGCTGCTGGTGCAGCGTGAGCAGCATCTGGCCGTGGAGCTGCCCGCGGACCTGCCGCTGATACTTGGTGACAAGACGCGCCTGATCCAAGTGTTCGTGAACCTCATCGCCAATGCCAACAAGTTCTCCCCCGATGGCTCGACGCTGCGCATTGGTGCGCGGCGCGCTGGCAACCAGGTTGAAACGTGGGTGGAAGACGAAGGCCCGGGCGTCCGCGATGGGGACGTCAGCAGTATCTTCGAGCGCTTTCGTCGCGGCATGGATGCCGAGCCCGAACCGGGCGGTCTGGGCTTGGGGCTGTGGATAGTCAAATCCGTCATCGAACGTCATGGCGGAACGATTGTCGTGCAACGCACGCCTGAGCAGCGCACCCGCTTCAGCTTTACCCTCCCGCTCGAGGCCGCAGCCGCATGAAAGTCCTGATCGCCGACGACGACCGCGACCTGCTGGACCTGATCGCCTTCACGCTTTCGCAGGCGGGATTCCTGCCGATCAAGGCGGCGGATGGCACGGCCGCCCTCAGGCTCTTCGACAGCGAACGTCCGGACCTGATCGTGCTCGACATCAATATGCCCGGCGCCAGCGGCTTCAGGGTGTGCGAATCCATCCGCACCCAGTCGGGCGTGCCCATCATGATGCTCACGGCACGCAACGAAGAGGAGGACCTGGTGCGCGCGCTGGAACTGGGCGCCGATGATTACCTGACCAAGCCCTTCAGTCCGCGCACCCTGCTCGCCCGTATCAGGGCCCTGATGCGCCGCGCCGGCATGGAAACTTCCGGACCTCTGTCCGCGGGCCGCGTGCAGCTCAATGTCGAGGATCACACCGTGCAGATCGGCGCGGCGCAGGCCGTGCGCCTGACCAAGCTGGAGCTGCGGCTGCTGCAGATGCTGCTGGTGAATTCAGGCCGCACCGTGAGCTCGGACCGGCTGCTGGTGCATATCTGGGGCCATCGCAACTCAGGCGATCGGCAGCTGCTCAAGCAGCTGGTGCACCGGCTGCGGCAGAAGATCGAAAAAGACCCATCCCTGCCGCAGATCCTGCAGACCGCAACCGGCGCGGGTTACAAGCTGGTCGTTGAGTAGCCGGCGCCTAGCGCGCGCCGTAGACCTGGTCGAAGCTGCCGCCGTCCTCGAAGTGATCCTTGGCCGCCTTCGCCCAGCCGCCGAACTCGGCGATGGTGACCAGTTGCAGCTTGGGAAACTGATTCGCGTACTTCTGCGCCACCTGCGGATCGCGGGGCCGATAGAAATTCCGGGCGATGATCTCCTGGCCTTCGTTGCTGTACAGATGCTTCAGGTATTCGCGGGCGACGGTGGTGGTGCCGTGCTTGAGGGCGTTCTGATCGACCACCGCCACGGAGGGTTCAGCCAGGATGCTCAGCGAGGGGACGACGATCTGCACCTGATCACCACCGAGCTCCTTGAGCGCCAGGAAGGCTTCGTTTTCCCAGGCCAGCAGCACATCGCCAATGTCGCGCTGGACGAAGGTCGTGGTCGCATCGCGGGCGCCTGTGTCCAGCACCGGAACATTGGCGTACAGCCGGCGCACGAACTCCTTGGCCCTGGCGTCATTGCCGCCGGGCTGGTGCCTGGCCCAGGCCCAGGCCGCCAGGTAATTCCAGCGGGCGCCGCCTGAGGTCTTCGGGTTCGGGGTGATGACGCCGATGCCGGGCTTGATGAGGTCGCCCCAGTCCTTGATGCCCTTGGGATTGCCCTTGCGCACCAGGAACACGATGGTGGAGGTGTAGGGCGCGCTGTTGTCGGGCAATCGGCTCTGCCAGTTCAGTGGCAGGAGCTTCGCGCGGGTCGCGATGGCATCGACGTCACCGGCCAGGCCCAGCGTCACGACATCAGCCGGCAAGCCCTCGATCACCGCACGCGCCTGCTTGCCCGAACCGCCGTGTGACTGGTTGACGCGCACATCCTGGCCGGTCTTCGCCTTCCAGTAGCGGGCGAATTCGGCGTTGTATTTGACGTACAGCTCACGAGTCGGGTCGTAGGACACATTCAGGATGGAGACGCTGGCGGCCTGCGCCAGCGGCGCGCCCAGCACGACGGCGCTCCAGGACACCCACACGCCGCGCAGCAGCCACTGTCGAATCTTCATTCCGCCATGCTAGTGCGGGATCCGCGCGTTGTCAGCCGCGCAGCGGTTATAAATCGGTTACGAAGCCCAGCGACTTCAGCAGATGCGGCAGCAGGCCAACCGCCGCCGCGTCCACGTCCGCGATGTTCGCCAGGTCGGCAAGTCGGGTCATGGGCAGGCCGGCAAGACCGCACGGATTGATCCGCTGGAAGGGCGCAAGGTCCAGGTTCACATTCAGCGCCAGGCCGTGATAACTGGCGCCGCGCCGGATGCGGATGCCGACGCTCGCGAGCTTGGCTCCGTGCACGTAGACGCCCGGCGCCTCGGGCCGCGCGGCCGCCGTGATGCCCAGTTGCGCGGCATAGCGGATGACGGAATGCTCCAGCCCCGTGACCAGATCGCGCACCCCAAGGCCCGCGCGCCGCAGGTCAATCAGTGCATACACGACGAGCTGCCCCGGTCCGTGATAGGTCACCTGGCCGCCGCGATCGGTGTGCACCACGGGAATGGTCCCCGGCGCCAGCAGGTGTTCAGGTTTGCCCGCCATCCCCAAGGTGAACACCGGTGGATGTTCCAGCAACCACAGCTCATCGGCGGTGTGCGCGGTGCGCGTGTCGGTGAACTGCTGCATGCGCCGCCAGGTCGTCTGATAGTCGACCTGACCCAGATGCCTGAGGCGCGGTTGCGGCGCGCTCAGCGGGCGCGGCGCGGCGTTCACGACGCGTTGTCGAGGCCGGCGTTGTTGCGGTTCAACGCCTGCTCAGCCCGATAGCTGGACCGCACGAAGGGCCCCGCCACACATTCGACAAAACCGCGCCGCAGCGCCTCGTGGCGCAACTGGTCAAACTCGGCGGGGCTCACGAAGCGTTGCACCGCCAGGTGATTGGCGGTGGGCCGCAGGTACTGGCCGAGGGTCAAGAGGTCGACACCGACGGCACGCAGGTCATCCATGGTGCCGATGACTTCGGCGGCGCTCTCCCCCAGACCCAGCATCACGCTGGTCTTGGTCAGCACCTCGGGGTTGTGCTGCTTGGCGTGCGCCAGCACCTTCAGGGTTTGTTCATAGCCGGCGCGCGGATCGCGCACCGGGTGCGTGAGGCGGCGTACGGTTTCGATATTCTGCGCGAACACCTGCAGTCCCGAATCGACCACGGTTTCGACATCGCGCAGAACGCCCTGAAAATCCGGGGTCAGGGCCTCCACCGCCGTGCCCGGATTGCGTTCGCGTATGGCGCGCACGCAGGCGGCATAGTGTCCGGCGCCGCCGTCGGGCAGGTCATCACGATTGACCGAGGTCAGCACCACGTATTTGAGCTTCATCAGCGCCACGGTGCGCGCCGCATTCGCCGGCTCCTCGTGGTCCAGCCAACCGCGCGGATTGCCGGTATCCACCGCACAGAAGCGGCAGGCACGGGTGCACACCGCGCCCATGAGCATGATGGTGGCCGTACCGGCGTTCCAGCATTCACCGATATTGGGGCACTTGGCCTCTTCGCACACCGTGGCCAGACGATGTTCGCGGACCATGTCCCGGACCGCATCGAAACCCACGCCACTGGGCGCCTTCACGCGCAGCCAGGGCGGCTTCGGTGCCAGCGCGCGGGGTGCGCCCGGCGCCGGGCTGCCCCGGGCCTTCACGCCATCGCGAATGGCCGTGAAGCCCTGTGGAGTCAGGTACTTTTCACCGCTTTTCAGATCAGCCATGGCGCCATTGTACTACGGCAGGCCTAACCGCCCTTTTGCGCCAGTTCCTGATTCAGGGCGGCCAGGCGCGCGGGCGTGCCGATGTCGCGCCACAGGCCGTCGTGGCGCTCACCGTGCAGCCGGCCGGCGGCACAGGCGCGCTGGAACAGCGCCAGCAGCGCAAATCGTCCCGCCGTGCAGCCGGCGAAGAGCGCCGGGCTGAAGACGCCGATGCCGCTGTAGGTGAAGGGCCGCGGTTCGCGGTCCAGCACCTGCTGTGCCTGAAGACCGAAGTCGCCCCGGGGGTGCTGCGGCGGATTGGGCACCAGCACCAGCCGAGCGTCGGCGCCAGCGGACAGCCGCAGCGCGCCTAAGTCGATGTCGGTGAAGGTGTCGCCGTTGACGACCAGGAAGGGTCCGGCTCCAAGCAGTGGCAGCGCCTGGAAAATGCCGCCACCGGTTTCAAGCGGCGGACTGCCTTCCGCGCTGTACTGGATTCTTACGCCGAAGTCGCGGCCATCCCCCAGCGCGCTACGGATCTGCGCCCCGAGCCATGACAGATTGATGATGACGTCGCGCACGCCGGCACGCGCCAGGGCTTCAAGATGCCAGACGATGAGCGGTTTGCCGCCCGCAACCAGCAGCGCCTTGGGCGTGTGATCCGTCAGGGGTCGCATGCGTTCGCCGCGACCGGCGGCGAGCAGCATGGCCTTCATGCCGACGCGGCTTCCTGCGCCTGGCGCGCATTGGCGCCGGGCAGCGCCGGCACTGCGTGCTCGAGCAGAAACTCCCGCAGCGGCGCCAGGGGCGCGAAGCGGGCGCAGGCCTCGACCACGTAGCGCAGCGTGAGCGGCAGGTCGTCCAGATAACCGGATTTGCCATCGCGATACCACAGGCGCGCGAAGATGCCGAGCACCTTCAGGTGGCGCTGGATGCCGATCACATCGAACCAGCGCAGCATCTGCGTGTCGTTGGTGCCGGCACTGCGCGAGCCACGCTCGTGCATCATCAGGCGATAATCTCGCACCCAGCCTGCAACCCGGGCGCGCGGCCAGCCGATGTAGCAGTCCTTGAGCAGCGAGACCAGGTCATAGCCCACCGGCCCGCGCACGGCGTCCTGGAAGTCGATGACCCCGGGATTGCGCTCCTGCGTGATCATCAGGTTGCGCGAGTGGTAGTCGCGATGGACGAACACCTGGGGCTGGGCCAGCGCCTCGGCCACCAGGAACTCGAAGGCCGCGGTGAGCATCTCGCCCTGGGCGCGCGTCAGCTCCAGCTGCAGATGCCGCGCGCAGAACCATTCGGGCATCAGCGCCATTTCCCGTACCAGGGCTTCACGATCATAGGGCGGCAGTTCAAAGGCCGACTCGCGGCCGCGAACCTGGATATCGGCCAGGGACAGCAGCGCATCCCGATAGAGCTGATCGGCATCGCCGCCATGCTTGAGTGCCGGCAGGTAGGGGCGAGTTCCCAGATCCTCGAGCAGCAGCAGACCCCGCGTCGTATCCCATTCATAGACGCGCGGCACATGAACACCGGCGGTTTCCAGCATCACGGTGATATTCAGATACGGGCGCACGTCCTCGCGGCCCGGCGGCGCGTCCATGACGATATGGGTGCCGATCTCGGTGAAAACGCGAAAATACCGGCGAAAACTGGCATCGCTGGAGGCCGGTTCAATCAGCCGCGGCGACAGCCGTAGCTCCCGGGTGACCCAGTCGGTGACCAGGTTCAATCGCTCATCGGCGTCAGACATAGGTGCCGATTATAGACAGGCCCGGGTGATCACCGGTCATCAAGGCATGCAGACCGGGTAGACAACCTCATTCAGCAGCGCAGTCCCGTCAGTGATGTCGGTGCAGTCGGCCGGACAGATGACGACCTCACTCTCCTGGCGCTCAACCAGCAGGCCGCAGATGTCATCGCGGGCAATGGTCGCGGTGAGGATCGCGGGCTGCGCTTCGTGGTGCCGAAAGCGCTCCTGTTGCGAGGCAAACCAGCGCGCCGTCTCGGATTTAAGCGTCCAGCACACCCCATACTGACGTCCGTCCGCCTCCTGCTTCACGGTGCCGCGAAAGATGCGGATCCGGTCCGGCAGCTCTCGGAACACGCGGCGCGCCATGTCGCTGTCGTAGACCCGCCGCTTCGCGGCTTTCAATTCGGCCAGCGCGGCCACGAAGAACGCCCGCTGCCGATGCAGCAGATCGCCATTGGCCACGGCAAGCTCCATTGCCAGGGGTTTCTGATCCATGTTGAGGCGCGGCCACAGACGCTTGAGGACGGTGGGACGGCTGCTGCTGCCGGCGAGCATCAGGGCCTGCTCCCAATCGCCCTTGCGCACGGCAGCCGTGATATCGGCCTGCAGCCGCCGTCGCGATTCAATATGATTTCGCCGCAGCTGGGCCCGCTGTTTTTCATCGGCAGTCAGTGGTATTGACGTCATGCCCTGCCTCCCGCCCCTGTGTCGCTTGGAAGTTCCGATAAATAAACTTTGAATAACAAGTACTTACGGCGATGGCGCGCAGCAATTATAGTGTGCGGCCCCCGGCCGCACCCGCAACCACTCCACAGTTTCAGGATTGCCCGCAGGGTGCGGGCGGCCGGCGGCCTCACGGCCGCCCTGTTGGCGTTCGCGGCCGGGCCTGCGGCGCACGCCGACAGCCCGTTCTCCTGCCCTGCGCCGCGGTCGGTGGTGCGCCAGAAGACCGAGCCGGTACACGAGCCACCGCTTGCGGCCGGCGGCCAAATTGTCCTCGAGGCCGACAAGATCAACAGCGTCGTGGACGGTCACGAAACGGCGAAGGGCCACGTCACCGCCACGCAGGGCGACCGCGTCATGAACGCCGACGACGCCGACTATGAAAAGAACGACGACTCCTTCCGGGTGAAAGGCCAGCTTGAGTACACGGACGCGCTGATCCATCTCACGGGCCTGGACGGCCGGTATTCGTCGCTGGGCGGCGGCAGCTTCCACGAAGCGCAATTCGAACTCCTGCAGCGCGACGCCCATGGTTCAGCGCAACTGGTGGACCTCACGCCCGAGGGCATTCTGCGCCTTCAGGACGTGACCTTCAGCACCTGCCCCACCACCGAGGAGACCTGGCAGATACGTGCCGAGAGCGTGACGCTGGACAGTGGCGAGCACGTCGGCATCGCTCGGGATGCCAGCGTGGACTTCAAGGGCATACCCATCCTGTATCTGCCCTGGCTGTCGTTCCCGCTGGATGATGAGCGCAAGACCGGTTTCCTGTTTCCGAGCGTCGGTACCAACAGCCGCAGCGGCATCGAGCTGTCCACACCCTGGTACTGGAACATCGCTCCACAGCAGGATCTGCTGCTCACGCCCACCTACTACACCCGCCGCGGCATCGACATTGGCGGTGACGCGCGCTACCTCACGGACGATCAGCGCGGGGAGCTGATCTGGCACTTCCTGCCCTACGACGCCCAGGCAGCCGGCGAGGGCCTGGCCGATCATGACCGCTCCTACGTGCACCTGACCCAGACCACGGAACTTCCGGCCGACTTCCGCCTGCAAATCGATGCGGCCAACGTCGGTGATTCACTTTATTTCCAGGACTTTGGCACGGGCCCCGAAGGCACCAGCATCGCCTACCTGAACCGCTCCGCCGGCCTGTCCTATCGTGACCAGAACTGGCGCCTCGCAGCCCAGTTGCAGCAATACCAGACGCTGGATGCCATCGAACAACTGCTGGATCCCACGCAGCGCCCCTATGCGCGTTTGCCCCAGATCGTCGCCGACAGCGACTTCGTGGTCGGACCGGCCGGCATCCTCCACTACGGGTTCGATTCCGAGGTGGTGAACTTCGACCGCGACATCGGCGTGACCGGCTGGCGGCTGAATCTACGCCCCGATGTCACCCTGCATTTAGAAGGACCGGGTTACTTCGTGCGTCCGGGTGTGGCCTATGAGTTCACCCAGTACTCGCTGAACAACACCGCGGTCGGCCAGGAGCGCAATCCGCGCCGCTCGCTGCCCACCGGCAGTCTCGACAGCGGTCTGGTCTTCGAACGCGCCGCGGGCCGCGACGACCGGCGCACGCTGACCCTGGAACCGCGCCTGCAGTATGTCTATACCCCCTATCGGGACCAGGATCAGCTGCCGCTCTTTGATACGGCCTTGCCGGATCTGAACCTGGTCGAACTGTTCCGCACCAACCGCTTTGTGGGAGTGGACCGGATCGGTGACGCCAATCAGGTCAGCGCGGCGCTGACCAGCCGTCTGCTCGACACCGCCAGCGGCCAGCAATTCCTCTCTGCCACGCTCGGGCAGACCTATTACTTCCAGCCGCCGCGCGTGCAGATTCCGCTCGAGCCCACCAGCGGACTGCGTTCGGACATGGTCGCCGAGGTGGCGCTCACGGCCTACAAGAACTGGAGCGTGAATCTGGGCGAGCAGTGGGACCCGCAGACCCGCGCCAGCGATCGCACGATTGTCGAGCTGCAGTTCAAACCGGCCGATGACGCAGTGGTGAACCTGGCATACCGCTTTCAGCGTGACAACCCGGCCGAGCAGCAGGCCCAGCTGCAGGCCGTGTCAGCGTTGTACGGGCAGATCTATGCGTCGGAAATTGCCCAGGGTCTGACCCCCCTGCAGGCGCAGATGCAGGCCATGGCCCTGACCCAGGCCTATCGCCTGTCGCCCAACAGCCTGGACCAGGTCGAGGCCTCGACGGCCTGGCCCATCCTGCGCAACTGGAACGCCTATGGCCGCGTGGTCTATGCCCTGGATCAGCACCAGATGCTGGAGCGTTTCGCCGGTTTCGAGTACCGCGGCTGCTGCTGGGGCATAAGGATCCTGGCGCGCCGTTCACTGAGCAACAGCACCGGACGCCAGGACACGGGTATATTCGTGCAGCTGGAACTCAACGGCCTGGCCAGTGTCGGATCCGAAGCCGGCACTTTCCTTGGCACTGCCATTCGGGGATACTCCCCAAATAACGTAAGCCCCTGAAGATCATGAATTATTTCAAACGCCTTTCGACCCTCTCCGCCGGCCTCGCAGTGCTTGCCGCGTTAGCCGTAAGCCTGCAGGCCTGCGCCCAGACCCGCGAAATCCAAGGTCAGGGGCAACTGCTCGACCGGGTGGCGGCCGTGGTCAATGACGGCGTGGTGCTGGAATCCGAGGTCGATGACCAGCTGGCGGCCGTCAAGGATCGCCTGCGTACCCAGGGCCAGGAGATGCCCCCGGACCCCGTCATCCGCCAGCAGATCATCGAGCATCTGATCGTGGAGGAGGTCGAGATGCAGCGCGCCGAACGCGCCGGCCTCAAGATCTCCGATGAGACCTTGAACAATGCCATGACGGAAGTCGCCCAGCGCAATGGCATCACCTTGCAGCAGCTGCCGCAGAGCCTGGCCACCCAGGGCATTGATTACGCCTCCTATCGCGACTCGATGCGGCGCGAACTCACGCTGCGCCTGCTGCAGCAACGCGATGTCGTGCAGCGCATCAGCGTCACGGCGCGCGAAATCGACCAGTACCTGGATCGCCAGACACATCACCCATCGGCCAGTGCCGAGTACAACGTATCGCACATCCTGATCGCCGTGCCGCAGGAAGCCACGACGGCCCAGCTGGAAGCGGCGCAGAAGAAGGCCGACGAAATCTACCAGCGCGCCAAGGGCGGCGAGGACTTCGCGAAGCTCGCCATTGCCAACTCCAACGCGCAGACGGCGCTGGACGGCGGTGCACTCGGCTGGCGCAAGGGCACCGAGCTGCCCACCGTGCTCGCTGATACGGTGCTGAGCCTGAAGGCCGGCGAGGTCAGCGCGCCGATCCGCGCGCCCACCGGCTTTCACATCGTGCGCCTGAACGAAGTGCGCAATGTCGAAAAGAAGCAGGTCGTGGAGCAGATCCACGCGCGCCACATCCTGATGCGCACCAACGAGCTGCAGGATGACGCCACCGTCCAACAGAAGCTCGGGAACCTGCGCAAGCGCATTCTCGCCGGCGAGGATTTCGCGGCCGTGGCCCAGGTCAGCTCACAGGACACCGGCTCGGCCGCCGACGGCGGCGACCTCGACTGGAGCACCGCCGATAGCTTCCCGCCGGAATTCGCCAGCCAACTGGATGCGCTGAAGGTCAATGAGATTTCCGAGCCGTTCCACACCCAGGCCGGCTGGCACATCGTGCAGCTGCTGGGCCGGCGCAAGTTCGACGACACCAAGGAAATTCAGCGCAAGGACGCCGCCGACCAGATCCGCGCCAGCAAAGTCGACGAAGAGACCGAACTGTGGCTGCGACGGCTGCGCGATGATGCGTACGTCGACCTGAAGTCCTGACCGATGGCGCCTCAGGCGCGTATCGCGGTCACATCCGGAGAGCCGGCAGGCGTCGGGCCTGATTTGTGCCTGAAGCTTGCGAGCGGTCCGTTGCCTTGCGAACTGGTCTGCCTGGGGGATCGCGAGCTGCTGGCCGCGCGCGCCCGGCAGCTGGGGCTGAAACTCAATCTCTGGGACTACGAACCCGGACAGCCGGTCCGCCCGCACACACCCGGAACGCTTGCCATCCTGAACGCGCCGCTGGCCGCACCGGCCGAGCCGGGAAAGCTGGATACGCGCAATGCCGCGGCCGTGCTCGGCATGCTCGATCGGGCGGCGCAGGGGTGCCTTGGCGGGGAGTTCGCGGCCATGGTCACCGCGCCGGTCCAGAAGAGCATCATCATCGAGGCCGGCTTCGCATTCACCGGACACACGGAGTACCTGGCGCAACGCTGCGGTGCGCCGCTGCCGGTCATGATGCTGGCCTCGGGCAACATGCGCGTGGCGCTGGCGACCACCCACCTGCCGCTGTCAAGTGTCGCGGCGGCCATCACGGTCTCACTGCTGCAGCAGGTGCTCGCCATCCTGGGCGCCGATCTGAAACGCTGGTGGGGCCTGCCCAATCCGCGCATCGCGGTGTGCGGGTTGAATCCGCATGCCGGCGAGAGCGGCCATCTGGGCAGTGAAGAACTCAACGTCATCAGTCCGGCAGTGACCCAGATGCGCGCGCGCGGTCTGGACGTGAGCGGCCCGTTCCCCGCGGATACGATATTCGTGCCGCGGCTGATGGCCGGCTTCGATGCGGTGCTGGCGATGTACCACGATCAGGGGCTGCCGGTGATCAAGCACGCGCATTTCGACCAGGCCGTGAATGTGACCCTCGGGCTGCCCATCATTCGCACTTCGGTCGACCACGGCACGGCGCTGGACCTGGCGGGCACCGGCCACGCCGACGTCGCAAGCCTCGCGGCCGCGGTACGCATGGCGTCAACCATGGCGGTGCACGCGGCGTGATCCAGGCCCGCAAGCGTTTCGGCCAACACTTCCTCCACGATCCGGGTGTCATCGAGCGCATCGCGCACGCCGTCAATCCGGGCCCCCATGACCATCTGCTGGAAATCGGCCCGGGCCGCGGCGCCCTCACCCAGCTGTTGCTGGCCGGTCCATATGCCAGTTTCGATGCCATCGAGATCGATCGGGACCTGGCGGCCTTCCTGCGCCCCGCCATGGCCCTGGCGCGTACGGCCGCGCTGCATGAGTGCGATGCCCTGGATTTCGATTTTGCGGCACTGGCGCGGGGCCGGGGGGGACGGCTGCGGGTCATCGGCAACCTGCCTTACAACATCTCCACCCCGCTGCTGTTCCGGCTGATCGAGGTGGCGCCCGCCATTGTCGACCTGCATGTCATGCTGCAGCGTGAAGTGGTGGCGCGCATGGCTGCGGCTCCGGGCAGCGGCGAGTATGGGCGGCTGACCGTGATGCTGGCCCCCTGGGTGAGCGTTGAGCAGCTGTTTGACATCGGGCCGGGCGCCTTCAAGCCGCCACCGCGTGTCTGGTCGGCCGTGGCACGGCTTACGGTGCGGACCCAGCCTGCCTTTGCGGTGGCGCCGCAGTTTGCACAGGTTGTGACCGCAGCGTTTTCACAACGCCGCAAGACGCTGCGCAATGCATTGCGGAATCTGCTCGCGGCGCAGGACATCGAAGCGTGCGGCGTGGACCCGCAGGCGCGGGCCGAAACCCTCGCGCCGGAGCTCTTCAATCGCCTTGCCATGCGCCTTGGCCACGGGATCGGTTACCCTTGAGGCCGGTTGCCGTACCGGGATGCCGCCATGACCATCTACAGCAAGATTCTGCTCGCGGTTGACCTCAATGCCGACAGCATCAGCATCGGCCGCCGGGCACGCGATTTCGCCGCGCTCATGGGCGCCGAGCTCACCGTGCTGCACGTCGTTGAATTCATGCCGGTCGAGCCGGTCGGCGAGTCGATGATGCCGCCGGTGCAGCTGCTCGATGAGTTCGCCGCCACGGCGCGCAAGCGCCTGGTGGCCCTGTGCGCCGACATCGGCGTCGATGCCGGCCATCAGCTCGTGGAGGTCGGCAGCGTCAAGGCTGAAATCGTGCGCGTGGCACGGGCCATGCACTGTGATCTGATCGTGCTGGGCGCCCGCGAGCGCCATGGCCTGTCGATTTTTGTGAACCTCACCGAAGACACCGTGCTGCACGCGGCGCCGTGCGATGTTCTCGCCGTGCGCGTCAGCGGTGACCAGGCGCCCTGAGAGCGAGCCAAGACAAAGTGATGCAGGAAAGCGCACACGGGATTACGGTAGACGTACAGACCAGCTACCTGTCCGAACAGTCAGACCCGGACGAACCACGCTTCGTGTTCTCCTACACCATCACCATCCGCAACGATGGTCATCATCCGGCACGGCTGATGCGCCGCCACTGGTTGATCACGGATGCAAATGGCAAGGTGCAGGAAGTGCGCGGCGACGGGGTGGTCGGCGAGCAGCCGCACCTCAAACCCGGACAGGGGTTCCGCTACTCAAGCGCCGCAATCATTGAAACGCCGGTGGGCGTCATGCAGGGCAGCTACCAGATGGTGGCCGATGACGGACAGGCGTTCGATGCGCCCATCGCCCCGTTCCGCCTGGCCATGCCCGGCGTACTCCAGTAACCGCACCCGGCCATGGCACGCTTTGCCATCGGTGATGTGCAGGGCTGTGTCAGCGAGCTGCGCGCGCTTCTCGCGCAACTGAAGTTCTCCGCCGACCGTGACCAGCTGTGGTTCGTGGGCGACTTGGTGAATCGCGGGCCCGAGTCGCTGCAATGCCTGCGCCTGATCCGCGCCCTGGGCGACAATGCCGTGGTGGTGCTGGGCAATCACGACCTGCACCTGCTCGCCCTGGCCTTCGGCTCAAAGCTCAAGGACAGGCCCGGCGACACGCTGCGCGAGCTGCTGCGGGCACCCGACCGGGTGGTGCTGCTGCAGTGGTTGCTGGAGCGGCCGCTGGCGCACCAGGACCTGGTACACGGTGAGCTCATGATCCACGCTGGGCTCGTGCCGCAGTGGAGCGTGTCCCGGACCTTGTCGCTGGCGCTGGAGGTTCAAACCGCGCTGCGGGCCGATCCCGAGGACTTCCTTGATCACATGTATGGGGACAAGCCCGATCAGTGGAACGATGCGCTGCAGGACCACGACCGGCTGCGTTTTATCGTGAATACCCTCACTCGCCTGCGGGTGTGCACCGCCGAGGGCCGCGTGGCGCTGAAGGCCAAGGGGCCACCGCCACGCGGCGCAGAGGATGCGGCCGGCGCCCTGCTACCCTGGTTTGAAATCCCCGATCGCGCGAGTCGCGACACCCGCATCATCTTCGGGCACTGGTCGACGCTGGGCTTCGTGAACACTCATGGGGTGATCGGCCTGGACACCGGCTGCGTCTGGGGCGGCACGCTCACCGCGGTGAATCTCGATCAACCTATCCGGCCCATCAGCGTGGCCTGCACGGGCTACCAGGCGCCCATCGAAAGCTAGCTGCGCCCGGTTCTGGGCCCGAAAAAGAACCATAAGATGAAGCCCAGGAACGGCAGGATGATGACGAGTACGGTCCACAGGACCTTGCGGCCGGTGTCCGCGGAACTTTGAAAGATATTTACGATCGCCCAGACATCTGCGATCAGTATCAGCAGGCCGAGCAGACTATGGCTGTAATACACGCGCGCTCCTCAGTAATTGTCCGCGGCTGCGGATTCCAAATTGGTCCCAGTTCCCGCAGCGACCGCCAGCAGCTCGTGCACCAGCTGTGAGGCGCCGATTCTGAATACGGCTGGCCCCGCGCTGCCCGAACCGAAACGGCGCTCGTAAAGCGCCAGGTATGACGCCGCATCCGCCATGGTGCGGATGCCACCTGAGGCCTTGAACCCCACCCGCACGCCGCCGGTCCGCGCCTGCGCGATGGCGTCGAGCATGACCTCTGCCGCCATGAGCGTCGCGCCGGGCTGGGTCTTGCCGGTGGAGGTCTTCAGGAAGTGCGCGCCGCCGCCAATGGCGATGTCGGCGGCCTCCCGGATGCGCGCCGGCGTCGCCAGCTGACCGGATTCCAGGATGACCTTCAGATGCGCACCATGGCCGCAGGCCGCGCGGCAGGCGCGAACCAGTTGTTGCGCTGTGTCGCGGTCACCGGCGAGAAAGGTCCGCCAGGGGAACACCACGTCGACCTCGGCGGCGCCGGCCGCGAGCGCCTGCTTGCACTCGGCCGCGGCGGCCTGTACATCCGGTTCACCGGCTGGAAAGTTGGCCACGGCCGCCACCGGCACGCCCGTTCCCGCAAGACTGCTCAGGGCATCCCCGATCAACCGCGACCATGTACACAGCGCCGCGACATGGCCGACGGGGGTTGCCGCATAGGCCGCCAGCGCGCGGATGACCTGGCCATCGTCGCTGTCATTCAGCGTGGTGAGGTCCAGCAGGCCCAGCAGCCGTCGGGCCAGCGCCGCATCCTTGGCAGGCTCGCTCATCAGCGCTAATCCGCGGGGACGATCGCCGGTCCCCAGTTCAGGGTGATCTGCTTGGTGGCGGCCACATAAATCCCCGGCGGCAGCTCCAGGTCCACGGGACCCTTGCCGCTTACCGGAACCGGCACGACCAGGCGCTGCGCACCCCTCACATCGATGGCGCCGATGCTGCCCGGTGTGACCCGTAGCGCCACGCGCACCGGCCAGGCCAAGCCGGCACGCGGCATCACCACCGCCGAACCCGTTGCGGCAACGGCCGACAGATCCAGCACCACGTCGTTGCGCTGCCACACCTGCGGCCAGGTCAGCGCGGTCCCATCCGCGGTGGCCACGGTCAGGGCCGTCGAAACTTCCGGCGCGGGTGGCGCCCGGTGCCGCCAGGGCAGATGGGCTGACAGGGACGCGCAGCCGGCAAGGCTGAGCAGGGCGGCGACGAGGCAGCTGGCCGCGGCGGTCGCGGACCTGGGTCTTCTGGTGTTCATGCGCTAAGCGTACCAGCCGGGCCGCAATGCTGCCGCCGGCTTACAATGGGACCCAGGAGTACCCATGCCAGTCCCCAGTCCTTTGAACTTCAAGCGCTGGATCGAGGAAAACCGCCACCTGCTCAAGCCCCCGGTGGGCAATCGGCTGATTTTCCGCGACAGCCAGTTCATCGTCATGGCCGTGGGCGGCCCCAATTCGCGCAAGGACTTTCATGTGGACCCGGGGGAGGAGTTTTTCTACCAGGCCGAGGGCGAGCTGCTGCTGAAGACCGTGCAGGACGGCCGGGTCGTGGATATTCCGATCCGCGAGGGCGACCTGTTCCTGCTGCCCGCCGGGGTCCCGCACTCCCCGCGCCGCGCCGCCAATACCATAGGTCTGGTGCTCGAACGCGACCGGCGTCCGGGGGAGCAGGACGGCCTGCAGTGGTACTGTGAAAACTGCGGTACGAAACTGTACGAGGAGTTCTTCGAGCTCACCGATATCGAGACCCAGTTTCCGCCGGTGTTCGAGCGCTTCTTCGGCAATCCGCGGCTTTACACCTGCCGGCAGTGCGGTACGGTGCAGACCCGTTAGCGCAGGCAGCGCCCGCCCATGACCTTTGAACGTACCCTGGCCTATGCCAGAGCCCGCGACAGCGCCGATGCCCTGGCGCGCTTGCGTGACCAGTTCGCGCATCCGGTGAGCGCCGCGGGCCGCCCGCTGGTGTACCTGTGCGGCCACTCACTGGGTCTGCAGCCCCTGAGCGCCCGACAGCGTGTCAATGAAGAGCTGGACGACTGGGCAGCGCTGGGCGTACTCGGCCATGAGTCGGCACGCCGGGCCTGGATCCCCTATCACGAGTTCATGAGCGGCGGACTCGCGGCCCTCGCCGGTGCCCGCAGCGACGAAGTCGTCGCCATGAACTCCCTGACCGTAAACCTGCACCTGATGCTGGCCAGCTTCTATCGGCCCGCCGGCAGCCGCACCAGGATCCTCATCGAAGCCAACGCCTTTCCCTCGGACCGGTATGCACTCGCCTCACAGATCGGCTGGCACGGCCTGGATGCGCGCACCGAGCTGCTCGAGCTGCAGCCGGCGGACGGCAGCGGCACGGTCACCACCGAGCAGATCGAATACTTCCTGGAGCATCGTGGCTCGCAGGTCGCACTGGTGCTGTGGCCGGGGACTCAATACCTGAGCGGGCAGGTGTTCGACCTGACGCGCATCGCGGCCGCCGCCCGCAAGGCCGGCTGCGCCATGGGCTTCGACCTCGCACACTCCATCGGCAATGTGCCCTTGAGCCTGCACGACAGTGGCGCCGACTTTGCCGTGTGGTGCAGCTACAAGTACCTGAACGCCGGGCCAGGCGCGATCGGCGGCTGCTTCGTGCATGAGCGTCACGCCCGCTCGAACGACCTGCCGCGTCTGGCCGGCTGGTGGGGCCACGACCCGGTGACGCGCTTTGCGATGGGACCGGACTTCACTCCAGCACCCGGCGCCGCGGGCTGGCAGATCAGCAACCCATCGATCCTGTCGGCCGCACCGCTGCTCGCCTCCCTCGATCTGTTCGCGCAGGCCGGCCTCACCCACCTGCGCGCCAAATCGGTGGCCTTGACCGGCTACCTGGCCTTCCTGCTCGATGCCCTGCCGGTTCAGATCCTGACACCCACCAACGCCGCCGCGCATGGCTGCCAGCTGTCCCTGCGCATGGGCGGCGACGCCCGCCACGGCCGCGCCGTGTTCGAACATCTGCGCGGCGCCGACATGGTGTGCGACTGGCGCGAGCCGGATGTCATCCGTGCCGCCCCCGTGCCGCTCTACAACAGCTTCGAAGACGTATTCCGGTTTGCGACGGCGCTGGAGGCGGCCCTGAAGGCCGTGCCCTAGATGCGCGAAGCGGCGGTGAACATCGCAGGCGGAGGATTGGCCGGCGCCCTGATGGCGGTGCTGCTCGCGCGCCGTGGCATCCCCGTGAATATCTTCGAGCGCCGGCCCGATCCGCGTGAGCACCCGGCCGATGCCGGCCGCTCCATCAATCTCGCCCTGGCCGCCCGCGGCATTGACGCGCTCGAGCAGGCCGGCCTCATGCAGCAGATCCGTCCGCTGATGCTGCCGATGCGCGGGCGCATGATCCACGAACCCGGCTCCGATATGGCGCCGCGCCTGCAGCCCTACGGCCAGCGCGACGACGAGGTCATCTATTCCGTCGGCCGTGCCGCGCTCAATCGGGTACTGATCGAAGCCGCCGCGCGCCTACCGCAGGTGAGCCTGCATTTTGACACGACCTGCACCGCGGTGGAGCCGCTGAGCGGCAGCTTGCACAGCGTTGACAATCGCAGCGGCGCGCACAGCACGCACACCGGCATCACCCTCGCCACCGACGGTGCCGGATCGATGCTGCGCGGCAGCCTCGCGCAGGCGGGTTTGATCGCGGTCAGCGATCAGCCGCTGGAGCATGGCTACAAGGAACTGCACATGCCGGCGCGCAACGGCGCGTACGCCCTGGATCCCGCGGCGCTGCACGTGTGGCCGCGCCACGGCTTCATGCTGATCGCCCTGCCGAATCCGGACTGCAGCTTCACCGCCACTTTGTTTCTGCCGCACGCCGGCCCTGCCGGCTTTGACTCGCTGCGCAGCGACGCGGCGGTGCAGGATTTCTTCGCCCGCGAATTTGCCAGCGCCGCGCCGCTGATTGCGGATCTCGTCACACAATTCCACGACCACCCCATTGGGTCCCTCGGCACCATCCACGCCGACCCCTGGGCCTGCGGTCCGGTGCTGCTCATGGGCGATGCCGCACACGCCATCGTGCCCTTCCACGGGCAGGGGATGAACGCCGCGTTCGAGGACTGCTCCGTGCTGGATGCCATGCTGCAAAGTGGCGCGACCGGCGACGACTGGCCGGCGCTGTTTGCGCGCTTCGATAATGCGCGCCGCCCGGATGCCGAGGCCATTGCCCGCATGGCGCTGGAGAATTATTCAGAAATGCGCTCGGCAGTGCTCGATGAGCGTTACCTGCGCCACAAGGCCTGGGCCCTGCAGCTTGAGCGCCTGCATCCCGAGCGCTTCATTCCGCGCTACGCCATGGTGATGTTCCACCCGGAGATCCCCTATTCCCAGGCGCTGCGGCGCGGCGCCGTGCAGCAGCAGATCCTGGAGCTGCTGGATGCGCGGCAGCAGGCTCGGGGCAGTGGCGCTGAACTGAATGCGGTGGAACTTGAGTACGCGACACAGATCATCGCCGAGCGTTTGTGACTGCATGCAGTTTCTTGTACATCACATGGGCGTCGACAAATCCGAGCTGCCCATGCCGGAAGGCATTGGGCAGTGTGCCGACAATCTGGAAGCCAAGCTTCTTCCACAGGTGTACGGCGTCAACATTGGTGACGACGACCAGGTTGAACTGCATGGCCAGGAACCCCAGGCGCACGGCCTCGGCCTGGG
>JBARBG010000049.1:0-19970 GCA_049792815.1 Steroidobacteraceae bacterium | reverse complement strand
GGGTCGCGACGATTGGGGATCTGGGCCGCCATGCCGCCCATGGCGAAGGCGCCGCGGCGGTGGCAGGTCTTGATGAGCAGCAGCGAGTAGGCGCGCAGGAAGGCCTTGCCCATGACCACCTGCGAGCGGTCCGGCAGCACATAGGCCTTGTTGGCGCGCAGCTTCTTGATGAAGGAGAACATGTAGTCCCAGCGCCCGCAGTTAAGTCCCGCCATGTGTTCGCGCAGTTCGTACAGTATCTCGTCCATCTCGAACGCGGCCGGGAGGGTCTCGATGAGCACCGTGGCCTTGATGGTGCCCTTGGCGATGCCCAGCTGCTGTTGTGCGAAGACGAAGACGTCATTCCACAGCCGCGCCTCCAGATGGCTCTCGAGTTTCGGCAGATAAAAGTACGGCCCCGTACCCTTGGCGAGCTGCGCCCTCGCGTTGTGGAAGAAGTACAGGCCGAAATCAAACAGGGCGCCGGCCACGACCGCGCCGTCCACCGTCAGTCCCGGCTCCATCAGGTGCCAGCCACGCGGGCGCACCAGCAGCACCGATGGATTGGAAATCAGGGCATATTGCTTGCCGGTCGCCGAATCCTTGAAGTCGATGCTGCGATGCCAGCGATCGGCAAGGTTCACCTGACCTTCGAGATTATTGCGCCAGGTCGGGGAGTTCGCGTCCTCGAAGTCCGCCATGAACACATTGGCGCCGGAGTTCAGGGCGTTGATGATCATCTTGCGGTCGACGGGGCCGGTGATCTCCACGCGGCGGTTGAGCAGATCGGCCGGAATGGGTGCGACGCGCCAGTCGGCCTCGCGAACGGAACGGGTTTCGGGCAGAAAATCCGGCAGTTCTCCCTTTGACAGGCGTGCCTGGCGCACGGTCCTGGCCTGCAGCAGGGCGATCCGCCGGGTATCGAACTGGAGGTGCAGCGCGGCCACGAAGGCCAGGGCCTGCGGGGTGAGGATTTCGGCAAATCGCGGCTCGAGCGGGCCGCGCACTACGATGCCGGCAGCAGTGGGGGAATGGTTCTGGTCGGCGGTGGACATAATCTTCATCAGGGCCCAGGATCGCCGATTATAGCAATAGTTTATGCTGCCTCTTTTTTTCCGCAGGATCGAACGATGAATGTTGCCCAAGTGACCGCAGAAATCCTGAAGCGCGAAGGCGTGGAGGTGCTGTTTACCTATCCACTCAATCCCCTGACGGAATCTGCTGCCGCGGCCAACATCCGCCCCATCGTCGTGCGCCAGGAGCGGGTCGGGGTGCACATGGCCGATGCCATGAGCCGCATGACCTCCGGCGACAAGGTGGGCGTATTCTGCTGCCAGGTCGGCCCGGGAATTGAAAACGCCTTTGGCGCCGTGGCGCAGGCCTGGTCTGAAGCCGTGCCGCTGGTGGTGATCCCGGGCGGCTATCCGCGCAACATTGCCTTCTCCAAGCCGAATTTCAATGCCGTGCTCAACTTTCAGCACGTCACCAAGCACGCCGAAACGGTCAATACGCCTGAGCAGCTCATTCCTGCGCTGCGCCGGGCGTTCAGCTTTGCGCGCAATGGCCGCCCCGGTCCGGTACTGATCGAGATTCCGACCGACCTGTGGAATGTCGAAGTGCCCGGTGAGATTGATTACACGCCGCGGCGCCGCGCGCTCAGCGCGCCGGATCCGCGCGCCATTGACGCGGCCGCGGCGGCCCTCATCAAGGCCAAGAATCCACTGATCTACGCCGGGCAGGGCGTGCACTACGCGAAGGCCTGGGATGAGCTGAAGTCCGTGGCCGAGCTGCTGGAGGCGCCGGTGACGACCAGCCTGGAAGGCAAGAGCGCCTTCCCTGAAACCCACGCCCTGTCGCTGGGGTCCGGGGGCGTGGCCATGCCGCGCGCCGTTGCCGCCTATGTGGAAGAGTCCGACCTGGTGTTCGGCGCCGGCGCGAGCTTCTCCGCCACCAACTTCGGCATCAAGTTCCCGACCCGCAACAAGACGTTCATCCACAACACCAATGAGCCGATGGACATCGACAAGAACATTGCCACGGATCACCCGCTGGTGGGTGATTCAAAGCTCACCCTGGGGATGCTGCACGAGGCGCTGCAGGAGCGGCTGAAAAAGCCGCGTGGACTCACCGCGCAGGTGCAGGAGCGCATCCGGCAGCTGAACGAACCGTGGTGGAAGGAATGGCTGCCGCGGCTGACCAGCCAGGAAAAACCGCTGCAGCCCTACCGCGTGATCTGGGACTTCCTGCACCTGACGGATGTGGCCAATACCATCGTCACGCACGATGCCGGCAGTCCGCGCGACGAACTGTCGCCGTTCTGGAAGTCGGTCACGCCGCTGTCGTATATCGGCTGGGGCAAATCCACGCACTTAGGCTATGGGCTCGCGCTGGCCATGGGCGCGAAAGTCGCCCACCCCGACAGGCTGTGCGTGAATTTCTGGGGTGATGCCGCCATCGGCATGACCGGCATGGATTTTGAGACCTGCGTGCGCAGCGACATCCCGATCCTGTCGATCCTGTTCAACAACTTCTCCATGGCAATGGAATTCAAGGTGATGGCGGTTTCCAAGGAGAAGTTCCGCTCCACCGATATTTCCGGCAACTACAGCGAATTTGCCAGGGCCCTGGGCGGCTATGGCGAGCGCGTGACCGAGCCCGGTGAAATCGGGGCCGCCCTGCACCGCGGCATTGCCGCCACGCAGGAAGGACGGCCGGCGCTGCTGGAGTTCATCACCACACAGGACAAAGTCTACTCGACCTTCCAGGGCGGGTATCACGGGGGCGCGTAGGCGCGGCAGAGTCGCGGGCCGGTTTTGAGGGGGAAGGCCTTGAGTATGGATAACAACAAGACTGTGAATGTCGGCGAGGTCATCGACTCCGCCAACTATTTCTGGGTGCCATTCGGCATCACCGTGATGATGGTCATCATCATGCTCACCGACGGTTTCGGCCTCTTCACCACCGGTTACATCGGCCCGCACATCGTGAAGGACTGGGGCATCGGCCGCGACCAGCTCTCCTGGATCACCTACACGCAGATGGGCGGCATGGCGCTGGGATCGGTGCTGCTGGGCTGGGTCAGCGACCATATCGGCCGCAAGAAGGCCTATTTCACCTGTCTTGCGCTGCTCTTCGTGGGCTCGCTGCTGTGCTACTCCGCCGGCAATATCCCGCTGCTGGCAAGCTACCGCTTCATCACGGGCCTGGGCCTGGGCGGCATCACGCCGCTCGCCACCACGCTGATCTCCGAGTGGACGCCGAAGCGCGTGCGCAGCCTGGTCGTGGCCTGCGTCGTCGTGTCGGTGCCGCTGGGTGGTTCGCTGACCGGTGTGCTTGCGGACTGGCTGATCCCGGCTTATGGCTGGCGTTCAATGTTCCTGGTCGGTGCCGTGGTGCCGCTGGTGCTGGTGGCGCTGTTCTGGTTGCTGCTGCCGGAGTCCCCGAAGTATCTCGCGCTGCGTCCGGCGCTGCGTCCGCAGTTGGCGCGGGCGCTCAACCGCCTGCTCGGCGTGCAGCGTTTCGATGGCACCGAGACCTTCGTGGTGCTCGAAAATGCGAAGACTTCCAGCAACTGGCTCGCCACCATCTGGAACAGCCGTTACTGGCGCTCCACGGTGTTCATCTGGATCGCATTCACCTTCAACACGCTGGTGCTCTACGTCTTCAGCAACAGTTTGCCCGTGCTGTTCGATTCGGCCAACCAGAGTGCAGCGGTGGCGTCGCAATCCTTAAGGTTGTTCAGCGGTGGCGGCGTGGTCGGGTCCATCGGTGGCGCGTACCTGATGGGGCTGTGGGGCTCGCGTGGCGTCGGCACCATTGCGGCCTTCATCGGCGCAGCGGCTACGGCCGCGATCGGCGTGCTGCTCGTGCAAGGGGGTAAGTCGGAGCTGGCACTGCTTGGGTCCTGCTTCATCGGTGGCGCCGTGGTCAACGGCATGCAGTCCTACCTGTACGCGGTGAGCGCACATTCCTATCCGACCGAAATCCGCGGCGCGGCGATCGGTGCTGCGCAGGCCTTTTCGCGCTTCGGCGGCCTGCTCTCCGGCACCGTCCCGCAGGTGTATTTCACGATGCACCCGGTGCCGACCATCGACCGCTTTTTCTGGTTCGTGGCCGTGTGCGCGCTGGTGACGACGACCAGCTACTTCCTGATTCCATCGCACATCCCGCGGCGCGGGTAGCTAGAGCGCTACCGCGGATTCCGTGACGCACCCCTGGCATCTGATAGGCGGTCAGAACCCGTCCGTGACGGCTGCGTTGACCCTGTTTAGGGCATGTGTTACCCCTTGAAACATGAGGAATCGTAGGCAATTCCTGCAGACATTGGCCGGCGGCGCGGCAGGCTGGTCCCTGGCCGCGGCGGGCCTGTCCGGCCTGCGCCCGGCGACCGCCGGGACTGCCGACGCGCTGACCGTGACGCACCTGGCCGATGACCTGCTGCTCATCGCGGGCGCGGGCGCGAACGTGGTGGCCCTGTCCCGCCCTGAGGGCGTGGTGCTGGTCGACGGCGGCGAGGCCAGCCACTGCCCAGCGCTGCTGAAAGCCATCAGCCAGGCCACCGGCGGCCGGCCCGTGGTCACCGCATTCAATACCCACTGGCACTGGCCGCACACCGGATCGAATGAGGCGCTGCGCAAGGCCGGGGTCAGGATCATTGCCCAGGAGAATACCCGGCTGTGGCTCACCGAGCCCGTCATCGAGGAGTGGGAGCGGCGGACCTATCCGGCCCGCCCCAAGGCCCTGCCCACGGAAACCTTCTACAAGGGCGCGCCGAAGCTGGCCTTCGGCACGGCCAACATCGAATATGGCTACCTGCCGCAGGCCCATACCGATGGGGATATCTACGTCTATTTCCGCGATGCCAACGTGCTGGTCGCAGGCGACGTGGTGGCGGTGGGCAGCTATCCGATCCTGGACTACTCCACGGGCGGCTGGACGCTCGGTATGGCCAATGCCACCAAGCAGCTGCTCACCCTCATCGATGACCAGACACGGATCGTGCCCGGCACCGGACCGCTGCAGAGCAAGGCCGACCTTGCGGCCGAGCACGACATGCTGGCCACGCTGCACGAGGACCTGTGGCAGCTCATGCGCAAAGGCATGGGTGCCGAGGACATGATTGCCGCGGGCGCCACGAAGAAGTTCGACGGCCAATGGGGCAATCCGGACCAGTTCATCACCAACGCCTACCGCGGCCTGTACGCACACGTCCGCGAACTACGGGGGGTTGTCTAGTGAGACGCAACGCATTGCTGGCCTGCGCTTGGGTGCTGGCGGCCGCCACGGCGAGCGCGGAAGGCGCGAAAAGTGCCGCCGATGGCCACTGGGCGCTGCTGGGCACGTACTGCGAGAAATGTCACAACACCACCGACTGGACCGGCGGCATCGCCTTCGACACCCTGCAGCCGCAGGGCATTCCCCAGGACGCCAAGGTGTGGGAAGCCGCCGTCAGCAAGCTGCGCGGCCGCATGATGCCGCCACCGGGGGAGAAGCAGCCCGATCAGGCCGCGATCGACTCCTTCGTGTCCTTTCTGGAAGACAGCCTCGACAAGGCCGCGGCTTCCCATCCGGATGCCGGCTACGTGTCCCTGCATCGCCTCAATCGTGTGGAATACGCGCGCGCGGTCAAGGACCTGCTGGACGTGGAGGTGGATCCGGCGGTACTGCTGCCCCAGGACACCAAGAGCAATGGCTTCGACAACGTTGCCAGCGTGCTGAAAGTCTCACCGACGTTTCTGGATCAGTACATATCCGCGGCCCGCACCGTGGCCGCACTGGCCGTGGGTAGCGCGCATGCGTCCCAGGCCATCGTGACCTATCGCGCGCCGCCTCATGACCAGAGTTTCCACGTCGAGGGCCTGCCGCTGGGAACCCGCGGCGGCATGGCCGTGGTACATGAATTTCCGGCCGACGGCACCTACACCTTCAATCTCAACGTCGGGAGTGGACTCGGCTACATCGGCGATCTGGGGCAGGAACACAAGGTCATCTTCCAGATCGACGGCAAGCAGATCCTGGAACGCACCATCGGCGGACCCAAGGATTTGAAGGATGCGGACCAGAAGCAGCAGGAGGCGACCAAGGAATTTGCGGCGCGCTTCCGCGACATCCAGTTGCCCATGACCGCCGGCCCGCATCGCCTGGTCCTGGCCTTCGTGCAGCGCGCGCAGTCCGAATCCGACGACTGGCTGGCTTCGTTCAATCCCCTGGGCGGCATCGGTGGCCTGCCGCGCATCGGCGGCATCCAGATCAACGGTCCGGTAGCGGTCACGGGCTTGAGCGAAACGCCCAGCCGGGCGCGGATCTTCTCCTGCCATCCCACCGACGCCAGCCGGGAGCAGCCGTGCGCGCGGCAGATTCTGGCAGCGTTGGCTCGCAATGCCTATCGAAGGCCGGTGACGGACGCGGACCTCGCGGCCCCGCTGCGCTTCTTCGCGGTCGGCCGGGCGGGAAAGGACTTCGATGCGGGCATCCAGAACGCCATCGTTTCGATACTCGCAAGTCCCAAGTTCCTGTATCGCGTGGAGGCGCAGCCGCAGGTCGACACCACCGTCAAGGTGAGCACGGCGCCGGCCGCCTATCACATCAGCGATCTGGAGCTGGCCTCGCGCCTGTCGTTCTTCCTGTGGAGCCAGGGACCGGACCCGGAACTGCTCAGTGTCGCGGCCAGCAACCGCTTGCACGATCCGGCGGTGCTCGATGGCCAAGTCAAGCGCATGCTGGCTGATCCGCGCGCCCAGGCGCTGATCACCAACTTCGCGTTCGATTGGCTGCAGGTCGACAGCATGGACAAAATCCAGGCCGACCCGAACGTATTCCCGTACTTTGATGAGGACCTGCGCGGCGCCTTCCGCACCGAGATGCAGCTGTTCGTGAGCAGCGTGCTGCTCAAGGACCGCCCCGTCACTGACCTGCTCAGCGCCAACTGGAGCTATCTGAACGAGCGCCTGGCGCTGCACTACGGCATCCGCAGCGTCCGCGGCAGCCAGTTCCGCCGGGTTGAGCTCAGCGATTCACATCGCTTCGGATTGCTGGGCAAAGGCGCCATTCTCATGGGTACCTCCTATGCCAACCGCACGGCGCCGGTACTGCGTGGCGCGTGGGTGCTCGAGGTGATCACCGGCACGCCGCCGCATGCGCCGCCGCCGGCCATTCCGGCACTGAAGGAGAACGTGCCCGGCGCCCAGCCGCTCACCATCCGCCAGCGCATGGAAATGCATCGCTCCCAGCCCTCCTGCAATGCCTGCCACGGCATCATGGATCCGATCGGCATGTCGCTGGAGAACTTCGATGCCATGGGCAAGTGGCAGAACAAGGATGCGGAGACCGGAACGCTGCTCGATACCGCCGGCAAGATGGCCGACGGGACGGCAGTGAACGGACCCGATGACCTGCGCAAGGCACTGGCGTCGCGTCCCGATCAGTTCGTCCAGACGCTCACGGTCAATCTCATGACCTACGCACTGGGACGGACCGTCGAGTATTTCGACATGCCGATGGTGCGCCGGATTGTGCGCAACGCGGATCGCAACGGCGATCGTTTCGCGGCGCTCGTCATGGGGATCGTCGCCAGCCCCGAATTCCAGATGCAGCAGCCGCAAGACAGCGGCACCAGCCACGCCGAAACGACGGCGAGCACAGCGGGACCCTAGATATGCATTTCATCACCAAGAAGCATCTGTCCCGCCGCGCCGTACTGCGCGGGGTCGGCGCAACCATTGCCTTGCCGCTGCTGGATGCCATGATTCCGGCGAGCACCGCGCTCGCGCAGACGGCGGCAGCGCCGAAGCTGCATCTTGCCTTCATCTACTTCCCCCATGGCGCCATCATGGATCAGTGGACGCCGGCCGGGACGGGCAGGGATTTCAAGCTGTCGCGCATCCTGACCCCGCTTGCCGATTACCAGAAGCAGATGCTGGTGTTCAGCAACCTCGGCAACCGTCCGGCGGAGAGCGCCGCGGTGCATGCCATCGTGCCGGGGACCTGGCTGTCGTGCGTGCATCCTCGCGAGACCCAGGATCCCTACGGCGGCGTGACCATCGACCAGTTGGCGGCCAAGAAGATCGGCCAGGACACCCCGCTGCCGTCGCTGGAAGTGCGTACCGAGACCAGCGGTGGTGGCGGTTCGTGCGATCGCGCCTACGGCTGCAGTTATTCGGGCACGATTGCCTTCAGCACGCCCTCCACGCCGCTGCCCATGGAGAACAACCCCCGCACGCTGTTCCAGCGGCTGTTCGGGCGCGGCGATACGGCAGAGGAGCGCAAGGCGCTCGGGGATCAGTACGACAGCCTGCTCGACATGGTTCAAAGTGATGCCGCGACCATGCGCGGGCAGCTGGGTGCGCGCGACCGGGCGGTGCTGGGTGACTACCTGGACAGCGTGCGCGAGGTCGAGCGGCGCGTGCAGAAGATGGAGAAGCAGGACCTCTCGCAGCTGAAACTGCCGCCGGTGCCCATCGGCGTACCCGAGCAGTTCCCGCAGGAACAGATGCTGCTGTTTGACATGATTGCGCTCGCCTATCAGGCCAATCTCACCCGCATCGCCACCATGATGATGGCGGCCGAGGTGAGCAACATGACCTATAACTTCGTGGGCGTTCCGGATGCCTTTCATCCGGTCTCGCATCACCAGGGCGATGCCACCAAGATCGAGAAGCTGGTGAAGATCCAGACCTTCCACTCCCAGCAGGTGGCGAAGTTCCTGAAGCGCCTGGCGGATACGCCGGACGGGGAGGGGTCACTGCTGGATCATTCGCTCGTCGTCTATGGCAGCAACATGAGCAACAGCAATGCCCACAACCAGTACCCGCTGCCGACCTCGGTGCTGGGAGGCGCCTGCGGGAAACTCAAGATGGGTCAGCATCTGCAGTACGCCGAGCACACCCCGCTCGCCAATCTGTGGCTCACCTTGCTGAACCGCTCGGGCATTCCCACCGAGAAGATCGGCGACAGCACCGGACAGTTCGCGGAGATCTGACATGACACGAGCAATGCTCGCGGCGACCTTGCTGAGCCTGGTGGTGGGCACCGCCAGCGCCGCGCCGGCGCTGGTGGACGCGGCGCAGGAGCAGGATTCCACGCAGGCGCTGGCACTGATCGAACACGGCGCCGATGTAAATGCGACTGCGCAGGACGGCACCACCCCCTTGATGTGGGCCGTGTACCGTGGCGACTATCCCCTGGTGCAGGCGCTGCTCAAGGCCCACGCCAAGGTCGATGTCAGCAATGCCTATGGCGCCAATGCCATGTTGCAGGCCGCGCAGTTCGGCGACGTGCGCATCATCGAAGCCTTGCTCAAAGCCGGCGCCAACGCCGAGTCGCCCAACCCGGATGGTGAAACGGCGCTGATGCTGGTGGCCCGCGCGGGCAATGTGGAGGCCGCGAAACTGCTGCTCAAGCACGGCGCCAACGTCAATGCCCGGGAGGACTTCCGCGGCCAGACGGCGCTGATCTGGGCGGCCGCGGAAAGCCAGCCGGAGATGGTGAAGCTGCTGGTCGGCGCCCATGCGGACGTCAATGCCCGATCGCTGATCAATACCAACCGGCGTCAGGTCACCGGCGAACCGCGGGTGCAAGCGCGCCCCCCGGGGGGCATGACCCCGCTGCTGTACGCATCGCGCCAGGGGTGCCTGGCCTGCGTGAGGTATCTGGCCGAGGGCCATGCGGACCTGAACCTGGGGGATCCGGACGGCATCACGCCCATGCTCATCGCCACCGAGAATTTCAACTTCGATATCGCGGCCTATCTGATCAGGCAGGGCGCGGATGTCAATCGCTGGGACTGGTGGGGGCGTACGCCGCTGTATGCCGCGGTCGACCTCAATTCCTTGCCGTATGGCGGGCGCCCCGATCACATCTCCCTGGATGACACCACCAGCCTCAAGCTCATCGATCTGCTGCTGGCGGCCGGCGCCAATCCGAATGCACAGCTGAAGCTGTTTCCCCCCTACCGTTCGCTCGGGGCGGATCGCGGCGGCGACTCACTGCTGACCATCGGCACGACGCCCTTGCTGCGCGCCGCCAGAGCCGGCGATGCACCGGCCATCAAGCTGCTGCTGGCCCACCATGCGCTGCCGGATCTGGGCAACAATTCTGATGTCACGCCGCTGATGGCGGCCGCTGGCGTCGGCACCACGGGCGTGGACACCCGCGGCAAGTACAAGACGCAGGCTGAGGCCTCCACGGCCATCAAACTGCTGGTCAAGGGTGGCGCCAATGTGAATGCCGTGGATGTTCGGGGCCTGACGGCCCTGCACGGTGCGGCACTGCTGGGGTTCGATGATGTCATCCGGACGCTCGCGGGAGAGAAGGCGAACTTGGATGTGAAGGACAAGCGCGGCATCACGCCGCTCGACATGGCTCTGGGCAAGGGCGGCGGGCTCGGGCGCGGCGGCGCGGGCGCCGTCGCCCACCAGAGTACCGCGGATCTCCTCAAGCAGCTGCTGGCCAACAATGCACAGGGTGGGGCCCAGGCTGCGCCGCCGCCGACTGCGGCGAACACCGGACAATAAAATGCTGAATAGTCTTCGTCTGGTATGGGATCTGCCCATACGAGTATTCCATTGGCTGCTGGTGTTGAGCATCATCGGCTCGTTTACCACCGCCAAACTGGGCCTGATGCCGTGGCACATACGTTTCGGCGAGTTCATGGTGGGCATGCTGACCTTCCGCGTCATCTGGGGCCTGATCGGTCCGCGGCATGCGCGGTTCAGCAACTTCATCAAGGGACCGACCTCCATGGTTCAATACCTGAAGGGCGGAATCAGGAGCGTGGGCCACAATCCCTGGGGCGCCGGGATGGTGGTGCTGATGCTGTTGCTGCTGGTGCTGCAGGTCACGACGGGGCTGTTCAGCACCGACGACATCGCCTACACGGGACCGTACTTTCCGTCAGTCAGCCATGATTGGGCCGAGAAGCTCACGGCGATCCATCACAAGAACTTCAATATCATTCTCGGTGCGATCGTGCTGCACCTGTGCGCCATCGTGTACTACACCTTCGTCAAGAAGGAGTCGCTGGTGCCGGCCATGTTCCATGGCGGCAAGCCCGCAGCGCATGTGCCGCTGCACGAGGCCATTGCCAGCAGCCAGCTGTTGAAGGCGTTGATCGTGATCGCGATCGCGTGCGGATGCGTGTACTGGCTGGTGCATGCCGCGCCACCACCGCCGCAATCGCTCGACTATTGAGTGCCTGGCCTCGCACCCCGAATGGAATGCGACGCCAGGTCTTGCTGCAGTTCGTCAGCTGCGACTACTTGTCGCGGAACTGGTCGTGGCAGGCGCCGCAGGCCTTGCCGACTGCGCCGGCCGCCTTCTTGGTGGCCGCCTCATCACCGGTCTTCGCCGCCGCTTCCAGATCAGTGGCCGCCTTGACCAGGTCACCGGCCTTGGCATCGAAATCTGACTTGTTGGTCCAGATGCCTTCGCGGGCCTTGGTGGGGGTGCCGCTGTAAGCGTGCGTGTCCGTGGCGAACAGTTCAGGAATCAGCCCGCCCGTGACTTCCAGGCGTGCGGCAGTTTTCTCGACCACCGCCGCGTTAAACGGCGCACCGCGCAGCATCCCGCCGACGGGGCCGAAAACGAAGCCCTGGATCTTGAAGAGGCCCTGGCGCGTGAGCACCGCGGCCTGCATTTTCTGCTCGGGCGTTGGTGGGGCTGGTCCGCCTTGCGCCATGGCGGTTGAGGCCACGATCAGTGAGCCAATGGCGGCAACGCCAATTACTGTGAACCCTTTCATCTCGTCTTTCCCCCTTCAGAGATAGCAGCAGTGGTAAATCAACTGCTCGGCAGTCTAGCAGAGGACCCGCGACGGGAGCAGGTCTTAGCTGGCCCGCGCGCCGGAGGCCACCACGGCGGGGACCTCGCGATCCCAGTAGGGAGTTTCGGGTCCGAAGATGCTGACCAGATAGTCGACCACCGCCCGCACCTTCAGCGGTACCAGGCGCCGCCCGGAGTACACCGCATAGATGGCGACATCGGCGGTACCGCCATAGCTGGGCATGACGCGACGCAAGACGCCGCGGCGCAGTTCGGCGCCTACGTCCCAGGTTGAACGGAAGCCGATACCCATGCCGGAGACCACCGCCTCGCGGACAACCTCACTGGAATTGGTCTGCAGCAGGGTCTGGGGCTTGAAGGTGACCGGGCCCTCTGGCCCTTCCAGCCGCCAGGTGACCTGTGGGCCGCCCGCGACCAGTCGGTGATGATGCAGGTCGGCGATGTTGCGCGGCTCGCCATGGCGTTCTATGTACTCTGGAGAAGCACACAGCACGCGCCGATTTGGTGCAAGACGGCGGGCCACCAGGCTGGAATCCGGCAAAGTGCCGATGCGTACGGCCACGTCGAAGTTGCCGGCCACCAGGTCGACATAATCGTCGTTGAGGTCCACGGCCAGGCGCAGGTCAGGGTAGGACTCGAGAAAACCCTTCAGGCGCGGCACGACATGTAGGCGGCCGAAGGCGGTGGGCAGGGACACCCGCAACACGCCCCGGGGCCGCTCGGAGTCCACCGAAGCAAAGCTCTCGGCATCGTCAACCGCCGCCAGGACGGCCAATACGCGCTCATGGAAGCGCTGGCCGACATCCGTGGCGGTGACGCGGCGGGTGGTGCGTTGGAGAAGCCTGACGCCCAGGCGGTCTTCCAGGCGGGTGACCCGCTTGGAAATCATGGCCGGAGAGGAGTGTAATTCTCGCGCGGCAGCAGAAAGGCTGCCTGCCTTGATCACGCGGGCGAAGATCTCGTAGTCGAGCAGGTCAGTCATCTTTTCCACTGTCGGTATTATCTCAACCGGCAAGGGTGCCATGCGTTAAATGTTATAAGTGGCACGGCTGGCGCAATGGTTGGCACCCCGGGGGATATCGGTTGCTGCGGCAACGCAAAAGGCCGCGCTCCTCGCGAAGCGCGGCCGAAGCGTTCAGAACGACATGCGGAAGCCCACGCGATAACGCAACCCGAGCGTGTCGAAGAAGATCGGATTGGTGCCGGCGTAGGAGGCATTGAAGCCACCGGGCGCCGAGGCGAACGGCGGATTGCGGTTCAGCAGGTTGTCCACCTGCGAGAACACCTGCAGTCCCTTCAGGCCCGGAATGGCGTCGAAGTTATACGCTCCGTTCAGTCCGAACACGAAGTAGCTGCCCACGTGGTTATAGGGCATGGCGGTCCAGCCGTATTGCTTGGCGTACAGCTGCTGCTGGTAGTCTGAGGCCGCCGGGTTCGATGCATCCGGGAAGCCCTCCAGGATCCAGTTGTACAAGGTCGGATTCTGGGCCTGCGTCATACCGGTATAGGACAGTGAACCGCCGCCGACGAAGCGCATGTTCGGCGTCAGGCTGAAGCCGCCCTTGCTCCAGGTAATCGACATATTGCCGGTCCAGCGGGCGGCCGGGTTGTTGTCGTTGAGGAAGTTGTTGGCCGCTCCGGTCTGCCCCAGGATGCTGATGACGGGTCCGCCAGCGTAGGCCTGGAACACCTGCTCACCGGTCCAGGTGGTCAGGATGCGAGCCGTCAGCGCACTGCCATCCGGAAGTATGGTTTGCTGGCTCAGCGAGAAGTCCACGCCGCGCACGTCGTAGAACGCGCCGTTGTAGGAGGTCGCGTTGACAGTCGTGGCATTGAGAACCCGGCCGTCACCCTGCTGCCAGGCCGCCGCGCCCGTGACCGCTCCCGCAGTTCCCGGGGCCACGATGGCTCCGGTCGCCGGATCATAGTAGTTGCCGTCGAACACCATCTGCGAACACGCCGCTGCCTCGCCACCGGCGCAGTTCTGCTCCACCTCACTCACATTTGCCTGCTCGATGGCATTGGTGATCTTGATGTGGAACCAGTCCACCGACGCCTGAAAGCCCGGCACCGGCGCTGGGGTGAAGACCATGCCGAGGGTGGTGGTATTGGACGTTTCAGGACGCAGGTCGGTGTTGCCCAGCAGGTTCCAGGTGCAGGGGTCAAACGCAGTAACCGGTGAATTCGGCAGCGAGCAGGAGCCGAAGCCGCCGTTGGAGATCGACTCCAGCTGCTGACCGTAGTACAGCTCGCGGAAGTTCGGCGCCCGCGAATCGCGCGATTCGCTGCCGCGGAAGCGAATGCCCTCCAGGGGCTCGTACACGGAGGAGATTTTCCAGGTCGTCAGGTTGTGGCTGCTCGTGGTCGAGGCCGTCGGATCCTGGTCCAGGTTCAGGCCATACAGCTCCTTGTTCGAGTAGCGCGACTCGCGCGCCGCCAGGTCGACTTCAAGCAGGTGGGCGAAGGGCAGATCCTTCAGCAGTGGCAGGTTACTCTCAAGATAGGCCTCGTTTACCGAGACCACGCCGCCGAAGGGATTGCCGTACTGGATGGTGAAGTCGGTGCTGCGATCCAGGCAGTAGGTATCAGTGCTCGCACAGTAGCTCTCGTCATTGTGGGCCACTTCCTGGCGCCACTCGTAACCGACGGCGGCAGAGAACGCTCCGGCGCCGAAGCCCTTCCAGATGTCACCGCTGCTGTTCAACGCCACGACTGTCTGGGTGTAGCGCAGGCGTTCATCCAGATTGCCGAAAGAATAGTTGAGGGTCTGTTGTGAGAGCGGCTGCGTGCCGAACGGATCAATGGGTAGACAACCCTGGGAGAGGATGGCGTTGGTGGCCATCGTGTTGGCGTTGCCATAGGTCGCCGCTGCCAGCGGGTTGTAGTAGGGGCTCGCCGGATTGTTGATGGCGGCCAGGCCCGCGAGGCCGCCGCCCGCGGCGGTCACGCGGCACTCAGGCTGGCCGTTGGCTCCGAGGACTGAGTCGAGCGCCATTTCATAGGAGATCGCGTGCTGGGTGTTCTGTACCAGCTGCTCGCGTTCGGTCAGGCCGTACTCGCCATACCCATCCCAGGTCCAGCTGGATTCACCGAACTTGCCGTCAAAGCCGGCGGTCACGCGCCGCACCGTGGCGGTCTGGTCAGACAGCGGATCGGTCTGTTGGGTCCAGTCCTTGTTGAAGATGTCATAGCCGTTGTTCACGGCGTTCAGCAGCGTCGCATTGCCATTGTTGGCAGCCTGCTGGATGTAGGCATTGGCCATGGTGGGGATGTTCGCGCCACCGAAGGGGTTCACCACCGAACTGCCGATGATGTTCTGGCCGCTAAGTCCAATGAGTTCATCCAGACCCTGCGGGAAGCTGCCATCGACGAAGGGCTGATTGGTCGTGCCGCCTGAATAGACGATGGATTCCACTTTGCCCCAGTTGTAGCCGGCCTTGAAGTTGATGCTGTCGGTCACCGCCGCAGTGAGCATGCCGGTGAGTACGCCACGGCTGACCGGTGCCGTCAGATTGGTGTATTCGCTGCTGGCGCGCCCATCACCGCCTTCCACGACGGAGCTGTTCGTGGTCGCATAGGCTGCGGCCTGTGCGCTCGAATATGCGGAAGCGTCGACCGAACCGCCCTGGTAGGAATTCAGGCCGGTGCCGTCCGCCGTGAGCTGCAGCGTGTTCGGGTTATAGGCGTAGGGCGCATAGGGGTTCGGGGCCATGAAGACGCCGGCCGCGCTCACCTCATTGGTGCGCAGGTTTGAGCCGTATGAATACAGCGCCGCATTGCCGCTGCTGGCGGCCGTCTCGTACAGGCCGTTGTCCTGCGCACACCAGGTGCGCACAGCCTGGCAACCCAGGATGTCCTGCTTCTCGAATTCACCGGCGACCACGAAGTGCACCCGGTTGTCGAACAGCCCGTGACCGTAGGCGGCTGAGACGTGCTTGTCGCGCCCATCACTGTGGGAGGTCTGGTCGAGGTCGGCATCGATCTTCCCGCCCTCGAGCTTGTTGTCGAGAATGACGTTGATGACGCCACCGATGGCACCCGATCCGTAGGCCGCCGAGGCGCCGCCCGTGACCGTGTCGATGCGCTGGACCAGGATCTGCGGAATGAAATTCAGGTCAAAGCTGTCGCCCTGGTCGGTCGGCACGGCGCGTTCGGTGTCGATCAGCGTCAGGGTGCGGCTGCCGAAGAAGGGGTTCAGGCCGCGCAGATCCGGAATGTAGGCGCCGAGGAAGAAATTCGAATTGCCGGTGTTCGCCGGCGTGAAATTCGAGATGTTCGCCGGCGTCATGCTCAGGGCCTGACCGACATTCACCACGCCCATGTTCTGCATCTGGGTGGAGTCGATGACCGTGGTGGGGGTGGGGGTCGTGAAGTCGGTGGTGCGCTTGATGCGCGAACCGGTCACCGTGACTTCCTGCACCTGCTGGTCGGTGTTGTCGGCGCTCGCGGCAGGAGCCTGCTGGGCCAGCGCATGCGAAGACCATGTCAGGGACGCCAGGGCATAGAGCATCCCGGCGGACGGCTTGCGGGCGGCACGAAGAATCGCTGCGACAGCGTAGCTTGCTGAAACCATGTGAACCCCTCTGCGGTTTGTGGTGGGAGTGCGACGTGAGATCGGGGCGTAATCTAATGCGACGTCGGTGCGATCGCAACCACTTGTGGTGTCTTAGACACGTCGTGTATGAACAACATATTCGAAATTAGTTCGTCAAGATCAGTCGCTCGAGCCAACTACCAGGCGGATGAGAGACTGCGCCGATGGGGGTGCCGGGTCTGGGCAGAATGGTCTCCAGTCGCTAACCAATATATCGCTGACATAAATATATAAAACAGACTATTAATAACCGTTGCCAAAGTGCATGGCGATGCCGGGGCAGACCTGTGTGCGAACATTTCAGGTCATGTCGGATCGTGACTTGTGGCGGCAGATTGAATCCGTATTGTGATGCAATGTAACGCAATGTATAAAAGAGACATATCAGTATGTTGTTGTAAGACGACATTAGATGCTGCCACGCCATAAAGATTGTCGCGAGGGTGAGGCGGCTTGCTGGCTAGGCGGCCCCGCTGACGACGGGCATCATCGACCTGTGAAATTCCGGAACCCCGCGTGGCTGAGCATCTCGGCGCTGATCCATGTCGCCGCCCTGGCCGCGGTGCTCGTGGATCGGCACCTTTGGTTCTGGAGCCTTGCTGCGGTGGTGGCGAATCATCTGGTGCTGGCGCTTGGCAGCCTGCTGCCGCGCAGCCGGCTGCTGGGCCCGAACTGGACGCGGCTGCCTGCGGCGTCGGACAGCGTGGCGTTGACCATTGATGATGGGCCGGATCCTGAAGTCACCCCGGCCGTCCTTGACCTGCTGACCCGGCACGGTGTACGGGCCACGTTTTTCTGTATCGGTGAACGGGTCGCGCGCCATCCTGAGATCGCCCGGCGAATCGCGCGCGAAGGGCACGAAATCGGCAACCACACCGAGCGTCACCGCTATGTGTTTTCGCTGTTTGGTCCGGCGGCGATCCGCCGCGAGATTGTCCAGGCGCAGGCCAGCATCCAGGCGGCCTGCCAGGTCGTACCGCGTTATTTCCGCGCGCCGGCCGGGCTTCGCAATCCCTTCCTGCAACCCTGCCTGGCGGAGCTCGATTTGCAGCTGGCGAGCTGGACCCGCCGCGGCTATGACACCGTGAATGCGGATAGCGAACAGGTGCTGCAGCGCCTGACCCGCAACCTCGCGGCCGGTGACATTCTGTTGCTGCACGATGGTCGTGCCGCCCGCACCGCCGACGGCATGCCGGTGATCCTGGCGGTACTGCCGGGATTACTGGCGGCACTGGCACGGCAGCGGCTACGCTGCGTCACACTGTCTGAAGGCCTGGCCGTGCCACAGTGATTGCGCAGGCTGCCGCGGATTGGAGGTTACAATGCGTCATGAAAGCAGGTGGAGTTTGAATCGATGACCATCGTTTGGTACGCGCTGTGGTATGTGATCGCCGTGGGGTTCCTGGTCGTGATCCACGAGTTCGGCCACTTCTGGGTCGCGCGGCGCCTGGGATTCAAGGTACTGCGCTTCTCGGTGGGCTTCGGCAAACCGCTGTGGCGCCGGATGCTCAGCGACGATACCGAGCTGGTGATCGCACCCATTCCCATGGGCGGCTACGTGAAAATGCTGGACGAGCGCGACGGCCCGGTTCCGCCGCAGCTGCTGGCACGCTCCTTCACCCACCGGCCGCCCTGGCAGCGCATCCTGGTATTGCTGGCGGGTCCTGGCTTCAACCTCCTGTTTGCCATCCTGGTCCTCTGGGGCATGTTCTGGGCGTCGGGACTCGACGAAGAGAAGCCCATCATCGGCGAGGTCCAGCCGGCCTCGGTGGCGGCCCGCGGTGGTCTGACCCGCGGTGATGAGATCTTGAGCATCGGCGACAAGCCCGTACCGGACTTCCGCGATGTCATGTTCGATCTGCTGGATTCGATTCTCAGCCAGGGTACGGCGCGAGTCACGGTGCGCTCCGCCGACGGTCGGACCCATGAATTGATGCTGTCGGTGCCAGACCCGGCCGCACGTCGCCGTCTCACCGAACCGTCGATGCTGCTGTCGGGCTTGGGATTTCGGTTTCAAGAGGAACCGACGCCTCCGCTTCTGGCCGAGGTGGTGCATGGAAACAATGCCGAGCGCGCGGGCCTGCGCCCGGGCGACCGTGTGGTCGCCATCGATGGCACTGCGGTCTCGGACTTCTCGGACATGGCCCGCTTGATCGGTGCAGCAGCCGGCAAGACCATCACCGTTGACTTCAAACGAGCGGGTGTCGCGCACACCGTCCAGGTGCCGGTGGCGCCGACGCCGGATGGCGCGGGCCATATCGTCGGGCGCATCGGCATCGGCGGACCTCCAACCAAGGTGCCTCCGGCCATGCTCGTTCACAAGGACCTCTCGGCGGGCGCCGCCCTGGCGAGCGCCGGTGAGGAAGCCTGGAACCTCACCGCCACCCAGGGAAAGCTACTGTGGCGCATGGTGCTGGGGGAGGTGTCGGTGAAGAACCTCAACGGGCCCTTGAGCATCGCCCAGTATGCGGGTGAGTCGGCGCAGGCGGGCCCTGCGACCTTCCTTTCATTCCTGGTGCTGATTTCCCTGGCGCTCGCACTGTTCAACCTGCTGCCGATCCCGCTGCTGGATGGCGGCCAGATCGTGTTTCAGGCGGCCGAATGGATCAAGGGCAAGCCCTTGAGCGAGCGCACGCAGATCTTCGGCCAGCAGGTCGGCATAGCCTTGCTGGTGCTGCTGCTGGGGGTTGCGCTGGTCAACGACGTCTCACGCCAGTTCGGCTGACGCGAGACGGCGCTCACTCGACGCTGTAGCCGCGGCCCTGTAGGCAGGCGGCCATGGCGCGGTAGTAATCAGCACTTTTGCCGTTGAACTGGTCCGCAGGCACATTGCCGCCAACGGCCGTCGGATCAAAGCCGGTCTGATGGGTTGACCAGCTGTGACACTCGTACTTGTCCTTGGCCTGTTGCTCCGAGTTCTGGCCATTGCGCGGATAGATGAACAGCTGCGTGGTCGTCGGCGGTGCGGGCGGCGCCGCATCCGGTGCCGCATTCACGGCGCCGTTGGGGGGATCGACCACCTCATAACCGTTGTCCGGCGCGCTCCACATGTAGTACGTGTCGTTGGCGTAGTAGTAGGGCACGCCGCCAAACCACACGGTGGAATAGAAGGGCGGCAGCACCGGGATGAAGAAGCCTATGGGTGCCCCGATGACCACGTAAGCGCCACCGCGCCAGCCATACCAGTTGCCGCCCGCGTAATAGTACCGGTTGGGGCCGCGGTTGAAGACCAGCCGGTCGCGCGGCAGGTCGCGCACCGCGTAGCCGCGATCAAAATACGCGTGGTTGTGCGCGAAGCGTGCGTCCATGTGCTGGTGCGGACCAGGTCCCGGGCCGCGCTCCGGGCCACGGCCATCAAAGCGCGGATCGGCGCCGGCCACTGTGAAGGCCAGCGCGGCCGCAAGGCCCAGCGTGGTCAGAACGGCGGTGCCGAGGATGGTATGGGTGCGAGTCATCGTTGAATTCCTGTTACTTGATGCTGTAGCCGCGGCCTTCCAGGCAGGCCCCGATCGCCCGACGGTAGTCCGATGCCTTGCGCTCGATCTGGGCGGCCTGCGCCTGCATGTGCGCATTGGCATTGGCGTCGGCCGCCGCCTGGGCATTGGCATCGGCACTGGCC
>JBARBG010000048.1:0-2447 GCA_049792815.1 Steroidobacteraceae bacterium | reverse complement strand
CTCATGGCGCAGGCACTTCGCCGGCGTCGCCGGGCTCGCGGTCAGCCGGCGCGGCGTTCACGCGGGCGCTCGCCCGTTCCTCGCCCAGCATGCTGCTCACCATGGCGTTGACGCGGCTTTCAACCCGCGCATCGATCTGTGAATTCTCGCAGCGCACCAGGCAGCCACCGCGGGTGAGGGTCGGGTCCTCCACCACGCTCCAGGCGCGTTCCTGGCCGGCGCTTGCAAGCCGCTCGGTGATCGCGGCTGCGTCCTCGGGATGCAGGTGCACCCGCACCTCGCGCGCCGCCGCCGGCAGTCGCCCCACTGCCTCGCGGATCAGCGCCGCGATCTGTCCGGGATCGGCCTTGAGCTCGCGGCGTGCGAGCTGCTTGCCGACGGCCAGCGCGAGCAGCACCAGCTGCTCCTCAACCTCACCTTCAAGCTGCGCCAGCGGCCGACACAACTGGTTCAGGATCTCTTCCAGGCGCGCCACGCGGGCGGCGAGAGCGTCGCTCTGGCTTTTCAGTTCGGTGCGTCCCGCGCTTACGCCAGCCTCGTAACCACGGTCCATTTCCGCCTTGCGGGCGGCTTCACTGACGCGCGAGGTTTCGGCATCCCGTGCGCGCGAGTCGCGGCGCACGCCGACGATCGGACCCTCCACGGCCGGCAGGGACCAACGCTCGGCGACGTGGGTGCGCGTGCCTTTTGCCTCAGACAAACGCCTCTCCCTTGCCGCCCAGAGCGATGGTGCCTTCCTCGGCCAGCTTGCGGGCTACGGCCAGGATTTCCTTCTGCGCCGCCTCCACGTAGGCGAGGCGCACCGGACCCTTCGCTTCCAGGTCGTCGCGCAGCATCTCGGCCGCGCGCTGCGACATGTTCTTGAAGATCTTCTGCTTGAGGGGTTCGTCGCAGCCCTTCAGCGCCAGCAGCAGCTGATCGCCCTGCACCTGGCGCAGGATCTCCTGCAGGCCGCGGTCGTCGACGTCGATGAGGTTGTCGAACACGAACACGAGGTCCTGGATGCGCGCCCCCAGCGCCGAATCGACGTTGGTGATGTGTTCCATCACGCTGGACTCGATGGCCGGTTCCAGCGCGTTGATGATATTGGCGGCCGCCTTTTCGCCCCCGAGTTCGGAGGTGCGGCTGGAAGTACTGGCGAAGCTCTTTTCGATGACCTCGTCGAGCTCCGAGAGCGCAGCCGGCTGCACGCCGTCCAGAGTCGCGATGCGCATCATCACGTCCGCATGCAGGTTGGCCGGCAACTGGCGCATGACATCGGCGGCCATGTCCGGCTCGAGGTAGGCCAGGACGATGGCGATGATCTGCGGGTGCTCGGTGCGGATGACTTCGGCGACGCTGCGCGAGTCCATCCACTTCAGCGTTTCCAGCCCCTTGTTGGGCAGACCCACGTTGATGCGTTCGATGACGTTGGCGGCCTTCTCCTCGCCCAGCGCATTGGTCATTACATTGCGCAGGAATTCGTCTACACCGACACCGACCGAGGTCTGGCGGCCGACGCCATCGGAAAAAGAAGACAGCACGCCACTGACCTCTTCACGCGACACGTTCTGAAGTTGGGCCATGGCGGCGCCGATTTTCTGCACTTCACGGGCGCCCATGTGCTTGAGCACCTGGGCGGCCTCGTGTTCGCCCAGGGTGAGCAGCAGTATCGCCGCACGCTCGGTGCCGCTGCGCGGCACCTCACCGGGAGGCGCAGCCTCACTCATCGACGGACACCCAGTTGCGGACCACCTGCGCTACGCGCTTCGGGTCCTGATTCACCAGCGCACGGGCATTGGTGATCTGTTGATCGTAGGGCACGGCCGGAGCGGGCGGCGCGGCGTATCCGCCACCAGCACCGCCCGACTCGCCGGCCTGGCCGTGCTGGGGCATGCCACCCGTGTACGCACCGGATGCTCCGCCGCCGATCGCAGCGCTGTCACCGGGGCCGGCCAGCAGCCCGCGGCTTCGGGCGCTGGGCATCAGCGCCTTGATCATCGGACGCAGCACCGCCAGTGCCAGCACCAGCAGCACGATCACTCCGGCGGCGAGCTTCGCCATGTCACGGAACAGCGGGGTCTCCCACATCGGTACCGTTTCCAACTCGTTATCCACCGGCGCCGCCTCACTGCGGAACGAGGCATTCACCACATTGACGCTGTCGCCGCGCGCCTGGTCAAAGCCCACCGCATCCTTCACCAGGGTCGTGATGTGTGCCAGTTCAGCATCGGTCAGGGGCCGGCCCTTGGCGGGTTTGCCGTCCTTGCCGGTGACCGGCATGTCATCCACGACCACCGCGACGGTGAGGCGCTTCAACTGTCCGGCCGGCTGGCGGGTATAGGCCACGGTCCGGTCGATCTCGTAGTTCCTGGTGCTCTGCGAAGTGGTGCTATCGGGGGCGCTGCTGAGCGCGGCCGCGTCCGCGGCGGCCTGCGTCAGCGCCTGGCCTGCAGCCGGGGTGGCCG
>JBARBG010000047.1:0-7120 GCA_049792815.1 Steroidobacteraceae bacterium | reverse complement strand
CGGCAATTGCGGATGCGGAACAGCTTCTGCAGGCCCTGCAGCGTTTCGCGCACCGCGCCCGCATTCGGGAACGGGCCGAAGTAGCGACCCGGCTGGCTGCGCGCGCCGCGATAGAACGCCAGCTTCGGAAACTCGTGATCGGTGCGCAGCTGGACATAGGGGAAACTCTTGTCATCGCGCAGCACCACGTTGTAGCGCGGACGATGCTCCTTGATGAGGTTGTACTCAAGCAGCAGCGCCTCGACCTCCGAATGCGTCACGGTGACTTCGATGGCCGCGATCTGCTGCACCAGCGCGTGCACCTTCGGGGACACGTTGCTGGGATTGAAGTAAGTGCCCACCCGATCGCGCAGGTTGCGGGCCTTGCCCACGTACAGCAGCGCCTGATCGGCGCCGTACATCCGGTAGACGCCGGGGCGCCGGGGCAGCGAGGCTACGAAATCCTTGGGCTCAAACGCGTCCAAGCTCCACCGCGCGACTCATGACGTTGCGGAACATTTCCGGCGTCAGCCGGCGCGTCTGCGTGTTATAGCGGCTGCAGTGATAGGAATCGATCACATGGCGGCCGGCGATCATGTGCTCAGCGCCATGCCCGAAGCTGAAGGCGCTGCGCTTCTGGCCCAGTGCCATCAATACCGCATCGTGCGCGATGCGCCCCAGCGCCAGAATCACCTTCGCGCTGGGGAGTGCTTCGATCTCGGCTGCCATATAGGTATTGCAGCGCCGGATCTCCTCGGGCGTGGGCTTGTTCTCCGGCGGCACACATTTGACGGCATTGGTGATGCGTACTCCCTTGAGCGCAAGGCCATCATCCGGCGCCGTGCCATCCGGCTGGTTGGACAGTCCCAGGCCGAACAAGGTCGCGTACAGCAGCACCCCGGCATAATCCCCGGTGAACGGTCGCCCGGTACGGTTGGCGCCATGCAGCCCCGGCGCCAGTCCCGCAATCAGCAGCCAGGGTTTCGCGGCGCCAAAGGCCGGCACCGGCCGACACACATGATCGGGAAAGCGGCGCCGCGAATCCTCGAGAAATCGGGCAAGGCGCGGGCAGGCCGTGCACTGCCGATCGTACAACCTAGTCATCCATGTGCCGGATGATGGCCTGCGCGAAACCCGAGCAGCTCATGAGCGTAGCGCCGGGCACCAGCCGCTGCAGATCCTCCTCGACATTGCGGCGCGCGGCGATTTCGCGCTTGGACGCCTTCATCGCCTCGCGCAGGCGCGCCAGATCGTAGGTGAGTTCCTTGTGGGCAATGGTGCGCGCGACCCCTTTTTCGACGAAATCCGCCGCTTCGGTCCACTTCATGTAGCGCAGCATCATCTCCGCCGAGAGGATCAGCGAACCCGGATTCACCCGGTCCTTGCCGGCGAAGCCCGGCGCCGTGCCATGCGTCGCCTCGAACACGGCCGGCCCGTCGCCGATATTGCCGCCGGGTGCGATGCCGATACCGCCAACCTGCGCGGCCAACGCATCGGAGATGTAGTCCCCATTGAGGTTCAGCGTTGCGATGACGTCGTATTCTTCAGGCCGCATCAGGGCCTGCTGCAGGAAGTTGTCGGCGATGACATCCTTGACCACGATTTCCGATCCGCTGCGCGGATTGCGAAACGACAGCCAGGGACCGGCGCCGATGGGCTGCGCACCAAACTCTTCGCGCGCCAACTGGTAGCCCCAGTTGCGGAAGGCCCCTTCGGTGTACTTCATGATATTGCCCTTGTGCACCAGCGTGACCGAGGTCCGGTCGTTGTCGATGGTGTACTGGATGGCCTTGCGCACCAGGCGCTGGCTGCCCTCCCTGGAGACGGGCTTGATGCCGATTCCGGAACTGGCCGGAAAGCGGATCTCGCGCACATTGAGCTGGCTTTGCAGGTACTCGATCAGCTGCTTCACCTCAGGAGTGCCGGCGGCCCATTCGATGCCGGCGTAAATGTCCTCGGTGTTCTCCCGGAAGATCACCATGTCGGTGAGACTGGCATCGGCCATGGGACTGGCGACGCCGGGGTAGTAGCGGATCGGGCGCACGCAGGCGTAAAGATCCAGCGTCTGGCGTACCGCGACATTCAGTGAACGGATGCCCTCGCCCACCGGTGTTTCAAGCGGGCCCTTGATCGAGACCACGAACTCGCGCAGCACCTGCAGGGTTTCTTCGGGCAGCCAGTTGCCATAGATCCCATTGGCCTTGGCGCCCGCATAAGTTTCCATCCAGCGGATCGCGCGCCGCCCGCCGTAGGCGCGGGCCACCGCGGCCTCCACCACCTTGAGCATGGCCGGTGTGACGTCGATGCCGATGCCATCGCCTTCGATGAAGGGGATGATGGGACGGTCCGGCACAGTGATCGAGCCGTCCGTGTTGATGCGGATCTTCGTTCCATCGGCCGGAACGACAATGTGTTCGTAGCGCATCCTTAGGCTTTTCTAACGATGACGGTGGTTGTGGCTGCGCTCCGCGATCAGCAGCGCCAGTTCCAGCGCCTGTTCATGGTTCAGGCGCGGATCCACCGTCGAGCGATAGGCGCGCTGCAGGTCGGCGTCGGTCAGACCGCGCGCGCCACCCGTGCACTCGGTCACATCCTCGCCGGTCAGCTCGATGTGCACGCCACCCAGGTGCGAGCCCATGTCCCCATGGATGCTGAACGAAAGCTCGATTTCCTTAAGGATGTTCTCGAAGCGCCGGGTCTTCAGGCCCCCGGTGCTGGTTTCGGTGTTGCCGTGCATGGGATCGCACACCCACAGCACGCTCTGGCCGGTCTCGCGCACCGCCTTGATCAGGCGCGGCAGCGACTTCTCGACATCCTTGGCACCGAAGCGATGAATGAAGGTCAGGCGGCCAGGCACGTTCTGCGGATTGAGCGTAGTGACCAGGCCCTGCGCCCAGGCATCGTCCATGCCGCTGCTCACCTTCACGGCGATGGGATTGGAGATGCCGCGGAAGTACTCCACGTGCGCGCCGTCAAGCTGCGCCGTACGCATCCCGATCCAGGGGTAATGCGTGGAGAGGTTGTACCAGCGCTGCTGGCGCGGAATGAAGCGCGTCTGCGCCTGCTCGTACAGCAGGTGCAGGCCCTCATGGCTGCAGTAGAAGTTCGTCTGGGCGGACTCATGAATCGGCCGGCCGCTGATGCCTTCGAAAAAATCCAGTGAGTCGGCGATGGAATCGGCGATGCGCTGGTAGGCATCCTTGAGCGGGCTGTGCTTGAGGAAACCCAGGTCCCAGTACTCCGGATGGTGCAGATCCGCAAAACCTCCGTCGATGAGCGCGCGCACGAAGTTCAAGGTGAGCGCGGCGCGCTCATAGCCGCGCAGCAACAGCTGCGGATCCGGCGCACGCGCCTCGGGGGTGAACTCCGGCCGATTGACCAGGTCCCCGCGATAACTGGGCAGCGTCAGCCCGTCACGGGTCTCCATGTCGGCCGAGCGCGGCTTGGCGTACTGCCCGGCCATTCTGCCCACCTGCACCACCGGCTTCTTCAGGCCATGCAGCAGCACCAGGCTCATCTGCAGCAGAATCTTAAGCTTGCGGGCGATCTGGTCCGACTCGCAGTCCTCGAAGGTTTCGGCGCAATCCCCGCCCTGCAGCAGGAAGGCTTCACCACGCTGCGCGGCCGCCAGGCGCTCCAGCGCCGCATCCACTTCCCAGGAGACGACGATCGGGGGCAGGCGCGAGAGCTGCGCCACGACCTTTTCCAGCGTCGCCGTGTCGTCGTAACGGGGCTGCTGTTGAGCGGTCTTGGTGTGCCAGCTTGCCGGGTGCCAGGAGGTCATAACAGGGGAGCGCATAAGGAAATTCCGCTACACCCGAGCGCAGGCCCGGGACATGAAAAACCAGCGTAAAGCCTAACACGAAACTCTTTCGGGTCCATGCTTGGGGGTTAGCAGCTCAAGTTTCGGGGAAGGATTTTCATGCACCACGTTCTGGTCCTCGGCGCCGGCAAGATCGGCGCCCTGATTTCCGGCCTCCTGTGCGAGTCCGGCTCCTGGGAAGTTCAGCTCGCCGACAAGGAGCCCGCCGCCGCCCAGGGGGTGGTCGCGGCTCACAGCGGGCCGAATCTGCGCGGCCTGACATTGGACGCCACCGACGCGGGGGCCCTGCAGGCCCACCTGGCCGCCCACCCGGTGGACGCGGTGATCTCCAGCCTCCCCTATTACTGCAACCCGACGGTGGCCGCGGCGGCGCGGCGCGCCAATATCCACTACTTCGACCTGACCGAGGACGTGGAAGTGACGCGCAGCGTGCGGCGCACCGCCGAGGGCGCGACCAGCGCCTTCGTACCCCAGTGCGGCCTGGCGCCGGGTTTCATCAGCATCGCCGCCCATGAACTCATGACGCACTTCGATGAAGTGCGCTCAGTGAAGCTGCGGGTCGGCGCCCTGCCCCAGCATCCCAACAATGTCCTGAAGTACTCCCTGACCTGGTCCACCGAGGGCCTCATCAACGAATACGGCAATGCGTGCCAGGCCATCGTCGACGGGCGGCTGATCGAGGTCGCACCGCTCCAGGGCCTGGAGGAGATCGAGATCGACGGCACCTTGTATGAGGCCTTCAACACCTCCGGAGGCTTAGGGTCGCTCGGCGAAAGCGCCGGGCTCGCCATCGCCTCCATGAACTACAAGACCATCCGCTATCCCGGGCATTGCGCCCAGATGCAGCTGCTGATGAATGACCTGAAGCTCAATCAGGATCGCGGCACGCTCAAACGCATCCTGGAGAATGCCGTACCGCAGACCTTGCAGGATGTCGTGATCATCTACGCCGCGGTGACGGGGCGCCAGGACGGGGAACTGCGCGAGGAAAACTACGTGAACAAGGTGTACCCGCAGCTCATCGCCGGGCGGCTGTGGTCCGCGATCCAGGTCACGACCGCCGCCGGCATCTGTGCGGTGGCGGATCTGGTGGCCACACAACCCCAGCGCTTCGCGGGCTTCGTGCCGCAGGAGCGGTTCCGCCTGCCGGAGATACTGCAGAATCGCTTCGGCCGCTATTATTCCCAGGGCGATACCAAGCATGTCTCCGCTGACGCCGTGGTCACGGGCAAGGCCGGCCGGCAGCGCCAGCTCGCCGCAGGAGCCCGCCGATGAGCCTCGACATCCCCGCCCTGCTGGGCCGGCTGGGCCTCGCGGCCCACGCTCCCGGAGCCACTGAACTGCTCAGCGTGCACAACCCGGCCAGCGGCGCGCTGCTTGCGCAGGTGCCGGCAGCAAGCCTTCAGGATCTGGAGCACGTTCTGGACAACGCGGTGGCGGCCGCTGCGCTATGGCGCGAAGTGCCCGCGCCGCAACGCGGCGAGCTGATCCGCCTCATGGCTGAAGCCCTGCGCCAGGCGAAGCAGGATCTGGGCACGCTGGTGAGCCTGGAGAACGGCAAGATACTGGCCGAGGGCCTGGGCGAAGTGCAGGAAATGATCGACATCGCCGATTTCGCCGTCGGGCAGTCGCGCATGCTCTATGGCAACACCATGCACTCGGAGCGGCCCGGGCACCGGATGTATGAGCAATGGCACCCGCTGGGCGTGGTGGGCGTCATCTCCGCCTTCAACTTCCCGGTGGCCGTGTGGGCCTGGAACGCCTTTCTCGCCGCCGTCTGCGGCAATGCCACGGTGTGGAAGCCCTCGCCGCGCACGCCGCTGGCGGCGCTCGCCGTGCAGCGGATCTGCAACCGGGTGCTGGAGGCGCGGCGCGCGCCGCCCGTTTTTCAGCTCATTGTCGGCGGCACACGGCTGGCCGAAAACCTGGTCGCGGACCGGCGCGTCGCGCTGCTGTCCTTCACCGGATCCACGCCGGTCGGCCGGCAGGTCGCCGAGAAAGTTGCGCAGCGGCTGGGCAAGAGCCTGCTCGAACTGGGTGGCAACAATGCCGTGATTGTCGATGAGAGCGCGGACCTTGATCTGGCAGTGCCCGCCATCACCTTCGGCGCCGTGGGTACGGCCGGCCAGCGTTGCACCACCACCCGCCGGGTTCTGGTGCATGAATCAAGGCGGCAGCAGCTGGAGCAGCGCCTGGTGCACGCCTACCGTCAGGTGCGCATCGGAGATCCCCTGGATGCCGGTACGCTGATGGGGCCGCTGATCGACCGCGCCGCCGTCGAGCGCTACAGCGCCGCCATCGGCCAGGCGCTCGCCCAGGGAGGCGAACTGCTGTGCGGCGGCCGGGTGCTGCCGGGTGCGGGCAATTTTGTCGAGCCGGCCATCATCCGGGCCCGCAATGACTGGGAGATCGTGCAGACCGAGACCTTCGCGCCCATCCTCTACATCATTCCGGTAGCCTCATTGGAGCAGGCCATCGCCTTGCAGAACAGTTCGGCGCACGGGCTGTCGTCGGCACTGTTCACCGACCGTCTGCAGCACGCCGAGCGGTTCCTGTCGGCCACCGGCAGCGACTGCGGCATCGCCAATATCAACATCGGCACTTCGGGCGCCGAGATCGGTGGCGCCTTTGGCGGCGAGAAGGATACGGGCGGCGGTCGCGAATCCGGATCGGATGCCTGGAAGGCCTACATGCGCCGCCAGACCAACACCATCAATTGGAGCCGTTCGCTCACCCTCGCGCAGGGCATCAAGTTCAACCTACCCGACTGAGCCGCGCTCGGCCTGTTTGGCTTCCTGCCACAGTGCCTCCCACTGCTCCAGGCTGAGCGCGCTCAGGGTGAGCGCGCGCTCACGCGCGAGGGCTTCCATGCTGGCGAAGCGCCGTTCGAACTTGGCATTCGCCGCGCGCAGCGCGCTCTCCGCATCCGCGCCCACGTGGCGCCCCCAGTTGGCGATCGCGAACAGCAGGTCGCCCATCTCCTCGACCAGGTGCGCCGGTGCCACGGCCGGATCTTTGTGGTCACGCGCCTCAAGCGCGGCCTCATCCAGCTCAGCCAGTTCTTCGCTGATCTTGGCGCGCACGTCGCGCATGTCGGTCCAGTCAAATCCCACCCGCCCGGCACGCTTGCCCAGCTTCTGCGCGCGCGTCAGGGCCGGCAGCGCGCGCGGCACATCGCCGAGAATCGACACCGCTCGCGGAGTTCCCTTTTCGTCCTTTTCCTGCTGCTTGATCTCGTCCCAGCGCAGCTTCACATCTTCCGGAGTCTCCGCTTGGCCGTCCGCAAACACGTGCGGATGGCGGCGCACCAGCTTGGCG
>JBARBG010000046.1:0-2913 GCA_049792815.1 Steroidobacteraceae bacterium | reverse complement strand
GCCGCTGGGTGTGCTGGGACCCCGCTCGGCGGTCGCCGCCGGACTGCCCGCCATTCAGTGGATCGACCAGGCGCCCGCCGGAGCACCAGGACTGAGCCTGCATGCCGTCTCGGGCATTCGGGCCGTGCATACCGGGGCAACGTCGGCCAATGATCCTCCGAACAGCGTCGCGAGCGTCCCGGCACCGTATCAGATCACGGCGGCTGATCCGGCCTTGCCCTGCACATTCAAATTTCCGGTTAAGGGCGGCAGTTTCCTCATCGCCGGTCTGCAGCACGGCGGCAAGGCCACCGTGCAGGTGCAAAATGGAAGCATCTCCGGCAGCGGCACGCTGCAGACGCAGTTCGCCGATGCCAGCGGCACCAGTACCCAACCCGAACCCTTCGGCATTCAGTTGAAGGGCTGGACCATGCAGGCGGACGGGGTCACGGTGGCCAAGGGCAGCTTTGATGAGCAGCCGGCCGCAGGTCCGATGCATGTACCGGGTCTCACCGCTCAGGTCGAGCGGCTGACGGGCACCGCGGGCGACCATGTCACTGCAACCTTGACGGCCACCCTCGTCAACACCGACATCAACACCACTGGCAGCGGCGCGCCGCCCTCGCCCTGGAAGGGGGTCGCCGCGACCCTAAGCCCACAAGGTGATTGGTACGCGGACCAGTTGCCGCTCCCGGCACTGGCGCTCTATGACAGCGGCTTCGTGGTCAACACGGCGAGCGTGGCGCTGGATCTGAGTCAGGTCGATGGCAGCGGCGCCGATCCGCATTGCCAGGGGGGCTCGGGGCCCAAGTGGATGGGCGTACTCTTGCAGCAGCCCAGAGTCACTGCCTTCAATTTCGATTTACCCAATCCACCCGCCGCCAACGCGCCGGGCTGGGCGCTCGACTCCTATGGGTTCTGTGGCAACGTCACCTTTCCCAGCGGCTCGGCCCGCATTGTCAGTGGCAGCATTGGCTGGGCTTCGATCAGCGCTTTGGCCTCGCAGGGCAGTTTCACTGCAACTTACACCGGCCTCAAAGTTCACGTGCCATGGCTGAACACCGACCTCACCTCACCATCGGCCACAACCGAGCTTACGGCCGGCCGCAATGCCGGCCAAGGCGGCATCAATCTCAACCTCACCACGCCCGCGAAGGTGACGCTCACCGAGGGGCCGATTACGCTGACCGCGAGCAACCTGCGCTTTGCGTCGGTGCCGGCAGCCGGCGGTTGGGCGGTCAAGAGCGACACGACACTGAACTTCGCCGGTGCGCAAGGCGCGTTCGCGGAAGGCATAGTGCTGCACGACCTGGACTACGCCATGAGCGGCGCCGCGGCATTCGGCGACGGCAGCAGTGCGCGGCACCTGAGCCTCGCCGGACAAAAGGGGGCCATCGGCGGCAGTCTGGTCGATCTGAAATCGGTGGACGTGCAGGTGCCGGCGGATTCCAGCACCACCCGGCTCGCCTTTGCGTTTGATACCACGCTCAATCTCTCCAAGACGCTGCCCGCCGCCGATGTCGCCGTGTCCTACAGCATTACCGAACCCGCGGCCGGCTCGTACATCGGCGCCGGGCCGGTCACCGCACCCTTCAAGCTCGACAAACCCTTTCCCGATGCCAACCCCTCGATTCATCTGAGCATGACGCCGAAATTCGTCGGCAACGCACAAGGCGGTGCCAGGGCGAGCTCCGGAGTGCTCTTCAGCAGCAATCTGGACTTGAGCATGTTTGGCGGTCCACCCGTGTCCGGGCAGTTCGTGCTCGGCTACGTGGGTAGCGATGACTACTGGCTCGCCAAGGCGGTGCTTGATCTGGGTCCTACCGGCGTGGTCATCGCGCCGCCGGTGCCGCTCAACCTCTACCAGATCGGCGGCGGCATGGGCTACAACGTCACGCTCGACTCGTTCAAGAATACCGACCTGACGCAGGCCACGCCCCAGGACGATGGCACGCTGTTGTTTGATGCCACGCTGTTGCTGGGTTCAACGGATCATGCGACCTTCGGCTTGTTGGGCGACTTTGTGATCAAGCCGGGTGGCCAGGACCCAGGTGGGCGCATGGACTACCACGCCTGGCTGCTCGATCCGAACTGGAGCGGCAATAGTCCCATCACCGGCCACTTCAGTTTCAGCGGCGGAGTGTTCGATGGCACGTTGAACGCGCAGTTCTCCGTGCTGAACAATCAGATCGGCCTGGACGCCAGTAATGATGCCATCCACATGCACATCGGTGGCGGCCAGTGGTACTTTCACTTCGGTACCGAGCCTAATCCCCTTAACGGCCATGTCTTTGCCTACAATGGCCAGGCGTGGGCGGACTTGGGCTCTGATGGCTTCGGGCTGGGTTTGAAATCCAGACTGGATGCGAGCATCGGGGACTGCGGCGGCGCTTGTGCCTACATCCACGATGATTGGCTGCTGCAGGCCTCGATCACGCCTTCACCGCTGGCCTTCGCCGCCAGTGCCGGCGAGAATTTCAATCTCGGCGCCTGCGCCGACGGCTTCTGTATCAGTGCCAATGCCTCAGCATCCGTCTCCCTGGGGTTGCCGCCGCCCCAGCTCTCCTTCTCCTTTGGCCTCGGTGGCTGTCCCCCGGGACAGATCAATGTCGGTCTGGAAGTGCTGCCCTCGCCCGGCGCAAATGTCAGCGGCAACGCATGTCTATGAACGCCAAAGTTGCAGGGTTCATTGCAGCGCTGCTCGCCTGGGCAGCGGCGCCGGCGCTCGCGGCGACCACCGCGCGCGTCTACGCAGCGCGCGTGCCTTCCGGTTGTGTGCGCGTATTGGTGGTGGTTCCCGATGGGCCCTGGCCGGCGGGCGGCGTGCGTATAGCCGATGCCAATGGCACCGTGCTGGTGGCGCGTGTCGAGCCGGACCCGCAGGCCTATGCGCAGCTGGATGGCGCCTCGCAAGCTGCAGTGACTGCCTTGCGC
>JBARBG010000045.1:0-40984 GCA_049792815.1 Steroidobacteraceae bacterium | reverse complement strand
GGCGTATCTGTGCGGTCATCGCGCGCTCGCGGCCGCGCCGCGCGCGCTGGGTTGACGGTCAGGACAGCATGGAACCCATTGGCATTTTCGGCGGCACTTTCGACCCCATACATGTCGGGCATCTGCGCACGGCGTTCGAGCTGTGGCAGGCGCTGCGCCTCACCGAGGTGCGCTTCCTGCCCACCGGCAACCCGCCCCATCGTTCCGAAACCCGCGCCACTGCGGAGCTGCGGCTGGCGATGGTACGAGCTGCGGTAGCCGGACAGACCGGCTTCATGGTCGACGACCGCGAAGTGCGGCGTACCGGATTTTCATATTCGGTTGATACGCTCACCGAGTTGCGTCAGGAGAATCCGGATCGATCGCTGTGCGTGCTGATGGGCATGGATGCGTTCCTGGGCTTGCCGAACTGGCATCGCTGGCGCGAAGTACTGGACCTCGCACATATCGTGGTGGTGCATCGGCCCGGCTGGCGGGCGCCGGCGCAGGGTCCGCTGGGCGAGGTCATGGTGGACCGGGGCACCGGCAGCGTGCGCGACCTGCATTCGAAAGTGGCGGGCAATGTCTATGTTCATGTCCCGACACAGCTTGAGATCTCTTCAACGGAGCTGCGCCAGCTCATCGAAGCCGGGCGCGATCCGCGGTATCTGGTTCCGGACCCGGTGCGCAGTATTATCCTGGAAACCGGGTGTTATGCTCAGCGTGGACGCTGAGCTCTTATAAGGAGGCTGCAACCTTTGCCAATGGCTACGACCCGTACCCGAACCCGTCGCGCGACCGAGTCGCCCCCCGCAACACCCCCCTCACCGGTGCCCGGCCTGGTCCAGGCGGCGCTGGATGACATGAAGGCCGTCAATATCAGGACCCTCGATGTCCGCGGCCTGACCGACATCGCAGACACCCTGATCATCGCTTCGGGAAATTCCGACCGTCACGTCCGCAGCATCGCCGACCGCGTCGTTCAAAACGCCAAGGCCGCAGGCGTCAGGCCCTATGGTGTGGAAGGCGCGCGCGACGGTGAGTGGGCGCTCGTCGATCTGCATGACGTGATCGTGCATGTCATGCTGCCGCGAGTCCGTGAGTTCTATGGCCTGGAGCGGCTGTGGGGCACGGCCGAGGTGCCTGCGCCGGCCGCGCCGCCGAAGCGCAAGCGCAGACCCCGCACGCCCAGAGCCTGAGCGGCGGCGCGGTGCGCATCCGCATCATCGCCGTCGGGGAGCGGATGCCACGCTGGGTAGGTGAGGTCGTCGCGGACTACATCCGGCGCCTGTCCGGCAGCCTGAAGGTCACATTGGCGCAGGTGGCCGCCGCCCAGCGCAGCGCGCGCGCGGATCCCGCCCAGGCCATGCAGGTCGAGGGGCGGCGCATCCTCGAACTCGTCAAACCGCAGGAATTCCTGGTCGCACTCGATGAGCGCGGCGCGCAACTCGGCACGCGCGAACTTGCCAATTGGCTCGCCGGGCGCATGAACGACGGTCGCGATCTGGTGTTCGTGATCGGCGGCCCCGATGGCCTCGCCGGCGAGGTCGTGGCGCGCGCCGATTTGAAGCTGTCGCTGTCGAAACTGACCCTGCCCCATGCCCTGGTACGGGTGGTTCTGGCCGAACAGCTGTATCGTGCCCATACCGTTCTCACCGGACATCCGTATCATCGTGTTTGAGAATCCAGCCGTGGAGCGCCGATGGCAATGAGTCCCGTGCTGCGACTGGCTTCGGCATCCCCAAGGCGGCGCGAGCTTCTGGCCCAGATCGGCGTGCGGCATGCGATCGAGGTGACCGCTGTGGACGAGAGCACCCGGCACGGTGAGGCCGCCACGGCCTATGTGGAGCGGGTGGCGCGCGCCAAGGCGACGGCGGTGTGGCAGCGGCTGCGGGACCTGCCGGTGCTCGGAGCGGACACCACCGTGGTGCTTGATGGAGTCAGCCTCGGCAAGCCCAGGGACCGGGCCCATTGCCTGTCGATGTTGCAGTCACTCGCCGGCCGCGAACACCAGGTGCTCACCTGCGTGGCCCTGGTGAGCGCGGCGGGTACGCGCTGCCTGACCAGCGCCAGCACCGTGCGCATGCGCGCCTCGAGCGCCCAGGAGCGCGCTCGCTACTGGGACACCGGCGAACCGCGCGACAAGGCCGGCGGTTACGCCATCCAGGGCTTCGGTGCCGTCTTCATCGAATCCCTGCAGGGCAGCTACTCCGGCGTGATGGGCCTGCCATTGTTTGAAACCGCACAGTTGCTGGCGGCGGCGCGGGTGCCGTGCTGGAGCAACTCTTGAGCAGCGAACTGCTGGTCAGTCTTGGTCCGCGCGAGACCCGTGCGGCGCTGGTTGAGAACGGCGCGCTCACCGAAATCCACATCGAGCGTGCCAGCAAGCGCGGCCTGGTGGGCAACATCTACAAGGGTCGCGTGTCGCGGGTGCTGCCCGGCATGCAGGCGGCATTCATCGATGTGGGCCTGGAGCGCACCGCCTTCCTGCATGTCGCGGACATCGCACTCGTCAGGCCCGACGATACCGTCGTGAGCCTGCCGCCCATCGATGACATCAGGCGGCTCGTGACCCAGGGCGATGAGCTCCTGGTGCAGGTGGTCAAGGACCCGATGGGCACCAAGGGCGCGCGTCTCACGACCTTCGTCGCGCTGCCGTCGCGCTACCTGGTGTTCATGCCGCGCGGCGAAGGCATCGGCGTCTCAGCGCGCATCGAGGACGATGCAACCCGGCAGCGGCTGAAGGCGTCGATCGCGGCGGTGCTGCCGCCGCAGGCCGTCGGCGGCTATATCGTGCGCACCGCGGCGCAGACCGCCGATGCGGCCGGGTTGCGCGAGGACGTGGCCTACCTGGACAAGCTCTGGCGCCACGTACGCGAGGTGTCGGCACGCGTCGAGGCCGGCAATATCGTGCATGCGGACCTGCCGCTGCCGCTGCGCGTGCTGCGCGATGAGCTGGTGCCCGAGGTCTCAAAGGTGCTGGTGGACTCGGCGGCGGAACTGGCGGGGATGCAGGAATTCGCCCGCACCTTCCTGCCTGACAGCCCGGTGCCGATCGAACTGTACAGCGGCCAGCGCCCGCTGTTCGACATGCATGGCGTGGAGGAGGAACTGGCACGCGCCCTGGATCGGAAGGTGCCGCTGAAGTCCGGCGGCCACCTGATCATCGATCAGACCGAGGCGATGACCACCATCGATGTGAATACAGGTGGCTATGTCGGGCACCGCAATCTCGAGGAAACCATCTTCCGCACCAACCTCGAGGCCGCGGTGGCGATTGCCCGGCAGCTGCGGCTGCGCAATCTCGGCGGCATCATCATCATCGATTTCATCGACATGGCCGACACCGCGCATCGCCGCCAGGTGCTGCAGGCACTGGAGCGGGCGCTGGCCACGGATCGCGCGCAGACCCACATCGTCAGTCTCTCGCCGCTGGGTCTGGTGGAGATGACCCGCAAGCGCACCCGCGAGAGCCTCGAACATCTGCTGTGCAAGGCATGCCCGGCGTGCGAAGGCCGCGGCTTCATCAAGACTCCGGAAACCGTCGCGCACGAGGTGTTTCGCGAAATCACGCGCCAGAGCCGTCAGTTCGCCAGTCGCGAGGTGCTCATCCTGGCGCACCAGGAAGTGGTCGATCATCTCCTCGAAAACGAATCGGCCAGTCTCGCTGAGCTTGAACATCAGGTGGGGCGCCCCATACGCATGCAGGTCGAGGCCTTGTATGGTGTGGATCAGTTCGACGTGGTGCCGATTTGAAAGTCGCGACCATTCAGATGAATTCCGGCCCGGATGTGACCCAGAACCTGGGCGCTGCCGGCACCCTGCTCGCGCAAGCAGCAGCAGGCGGCGCCGTGCTTGCGGTGCTGCCGGAGAACTTCGCCATGATGGGGGCCCGCGAGTCCGATCGGCTGGCGGCGGCGGAGGCTCCCGGCACCGGTCCCATCCAGGACGCGATGGCCGAGCTGGCCCAGAAGCTCTCCTTGTGGATAGTGGCCGGAACCCTGCCCATACGCGGCCGCACCGCCAACCGCGTGGCGCCCGCCTCGGTGGTGTTCGACGCCAACGGCCGGCAGGTCGCGCGCTACGACAAGATTCATCTGTTCGACGTGGACATCCCCGGGAAAAAGGAGATCTACCGCGAATCCGCGACCTTTGAGCCGGGAAAAGAACCGATCCTCGTCGAAACCCCCGTTGGGATGCTGGGACTTTCGGTGTGCTACGACATGCGCTTTCCGGAGCTGTACCGGCAGCTGTCAGCGCGCGGCGCGCGGCTTCTGGCCATGCCGGCCGCCTTCACGGTGCCCACGGGCCTCGCTCACTGGGAGCTGCTGCTGCGGGCTCGTGCCGTCGAAAACCTCTGTTATGTGCTGGCGGCGGCCCAGTGGGGCATGCATGCCAACGGCCGGGAAACCTACGGCGATGCCATGATCGTGGATTACTGGGGCCGGGTGCTCGCCCGCCGGGCCGCCGGTAGCGGCGTGGTGCTGGCCGAGATCGACAGCGCGGCGCAGGCGAGCGTGCGCGAGGGCTTCCCCGCGTTGAAGCATCGCGTGCTGTAACCTTACGGCCATGGCATTTGAAGGACTGAAGATGGCAACGTCGCTGCAACCGGTTGATGCGCTGGCCATCGCGCGCCAGACAATACTTGCGCCAAGTGGCCTTGATGAAGCGCAGCTGGACCGCGTGTTCGGTCAGGTGATGTCGCACTCGGTCGATTACGCCGACCTGTACTTCCAGCTGGCGCACGAGGAGTCATGGGCGCTGGAGGACGGCATCGTCAAGGAGGGCAGTGCGGCCATCGAGCAGGGGGTGGGCGTGCGCGCCCTGTCCGGTGAGAAGACCGGCTTCGCCTACTCCGATGAAATCATGATGCCGGCGCTCGAGGATGCCTCGCGCGCCGCGCGCGCCATTGCCGCACAGGGCACCGGCCGCTCACTGGCCGTGTGGCAGTCGCGCAGCGGACACCAGCTTTATCTGCCCGATGATCCGGTCGCCGCGCTCAGTGACGCCGACAAGGTTGCCTGGCTGATGCGGGTGGACAAGGAAACGCGCGCGCTGGATCCGCGCGTGATGCAGGTGATGGCCAGTGTCACCGCCGTCCACGAGGTCGTGCTGGTGGCCAACAGTGATGGCGAACTGGCGGCGGATGTGCGGCCGCTGGTGCGTTTCAACGTGTCCGTGATCGTCGAGCAGAACGGGCGCCGCGAGCAGGGCTACTCGGGCTGCGGCGGCCGCTTCTCATTGAGTGAGCTGGTGGCCGATGACCGTCCGCTGCAGCTGGGCCGCGAAGCCGTGCGGCAGGCGCTGGTCAACCTGGAGGCCATTGCAGCTCCGGCCGGACCCATGACCGTGGTCCTCGGGCCCGGCTGGCCGGGGGTGCTGCTGCACGAGGCCATCGGCCATGGACTGGAAGGGGACTTCAATCGCAAGGGCACCTCGGCCTTCGCCAATCGCATCGGCGAGCGCGTCGCCACCGAGGCGTGCACCGTGGTCGATGACGGCACGCTGGCACGCCGTCGCGGCTCGTTGAACATCGACGATGAAGGCACGGCGACCGGCTGCACCACGCTGATCGAGAACGGCATCCTGCGCGGCTACATGCAGGACAAGCTCAATGCGCGCCTGATGGGCACGCGCTCCACGGGCAATGGCCGCCGCGAATCCTTTGCCCACGTGACGCTGCCGCGCATGACCAATACCTACATGCGCCCGGGTCCGCATGCGCCCGAGGACATCATCAGTTCGGTGGAGCGCGGCATCTATGCCGTGAACTTCGGCGGCGGGCAGGTGGACATCACCTCGGGTAAGTTCGTGTTCTCCGCCAGCGAGGCCTATGCCATCGAGAACGGCAAGCTGGGAGCAGCGTTGAAGGGCGCGACGTTGATAGGCAATGGTCCGGATGTCCTGACCCGGGTCAGCATGGTTGGCAATGACCTTAAGCTCGACGAGGGCGTGGGGACCTGTGGCAAGGAAGGCCAGAACGTTCCCGTCGGCGTCGGCCAGCCGACGCTGCGTGTGGACGGCTTGACCGTCGGCGGCACCGGCTAGGCCCAAGCGGTCGCCAGGACATAATTCAAGCCGCCTGCCGACTACGGCTGGGAAATTTGGGGTCGGCGTCCTACAGTCCGCAAAGCGTGACGTCCGGCACACTTTGACCCCCCTCATTCCCCGTACGGTGGCTGTAGAACATTTCGGCCCCAGCAGGCGACCCCCGCCCAAGGATGTAGACATGGCCCCCGAGTCCAGGACCGAGTCCGAACTGACCCTGCCCAAGGATCTGCTCTCCGAAGTGCAGCGCCACATGCCGACCCGCCGCGGCGATTTCCATGTGGAAGGCTGGAAGCCATCCCTGGTTGCAAAGATGTTCGGGTTCCTCGATCGGGACCGCTCGCGCGAGTGACCTGAAGGCGATTAAGCTTGTGTCATGGGCACGGCTCACCACAAGTTGTCACGGCCGGTCTACGAGGGCCTGCCCTGGGCCTATCTGCTGGGCGGGGTGGTTGCGCTGTGCGTCAGTTATATTCAAACCTCCGCGGCGCTGAGTCTGCTGCTGGGCCTGCCCGGCTTGCTGGCGGTGCTGGCGGGCGTGGTGGTGCTGCTGCGACGGCGCGGCTATCGGCGCCTACGGGCCCAGTATCACGCACCGCATGCCCTGGATGAGGCGACCGCCGGCATGGAATCCAACCCGCATGATCCGTCGCCGCACGAGGACGCCGCCTAACCCCGGTTTGCGGCGCGGTCCGGATCGACGACGGTTTCGGTATGCGCACTATCGTCGACCGGCTTGTCCAGCGTGGGCACGCCCGCCAACCCTTCCGATGACGTCAAACGCGCGCGTGCCAGGCGTTCATCGACATACATGATCTCGTGCTTGCCGATCACGACGACGTCGCCATCGTTGAGGTTGTAGCGGCGCACGCGCCGGCCCTGCACGAAGATGCCATTGGTGCTGTTGAGATCCTCGATGACGCTGCCTTCGGCGCCGGTAATGATCTGGCAGTGATGCCGGCTCACGAAGCGGCTGTCCACCTGCAGATCATTGTCGACGGTGCGGCCGATGATGACGCGACCCACCTTCAGCTGCAGTTCGCGGCTGGTGCGGCCTTCGGTGGCCAGTATGATGCGGCCCACCGGCTCACCGACGCCGTCGCCCGGTGATCCGGAACGCACTGCCGCACGCTGGCCTTCGCGCACGACCCGGTGGGTGTCGGTGAGACTGGCATTGGTGTCAAAGCCCCGCGCGACATGCCCCGGGATGCTGGGCTGGGCCTGGGGCTCGCGCCAGCGCAGTTCCTCGATCGAGTTGTTCACGTCCTCGAGCAGGATCTGGTCGCGGTTCTGGCCAAAGGCGGCCAGCATCGCCGTGTCACACAGTGTATTGACCAGACGCGGCACACCACCGGTATACCGGTAGATCACCGGGTAGACCTCTTCGGCGAAGATCTGCCGGTCCCCGGCGCCCGCCACTTCCAGCCGGTGATGGATATAGGCGTGCATCTCCGTGGCCGAGAGCGTGCCCAGGTGAAAGCGCAGGCGGATGCGCTGCGCGAGCTGCACCAGCTCAGGGGCATCAAGCTTGTGGTTCAGTTCCGGCTGGCCGGCCAGGATGATCCGCAGCACCTTCTCCTTGGTGGTCTCGACACCGGAGAGCATGCGCACTTCCTCGAGGACCTTCAGTGACAGATTCTGTGCCTCATCGACTATCAGCAGCACCTTGCGCCCGGCCGCGTACTGCTCGACCAGGAAGCTGTTGAGGGTTGCGATCAGCTCGGCCTTCTTCATCTTGAAGGGCGAGAAACCGAACTGCACCAGAACCGATTGCAGGAAATCGATCGCCGAGACCTGGGTCTGGCTGATCTGTGCGACGACCACGTCGCGCTGCAATTCCTGCAGGAAGGATTCGATGAGTGTGGTCTTGCCCGAACCGATCTCACCGGTGATCACGACGAAGCCGTCAGTGAACCAGATCGTGGACTCCATGTACGCCTTGGCGCGTGCATGCTGTTTGCTCAAATACAGGAACTGCGGGTCCGGACTGAGCCGGAACGGCAGTTCCCGAATCTTGAATAGTTCAAGGTACATGGCGCCTCGATTCTAGGGGATGTGAATCTCAGGAGCCAATTCGGCCATGAGCTGTCGCGCCCGCCGCTCGCAACGTGGCGCAGCTTCTTCTACCACAGTCAGGTGTCCGAGCTTGCGCCCCGGGCGCGGTTCCTTCCCATAATCATGCAGGTGCACGCCAGGATGGCGCAGGAGCCGCGCCCGCCCCGGCATGGTGCCGATCAGATTGATCATGGCGCTGTAACCTTTGGCGCCGGTCGCGCCCAGGGGCAGGCCCAGAATGGCCCGCAGGTGATTCTCAAACTGGCTGGTGACCGCGCCTTCAATGGTCCAATGGCCCGAGTTATGTACTCTCGGCGCCATTTCGTTGGCCACCAGGCGTCCGTTGCAGACGAAGAATTCGATGGTCAGTACTCCGACATAGCGCAGGTGTTCCATCACGGCCAGGACCTGCTTGCGAGCGAGCCGGTTGAGGCGCGCATTGCCGTAGGGTGCTCGCGTAAGCCTGAGGATGCCCCCTGAGTGCAGATTGTGATTCAGAGGATAGACCTCGCACTCGCCACCGCGGCCGCGTACGCCGATGACGGACACCTCCAGATCAAAAGGCACCAGTGCTTCGTACAGCAGCGGCAACTGTCCCAGTTCGGCCCAGGCCCGTTCCACATCAGCGGCCGTGCGCAGCAGCGCCTGGCCCTTGCCGTCATATCCCATGCGTCGAGTTTTCACGATGCCGGGCAGGCCGATGTCGCGCACCGCCGCATCCAGTTGTCGGCGGCTGCTGACCGTGCACCAGCGGGTGGTCGCGATCCCCAGCTTCTCAAACAGGCGCTTTTCACTGGCGCGATCCTGGGCCGCGGCAATGGCCGCCGGCGGCGGGCTTACGCGGGTCTGCCTCCCAAGCTTGCGCAGCGCCTCGACCGACACGTTTTCCCAGTCGATGGTCACGACTTCGCAGCGGGCCGCAAGCGTGGCAAGGGAAGTACTGTCGTTGAAGGCGCTCTTGAGCACCGGGGCGAGCGCGGCCGCCGGTGGCTGATCGGCCGGATCCAGGAACAGGAAGTCCAGACCCAGAGGGTAGCCGGCGAGGGCCATCATGCGGCCCAACTGACCGGCGCCGACGATGCCGACTGTCATGGGCGGCTGGTGCGCGGGTCAGGGTGCTCGAGCACCCGGGCGGTCTGCTGGTCGCGGAAACCTTCCAGCCGCGGCAGTACTTCCGGGTGGCGATTGGCGATGATGGCGGCGGCCATGAGGGCGGCATTGGTGGCCCCTGCCACACCGATGGCGAAGGTGGCCACGGGAATGCCCGCGGGCATCTGCACGATGGAAAGCAATGAATCCATACCATTGAGGGCCTTGGACTGCACCGGCACACCGAGCACTGGAACGCTGGTCTTGGCGGCCGTCATCCCCGGCAGATGGGCGGCGCCGCCGGCGCCGGCGATGATGGCTTCCAGTCCCCGTGAGCGCGCGCTGGCCGCGTATTCAAACAGCAGATCCGGCGTGCGATGGGCCGAGACCACCCGCACCTCATGGGCGATGTTCAGGGCATCGAGGACTTCCGCGGCAGGACGCATCGTCTCCCAGTCCGACGCCGAACCCATGATGATGCCAACCCACACTGACACTGGCCTACTCCCTGGGCGGGCGTGGCGCCCGCCGCAATCGCACATTGTAGCTGAGCGAGGTTAGTCGAGCAGTTCCCGCAGCGCCCGGAACAGCTCGCGGGAGGCAACGCCACCGGCACCGGTTCGCTGGCGTTCGCCGCGGGCCGCAGCGACCCGTTTGAGCCATTGCGCCTCATCCAGGGCCGGATAGGCGGTGCGCAGTGCCGCTAGACCCTCCGCGCCGCCCTCCAGCAGGCGGGCGCGCCAGGCTTCGGCACGCTGGAAGCGCTGGGCCGCGAGAGCCGCTCTGGCAGCCTTTGCGCCCAGGGCCTCGCGCACCTGCGTCAGGTCAACGTCACGCATCAGCTTGCCGATGTACTGGCGCTGCCGGGCCCCACCGCTGCGGCTGCCGATGCTGCGGGCGGCCACGATTGCCTCGTACAGGGGTTCCGGCAGCCCCAGGGCCGAAAGCTCCGCGTCATTGAGTGCGATCAGCTCTTCACCCAGCGCCTGGGCCCGATGCGCCTCGCGTTTGAGTACGCTCTTGCTGGGGCCATCGAACAGCGGCTGTGCATCCTCATCCGGATCGGGCCTGGAAAATCGCTTCACGTGGGTACCATGCTCCTTGGGCTACAATTCTGCACCAAGTCAGCGGCAGGGCCTATGCAGCAGGAAGTCGACGCCTCCCGGATTCCGGAGCTTAAATCAGTCATCGAGCAGGTCCTGGCGGAAGCCAGGCGTGCTGGGGCCTCCCAGTGCGAGGCTGATGCCAGCCTGCAGCGCGGTCTCACCGCCACGGTGCGCCTGGGCGAAGTGGACACCGTGGAATACCAGCGCGATCGCGGCCTGGGACTGACCGTGTACTTCGGCAAGCGCAAGGGCTCGGCGAGTACCGGGGATCTGAGTGCCGCGGCCGTGCGCGCCACCGTGCAGAAGGCCTGCGCAATCGCCCGCTATACGGCCGCGGACGACTGCGCGGGTCTGGCCGATCCCGAGGATCTGGCCCGCGACGTGCCGGATCTGGATCTGTACCACCGCTGGGATATGGAGCCGGATATGGCGGTGGAACTGGCGCGCGGCTGCGAGGCCGCAGGCCTCGCCGTGGACCGGCGGCTCACCAATTCCGAAGGCGCCTCGGTGGGCAACCAGCGTGGCGTACGGGTTTATGGCAACTCGCATGGCTTTCTGTCCGGCTTTGCCAGCAGCTCCCATTCCATCAGTTGCGTGCTGCTGGCAAGCCAGGATGAGGACATGCAGCGGGACTTCTGGTACTCGAGCGCCAGGGATCCTAAGGATCTTGAGGACCCCGCGGCGATCGGTCGACGCGCCGGCGAAAACGCGATCGCGCGGCTGGGCGCGTCGCGCCTGGCGACGCAGCGCGCGCCGGTGCTGTTCATTCCGGAAATGGCCCGCAGCCTGTTCCGCAGTTTCATCGGCGCGATACGCGGCGGCAGCCAGTACCGCAAGAGCAGTTTCCTGCTTGATGCGGCCGGCCAGAGCGTGTTCCCCGCCTTCGTGCAGATCGAAGAGCGACCGCATATTGCCAAGGCCCTGGCGAGCAGCCCCTTCGATGGCGAGGGCGTCGCCACCCGCGACCGGCAGCTGGTCGTGGACGGTGTGGCGCAGGGCTATGTGCTCGACAGTTATTCAGCCCGCAAGCTGGGACTGAAGACCACGGGCAATGCCGATGGCGTGCACAACCTTTACATTCGTTCCTCGAAGGCGGACCCGACGCGTGAGCAGCTGCTGCGCACGATGGGCAGGGGACTCATGGTCACCGAACTGATGGGCCAGGGCGTCAATCCGGTGACCGGTGACTACTCGCGCGGTGCCAGTGGCTTCTGGGTCGAGAATGGTGCGATCGCCCACCCGGTGCACGAGATCACCATCGCGGGCAATCTGCGCGATATGTTCAAGGGCATCGCCGCGATCGGCGGTGACGTCGATGACCGTGGCGCTTTGCATACTGGTTCGGTGCTCATCGACGATCTGACGATAGCCGGCGAGTAGCAGCGGCGCCCAGATCGGGCGCCGGCAGTTCTCCGGTTTCACCGCTCGCGGAATCGGTGCGCTGCAAGGGGCTGGTCTGCAGCATCCCAAGCAGTGTCTGGTCCGCGCAGCTGGCGCGGCGCGCTGCATCGACCTGCGCCACCAACTCGCTGACGCCCGGGATGGCCAGCGCGCGGCTCACGGGCTTGCCACTGTGCAGGTGACGGGCTGCCTCCATGATGTCGTTGATGGCCAGCCGCGCCGGATCACGTGCCAGCTGCAGTTCGTCGCCGGAGAACTTCAGCACTCGCGCATTTTCCAGCGCGCCGATGAGTGGCGCGAGGGCCAGGCCTGTGACACCCAGGTCCGTCGCCACCGCGTCAAGGGTGTAGCGCGGGCGTCCGGTCCCGGCGTTGTGGCCGACCAGGAAGGTGACGGTGAGCGCCAGCTGCTCCAGTTCAGCCGCCGACAGCTGCAGCTGGCGCAGGCCGAAGCGCAGGTAGCTGGGTTTTTGGATGTAGAACGACAGCTGCGCGCCGGTCAGCAGGATCAGCCAGCCGAAATACGTCCACATCAGCACCGCGATGACGACCGCAAAACCGGCATACACCAGGGTCAGGCGCGAGCTGTATTCCACGAAGCGCGTGAAGACGCTGCCAACCGCCGCCCAGGCGATGCCGGCGACCACTGCGCCGATCAGCGCCGGCCGCAGGCGCACCCGGGTGTTGGGGATGAACATGTAAAGAAAGGTGAACAGCACCGTCACCATTGCATAGGGCGCGACCTGCACGCCCAGACTCATCAGGCGGCTGAGCAGCGGCAGCGAGGTCGCCAACTGCACCGGCCCGGCGAGCAGCGCAGTATGGGAGAGCGCGATGAAACCGCCCAGCAGCACCGGGCCGATCACCAGCAGGCTCAGGAACTCCCCCACGCGGCGCGCGAGGCTGCGGGGCTGGGGTACCCGCCACACGTAGTTGAAGCTGTCCTCGACCTTCTGGATCGTTCCGACGAGCGACCATGCCAGCAGCGCTATGCCCACCGTGCCCACCACGCCGCGGCGCAGGCGCCCGGCGAACTGCAGCACCTGGCGCGTCAGGTCATCGGCACCGGCGCCCACGGGACGGAAGAACTCGAGCACGATGGGCTGCAGATCGCGCCCCGCATGGTGTCCGCCAAGTTCGCGAATGATGATGAAGGTGAAGGCCAGCAGCGGCACCAGCGACAGCACGGTGGTGAATACCAGGGCCGTGGCCCGCATGTTGATCTGGCCGCCGGCTACGTCACGCAGCACTGCATAGGGGTAGCGGCCGATCCGCGCCAGCCTGCGCAGCACACCGGGCCGCCCGGAAGCCCGGCCGAAGACCACGGCATCCAGGTAATCCCATGGCCAGTTGGACATGTCGTGGCGTCTTCAGGCCGTGAGTCGCTGCAGGGCTTCGAGATACTTCTCGCGGGTGCGCGCGACTACTTCAGCAGGCAGCGTCGGTCCGGGTGGCTGCTTGTTCCAGCCCAGCGATTCCAGATAGTCACGCAGATACTGCTTGTCGAAACTGGGCGGGCTGATGCCGACGCGGTAGGTGTCGGCGGGCCAGAAGCGCGAGGAGTCAGGCGTCAGAACCTCGTCCATCAGCGTGAGCTGGCCCGCCGCATCCAGACCGAACTCGAACTTGGTATCCGCAATGATGATGCCGCGAGTGCGGGCGTAGTCGGCGGCGAACTGGTACAGCGCCAGCGCCGTCATGCGCACCTGTTGCGCAAGCGTCGCGCCCAGCAGCACGCTCGCCTCGGCCAACGAGATGTTCTGATCATGGGCTCCCACGTCGGCCTTGGTCGCGGGCGTGAAGATCGGGGCGGGCAGACGCTGGGCCTGCGACAGTCCCGCCGGCAGCTCGATGCCGCAGATGCTGCCGCTGCGCTGGTAGTCCCTCCAACCCGAGCCGATGAGGTAGCCACGCACGACAGCCTCCAGCGGCAGCGGCTTGAGGCGTTTGACAATGATCGCCCGGCCTTCCAGCGCGGCAAGCTCAGCCGCCGGCAGCGGCAGCTGCGCCAGGCTCCGCCCGGTCAGGTGATTCGGTACGATGTGCCGGGTGCGCTCGAACCAGAAATTGGAGATCTGGGTCAGCACCCAGCCCTTTTGCGGGATGGGATCGGGCAGTACCACATCAAAGGCCGACATGCGATCCGTGGTGACGATGAGCATGTTTTGCTCATCCACGGCATAGTTGTCCCGGACCTTTCCCGCGTGCAGGAGTTTCATGCCGCTCAGGGCGGTTCGGTACACAGTGCCGGCAGTCATCGATTTAATATATCAGCGTATGCAATGGATCGGAAAAACAGTCGGCGGACTCATCGGCCTCTTCGCCGGTGGCCCCGTTGGTGCGGCCATCGGGGTCGTCATTGGTCATCAGTTCGATGCCAATTCCGCCCCGGGCATCGCCCGGCGCCCGGGCCTGGGCAGTGCCGCGGGCGCCACGGCGACGCAGATCGGCGAGCAGTTCTTTCGCACCACATTCCGGGTCATGGGGCATGTGGCCAAGGCCGACGGGCGTGTGTCGGAGCAGGAAATTCAGGCTGCGCGCGCCGTCATGTCGCAGCTGCGTCTCACCGCCGAGCAGGTGCAGGTGGCGATCGCGTGCTTCACGGAGGGTAAGTCGGCGCAGTTCGCGCTGGATGCGGCACTCGCTGGCCTGTATCGCGCCTGCGGTGGCCGCCCCGACCTGATGCGCGCCTTCATCGAGATCCAGATGCGCGCGGCGCTGATGGGCAATGACCTGCAGCCCCAGGCGCGCAACGTGTTGCAGAACATGTCCTCACAGCTGGGTCTGGGCGTCATGGAGTTCGCGCACATCGAGGCAGTGCTGCGGATGCGCCGCAGCGGTTACGGCGACGCCCCCGGCAATGCCGCGGGCGTAAGCAGCGAAACGCGGCTCGCCGAGGCCTACAGGGTGCTTGAATGCACCCCTCAGAACAGCAACGAGGAACTCTCCCTGGCCTATCGGCGGCAGCTCAGCCGCCATCATCCCGACAAGCTCAAAGCCAACGGTCTGCCCGAATCGATGCTCGAGCACGCCAAGCAGCGCACCCAGCAGATCATCGAGGCCTGGGAACTGGTGCGCGAACGCCGCGGCATTTGATGCTGTTAGACTTGGGCCATGGAAAGCAGCTGGATCGCCCCGTCCATCCTGTCCGCCGACTTCGCCCGCCTGGGCGAGGAAGTGGATGCCGTGCTGCATGCCGGCGCCGACCTCATCCACTTCGATGTCATGGACAATCACTACGTGCCCAACCTCACCATCGGCCCGGTGGTGTGCGAGGCGCTGCAGCGGCATTCCCCGGATGCCATGCTCGATGTGCACCTGATGGTCAGTCCGGTGGATCGCATCGTCACCGACTTCGCGCGCGCCGGGGCCACGTACATCAGTTTTCACCCTGAAGCCACCGAGCACGTGGACCGCACCATCGAGCTTATTCACGACCAGGGCTGCCGCGCGGGCCTGGTTTTCAATCCGGCAACGCCGCTTGAGTGGCTGGACTACACCCTGGGCAAGCTCGATCTGGTGCTGATCATGTCCGTGAACCCGGGTTTCGGTGGCCAGAAGTTCATCGCCCAGTCACTAGAGAAGCTGCAGACGGTGCGCACGCGCATCGATGCGCAGTCCCGCCCGGTGCGCCTGGAGATCGACGGCGGGGTGAAGGTCGAGAACATCGGCATGATCGCCGCCGCTGGCGCCGACACATTTGTGGCTGGATCTGCCGTGTTCGGCAGTGCCGATTATGCCGCTACGCTCAAAGCCATGCGCGCGGCCATCGAGGCCGCCCGCTAGCGGCGCGACGACTTATTCGTCGTCATCCTCGTCATCGTCATCGTCCTCTTCAACGCGCGCAGTGCGCGCCCCCATGGGCTTGGCGGTTGCCGGAACGATGACGGGGCGGGTCTTGGTCTTGGGACGGGCGTTGAAGACCACGATGGTCTTGCCGGTGGCCCGCAGCAGTCCCTGGTCTTCCAGTACCTTCAGCACCCGGCCGGCCATCTCGCGTGAGCAGCCCACGAGCCGCGACAGCTCCTGGCGGCTGACCTTGATCTGCATGCCTTCGGGATGCGTCATTGCATCCGGCTCGCCGCACAGGTCCATGATGGCGTGCGCCACGCGGCCTGTGACATCCACGAAGGCGAGGTCACCCAGCTTGCGGTTGGTTCGGTCAAGGCGAGTCGCGAGCTGCGTGGCCAGCTCGAAAATCAGTCCCGGGCTCTCCGCGGCGATCTGCCGGAACCTCGGGTAGGTCATTTCAGCCAGTTCGCACTGGTTGCGGGTGCGGACCCAGGCGCTGCGTGTGGGCTGTTCGTAGAACAGGCCCATTTCGCCGAACAACTGGCCCGTGTTGAGGTAGGCGAGAACCATCTCGTTGCCTTCCTCGTCCTCGATCATCACTTCGACCGAGCCGCTGATGATGTAGTAGAGAACGTCAGGCAGGTCGCCCGCATGGATTACCACGGTCTTTGAAGGCACCGTGCGAATGCGGCAATAGCTCAGAAAGCGATTGATCGCCGGTATATCACTGAGCGGTTTGACGTTCTCATCCATATCCAAATCCCCCGAGCGCGTACGCTCTGGTCAGGTTTTTATACATAAGCCCGAAGAACTGCAAGCCGGCAGTGCGCGGGGCAATGAAAAGTTAAGGTTCAAATCCAGTACGCAGTCCCGGTCATCACCTTCGCCGTCCCCCTCATCAAGCCGCGCACGATGCCCGGCAGCTCCATCGCCCCCGCCGCGCGTGCCGAGCTCGCATGCGCGATTTCATCATTACGCATGGCCTCAACCACGGCGCGGCTGGTTGAGTCCGCCGTCGGCAGGCGCCGCAGGTGCTCATCCAGATGGCCCTCGACCTGGCGTTCAGTCTCGGCGACGAACCCCAGACTGGCGCCATCGCCAAACGCCGCCGCGACGGCACCGATGGCGAACGAGCCGGCGTACCACAGGGGATTGAGGAGGCTGGGTCCCGATCCCAGCTCCCGCAACCGCTGTTCACACCACCCTAAGTGATCGGCCTCTTCCCGGGCGGCCTTGAGGAGCAACTGGCGGGTGGCCGGCGTGCGTGCCGCCAGGGCCTGTCCGTGGTAGAGGGCCTGCGCGGCCACTTCGCCGGCATGATTGACCCGCATCAGCGCCGCCGATTCGCGGCGTTGGGCATCATCCAGGGTGGCGGCCACCGGGGAACCCGGGTAGGGGCGGGAGGCATGAGCCGGGGCGGCGATGGCCCGCAGGGCCCGGTCGGCGGCGGCGATGAGCGGATCGAGTAGGCGCTCAGAACCCATGGGCAGGCCGCAAACCTGTAAGCATCCCCGCACTATAGCAGCCGTAAGGGTCATAATGCCGTCTGAAGCTCGGCGGCGCCTGCCAAGTCCAGGGCAAAGACCACGGTGCACTGCAGCAACCCGCCAGGTTGGTGAGGGCTGCGCAGGGCAGTGCCGGTACCCTTATATAAAAGGGTGCGGCAGTGGCCAAGGGGTAGCGCGGCGGATCCCCGGGGCGCTTTGCAATGGCTGGCCTGCTTGAGTACACTTGCCGGCCTTTTTTGGCACGGCTGAAGGCCTTGCCGGAGTCTCTCGAAATGCTTACGACGACAACCGTATTCGCCAAGTCGGGCGCAGTCCGCGGCGACTGGTTCCTGGTGGATGCCAGCGGCAAGACCCTGGGCCGGCTCTCTTCGCAGATCGCGCATCGCCTCAAGGGCAAGCACAAGGCGGATTACTCGCCGCACGTGGACATGGGCGACCATATCGTCGTGGTCAACGCGGAGAAGATTCGGGTCACCGGCCGCAAGCTTTCGGACAAGATCTACTACCATCACACCGGCGCCATCGGCGGCATCAAGTCAATCGCACTGGACAAGCTGCTGAAGGAGCACCCGGAGCGTGCGATCGAGATCGCCGTGAAGGGCATGCTGCCGAAGAACCCGCTGGGCCGTCGCATGTTCAAGAAACTGCACGTGTTCGCCGGAGGCAAGCATCCGCACAGCGCGCAGCAGCCGAAACCCCTCGAGATTCAGGAAGCTTAAAACTCATGGCCATCAGTCAGAACTACGGCACCGGCCGCCGCAAGACCGCCACCGCCCGGGTCTACATGACCCCCGGCACCGGCAACATCACCGTCAACGGTCGCGCGTTGGACGAGTTTTTCGGCCGCGTAACCGGACGCATGATCGTCCGCCAGCCGCTTGAGACGACTGAGATGCTGAGCCGTTTCGATTTCAAGGTGCATGTTGCCGGAGGTGGCATCACCGGCCAGGCCGGCGCCATCCGCCACGGCATCACCCGCGCGCTCATCCAGTATGATGAGTCCCTGCGCAAGCCGCTGCGCGTCGCCGGGTTCGTGACCCGCGATGCCCGTGAGGTCGAGCGTAAGAAGGTCGGCCATCGCAAGGCCCGCCGCGGTACCCAGTACTCCAAGCGCTAAGGGCGCCCCGCGAGAGGTCCTTTTTTGGGGGATCGTCTAGTGGTAGGACAACGGACTCTGACTCCGTTTACCTAGGTTCGAATCCTAGTCCCCCAGCCAAAAATGAAGGCCCGCCGCAAGGTGGGCCTTTTCATTTAGACTCGGATGCACCAAAGGGTGCGACATGAAATTGAGCCCTCGATCTTCGCTGCGGAGAACTGCAACCATCATTGTCGGTCTGCTGCTCACCGCGGTGGTTCAGGCGCAGGACCTCGATGCCGCGACCGCCACTGCCTGTCCCGGTCTTGCGGCCTGGGCCCGCCTGCATAGCTCGACTGCAAAATTCATTGCTGAATCCCCAGTGACCGGCACCGATGCGGTGCTCGAAGCGCAGCTGCACAACATGGTCGCCGAAGATCAACAGGCGCGACAGGCCTGGATAGCCGGAGGCATGACTCATCCCGACCCGATCGTGTTCAACCATGTGCAGGTGGTTGACCTGAGAGATGTGAAGGCGCTTCATCAGATGCTGGACGCTGGCGGCGTCCCGACGCCGGAGCGCGTCGGTCGCCAGGGGATGAACGACTTCTGGCTGCTGGTGCAGCATGCCGATACCGACGTGCCGCTCCAGGAGCAGGTTCTGAAAGCATTGTCAGCCGAAGGCTCCGGCGTGCCGCGTGGCGACATTGCGATGTTGACGGATCGCATTCGGGGTCACCACGGTCTGCCGGAGCTTTACGGTTCGGGTTTTCATCTCTCCGGAACGCAGATGGTTCCCAATCCCATCGAGGACGAGGCCCACGTCGATGAACGCCGGGCCAAGATGGATATGCCACCCCTCGCTGACTACGCCTGCGCGCTGCGATTGGCGTATAAGGTCCCGCCCGCGAAATGAACGGCCGGCCTCCCCGCCTAGGGTTGGCACACCTCGTTCCCCTTATCGAAGATGATGCGCCAGGTATGGCCCGCCTCCAGCCGCCAAATCGAGGTGAAGGTGCCAATGAGCTTGCCGGAGGGATCCTTGACCGGACCTGAACTGACGGCCAGGGTTCCGGATTGAAGAACCTCAACCTGTGAAGGTTCCCATGAGAACGGCGCCTGACTGTGCCCGCGCATCGAGGCAGTATCCGGTGAAGCCAGCGCACATGAGCAGGGGGACGATGGTCGACGCCTTGTTGCGCATGGGCTACTCGAAGGGGCGGCTGATGTTGTGCTTCAGGAACTGCGCTACGCGTTCCACCGGGGCATCGCGAAAGAAGGGCCCCGCGTCATGGTCCACGCCGTGCAGGATCAGCACCTCCGCGTGCCGTCCAACCTGCTCGTAGGCCCACTGCATTTCGTACACCTGGTTCAGCGGCATCTGCGTGTCCTGGTCGCCGTGCAGCAGCAGGATGGGCGGCGCGTTCCGGTTGACGTGAAAGATGGGGCTGGCGAGCTTTGCCAGTGACGGAACCTGGTCCGGGCTCGCGCCCAGCAGGCGCTTCAAGGCCGGTTCGCGCACCGCAAGCCCCGCCGGGGTGGACTGCGCCAGGATGGTGGTCAGGTCGCTGGCGCCGAAATAGCTCACGATGGCCTGGACGGCCGAGGACTCGCTGAGATACTCGCCCTCGTTGCCCTCGAGCGCCGCTTCCCCATTCGTCACCCCGACCAGTTCCGCCAGGTGTCCGCCCGAGGACGCGCCCACGATGGCGATCCGATTCGAGCGGTAGCCGTAATAGCTCGCCTTGGCGCGCAGATAGCGGATACCCGCCTTGATGTCGAACACATCGGCGGGAAAGGGCGCCTCGTTCGATGAGCGGAAGTCGAGGCTGGCCACGGCAAAGCCGCGCGCCAGCAGGAACGTCGGGTACTGGGTCCTGCTGCCGGTGGTCCACGCGCCCCCATGGACGAACACCAGCAGTGACGGGTGGCGCACGCCGGATGGCAGATGCAGATCCAGGGCGAGATTCTTGCCATTGACCGTCGCATAAACCAGGTCGGCGATGTGCCGCGCGCCATCCGGCGCATCCGCAGCAGCGGCGGCAGGAACTTGCGCCAGCGCGAACGCCAGGCAGGCGAGCGCGAGATGCCACCGCTTATGCATCGCTGCGAACCGTCTCCAGCGCTGCAAGCGCACCGGCATGATCCACGGCCACCCTGAACTCGATGGGCTGGCAGCATACCTGGCAGTCCTCGACATAGTTTGCTGACCCGGCACTCAGGTCGATCAGCGTCTCAAACCGTTCACCGCAATAGGGACAGTGGACGAGGTGGAATTCGATGCCGCCCGGCGTGCCGGCCGGCGGTTCAGTGCGACCGGGCTCGAACACGGGCTCGAGGCCGTACAATTCATCGATCTGTCGGTCGTTGATGCGCTGCCTCATGGCGGCTCACCCTTCCAGGCCTTGATGGCCTCACTGTTGTCGCTGCCGTACCCGAGCATGTCGCGGGCCTGGTCCAGGCGCGCGCTGACCAGCCGCACCAGCGGCGCATCGAAATTCAGATCGCGGGTCAGATCCGCCGCGATCTTTACATCCTTCGCCAGCAGGCCCAGCGTAAAGCCGGTGGCGAACTTGCCGCCGATGACATGCTCGCGCAAGGTCATATCGGTATGGAAGTTGCGACCGGTCGACACGTTCAGGATCTCGACCATCCGCCCCGGGTCCAGACCAAAGCGTTCACCGGCGATCAGGGCCTCGGCGCAGGCCGCGAAGCCCGCCGCGGCGACGAAGTTGTTCAAGGCCTTCATGGCATGGCCCGTACCCAGGCCGCCGGTATCAAACAGGCGATCACCCATGGTGCGCAGCAGCGGTTTGGCGCGCTCGATGGCCTGCGCATCATCGCCACCGATCATGATCGCAAGGGTTCCCAGCACCGCCCTTGGAACTCCTCCCGACACGGGGGCATCGATCAGCACGATACCCTGGGCTGCCAGTGCGGCACCGAGCTTGCGGGTGCCGGAGGGTTCCGCCGAACTCATGTCGATGGCGATGGTGCCGGAGCGCAGATGCCCGGCCAGGCCATCGCGCAGGTACAGGTCACTGACGACCTGGCCCGTCGGCAGCATGGTCACGACGTATTCGGCCCCGGCCAGATCCTGGAGGGACGCCGCGGCATGGCAGCCATGGGCGGCCGCGACCTGTTGCGCGCGCGCGCGGGAGCTGTCGAAGACCATGACATCATGGCCCGCCCGCGCGACGCATGCGGCCATCGGGCTGCCCATGTTGCCGATGCCGACCACTGCGACCTTCATGGTTTGCCTGCGGCGGCGTGGCGGGCGAGAACCTCCGCCGCAGCATTGAAGGCCTCGACGGCGCACGGGATGCCGGCGTAAGCCATGGTATGCAGGAAGGTCTCGCGGATTTCCTCGACACTGCAGCCGTTGGCCAGCGCCCCGGCAACGTGCGCCTTGATCTGATTGGGCTTGGACAGCGCCGTCAGGGCGGCCAGGGTGAGGAGGCTGCGGGTCTTGCGATCCAGGCCCGGCCGGGTCCAGGTCTCCCCGAAGCAGTAGCGGGTGACGATTTCCTCCAGCGGTCGGTTGAAGTCGGTGGCCTGCGCATAGCGCTCTTCGGCCCCGCCCGGGCCGAACATCTCGCGTCGCATTTTCATGCCGGCGGTGAATGCCTTGTCAGTGCTGTCAGTCATGGTGCCCCCATTGCTCGTAGAGATAGTCGGTGACGTCGCTGATGCTCTGGTCATTCAGCAGGTCCGGATACATTTTCGGCATCGGCAGTTTCGGACTCCTGATGTAGGCGATGGTAGCCGGCTTGCCCATCCTTGCGACCGCCGCGCTGAGACTGTGGTCGGGCACCAGATTGCCGTCCGGCCCGTGGCAGGCTACGCACACCTGGCTGTACAGCCGGCGGCCCGCGGCCACGCCGGGCGCCGCTGCCGGCCCGCCGGCCACGCTACCCGCGGCGAGCGTCTTCGGGTTCAGCGCCATGATGACCACACTGGGCAGGCCCAGTGCGCCAAAGGCATTGCGAGAGACATTGCCATCCGCAAATGCAACGTACTGATGCCCGCCGGCCTCGTAGGTCACGAGGCCCCCGGCCAGTGAGCCACCGGTCTGGATCTTGTTCACGACGGCGCCGGTCCTGCTGTCGAATACCAGGAGATGGCCACCCAGGTCGCCGGCGAAGGTCACGCCACCGGCGGTGGGTGTGATACCGGCAACGACGGGCTTCTCGGCATGGTATTTCCAGCGCACCGCGCCGGTGACCTGATCGATGGAGGTGATCCAGCCGGTGGTCGGTCCCACCGGCTCGACCGAACCACCAAAGTTCATGCCCGCCGGTGCATAGCTGGCCTTGCCGAGTTTGACGATGAAACAGGCATCCACCGCGCCGGTCACCAGGGAGTGATTGAGGCGGTCGAAGGCCGGGCCATTCCACTCGACGCCGCCGGCATAGCCGGGGCACATGCGCATACCCTCCTTGGTGGGCAGCTTCGGCATGCGCTGAATCGTCGTCACCGGGACCCGGAACAACTGCTCGTGGGTGTCACGGTCGACGGCGGTTACGTAGCCATCCTTGCCACCGAACACCAGGTAGTCACGGCCGCCCGCGATTCGATAGACCACCGGGGGCGCGACCATATCAAGGTCCATCCAGTCCTCCGGCGTTGCCTGGTGCCACCACTTGAGTGCACCGGTGCGGGCGTCGAGGACCACGATCGAGTCGGTGAACAGGTTCGCGCCCGGGCGATAGGCCTTGTCGATGTCCGGCCACGGATTGCCCACCGGCACGAACAGCTCGCCGGCCGCTACGTCCAGTGTCATCGCACCCCACACTCCCCCACCACCGGTCTTGGCGGTGCCGGGGCGCAGCCAGGTGTTGGCCCCGACCTCCTTACCCATGGGGATGGTGTTGAAGCGCCACAGTTCGCGCCCCGTTAGCGCATCGAAGGCCATCACCCGGCCGCGCGCGCCCAGTTCGCTGCCGCTGATGCCCATGTAGACCACACCGCCCCAGGCCAGCGGCGCCGCAGCCGAGGATTCCCCCAGGGCAGGGGTGCCGATGATCGTCTTCCACAACAGCTTGCCGGTCGCCGCATCCAGTGCGATCAGTCGGTCATCTCCCGTGCCGCGGAAGACGCGCCCGTTCATGACGGCCACGCCGCGGGTCGAAGGCGAATTCCGGTCATCGTCAGGGGTGTAGCTGAAGCGCCAGAGCGGGGCGCAGGTCGTGGCATTGAGCGCTACCGTTTCGCGGCCCGTACCCGTGAAGATGACGCCGTCGACGACGATAAGGTCAGAGTGCAGCGATGTCGGGCCATCGATCTGGACGCGGCACACCTCACCCAGCTGGGTGGCGTTGGCCGGGGTAATCTCCTTCAGCGGCGAGTAGCGCTGGCCGTCCAGGTGATTGTTGTAGCTGAGCCATTGCGACCCGGGACTGGTCTCCTGTGCGCCACAGATGCTGCTGACGGTGCATGCGAGCAGCGCGAGGGTGCGGACGATAAAGATGGGCTGCGACATGAATCCCCCTGCATTGATGAACGAGCAGGTGCCATTAAACCGCCCTTTAGAGCTGTTTCACACCCGAATCGGTGCCGATCAGCAGCACGTCGGCAGGCCGCCGGGCGAACAGGCCAACGGTGACCACGCCGGGTATCTGGTGCAACGCGGACTCGAGCGCAACCGGGTCGCCGATGTCGAGGTCGTGCACATCCAGAATGTGATTGCCGTTGTCGGTGGTGACACCGGCGCGCAGGACCGGTCGGCCGCCGATGGCGGTGAGCCGGCGGGCAACGAGGGTGCGCGCCATGGGGATGACCTCGACGGGGAGCGGAAAGGCGCCCAGGGTGGCGACCAGCTTGCCGGCATCGGCTATGCAGACGAACACCTTGGAGACTTCCGCGATGATCTTCTCGCGGGTCAGCGCGCCGCCGCCGCCCTTGATGAGCTGGCGGGCGCCATTGGTCTCGTCGGCCCCATCGACATACAGGGGCAGTTCCCCCACTTCGTTCAGGTCCAGCACCGGTATGCCGGCCGCCTCCAGCAGTCGGGTGGACTGATTGGAGCTCGAGACCACCGCCTTGAGGTTGCCCCGGTCCGCCGCGATGAACTCGATGAAAAGCTCCACGGTCGTGCCGGTACCGATGCCGATGACCTCATGGCGCGCCAGCCACGGCAGGGCGGCCTGTGCCGCGCGACGCTTGTTTTCCAGTGTGTTCGTCATCGCTCGCTCGCTCGCCAATGCTACCTGCGGCGGACCCCAGAAACGACTGTGCCCGCTTTCGCGGGCACACAGTCGGTCGATCTTCGGTCCGGGGACGCGGCATTGCTGCCGCGTCCACCGGTTGCAGCTACTTCTTCTTCGCTGCTTTCTTCTTGGCCTTCTTTTTCGCCTTAGCCATGATAGATCTCCAGTTAGGGTTAGTCCGAGGTCGGAGTATACGCACGCGAATTGAAATTACAAGCAAGAAGGAGTAGGCGCGCGAGACGCATTGCTCACTTTGCGCGGTTCAGACCATCGAAGTGATGAACTTCCAATGCTCCGCGGCGACCGGCATCACCGACAGACGATTGCCCGGACGCAGCAGCACCATCCCCGCAAGCTGCCGCTTCGCATGCTCGCGAAGTTCATCCAGAGTGATCACTCGCGGCAGTTTGCGGATGAGTTTCACGTCCACCAGATACCAGCGCGGATTCTTTGGATCACTGTCCGGGTCATGGTGATGGTGCTTGGCATCGAAGGCCGTGGCATCCGGGTAGCCGGGCTTCACCACTTCGACAATGCCGGCAATTCCAGGGGTTTCGCAGCTCGAGTGATACAGGAAGGCCCGGTCGCCGCGCCGCATCTGGTCGCGCAGCATGTTGCGTGCCTGGTAGTTGCGCACCCCGTCCCAGGCGGTGGTCTTGCGTGCCGCACGCGCGAGGTCATCAACGCCGAAGCTGTCAGGTTCGGTCTTCAGTAGCCAGTATTGCACTTGATGGGTCCCTTCTCGGTGATGACGGCGCTCAGGCGCACATCGTGTGCGGCACCTTGGATGCGCGGTACCTGCTGGAACGAATAGGCCAGTCCGATGAGGCGGGGGTGCAGCCAATGGCGTCGCTGGCGCAGGAAGTGGAAGGCGCGGTCGTAGTAGCCCGCGCCCATCCCCAGGCGCTCACCGTGCGCGTCGAAGCCCACCAGGGGCACGAACACCAGATCCAGTCGGCGCGCCGACAGGTAGCGCAGATGGATGGGTTCGAGGATTCCCAGGCGATTGCGGTGCATGGGGCCACCGGCTTCGGTGAAACGCATGCGTCGCCGCCGCAGGTCCGTGAGACGGGGCAGGTAGATGCGGCAATGTCGACGCCGGGCCAACTCGACCACCGGTGCGCAGTCCAGCTCCGCGGGCAGCGGCGCATAGACCGCGATGCGCATGCCGGGGCGCAGCTTGAGGGTGTGGCGAACGTGATCCGCGACGCTGAGGGCGGCCGCACGGCGCGCGGCGGGGGACACGCCCCGGCGCAGCTTTTTCAGGCGCTGGCGCAGCGCCGCCCGGTCGTCGGACCCGAGATTCAAGACGTCACCCGCAAATGCCGGTACGAACCGTTGCTCTCGAACCAGAGCAACAAAGTGGGACAAGCTGAGGGAGGTAAGGCTTTCCGCTCACGAAGTCGGACCTGCACAATTCTGCCCACGAGCCCTATCCCTGGGTGTTTAAATTAAGGTCGAGAGGTAACCCGGCACGAAATCGAACACCGCAGGCGACGCGGGGAGGATTTTACCACGATGCGGGGTGGCAGCGGGCCAGGTCCGCAATGCCCGCTACAGCGACAGCTGTCGGTTGCGTGCCAGCGCCGCTTCGGCGCGTTCACGGGCTGCACGCACCCGGGTCACCGTGGCTGTCGTGACCTTGGAATCCTGGTCACGAATGCGCAGCAACTCATTGGCGAGATTCAGTGCGGCCATCACCGCGACCCGATCCAACCCCACCACCTTGCCGGAGTCGCGAATCTCGCGCATGCGCCCGCTGAGAAACTCGGCGGCATCCAGCAGTGCCGCGCGCTCGTCATGTGGGCATGCGACAAAATACTCTTTTTCCAATATTCGTACGCTGACGCGCGCCGCCTCGGCGTTGCTCATGCACCGTGCTCCAGAGTCTTCAGGCGACCGATCATGGCTTCAACGCGGCCACGTACCTGCTCATTCTTGTTCAGCAGTGAGCCGCGCTCATTGACCAGGGTATCGTGACGCTGTCGCAGTGCACGATTCTCTTCCTGCAATTGTGCGACCCGGGTGGCCAGTTCGTCGACCCGGGATTCAAGGCGGGTGAGCTCGAGATCGAGCTCCATATTCGCTGGGGTGCTCATGGCATCGACTATAGGCATAATCCATTAGGATGCAAGCCGCCGACTATGAGCAGATCCAGCAGGTGCTGATCCAGGCGCATTCCCTGACCGACGCCGCCGAGGCGCATGGCACCCTGGCAGGATGCCTGTGTTCCACCGTGGCGTACCGGTTCGAGGACTGGATGCTCGAAATCCTGCCCGACGGGGCCGCGGATTCCGCGACCACCGGCGTGCTGTTCGAACTGTATCGCAGCACCAGCGTTGACCTCGGTGAGGCGCAGATGCAGTTTCTACCCCTGCTGCCGGATGACGCAGAGCCCATCGAGGCCCGCGCCTCGGCCCTTGGCGCCTGGTGCCAGGGATTCCTGTATGGTCTGGGCACGAGCGCGCTGACTGATGCGACGCAACTGCCGGGCGATGTGGGCGAAGTGGTGCGTGACCTTACTGAGATCACCCACGTTGCCGCCGACAGCGCCGAAAGCCTGGAATCCAATGAGGGGGCTTACGCCGAACTCGTCGAATTCGTACGCGCCGGTGTGCAGCTGCTGTTCGATGAACTCGAACCGCTGCGCCGGGAATCAAGCCGACCCGAAGGTCTATTGCACTGATATGTTACGCCATACGTCAAATTCTCACCCCAGGTCCCGGGCCCATTCGCGGCTGATTCCGCCGAGCCCGCCGCCGCTCAAACCCAAGGTGATCAGCCGCGAGGAGTTCGCGCGCCGCCGGCGCCAGCTGATGCGGCTGATGGGGCGCGACTCCATCGCCATCATCCCGGCAGCGCCGGTGCGCCATCGCAGCAATGATGTCGAGTATCCGTATCGCCAGGACAGTGACTTCCAGTACCTGACCGGGTTCGGGGAACCGGAGTCGGTGGCGGTGCTGGTGCCGGGGCGTGAACAGGCGCAGTACGTGCTGTTCCTGCGCGACCGGGACCCGGTGCGCGAGACCTGGGACGGACGCCGCGCGGGCACCGAAGGTGCGACGCGCAGCTACGGCGCCGATGACGCCTTCCCCATCACCGACATCGATGAAATCCTTCCCGGGCTGATGGAGAACCGGGCGCGGGTCTTCTACGCGATGGGGACGCATCCTGAATTCGATCAGCGCGTCGTGGGGTGGCTGAATGGCCTGCGCACCCAGGCGCGCCATGGCAAGCATCCGCCGCAGGAATTCGTGACTCTGGACTATGTGCTGCATGACATGCGGCTGACCAAGTCGCGGGCCGAGATGGAGGTCATGCGCGAGGCGGCGCGCATCGCCTGCGGCGCCCACATCCGCGCCATGCAGACCTGTCGTCCCGGCGGCAGTGAGTACGGCATCATGGCCGAGATCCTGCACGAGTTCCGGCGTCACAACGCCGATACCTCCTATGAGCCCATAATCGGCGGCGGGGCCAATTCCTGCATCCTGCACTACCGCGAGAACAACCAGCCGCTCAAGAGTGGCGACCTGCTGCTGATCGACGCGGGCTGTGAGTATGATTACTACGCCTCGGACATCACGCGTACCTTCCCGGTGAACGGCCGTTTCTCGCCCGAGCAGCGCGCGGTGTATGAGGTGGTGCTGGCCGCGAACGAGGCCGCCATCAAGACCGTCAGGCCCGGGGCGTCCTGGAATGATCCCCATGAGACCGCGGTGCATGTGGTCACCCAGGGTCTGGTGAAGCTGGGGCTTCTGAAAGGGTCGGTCGCGAAGCTGGTGAAGGCGGAGGCCTACCGGCGTTTCTTCATGCATCGCACCGGCCACTGGCTGGGCATGGATGTGCATGACGTTGGCGACTACAAGCTTGGCGACCAATGGCGGGTGCTCGAGCCCGGCATGGCACTGACCATCGAACCGGGCATCTACATTCCGGCCGGACTCAAGGGCGTGCCGCGCCGTTTCGACAATATCGGCATCCGTATCGAGGATGATGTGGTCGTAACCCGCGACGCGGTTGAGGTTCTCACCGCCGCTGCGCCCAAGGACCCCGACGCCATCGAGGCGCTGATGGCCGCTGCCTAGTGGACGAGTTCGATATCGCCATCATCGGCGGCGGCATGGTCGGAGCCAGTCTCGCTCTGGCCCTGGCGCAGGCGGGGCGCCGCATCGTTCTCATCGAGGGTGTCGAGCCCGATTCTGCCTCCCAGCCAAGCTTCGATGAGCGCACCACGGCGCTGGGCAACGCCAGCCGGCGCATTCTTGAAACACTCGGGGTGTGGAACAGCCTGGTGGATCAATGCGGCGTGATCCGCACCATTCACGTCTCCGATGCCGGCCGGCTCGCCTTCGCGCGACTGTCGGCCCTTGAGCAGGGCATTGAGGCCTTTGGCTTCGTGGTGCCGAACCGGGTGCTCGGTACCGTGCTGTGGGCGCACATCCGCGACCACGGAATCAGTGTGCGCATGCCCTGCAGCGTCGCGTCCGTTCGCGCCGACGCCACCGGCGTGACCCTTGAACTTGCTGGCCAAGGCGCCGCCTCTGACCTGACGCTGCGCGCGCGACTGGCGGTGGCCGCCGACGGGGCTCACTCGGTGGTCCGTCGCGAGGCAGGCATCACGGCGAGCGTTGCGGACTATGGCCAGGTCGGCATCGTGGCCAACGTCGCCACCGACCTGGCGCACGATGGCACTGCGTACGAACGCTTTACGGCGGCGGGTCCCCTGGCGCTGCTGCCGCTGCGCGATGGCACCTACACGGTGGTGTGGGCGCGTACCCCGCAGGACGCCGCCGCAACACTTGCGGCCGGCGATGCGGATTTCCTGAACCTTCTCCAGCAGCACTTCGGCTGGCGGGCCGGCCGGTTCGTCCGTGCCGGCCGTCGCGCGAGCTACCCTCTGACGCTGACGCGCGCGGATGAGTCCGTGGCGCAGCGCACCGTACTGATCGGCAATGCCGCACAGTCACTGCATCCCGTGGCCGGTCAGGGATTCAATCTCGCGTTGCGCGACGTGGCGGCGCTGGCTGAGCTGCTCGCCGAGGAAGGCGATCCGGGTGCGCCCGAATTGCTGGAGCGCTATGCGCAGGGTCGTGAGCTGGATCGTCGCGGGGTCACGCGCTTCACCGATGGGCTGATCCGTCTGTTCGGCGATTCGCGAGCGCCGGTGCGTCTGGCCCGCGATGCGGGGCTGCTGCTTTTCGACCTGCTGCCGCCGGCCAAGCGGGCGTTGGCGCGGGTGAGCCTGGGGTTCGGAGGCCGCACGCCGCGCATGGCCCGCGGCCTGCCGCTGCGATGACAGCGGTGCTTGACGTGCTGGTCGTCGGTGGCGGTCCAGTGGGCGCAGCCGTCGGTGCGCTGCTGGCGCGCGCCGGCCGAGGCGCTTGCGGATGGCGCGTGGGACTGCTGCAAGCGGCGCCAACGCCGGCCGCTGGACGCGTCATCGCGCTCTCGCGTGCCAGCGAAAAAATCCTGGGGGCGGCAGGGGCTTGGGCACACATCCGGCCGCACGCATGGGCGTACGAGCACATGCGTGTGTGGCACCACAGTGTCGCCGCGCAAAGTGATGAAGTGCTGCAGTTTGACGCGGCGCAGGCCGGTGAGCCCAATCTCGGCTACATCGTCCAGACGCGCCAGGTCACCACGGCCCTCATGGATGCGTTTGTCGCGGCCGGTGGCCGGGTGCTTAACGGCGAGCTGCAGGCAGTCATGGCGGCAGACGGGTCAGCGCCGCTGCGCGTGCAGACTTCGGCCGGGGAACTTTCAGCGCAGCTGATCGTGGGCGCCGATGGCGCGCGTTCGGCCGTGCGCGGCGCGTTCGGCATCGAGGCGCGCACGGCGAGCTATGGGCAAAGCGCGCTCGTGGCCCGCGTAGTTCCGCAGGTTTCACATCGCAACACGGCGTGGCAGCGCTTCGTGGACGGCGGCACTCTCGCGCTGCTGCCGCTGGCGGATGGCAGTGTCTCCATCGTGTGGTCGGTGCGTGAGGCGCGCGCCGGCACGCTGCTGGCCGCTGCGGCGGCCGACTTCGAGGCGCAGCTGCTGCACGAAAGCGATGGGGTGCTGGGTCGGCTGACGCTCGCCGGCGAGCGGCTTGCATTTCCGTTGCTGCGCCTGAGCGCCGATCGCTATACCGCGGCGCATTGCGCACTGGTTGGCGATGCGGCGCATGTCGTGCACCCGCTCGCCGGGCAGGGCGTGAACCTTGGCCTGCTGGATGCCGCCGCCCTGGCGCAATTGACGGTGCAGGCGCGCGCGTCGGGGGAGCTTCTGGGTGCGCAGCGCACGCTTCGTGCCTATGAGCGCTGGCGCAAGGGCGAGAATCAGCTCATGGAATTTGCCATCGATGCCTTCAACCGGGTGCTCGCGCAGGGTGTCGGCCCGGTATCAGCGCTGGCGCGTCGCGCCCTGGCGCTCACCAACCGCAGCGCACTGCTGAAGCGCTTCTTCATCGGCCACGCCCTGGGCCGGGCGCCGGCACTCACAGCCTGGGAATCTGATCAATCTTTGCTGCGCAGATGAAGTCGTTCTCGGACAGGCCACCGATGGCGTGGGTGCTGTAGCGCACGCGGCACACGCTGTAGCCGACCTCGAGGTCCGGGTGGTGATCCTCGATGTTGGCCACATGGGCCACGGCATTCACGAAACTCATGGTGCGGTAGAAATCGCGGAACGTGAATTCGCGACGCACACTGGTGACGTTCTCATCCAGTGTCCAGGCCGGGTCAAGGCGCAACAGCAGCTCATCGGCGGCCGCGCGCGTCAGGGGCGCGACGCCCCCTTCACACGGCTCACAGCGTCTTGCGGCTAAATCAGTCATGACGCCAGGTCATGAAGCCTGTTTGGGCACGAACTTGCGCGCCACATACTGCTCCACCAGCTCCTGGAATTCCTCGGCGATACGCTCGCCTTTCAGGGTCACCGTCTTTTCCCCATCCTCGTAGACGGGGGCCACCGCACGCTCGCCGGTTCCCGGCAGACTGATGCCCAGGCTTGCATGCTTGCTTTCACCGGGTCCGTTGACCACACAGCCCATGACCGCGACGGTCATGTCCTCCACGCCGTCGTAGGCGCGGCGCCATTCGGGCATGCGATGCCGGATATGCGACTGGATCTGCTGCGCGAGTTCCTGGAAGTAGGTGCTGGTGGTACGACCGCAGCCCGGGCAGGCGATGACCATGGGAGTGAAGGAACGCAGGCCCATGGTCTGCAGGATCTCCTGCGCGACGATCACCTCGTTGGTCCGATCGCCATGGGGCTCGGGAGTCAGGGATACGCGGATGGTGTCGCCGATGCCCTGCTGCAGTAGCACCGACATGCCGGCCGTGGAGGCCACGATGCCCTTGGAGCCCATCCCGGCCTCGGTGAGACCCAGGTGCAGCGGGAACTCGCAGCGCGCGGCCAGATCCGCATAGATGGCGATCAGGTCCTGAACCCCCGAAACCTTGGCCGAGAGGATGATGCGATCCTTCGGCAGCCCTACTTCGATGGCGCGCTCGGCACTGGAAAGTGCCGAGGCCACGACCGCCTTGCGCATGACCTCGCGCGCATCCAGGGGTTCGGGCAATGCGTTGTTCTCGTCCATCATCTTCGTCAGCAGGTCCTGATCCAGGCTCCCCCAGTTGACGCCGATGCGCACCGGCTTGCCATGGCGGCAGGCCATCTCGATCATTTCCGCAAACTGCGGGTCGCGCTTGCTGCCGCGGCCCACATTGCCGGGATTGATGCGGTACTTGGCCAGCGCCGTCGCGCAGCCGGGGTATTCACGCAGCAGCTTATGTCCGTTGAAATGGAAGTCGCCGATCAGCGGGACCGTCACGCCCAGCTGGTCCAGGCGTTCCCTGATCGGGGCCACGGCGGCGGCGGCTTCCGCGGAATTTACGGTGACGCGGACCAGTTCCGAGCCGGCACGGGCCAGGGCCCTGACCTGTTCGACGGTTCCGGCGACATCCGCCGTGTCCGTGTTGGTCATGGACTGGACGACAATGGGGTTGGGGCCGCCGACGCGGATACCCCCAACGGTGGTTACGAGCGATTTGCGACGTGGATGCGACATGGATGCATTGTACCGCTTAACATGGCGTCAAAATAACCATCAGGAAGTCCATGCCTCCTTCGGAAAACGTGCCGCGCGAGAAACCGCGGGGCCTGACGCGCATCCTCAGGGCCGCGCAGGCCAGCGGAAAGGGTCTGCAGGGCGCCTACCGCGAGGAAGCCGCGTTTCGCCAGGAACTGGGTCTGAGCGTTCTGGTCATACCCCTGGGCCTGTGGCTGGGGCGAACCGGTGTCGAGCGGGCCTTGCTGGTGGCGCCGATGCTGCTGGTGCTCATAGTGGAATTGCTGAACAGCGCCGTGGAGGCCACGGTTGATCGTATCGGCCTGGAACGGCACGTCCTGGCGGGCCTCGCCAAGGACATTGGTTCAGCCGCGGTGTTCATGTCCTTTGTATTGTTGGGGGTGGTGTGGCTGCTGGTACTGATGGGTCATTATCGATGACAAACAAACGACTTGCGCTGGTGTGCATCTGGCTGCTTCCGGCACTGGCGCAGGGCGCCTCCGATACGGTCAAACCCGATCCGCACGGCGCACCGACGGCACAGCCGGCGACGCTCGCCCAGCAGGCCACGGCGGCCGAGGGCAATCCTGACTGGTCCGGCACGCTTGAGCGCATCGTGGGCAGCGTCGTTGCCATCAACATCGACCAGACGCGCGCCTTTGATACGGAGTGGAATGCGACCGCCCAGGCCACCGGTTTCGTGGTGGACGCCGAGCGCGGCCTGATCCTGACCAATCGGCATGTGGTAACGCCCGGGCCCGTGACGGCCGAGGCCACGTTCCTCAATCGCGAGGAGGTGCAGCTGTATCCGGTGTACCGCGACCCGGTCCACGACTTCGGCCTGTATCACTACGACCCCTCGAAACTGCATTTCATCAAGCCCAAGGCCCTGCCGCTGTATCCCGAAGGCGCCAAGGTCGGTACCGAGATCCGTGTCATCGGCAACAATGCCGGCGAACAGCTGTCGATACTGGCCGGCACCCTGGCGCGACTCGACCGCGATGCGCCGGTGTACGGGCTGTACAAGTACAACGACTTCAATACTTTCTACCTGCAGGCGGCGTCGGGCACTTCCGGCGGTTCCTCGGGATCGCCGGTCGTGGACATCCGCGGCCGGGTCATCGCGCTGAATGCGGGTGGCGCCAATGGCGCCGCGTCCAGCTTCTACCTGCCGCTCGGGCGCGTGCGCCGCGCGCTCGAACTGGTCCAGCAGGGCAAGCCGGTCACGCGCGGCACGCTGTCCACCGACTTCGGCTACGTTCCCTACGATGAGCTGGAACGATTGGGTCTGGCCGCAAAGACCGAGACTGACGTGCGCGGGACCTTCCCGGCCCTGACCGGCATGCTGGTGGTCAGCAAGGTGCTGCCGGGTTCTCCCAGCAGCGGCGTGCTGCAGCCGGGCGACATCCTGGTGCGTGTCAACGGCCACTATGTCACGCAGTTTGAGCCGCTCGAGGCGCTGCTGGACGACAACGTCGGCGGCACGGTGGAGCTGTCGCTGGAGCGTGGGGGCCGCAGGATCACGGCGCATCTGCCCATCACTGATCTGAACGCCATCACGCCGGATTCCTACCTTCAGTTCGGCGACGGAGTCGTCAACAATCTGTCCTACGAACTGGCCCGGCAGTTCAATGTCCCCGTGAAGGGCGTGTACATAGCCAACCCTGGCTACGCATTTGGCGCGGCGGGCATCGCCCGCGGCTCGGTCATCGTGGCGATGAATGCCAAGCCGGTGAACAACCTCGACGATCTGCAGAAGGTCCTGGACTCCCTCGGCGATGGCGCGCGCGCCACGGTGCGCTACTTCTCGCTGGATGATCCACGCAGCACGCAGCTGCGGTCCTTCCGCATGGACCGTCGCTGGTTCTTGTCGGGGCGCTGCCGCCGCGACGATCAGGTGGGCTTGTGGAATTGCGTGGACCTGCCGGCCGTGGCGGCCGCACCGCCGCCGGCGCCCGCGGCAACCGCGCTGCCGGGGTATTCGGACCCGCGGCTGAAGAAGCTGACCCCATCCCTGGTGTTTGTCACCTTCGACATGCCGTACTCGGTATCCGGTGTCACCGAGACCAGCTTCCATGGCACGGGCCTCGTGGTGGATGCCGCGCGCGGCCTGGTGGTCGTGGACCGCAACACCGTGCCGGTATCCATCGGCGATGTACAGATCACCTTTGCCGGCACCATTCAGGTGCCTGGGCACGTGGTGTACGTGAATCCGCTGCACAATCTTTCGGTGGTGGCCTACGACCCGGCGCTGATCGGTGACACGCCGGTGAAGAGCGCGACGCTCGCGCCCGGGGCGCTGCACGAGGGCAATTCAGTGTGGGTCGTCGGCATGAGCGCGGATGGTCAGCCCCATACCCGCGACACGCAGATCGCCAGCGTTGATCCGCTGGCGCTGCCGTTGTCGCGCTCCATGCGCTTCCGTGACACCAATCTGGATGTCGCGCAGCTGGTGAACCCGCCGGTCGACTATGACGGCGTGCTGGCCAACGAGTCCGGCCAGGTCCTGGGCCTGTGGTCCAGCTACGCCGTGGAGAACGGCCGGGATCTGGCCCAGGAGAACCGTGGTGTGCCGATCGATGGGGTCGCCACTATGCTCGAGCACATCCACGCGGGCACACCGCTGCACAGCCTGGAGACCGAACTGATTCCACTGCAGCTTGCCGATGCGCGCCAGCTCGGACTTTCGGATGAATGGCTGAAGAAACTCGAGGCGCACGATGGCAGCGAGCGCCAGGCGCTGATGGTGGTGCGCCTGGTCGGTGGCTCCAACGCCGCAAGCCTGCTGCAGCAGGGCGACATCCTGCTGGCCATCGACGACCGCACGGTCACCCATTTCGCGGAAGTGGAGCACGCCGTCGCCGATGCCCCCACGGTTCGGGTGACCGTGTGGCGGGCCAACGCGCCGGTGCAGCTGACCGTGCGGACCGCGGCGCTTGACGGTCAGGACATCAATCGGGTCGTGCAGTGGGCCGGCGCCACGCTCCAGGCTCCGCAGCGGGCCATCGCCGCCCAGCGCGGCATTGCCCCGGATGGCGTCTATGTGGCCTTCTTTACTTATGGGTCGCCTGCGGCCCGCTATGGTCTGTACCCGGGTCGGCGCATCGTCGAGGTGGACGGCGTTCCGACCCCCGATCTCGACGCCTTCCTCAAGGCGGTGAGCGGACGCCCTGACCGCGCCTCACTGCGCCTGAAGACGCTGAATTGGAACGACGCCGCCGATGTCATCACGCTTAAGCTCGACAAGCACTACTTCCCAGCCTATGAGGTGCGGCGCACCCCAGCGGGCTGGGAGCGCCAGCTGCTGGAGTAGTGGCTACGCAACAGTTTGCGGGCGGGTCTGCCTGAAAGAGCGGACCCGTTCCCAGGCCTTGCTAGAATTCGTCCATGGTAAAGGTGGTCCGGGCGAGTCAGGTCGAAATTGATGCTGCCGTGCAGGCGTTGCGCGACGGTGACTTGGTCGCATTTCCGACGGAAACGGTTTACGGCCTGGGGGCGAATGCGCAGAACCCTGCGGCGGTGCGCAAGATCTTCGAGGCCAAGGGCCGCCCCCTGAGCCACCCCGTCATCGTGCACCTGGACAGCCCCAAGTTCCTGCACCGCTGGGTCAGTGAGGTGCCCGCCACAGCCGCCCGGCTGGCCGAACGCTTCTGGCCGGGTCCCATGACCCTGGTCATGCCGCGGGCCGCAAATGTCCACGACATCGTCACCGGCGGCCAGGATACGGTGGCGGTGCGGGTGCCTGCGCATCCCATGGCGCAGCAGCTGCTCACGGCCTTTGGCGGCGGCATCGCCGCGCCCTCGGCCAACCGCTTTGGGCGCCTGAGCCCGACGCGCGCGGAACATGTCCGCGACGAGCTGGGCGATGCGGTGCGGGTGGTGCTCGATGGCGGGGAAAGCCAGATCGGACTTGAGTCGACCATCGTCGCCTGTCAGGGCGACCAGGTGCGGCTGCTGCGGCCGGGCGCGGTGACCGCCAGCCAGCTGCGTGAGATTGTCCCGGACCTGATCGTTGGCGGGGATGCGCAAAGCTCGCGCGTGCCCGGCAGCCTGCCGTCGCACTATGCCCCGACCACGCCGATGAGCATCGTGCCCTCGGGCGAGATCGATGCGCAGGCCGCCATGGCCTCCAGTGGTGGCAAGCGCATCGCCGTGCTGGCGCAGCGGCTCCCATTGAAGTCGCATGCCTATGTGACCTGGGTGAACGCGGGGCGCCGTCCCGAACAATACGCGCATGACCTGTACGCCAATCTGCGGGCGCTCGACACCGCGGGCTGCCAGCAGATCCTGGTCCAGGATGTGCCCGAGGGTGAACGCTGGGACGCGATTCGCGATCGCCTGCTGCGCGCCGCAACGCGGGTGACCGAGGGCGATGACACCAGCTCGTTCGCCGTTCTGCCTTAACCGCCGCTCAATTTTCTCCAGCGAGACCTTATGCCGACCCGATCGCGCGCGACGCGCTTTGTGGACCCATTTGAACCTGACCAGATCCGTCGCCTCGTCAGCGAGTTCGGTTCGCCGCTGCTGATCATCGACTGCGAACGCGTGCGCGCGCAGCTGCGCAAGCTGCAGCAGGCGCTGCCCAGGGTCGATCTGCACTACGCCTTGAAGCCGCTGCCGCACCCGGCCGTGGTGCAGGTGGTCATGGAAGAGGGCGGATACCTCGACCTTGCCACTACCGGTGAGGTGCAGCTGGTCAAGAGCCTCGGCGCAAGCCCCGAGCGCTGCATCCATACCCATCCGATCAAGCGCGCCCAGGACATCCGCAACGCCATGGACTTCGGCGTGCAGACCTTCGTCGCCGACAACCCCGACGAAGTGCGCAAGTTCGCCCGCATCCGCGAGGGCGCGCGGCTGCTGCTGCGGGTGTCCTTCCGCAGTCCCGGCGCCGTGTGCGACCTGTCACGCAAATTCGGCTGTGACCCTGAGGATTTCATGGAGCTGGCGCGGCTCGCCGCCGGTCTTGGCATCGACGTTCAGGGGGTCTCGTTCCATGTCGGCTCGCAGGCCGCCGATCCGACCAAGCACGTGGAGGCGATTGAGGTCTGCACCAAGCTCGTGGCCGCCGCGCGGCGCGAGAAGCTGGGCACGCTGGATACTCTGGATATCGGCGGCGGCTTTCCCATCGAGTACGGCGCGCCGGTGCCCGACATCGTGCGCTTCTGCGACCCGATCCGGCAGCAGCTCGCCAAGCTCCCCAAGCGCATCAGGGTCATTGCCGAGCCCGGGCGCTTCATCGCCGGGCCCGCCGCGATCGGCGTCGCCAGCGTCATGGGCCGCGCGCGCCGCGAGAGTCACTGGTGGTACTACCTGGATGACGGTCTGTACGGCTCGTACAGCGGGCAGCTGTTTGATCACGCGCGCTATCCGGTCGAGCCGCTGCGCGACAGCACGCACAAGCTGCCGTCGGTGCTGGCCGGCCCCACCTGCGACAGCATTGACGTGATCGCCGAGAACCTGATGCTGCCGAAGCTGGAGGTCGGGGATCTGATCGTGGGACGCGCCATGGGGGCCTATACCTGGGCCAGCGCCTCGGAATTCAATTTCTTTCCGCGTGCCACGGTGGTGTCCGTGAACATGAAGCCTGGCGACCAGGGGACGGTAATCCCGGTTCCGCGCTAGACTTGGGGTCAAGGAGCCGCGACGATATTGATCCGCGACATTGTGTTTGACATTGGCCGGGTGATGGTCGGGATTCGTCCCGAGCCCATGCTCGAGTTTCTGGTCAGGCGGGGTGCCCCACGACTGGATCTGAACGCCACCCTGGAACGCGTCGGACTTCGTGACCACGAGACCGGACGCATGGACGGCGCGGGACTCATCGAGCGCTTCCGCGGCCTCGCACCGCAGGCCTCACCCGCCGAACTGCGGCAACAATGGCTGAATATCTTCTATCCGCATGACGACATGATCCGCTTGGCACATCAGGTCACAGCGCACCACGGCGTCTATCTGCTGTCCAATATCGGTGATCTGCATTGGGACCACCTCGTGGCACGGCACGGCATGGCGGGCATCGGCCATGGCGCCCTGCCGTCCTTCCAGGCAGGCGTCATGAAGCCGGACGATGCCATCTACGCGCAGGCCGAGCACAGATTTGACCTGGGGCCGGCCACCACCGTGTTCATCGACGATCGTGGCGAGAACATCGAAGCCGCGCGCGCCCGCGGCTGGCATGGCATCGTGCACCGCAATTTCAATGACACACGCGAAGCGCTGCTGCGCCTGGGCGTGGAGGCTGCGCGATGAAAAGTGAAAAGCCCGACCTGCAGACGGCGATTCATCACCAGGTGGTGGCCGCGCGGGATGGCAGGGAACCGCGGGTCGTGGCCAAACTGAGCTCCGGCTGGGTGCTGTTCGGCGAGCGCCAGTTCGTGCGCGGCTACGTGCTGCTGCTCCCGGACCCGGTGGTGCCGACCCTCAATGCGCTGGGGGCACAGGAGCGTACGCAGTTCCTGCTCGACATGGCGCGGCTTGGCGATGCGCTGCTGAAGGTCACCAATGCGCTGCGCATCAACTACGCCATCCTCGGCAACCTTGAACCGGCGCTGCATGCCCACGTGATTCCGCGTTACGCCGATGAACCGGAGGAGCTGCGCACCGCGCATCCCTGGGCGCATGACTGGCAAGCGGCGCCAGTGTTTGATCGGACCGAATACGCGGCCCTGAGTGAGTCCGTGCGCCGCGAACTCACGCGCATGGGCGCTGCCCGTCCCATGCGTTACGATCCGGGTGTCAATGCCGCGTGCTGATCCTTGACTCGGTCAGCCGCAGCTTCGGCGCCGGTGTTCATCGGCGCTGCGTGCTTGACCAGGTCAGCATCAGCATCGCCGCAGCCAGCGAGACGGTCATCATCGGCCGCAGCGGCTCGGGTAAATCCACACTGCTCAATCTCATCAGCGGCATCGACCGGCCCGACGCCGGGCGTGTGATTTTTGAAGGTCGGGACTTAAGTGCGCTGCGCGAGCCCGAGCGCACTTTGTTCCGCCGTCGCCAGGTGGGCTTCGTCTATCAGTTCTTCAATCTTCTGCCCACCCTGAGCGTGGAGGAAAACGTGCGCCTGGTGCTGTCGCTGGATGGCGTGGGGACGGCGCAGGCACGGCGGCGCAGCCAGGCCATGCTTACGCGTGTCGGCCTCGGGGACCGTCTGCACTCACCGGTGGATGTGCTGTCGGGAGGTGAACAGCAGCGCGTGGCCCTGGCGCGCGCCCTGGTTCATGAGCCGGCTCTGGTGCTCGCCGATGAGCCCACCGGCAATCTCGATGAATTGACGGCGGCGCAGATCGGGCCATTGCTGCGCGAGCTGGCGCGTGAACGCGGCGCCACGGTGCTGCTGGTGACTCATGACCGGCAGCTGGCCGCTGGCGCCGACCGCAGTCTGATGCTGCGCGAGGGACAGTTGCAGCCAACGCCATGAGCATGCTGTGGTCGGCGAGCTTCCGTCACCTGCTGCGCCATCCGGTGCAGCTGCTGCTGGCCCTGGTGGGTCTGGCACTGGGTGTCGCCACGATAGTTGCGGTGGATGTCGCCACGGGCAGCGCGGCCCGTGCCTTTGAGTTGTCGCTCGCGGCGGTCGAGGGACCTGCGACCCATGAACTTGACGGCGGTCCCGCCGGTATCGATGAAGGGCTGTATGTGCATTTGGTCCGCACTCTGCACTATGTGCGCGCCAATCCGGTGGTCGACGGGTACGTGACGGTCCGGGATGAGTCGCTGCAGCTGCTCGGGGTGGATCCGCTGGCGGCTGCCGGTTTTGCCGGCGCTGGCAGCGCCGCGGCCAGTGCCGGGAGCGTGCTGGACTCCGGCGCGGCGCTGGGGCAGTGGCTCGCCGGTGACGGCGGCGTGCTCCTGTCCGCGGATACCGCGGCCGGCTTACGGCTGAAATCCACGGCGCCCTTCAGTGCCGATGTCGGGGGCCACGCGCTGCCGGGGTACCTGCTGGGGGTGCTGGCGGGCGGGGCCGGCCTGCAATCCATGATGCTGACCGATATCGGCACCGCGCAAAGGTGGCTGGGGCTCGCGGGCCGGCTGACCCGCATCGAACTGCGCGTGCCGCCGGGAGCGGCGGCCGCCAGGGAACTCGCACAGCTGCAGCGGGAGTTGCCCGCAGGGGTGACACTGGCGCCGGCGGCGCAACGCGCCCGCGCGGGCCTGGACATGACCGAGGCATTCAATACCAATCTGCGGGCGCTGGGTCTGCTGGCGCTGCTGGTCGGAATGTTCCTGGTGTACGGCACCATCAGTTTCACGGTCGTCCAGCGGCGCCGCAGTCTTGGCATCCTGCGCGCGCTGGGGGCAACGCGCGCCCAGTTGCTGCGCATCATGCTGCTGGAAGCGACGGGCCTGGCGCTGGTGGGCGCGGTGCTCGGGCTGGCAGGCGGCGCCCTCATCGGCCGGCAGCTGGTCGGCATGGTGTCGCGGACCATCAACGATCTGTATTTCGTGGTGGCGGTCAACAGCGTCACGTTGCCTGCGGGCGAGCCGCTGCTGGCATTGGGCGCGGCGCTCGCGGTGGCGCTGCTGGCGGCGGCCGCACCGGCCGTGGAGGCCGTCCACAGCACACCGCTGCTGACGCTGCGCGCCTCGGTGCTGGAAGGGCGTGCGCGCCGCGTCGCGCTGGCGCTGCTCGGCGTGAGCGTGCTGCTGGGGCTTGCCTGCCTGATCATCGCC
>JBARBG010000044.1:0-5008 GCA_049792815.1 Steroidobacteraceae bacterium | reverse complement strand
CCGGCGCAACCCAAGCCCAGCAGCATCGTGCTCATCACGCAGCTGCTTCGCGATCAAGGCAGGGAGGTACGCTGATGCAGCGCAAGCTGTGGTCGCGAATTGCCTGGTGCCTGCTGTTGCCCGCGGGTGCCTGGGCCGACACGGACGTGCCGGGCACGATCGAGCGCTATTGCGCTGACTGCCACAACACCACGGACTGGGCAGGCGGCCTCGACCTCACCATTCTGGATCCCGTGCACGTCGGTGCTGAAGCGGAGGCGTGGGAAAAGGTGGCGCGCAAGCTGCGCGCGGGCATGATGCCGCCACCTGGAAAACAGCGTCCGTCACGCGCACACGCCGAGGCGATCGCTTCGATCCTGGAAGCGCGCCTGGATGCGCAGGCGGGTCAAGGCGGCGGCGGCGCACCGGCGCCGGCACCGGCACTGCACCGGTTGAATCGCACCGAGTACGCCAACGCCATCCGTGACCTGTTCGGCATGCCGGCAGATGTGAGCGGCCTGCTGCCTGCCGACGACGCCAGCGCGGGTTTCGACAATGTCGCCGCGGGTCTCGGAATCTCCCCGGCGCTCATCCAGGGGTATACCTCCGCAGCGATGAAGCTGAGCCGGACCGCAGTGGGCGACATGACCACCCCTGAGAGCACGGCGATCTACCAGGCACCCGAGAAGCTCGCGCAGGACCAGCACCTGGAGGGGCTCCCGCTCGGATCGTACGGCGGGCTGCGCTTGGAGTATGACTTTCCGCTCGACGCTGAATATCGCTTCAGTATCCGCGCCAATTTCGCGACGATGTCCAACGCCAGTTTCGCGATCGACTTCGCCCTCGACGGTCGGCGCGTGGAGAACCAGCACCTGAGTGACTTCCGCATGCACGTTGACGCGGGACGTCACGTGCTGACCGCGGCACTCTTTGAGGTTCGGCGGCCCGCTGGCGTAAACGATATATATTCGGTCTACAAGTGGAACGCCGGGATCGACCGCGTGGAGATCGCCGGCCCGTTCAATGCCACGGGGCTCGGCGACACCGAGAGCCGGCGGCGCATCTTCAGCTGCCATCCGCAATCGAAGGCGCAGGAACGCGGCTGCGCCGAAAGGATTCTGGTGGAGATGGCCAGCCGTGCGTTTCGCGCCCCACAACAGCTCGGGGATCTGGCCGATATCATGCGGTTCTACGAACGCGGTCACGACGAGGGCGGCTTCGAGGTCGGCATCCAGCAGGCGCTGTCGCGCGTCCTGATTGATCCGCGCTTCCTGTTTCGCTTCGAGGCGCAACCCGGCGATGCCGCCCCCGGCACACATTACACCGTCAATGACGTGGAGCTCGCCTCGCGCCTGTCCTTCTTCCTGTGGAGCAGCATCCCCGACCCGCAGCTGCTTGATCTTGCAGTGAAGAACGAGCTGCACCGGCCCGAGGTGCTCGCCGCGCAGGTGCGACGCATGCTCGCGGATCGCAAGGCCTATGCGCTGGTGGAGAACTTCGCCGGGCAGTGGCTGCATCTGCGCGAGCTGGAGAAGGTGACGCCGGAGGTCGAGGGTTTCGATGAAAATCTGCGCAGCGCCTTCATCGAGGAAACCCGCTCGCTGGTGGATTGGGTGCGGACTCAAGATCTCCCGGTCACCGAGTTGCTCACCGCCGACTATACTTTCCTGAATGAGCGCCTGGCGAAGCACTACGGCATCCCCGACGTGCGCGGCTCCTACTTCCGCCGGGTGAAGTTGCCGCCCGGCACTCACCGCCGCGGCCTGCTCGGCCAGGGCAGTATCCTCACGATCACCTCGACCGCGAGCCGCACATCACCGGTGATTCGTGGCAGCTGGATACTGGAAAACCTGCTGAATTCACCCGTTCCGCAGCCGCCGCCGGGGGTGGAGACCAATATAGACGGCGACGGTACCCAGGTCATCACCGCCTCGGTGCGGCAGCGGCTCGAAGCCCACCGCAAGAATCCAAGTTGCGCCTCGTGCCACAACGTGTTCGATCCGGTGGGTTTCGCGCTGGAGAACTTCAACGCCATTGGCGCGTGGCGCGAGCGCGATGGCGACTCGAAGATTGACGCCAGCGGCATCCTGATGGATGGCACGAGGCTTGCCGGGCCCGAGAGCCTGAACGCCGCGCTGATGTCGCATTCGGACCTGTTCGTCACGAACCTGGTGCAGAAGATGATGGTCTACGCCCTCGGGCGCGCGATCGATTACCGTGACATGCCGGCGGTGCGGACGATCCTCCGGCAGGCGCAGCGCGAGAATCTGCGCTTCAGCGCGCTGGTACTGGGCATTGCGCAGAGCGCGCCGTTCCGCCAGCAGACCCGGGCGCCGCAGGGCAGCGGTCTGTCTGCCCGCGAGTGAGCAAGTCAGTCAAGGAGACAGCGATGGCACACTTCATCACGCGCCGACACCTATCACGCCGCGCGCTCCTGCGCGGCGCGGGCGCCGCCCTTGCGCTGCCGCTGCTCGACTCGATGGTGCCGGCGTTGGGTGCGGCCCCGAACCCGCAGACTCGTTTCGGGGCGATCTATTTCCCGCACGGCGCCACCATGGCGCGCTGGACGCCGTCGAACGACGGCGCCGATTTCACCTTCAGCGAGATTCTGCAGCCCCTGGCACCCTATCGCCCGCACATCAACGTCATCTCCGGCCTGGGCCATCAGCTCGCCTATGGGCCCGGGGGCGCCACGGGCAACCACAACCGCTCCTCCGCAGCGTTCCTGAGCGGCGCGAAGGCCGCTGCCGGGGCTCAGCCGCGGCTCGGCATCACCGCAGATCAAGTGCTGGCGAAACACCTCGGAGGCGACACGCCGCTGCCGTCTCTGGAGCTCATGATCGAGGATTCGAGTCTGAACTGCGGCGAGGGGCTCAGCTGCGCCTATCGCAATACGCTGTCATGGCAGAGCGAAACCGCGTCGCTGCCGATGCAGAACAACCCACAAGCGCTGTTCGAGCAACTCTTCGGCGACGGGGCGAACGATGCGCAGCGCGCGGCACGCCGCGCGCAGGCGCTGAGTCTGCTTGACTCGGTGACCGAGCAGATCCGCGGACTAAACCGGACATTGCCGGCGGTGGACCGCGAACGCCTGGACCGCTTCACGACCGACGTTCGCGAGATCGAGCGGCGCATCGAGCAGTCCGCCAAGCGCGTGGACAGTGCTGTCACCTTGCCCAGCAGACCGGCCGGCATCCCGGAGGACGTGGAAGAGCACATCAAGCTGATGTACGACCTGCTCGCGCTGGCCTGGCAGACCCAGATCACCCGCATCAGCACCTTCATGCTGGCGAAGGAACTGAGCAACGCGGTGTATCCAAAGAGCGGCGTCCTGGATTCCTTTCACATTCTCTCGCATCACTCCAACATCGAGAGCAACAAGGCGCGCTTTGCAGTGCTGAATCGTTATCACGTGCAGCTGTTCGCCTACTTCGTTGGAAAGCTCGCCAAGCTGCCCGACGGGGATGGCACACTGCTGGACCACTCGCTCATCCTGTACGGCAGCGGCATGAGTGACGGCAACTCCCACAATCATGATCCCCTGCCGATTGTCCTGGCCGGGCGAGCGGGCGGTGCGCTGCAAGGCAACCGCCACGTGCGGCAGCGAGAACTCACGCCGATGTCGAATCTGCTGTTGGCAATCCTGAACAAGCTGGGGTGCCCCGAGGAACACTTCGGTGACAGCACGGCGCCGCTATCCATTTAGGCTGGCCAGCGCCCCGCAGATCAGTGACCTCGAAACAGCGGGCTTTAAGCAGACTATTTGCCCCCCGGTGCTGACCCCGGTGCTGACCCCGGCGCCGCCGGCGCCCCGGGCGGCCTCCCTCTCCCACACTTCGGCGTCGTGCAAACCGTGACTTCATGGATGTAGCGAGTCATGCCGCCCTCAACGCGAAACTGGTTGCTGGTCGGGGTCCCCGGGTGGTCGGGTGGCAGTCCGGCATCGATCCAGGGGAAGTCGCTGAAGATGTCAACGGCGCCGATGGTCTCGTCAATGACGTAGCGGCGCTGGCCCACCTTGAGCTTCTGCGGGAACGCCCCCATGTTGCACGTATTGCCCTCCGGGTTCCGGGTGCCCGTGTACATGCGGCCTTCGAGCCGGGCGCAGGGCGTGCCATGCGGCACCTTGATGGTCGGGTCCCCCCAATTGTCCAAGTAGGCGTCGGCCACCGCCTGGATGACCGCTCGCGTGTCGCGCTTGTCCTTGGGGATCTCGTCCCACTTCTCCGCCTGCGTGAAGCGAAGGTGCTCGGCGGCGCCGAACGCCCAGTCACCCTCGTGCGTCACCCTCGACTCCAACTTCGACACCTTCCCGTCCTTGGTCGCCTCCATGCGCGTGTGGATCACGTACGGGTGCGGGTCCGTGGCCCCCACCAGCTCCGTGAAGGTGGCGCATTGCGTCGTGTCGTAGAAACTGCGGGTGAAGTCGACCGTCAGGGGTCCGGCGAGCACGCCCGCGGCAACGTCCATGGACTTGTCGTTCTCCCCGTAGAACGACTTGGCTGCGAAGGGAAGCATGGTGGCCTTCCCGGACGTTTGGGCCTTGACATACGTGTCGGTCAGCTTCTGGAGCATCTTACGGCTGCATTCCGCCCTGGCATTTGACGCGAAGGCCATGCCAGCAAGGACGATTGAGCAGAACATGATGGCGACCCTTACTCTTTCTCTTCTCATTTGCGCATCCCCCCCCGGTTCTTCGCGTCCATTGTATGGCGATTTGCCCTGCTGCGCTCGAATTGCCAGTTCGTTCCGGCTGTCAGCAATACGGCTTGACCGCTTGCGTCCCGACATGGAATCTTTCCGCGAACGATCGCGCTATGCTCTGCGGCTCAAGAATTCCGGGGTCATCCAGTCAAGCTGGGGGTCGATGCCATGCGAAAGCAATCTCGCTCGTTCCTTCTTGTGTCGCTGATTCCGGCGTTCCTTTTCGCCTGCGTATTCGCTGGCGCTGATGCAGCGCAGCAGTCGGCGAAGGCGACGCGCTGGTCTGATCCGGCCACCTGGCCGCATCACAAGGTGCCGGTGGCCG
>JBARBG010000043.1:0-21466 GCA_049792815.1 Steroidobacteraceae bacterium | reverse complement strand
CAGCTACACGCTGTGTGCGCTGCTCGGCGCGCTGCTGCGACCACGCCGGGCGGCGCCCTGGCCGCACTACCTGGCGCTGCCGGCCGTCACCATCCTCAAGCCGCTGTGCGGCGCCGAACCGCGCCTGTATGAATGCCTGCGCAGCTTCTGCAATCAGGCCTGGCCACAACTGCAGATCGTATTCGGGGTGCGCGACCCGGCCGACCCCGCTGTCGCTGTGGTGCGACGGCTACAACATGAATTCCCGCTGCTGGACCTGGCCCTGGTGCTTGACGGCACCCACCACGGCAGCAATGCCAAGGTCAGCAATCTCATCAACATCATGGCCATCGCCAAGCACGACTACCTCATCATGGTGGACAGCGACATCCGGGTGGAGCCCGGCTATGTGCAGCAGATCGTGGCGCCACTGGTGGATGACGGTGTCGGCATCGTGACCTGCCCGTATGTGGGCCGGCCGCTGCCGGATCTTTGGTCGCAGCTGGGCGCGCAGTTCATCAATGGCTGGTTCGTCCCTTCGGTGTTCGTGGCGGCGCTGTTTGGTTCGCGCGCGTTCGCTTTTGGTGCAACCATCGCCCTGCGCCGCCGGGTCCTGGATGCCATCGGCGGGCTGCCCGCGATCGCCGATCAGCTGGCCGATGATTACCGCCTCGGGGAACTCACCCGCAGGCTCGGCCTGCGCACCGTGCTGTCGCAGGTCGTCGTGGAGACCGTGGTGGAGGAGCGCAGCCTGCAGGATCTGTTGGGTCATGAACTGCGCTGGCTGCGCACCATTAAGGCCGTGCGTCCCTGGGGGTACGCGCTGGCCTTTGTGACCTTCGCGCAGCCGGTGGCCCTGATCGGCGCTGTGCTCGCAGGCGGCGCGCCCCTGGCGCTTTGGGCCCTGGGCGCCACGGCCGTGCTGCGCCTGCTGATGCATCTGTACTGGAGCCCGTCCCGGGAGCGCTCGACCTGGACGCGGCTGTGGGCGGTGCCGCTGCACGACTGCGCCCTGTTCGGGGTGTGGTGGTGGGCCTTCCTCGGACAGCGGGTGAGTTGGGGCCAGAGCAGCTTCCATCTCGCCCAGGATGGATCGGTCTATCCGACCCAGCTTGAGAACGAATAGTGCCGGAGCCGCACCGGCGCCTGTGCATCATCACTGCCGATGATTTCGGGTTGCATGCGGCTGTCAACGAGGCGGTGGAAAGCGCGCATCGGGCCGGGGTTCTCAGCGCCGCCAGCCTCATGGTCGGGGCTACGGCAGCGCAGGATGCGGCGCGGCGGGCCCGCGGGATGCCCGGGCTGCGCGTCGGACTGCACCTGACGCTCGCCGACGGCCAGGCGGTGCTGCCGCGGCAGCAGATCCCGGACCTGGTCGACGCCGACAATCGATTTCACGACAACATGGTGGGCGCCGGGTGGCGTTTTTTCGCGCATCCCGCGGTGCGCCGGCAGCTGGCCGCGGAAATCCGCGCGCAGTTCGCGGCCTTCGCGGATCTGGGGCTCAGGCTTGATCACCTGGATGCGCACAAGCACTTCCATCTGCACCCGACGGTACTGTCGCTGGCCTTGGCGATCGGTGGCGATTTCGGCCTGCGTGCGGTGCGCGTACCGGCTGAACCGGGCCTGATGGCGACGCGGCTGCTCAGTCCGTGGCTCGCCTTGATGCGGGCGCGGCTGCGGCGCGCCGGGCTGGCCTGCAACGATCGGATCTACGGCCTGGGCCACAGCGGCGCGATGCACGAGGCCCGGTTGCTCGCGGTGCTGGTGGCGCTGCCCCCGGGCGTGAGTGAGATCTACCTGCACCCGGCCACGCGCTCCGGCAGCGCCATCAGTGCCTCGATGGCGCAGTACCGTCATGGCGCTGAACTGCAGGCACTGCTCAGTCCCGCCGTGCGGGCGGCGCTTGAGGATCCTTCGCTGCTGCTCGGCGGTTACGGGGACATCGCAGCATTCCGCGCCGGTGCCACAACATGAAATGGCCGCTGCGGATTGCACTGCTGCTGGGCACGACCCTGGGAATCGCGCTGGTGCTGCGCGCGGGCCTGGGCCCCATCCTTGCCCTGCTGGCCGCGGCCGGCTGGACGCTGCTGTGGCTGGTGCCCCTGCATGGGCTGCCGCTGCTGCTGGATGCCCTGGGCTGGCGTACGCTGCTGCGCGCCGGCGCGGTCGCTCCCGAATTGACCTCACCGGGGCGCCTGTTCGTCATCGCGAGCGTCCGCGAGGCCATCAACCGCCTGCTGCCGGTGGCCAATATCGGCGGCGAGCTTGCCGGCATTCGCATGCTCAGCCGCGATGGCGCCCCGACGGCGGTGGTCGCGGCCAGCGTGATCGTGGAGGTGCTGCTGACCATCATCAGTCAGTTGCTGTTTGCCGTCGCGGGTGTGCTGCTGTTGCTGCACCTGACGGGCAAGGTGGCCCTGGCCTCGCAGCTGCTGCTCGGTCTCGCGCTCAGCGTACCGGTGGTGGCCGGGCTGTACCTGCTCATGCACCGCGGCGCGCTCTTCGAACGCATCGTGCGCGGCGTCGAAAACACACTGGATCTGCCCGCAAAGCTGCTGGGGACCCTCGAGCAGGCCATGGCCGTGGATGCGCGGCTGCGCGAACTTCTGCGACGCCCCGGCACCTTGCTGGCCACCCTCATCTGGCAGCTGGCGGGCTTCGCGGCCGGCGCCATCGAGACGTGGCTGGCGCTGCGCTGGCTTGAGCACCCGGTGGGATTTGGCACGGCCCTGGCCCTGGAAAGTCTGACTCAGGCCATCCGGCACTTTATATTTGTGGTTCCGGCAGGCGTTGGCGTCCAGGAGGCCGGCCTGGTCGGATTTGGTTATCTTCTGGGTCTGCCGAATGACGCCGGCATCGCGCTGTCGCTGGCCAAGCGCATGCGCGAAGTCCTGTGCGGGGTGCCGGCGCTGGCGTACTGGCAATTGACGTGAGTGTTGAAATGCAAATCGGATCCTTGGCGCATCGCGAACTGCTCGCGCGATTTTTCATGGACAGCCACGTGGACTATGTGCCCGAGCAGGTGCAGTGGCCTGCCTTGAGCGAAGCGTCCAAGATCCGCCTGGTGTCACTGCCCTTCTGGCAGGAGGCCGTGGCGACCGAGAACGTCACCTCCAATACGGTCGCCGCCGCGGCGGCCATCGAAGCCGATCCAGGGCTGCGCAAAGCCATTGAACTGCAGGGCTTCGAGGAAGGCCGGCACGCCCGGCTGCTGCGGGCGCTGACCGCGCACTACAACATTCCGGTCGACAACCCGCTGCCCTACGAACCGCACGACCTGGAGCATGATTTCCTGTTCGCAGGGTTCGGAGAATGCTTTGATTCCTTCTTCGCCTTTGGGCTGTTCGCCCTGGCACGCGAGTCGGGATTCTTCGAGCCTGCGCTGGTGGAGGTGTTCGAACCGGTGATGCAGGAAGAGGCGCGGCACATCCTGTTCTTTGTGAACTGGGTGAAGTATCGCCGCCGGCAGCTGCCGTGGTGGCGCCGCGCGGCATTCTCGCTGCGCTGTGGCCGCATCATTCTCAAGCAGGTGTGGAGCCGCGCGAAAACCGCGCGCACCATGGGCACACCGCCCGACACCAAGCCCGCGGCAAAGACCGGCCCGCTGGGCGGCGATGATGGCGATAATTTCACCTTGAGCGCCCACCAGGACCTGGGCGAGGATGTGACGCTGCACAAGCTTCTGGGACTGTGCCTGCGGGAGAACGATGCCCGCCTGGCGCCCTACGACCCGCGGTTGCTGCGCCCGCGGCTGGTCCCGGCCCTGGCGCGCTTCATGTTCAAGGTGCTGCCCAAAAGCCTTTAGCGTTCAGCCCTTGAAGTAGCCGGCGTCGCGGAACCAGCGCACCGCGTCCTGGAAAGCGATGGCCGGATCGCGCCACGAGTAGCCCAGCTCGCGCATGGCCTTGGCGCTTGAGAAATACATGCGCTTGCGGGACATGCGCACGCCCTCGACCGTGATGCGGGTGCTGCCGCCGGTGAGGCGCGCGAACGCCTCGGCCACATGGGCAATGGGCAGCACGACGCCATGGGGCAGGCGGATGCGCGGTGCGGGCCGCCCGGCCATGCGTGTCACCTGCGTCAGGATCTCCTTCAGCGTCATGTCCGCGCCACCTAGAATGTAGCGCTCGCCATGGCGGCCCCGCTCCAGCGCCTGCAGATGGCCCCGGGCGATGTCATCCACGTGCGCGACGTTCAAGCCGGTATCCACGTACGCCGGCGTGCGGCCGGCCGCGGCGTCGAGCACGATCTGGCCGGTGGGCGTGGGCTTGATGTCGCAGGGACCCACGGGTGTGGAGGGATTCACGATCACCACGAAGCGCTTCGAGGCGCCTGCGGCCCATTGCTGCACCAGCTGCTCAGCCAGGAACTTGGAGCGCTTGTAATGGCCGATCATGTCAGCCTCGGTGGCGACGCTATCCTCATCGGCGACCGTGCCATCGCCCACCAGGCGCACGGTGGCGACGCTGCTGGTGTAGACGATCCGCGCCACGCCGGCGCGTTCGGCCGCCTCGAGCACACCGCGCGTGCCCTCGACATTGATGGCATACAGGTCGGCCGGATCCGGCGCCCACAGTCGATAGTCGGCGGCCACGTGAAACAGCGCCGCGCAGCCCTGCAACGCCGCGGCATACGAAGACGGGTCGCGCAGATCGCCGGTCACCACCTCCACAGGCAGACCCGAGAGGTTCCGACGGTCGGAGCCCGAGCGCGCCAGGGCGCGCAGTTCCCAGCCGGCAGCCACCAGCGCCCGCGCCACCGCGGCGCCGACGAAGCCCGTGGCGCCGGTGATGAAGGCGCGATTCACGGCAGCCCCAGATCCAGTTGTCCCAGGGCCCGCAGCGCCCGCAGCGCCGCGCGGTAGCGCTGCGGCAATCGCATGAGCGTCGGCAGATCGGCGGGCGCGCTGACCAGAGCCGCGACCAGCCGTGGCAGGCTCACGTCCCCGTAGGCACCCGTCGCCTGGATGACGCTCAACGGCAGCGCATCGGTGGCGCGGTCGATCACCACCCTTGCGACCGCAAATTTCACGCCCATACGGGCGGCGACCTCGGCAATGGCGAAGCTCTCCATATCGACTGCACAGGCGCCGCTGCTGGCCCGCGCCTGGGATTTGGACTCTACCGTGGTCAGCGGCTGCGCCACGCTCAGCAGGATGCCGCCGACAACCCCACGAGCATCGGCCACGGCGGCCGCCTGCGCTGCCAGCCGTTCACGCCAGGGTCCGTAGGCGGCATGCACCCCGCCTGCGCCGACCACGCTTTGCGGCAGCACCACCGCACCGGCACCCAGCTGCGGATCAAGGGCCCCCGCCAATCCAAAGCTCAGTAGACCCTCGGCGCCGGCGGCGACCAGAGCCGCGGCTGCGTGGGCGGCAGCCTGCGGTCCCATGCCGCTGATCATGAGCAATCGGCCAGGGGGCGAGTGCCCCAGGGTGCGCGCCTCGACCTTCAGGGCCGCGACGATCCCCGTGACACTCACTTCGGGCGGGTGGCTGCCACGCGATTGCGATAGGCGGCCAGCGCCCACAGCGGGAAGTACGCGCAGTAACCGTGGTACTTGAGGTAGAACACGCGCGGGAAGCCCGGGGCCGTGAAACGCGAATCGCTCCACAGCCCGCTCTTCTGCTGCTGACGCTGCAGGTAGCGCACACCGTTGCGCACCGCCGGGGAGTCGACTTCGCCGCTGGCCAGCAGCCCCAGCAACGCCCAGGCCGTCTGGAACGGCGCGCTCGCCGTCGGGCCGCCGGCGTGCTGGCGATCGTGGTAGCTGTCGTTGAGTTCGCCCCAGCCGCCGTCGGCATTCTGCTTGGAGGCCAGCCAGTTCACGGCGCGGCGCACGGCCGGATCATCGTGGGCGACGCCCGCCTGCTCGAGGGCAATCAGCACCGACCAGGTGCCATAGATATAGTTGGTGCCCCAGCGGCCGAACCAGGCGCCGTTCGGCTCCTGCTCCGCGCGCAGGTAGGCAAGCGCCCGCTTCAGAGCCGTCGCGTCCTGGGGACGTCCGACTCTGGCCAGTGCAGTGACCACGCGCGCGGTCACATCGCTGGTGGGCGGATCCAACAGCGCACCGTGGTCGGCGAAGGGAATTTCGTTGAGGATGTAGTGGGTGTTGTCGGCATCGAAGGCCGCGAATCCGCCGTTGCGGCTCTGCAGACCCACCAGCCAGTCAAGGGCCCGGCTGATGTTGGGCGCGTACTGCTTTGGGTCGCGCGCCTGGTGCATGGACCAGGCGACCACCGCGGTGTCATCCAGGTCCGGATAATGGGTGTTGGTGAACTGGAAGGCCCAGCCGCCACCGCGCACACCGGCCTTCTGCACCTGCCAGTCCTGCGGATTGTCGAGCAACTGCTCGGGGACCAGCCAGTCAAGGGCCCGCTCGGCTGCGGCATGCGCCTGATCATCCCCCGCTTCCTGCATCGCCAGGGCCGCCAGTGCCGAATCCCATACCGGGGAGACGCACGGCTGGCAGTAGGCTTCATGCGGCCCCACCACCAGCAGCTTCTCGATGGCGCGCTTGGCGGTGGCGCGGCGCGGATCGGTGGCCGCAACGCCCATCAGGACCAGTACTTCGAGGGCATTGACCATGGCGGGGAAGATCGCACCGAGGCCGCCGTCGCCGTTCAAGCGCTCCAGCACCCAGTCCTGGGCCTTGCGCATGGCGCGCGCGCGCATGGCCCGCGGAATCAACGGATCGATGGCCCGGCCCATGCGGTCCAGCGCCATGAAGAAACGATTGGTGAAGCCGCGGCGCGCGAAGTAGTGGCGCTCCTCCCACGGCGGCAGGGTGAACAGTTCCTGGATATCCACCCCGCGCGGGTTGCGCGCCAGGGGCTTTTGGGTGCACAGCACGAACAGCGGCACCATCACCGTGCGCGACCAGTACGAGACCTTGTCGAGGTGGAACGGAAACCACTTCGGCAGCAGCATGATTTCGACCGGGATATAGGGCACGGCGCGCCACGGCACCTGGCCGAACAGCGCCAGCGCGATGCGCGTGAAGACATTGGCGCGTGCCGCCCCGCCGCGCGCCAGGATGGCCTCGCGGGCGGCCACCATGTGCGGCGCCGCCGGGTCATCGCCGGCGAGCTTGAGCGCGTAGTACACCTTCACCGTGCAACTCAAGTCCAGCTCGCCGCCCACGAACAGCGGCCAGCCGCCATGCTCGGCCTGGTGGCGGCGCAGGTAGACGCTGATCTTCTCCTGCAGCGCCACATCCAGATCGTCCAGGAAGTGCATCATCATGATGTACTCCGCCGGAATCGTGCAGTCGGCCTCCAGCTCGAACAGCCAGAACCCTTGCGCGCTCTGCAGACCGATCAGCGCATCGCGGGCCGCGGCAATGGAGCGCTCCAGGGCCTCGCCACTGGCCAGGTCCGGCAGGCGGCTGACGTTGGCGGCAGCGCCGGAGCGGGCACTGGCCTCGCGCGCGAGGCGCGAGTCGCGCAGGGTTGAAGGTCCCGACGTCACTGCACGGTACCGCGGTCAGGCTGGCGCAGCAGGTCCAGCTCTTCCTCGGCATCGCGCACAGTGACGCGCCGTGCGCGGTGATAGGCGCTGGCGGCATGGTCGCCGTCCTCGGCCATCAGCAGCTTGCGCGGCGCCCAATCCGCCGCGAGCATCGCCCGCGGCAGGCCTGCGGCAGCCCGGTTGAACAGGAACCGCAACAGGGCGTTGCGCCGGGTCGCGGCATTGGAGAGCGCAAGCGTCACCGCGACGGTGCGACGGGATACCTTGACCTGGGAACCTGCCGTGAAGCCCGGATTGGCGGCGATGCGCTGCAGTGTCAGTACCGCAAGCCCGATCGCCCACAGGCAGAAGCGCCGGATTCCGGTTTCGCGCGCCGGGATCAGCAAGGTGAATTCCAGGGCATTGCGCAGATGGGCGTGGGCGAGGCCCACCAGCTCGTGCATGCCGGCGGCGAAACCGCCGCCACCGGCGTTGCCGGGGGCCAGATGCGACAGTTCAACGCCGTGGCGCGTGAAAACCTCCTGCGGCAGCCAGCACGCGCCGCGACTGCGATCCTCCCAGACATCCTTGAGGATGTTGGTCATCTGCAGGCCCTGCGCGAAGGATGGCGCGAGGCGCGACAGTTCGGCGCGCTGCCGTTCAATATCGGCAGAGTGGCTGCAGAACAGTTCGGTGAGCATTTCACCGACGACGCCGGCGACGTAGTAGCAGTAACTGTCAAGGTCCGCCACGGTATCCAGGCCGCGCACGCTCGCGGTGCGCTGGAACTGGTGCATGCCGTGACACATGGTGTCCACGCAGCGGCGGATGGCGGCCTGCTGCCGCATGGGCAGCTGGCGGGTGACACGGATGACGCGCGCCAGATTGATGATGAGATCGCGCTCGGCGGGGATGGTCCACTGCGACAGCTTGTCGGCCAGGTCCGTCCCGAGCAGCTGCGCATCGGCGACCCCGGCCACGGCATCGGAGAAACGCTCCATGTACAGCAGCGTGTCCGGTGGGGCGATCTGCGGCTCATCCTCGATGGTGTCGGCCACGCGGCACAACAGGTAGGCGTTGGTGACCGAGCGGCTCAGGTCCGGTGGCAGTTGCGGAATGGTCAACGCAAACGTACGTGAGACCGCGGGCAGGATGTGATCCTGGTAAGCCTCATCGGAATGGCCCGCAGGTGTGGATTTGATCTGTCGCGCCATTGTGACCGCTAGGCTACTGGTTTCACACAGCTTTGCCAAACCACTGCCCTGAAACGGGGCAAACCCTTCACGGCGAGCCTATTCAACCGGCGGCCGCGCCTCGAGACGGTCGATGTTGCGCGGCCATCCGCGGCGCAGAACGCTGCCCCGATGTGCGCGTTGACCCCGGTAATCCTTGAGCTCGGCCCATTCCAGGGTCTTGAACTGATCCCCCGTCCACAGCAGCAGGGCGCCGCCCTTGGCGACCACCGTGATGCCGGCCAGGAACTCCTCGTGTCCGGCCCGTTTCTTGCTGCTTATGTCGTACAGTTTATTGCCCTTGCCCTTGGGCAATTCCGGGACGTCAGCCACCGGAAAGACCAGCAGCTTGCCCTCGTTGCTGACGGCGGCCACCAGGCTATCGGGCCCCGGCACCAGCGCCGGCGGCAACACCAGTGCGCCCTGCGGCACATTGAGCACGGTCTTGCCGGCACGCCGATCGGTGACCAGATCCTTGAAGCGTGCCGTGAAGCCATAGCCGGCGTCGCTGGCGAGCAGCCACAGGTCCTCAGCCTCGCCCAGCATGACACCGGCGAAGCGCGCCCCATCCGGCGGGTTGAGGCGGCCGGACAGCGGCTCGCCCTGCCCGCGTGCCGAGGGCAAAGAATGCGCCGGCAGCGTGTAGGTGCGGCCGGTGCTGTCGATGAACACGGCATTTTGCAGGCTGCGGCCCCGCGCCGCGCTCTGGAAGGCATCGCCTTCCTTGTAGGACAGCGTCAGCGGATCAATGTCATGCCCCTTGGCAGAACGCGCAAAGCCGCCGGTGGACAGCACCACGGTGACCGGTTCGTTCGCGATCAGCGAGGTCTCATCGATGGCCTGGGCCGCCTCACGTTCGACGATTTTGGTGCGCCGCTCGTCGCCATGCCGATCCGCATCGGCGCGGATTTCGCTCGCGACCAGCTTGCGCAGCTTGGCCTTGCTGCCAAGCAGCGCCTCGATATCGGACTTCTCCTGCGACAGCGCCTTTTGCTCGTCGCGGATTTTCATTTCCTCGAGCTTGGCGAGGTGCCGCAGCCGGGTATTGAGGATCTCCTCGGCCTGTTCGTCGGAGAGCTTGAAGCGCTTGATCAGCACCGGCTTCGGCTCTTCCTCACGACGGATGATGCGGATCACCTCATCGAGATTAAGGAACGCAATCAGCATTCCGTCCAGGATGTGCAGCCGCCGGTTGACCTTGTCGAGCCGGAACTGCAGGCGGCGGGTCACGGTCTTCGTGCGGAACTCGAGCCAGCCGCTCAGGATGTCGCGCAGTCCCATGACACGCGGCCGGCCGTCCAAGCCGATGATGTTCAGGTTGACGCGATAGCTGCGCTGCAGATCGGTGGTCGCGAACAGGTGCTGCATCACTTCATCGAGATCGACGCGGTTGGAGCGCGGCACGATTACCAGCCGCGTCGCATTCTCATGGTCGGACTCATCGCGCGGGTCCTCGACCATCGGCAATTTCTTCGCTCGCATCTGCTCGGCGATCTGCTCGATGACCTTGGTGGGCGAGACCTGCCAGGGGAAGGCATTGACGACGATATTGCCGTCCTCGATCACGTAGGTGGCGCGGGCCTTGAAGCTGCCGACACCCTTTTCGTAAAACTCCTTCAGGTCCGCGCGCGGGGAGATGATCTCCGCGCCAGTGGGCAGGTCCGGTCCCTTGATGAACTTCATCAGCTGTGCGGTGGTGGCCTCCGGCTCCTCCAGCAGATGGATGCAGGCGTTGGCCACTTCGCGCAGGTTGTGCGGCGGGATATCCGTGGCCATCCCGACGGCGATGCCGGTCGTGCCGTTCAGCAGCAGGTTTGGCAGACGCGCGGGCAGGAACGACGGTTCTTCGCGCGAGCCATCGTAGTTCGGCACCCAGTCGACGGTGCCGTCGGACAACTCGCTCAACAGCACCTCGGCGTAGCGCGTCAGCTTGCCCTCTGTGTAGCGCATGGCCGCGAAGGACTTCGGATCATCCTGCGAGCCCCAGTTGCCTTGCCCGTCCACGATCGGATAACGATAGGAGAATGGCTGCGCCATCAGCACCATGGCCTCGTAGCAGGCGCTGTCCCCGTGCGGATGGAACTTGCCGAGCACGTCGCCGACCGTCAGCGCCGCTTTCTTATGCCTGTTGGCCGCGGCAAGTCCGAGCTCACCCATGGCATAGATGATGCGGCGCTGAACCGGCTTCAATCCGTCGCCGAGAAAGGGCAGCGCGCGATCGAGAATCACGTACATCGAGTAGTCGAGGTAGGCCTTCTCGGTGAAAGCACGCAGCGGCTGCCGCTCGATGCCTTCGAAATTCAGTTCATCCTGCATGGCTTACACCTGCACCTCGGCCAGATTGCCGTTGGTCTCCAGCCATTCGCGCCGGTCGCCGGCCCGCTTCTTGGCGAGCAGCATGTCCATGAGCTGATCGGTGTTATCGCCCGCTTCCAGTGTCAATTGCACCAGGCGGCGGGTGCGCGGGTCGATGGTCGTCTCGCGCAGCTGCGCGGGGTTCATCTCGCCCAGACCCTTGAAGCGGGTGACTGACGGACGGATGCGCGCGTTCTCCTTGGCGATGCGCGCGATGACCTGGTCGCGCTCGGCATCATCCAGGGCGTAGTAGATCTGCTTGCCCGCATCGATGCGGTACAGGGGTGGCATGGCGACGTAGATATGACCGCCGATCACCAGCGGCCGGTAGTGGCGCAGGAACAGCGCGCACAGCAAGGTCGCGATGTGCAGTCCGTCGGAGTCCGCGTCCGCGAGAATACAAACCTTGTGATAGCGCAGCTGCGACACATCCGCTGAGCCCGGCTCGACCCCGAGCGCAATGCTGATGTTGTGCACTTCCTCGGAGGAGGCGATGGAATTGGATTCCAGCTCCCACGTGTTCAGGATCTTGCCGCGCAGCGGCATGATGGCCTGGAACTCGCGTTCGCGGGCCTGCTTGGCGCTGCCGCCGGCCGAATCGCCTTCCACCAGGAACAGCTCCGAACGGCGCGGCTCCTGACTGGTGCAGTCGGCCAGCTTTCCCGGCAGCACCGGACCGCCGGAAATGCGCTTGCGTACCACGCGCTGCGCGGCGCGCGCCCGCTCCTGGGCATTGGCGATGGCGAACTGGGCAATTTTTTCACCCGCATCGGCATGGCCATTGAGCCATAGCGCCATGGAGTCGCGCACGAAGCCCTCGACCACGGTGGCGGCATCGCGCGAGGCCAGCCGTTCCTTCATCTGTCCGGCGAACTGCGGCTCGCGGATCTTCAATGACAGCACATAGCAGCACTTGTCCCAGACATCTTCCGAGGTGAGCTTGATGCCGCGCGGCACCAGGTTGCGGAACTCGCAGAACTCGCGCACCGCCTGCGCCAGTCCCGAACGCAAGCCGTTGACGTGCGTCCCGCCCTCGGCGGTGGGGATGAGGTTCACGTAGCTTTCGCCGAACACCGCGGGAATATTCGGCGCCCACAGCAGCGCGTAACCGACCGCATCCGCCTCGCTCTCGCGCGCGGCGGTGATGGGCTCGGCCGGCAGTCGTTCGCTGGATTCGAGCTCCTCCATGAGATAGGCGCCAAGATCGCCGCTGTAGAACCATTCGTCCTTTTCACCGGTGGCTTCATTGCTGAAGGTGATGCGCAGGCCGGGGCACAGGACCGCCTTCGCCTTGAGCATATGGCGCAGCTGCGGCAGCGAGAATTTGTCCGAATCAAAGAACTTCGGGTCCGGCCAGAAGCGCACCGTCGTCCCGGTGTTGCGCTGGCCGACCGTGCCGATCACGGCAAGCTTGGAATGCACCTTGCCGTCCTTGAAGGTGATCCGGTATTCCTTGCCGCCGCGGCGGATGGTGCAGTCCAGGCGCGAACTCAAGCCATTGACCACCGAGACGCCCACGCCGTGCAGGCCGCCGGAGAACTTGTAGGCGGCTTTTTCCGAGAACTTCCCGCCGGCGTGCAGCCGGGTGAGGATCAGCTCAACGCCGCTGACCTTCTCCTGCGGATGAATGTCCACCGGCATGCCGCGGGCGTTGTCAGTCACTTCCAGTGAGTCATCTTTGAACAAGGTGACATCGATCTGGGTGCAGTAGCCGCAGATGGCCTCATCGACGCTGTTGTCGACGACTTCGTGGGCCAGATGGTTCGGCCGCTGGGTGTGGGTGTACATGCCCGGGCGGCGGCGCACGGGCTCCAAGCCGGAGAGGACTTCGATATCGGAGGCTGTGTAGGTTTGGCTCGCCACGGGTGGCGCGATCTTAGCAGACCGTTACTGCAACGCCGGCGTTGTCAGTTGAAGTCGCCCAGCAGCGCTGCGCGAATGCGCTCGGCCACCGGTTCCACGGCATGCCGGTAGTGCTCGTGATCACAACCGGCGCCCAGGGGCGCGTGGTTCTTCAGGGCCGCCAGCATGGCCGGGCTGAGCTCAAAGCGCAGGAAATGCACGGCGGAGGTCTTTTCGTCATTTTCACGCGGCAGGTCTTCATCGGCTATCGCGAACACCTGCGCAAAGCCCGCCACCTGCACCCAGCAGCGTGACTCGACGCCGCGCAGCTGCATCAGTTGCGCGCGCCGCACCGCTTCGTCGGGGAACTCCAGCAGCATCGTCGCCTTCCAGTTGCTGCCATCGGGAATCAGCGGGTTGTAGGCGTCCAGCTCCTCATGGATGCCCTCCGGCTCGAATACCTTCTCGGCACGCAGCATCTCCTGGATCTGATACTGGATGGTGAGCCTGTCCTCGAAGCACCAGCTCATGTTCGGCCCCACCGCCAGACGCCGCCGGCTTTTGTGCTCCAGCACCTGCAGCCGGAACTCGTCGCGCCGGCGGGCGTACTGCTCGAGGCTGAAGAGTTGGCTTACGGTCAGCTTTTCCATCCCTTAAGTCCTTTAGATGCCGTAGGCGAGTCGCAACAGTTTCAGGGGATGCTCCGGGCCCGCGTGACCCGCCGCGCTGGCCATGCCCTCGGGCAGCAGGCTTTGTATCTGATGGCCGGCCATGGGGCAGTCGCTGGTGTAATGGCTGGGGGCGGCATTCTGCACCCGGGTCGCGACCGGCCGCCCGATCCTGACGGACGCGGCGCGAAATTCCTGCTTCACGGCGTAGGTGCCATCGTGCCCCGAACAGCGCTCGATGACGTCCACCGTGGTGTCGGGCACCAGCCGCAGCACATCGCGGGTCTTCAGTCCGATGTTCTGCACGCGCAGATGGCACGGAACGTGGTAGCTGACCTTGCCCAAGGAGGTCTTGAATCCGGTTTTGAGCTGGCCCGTCTTGTGCCGCAGCATCAGGTATTCAAACGGATCGTAGATGCGCGCGGCCACCGCCTTGACCTCAGTATCCTCGGGAAACATCAGCGGCAGCTCCTGCTTGAACATCAGCACGCAGCTGGGAATGGGCGCCACGATGTCGTAGCCGGCTGCGATCACCGCCAGCAGCTGCGGGATGTTCTCTTCCTTGTAGGCCCCGACCATCGCAAGGTCGCCAAGCTCCAGGCGCGGCATGCCGCAGCAGCGCTCCTTGGGCACCAGCCGCACCGGAATGTCATTGTGGTTGAACACCGCCACCAGGTCGGTGGCCAGATCAGGCTCGTTGCGGTTGGCGTAGCAGGTGGTGAACAACGCCACGCGGCCCCGCAGCTCCTCACGCGCAACCGGGGCCAGACCGGCCGCCGGTGCCAGGGGACCGTTCAGGTCGGACAGCCGGCTGCGCGCGGTGCGGCTGTGGAAGCGTGGCAGCGGCGCATCGTGGGCGACACCGAGGGTCTTCTCAAGCAGCGCGCGCGCCGGCTTGAAACGATTGACGGCGTTGACCACCTCGGCGACCACCGCAATGCCGGCGATGCGTCCGACGGCCTCGGTGGAGGCCAGCAGCCGGTCGCGGACGCCGACGCCGTGCTGGCCGGCGCGGGTAGCCTTGGCGCGCAGCATCAGATGCGGGAAATCCACGGCCCAGGGATGCGGCGGCACGTACGGGCACTTGGTCATGAAGCACATGTCACACAGGTAACAGTGGTCCACGACCTCCCAGTAGACCGATCTGTCCACCGACCCCAGCTCACCGGTGGCGGTGCCATCGATGGCATCAAACAGCGTGGGGAAGGATTGGCACAGGCTGAAGCAGCGGCGACAGCCGTGGCAGATGTCGAAGACGCGGTCGAGTTCCTTCGTCAGCGCGGCTTCGTCGTAGAAATCCGGATTGCGCCAGTCAATGGGGTGACGCGTCGGCGCCTCCAGGCTGCCTTCCCGGCCGCCGGTGGGAGCATTGCTCATCACAGTCCTTGCAAACTTGCGGCCATCGCCGGCATGAGGAACCGGCGCTACGCCGGTTCCTGTGCCTGTACCCTAAGGAGATCTTCAGATCAGAGCGAATCCAGCGCCTTCTGGAAACGATTGGCGTGCGAACGCTCAGCCTTGGCGAGGGTCTCGAACCAGTCGGCGATTTCAGCAAAGCCCTCTTCACGGGCCGCCTTGGCCATGCCCGGATACATGTCCGAGTACTCATGGGTCTCACCGGCGATGGCGGCCTTCAGGTTCAACTTGGTTTCGCCGATGGGCAGGCCCGTGGCCGGATCACCCACGGCCTCCAGGTACTCCAGATGCCCATGCGCGTGGCCGGTCTCCCCTTCCGCGGTGGAACGGAACACCGCCGACACGTCGTTGTAGCCTTCGACGTCCGCCTTTGATGCGAAATACAGGTAGCGACGATTGGCCTGGGACTCCCCGGCAAATGCGTCTTTCAGGTTGGTCTCGGTCTTGCTGCCCTTGAGGTTCACGGTCGTCTCCTGCGAAGGTGGTGCGATGATCGCTTGAGGGGGTCGTATGACTTGTCGAATTAGACTGGGTCTAATATGGTTAACTTTATTCGCCCGGGGGTGGCATCGTCAACGGCTTTGACCCGTCGCCCGGGCACTGTATAAGGTCCAATCTTCAAGCGCACATTGAGAGAAGCGTGGTCCGAACCGCCCCACCGACCAAGAACCCCGATCCACCGGCGCCAGAGCCCGTCAACTTCGAGCACGCGCTGGCCGAGCTTGAGGCTCTGGTGGAGCGCCTGGAACACGGCGATCTGCCGCTGGATGACGCGCTGAAGTCCTTCGAGCGCGGTGTTGCGCTCACACGTCAATGTCAGGGCGCCCTGAAAGCGGCCCAGCAGAAGGTCGAAATCCTGCTGAATAACAGCAGTACGGCCGACCCCGAGCCCTTCACCGAAAGTGCCGATCCGATATCCTAGAGGTCATAAAGTTCACCCCATGCCCAAGCCTGATGGCACCTATCCTCTGCTGAGCGCAATCGAGTCCCCGGCGGACCTGCGCCGGCTTGCCGCCGGCAAGCTGCCCGAGCTTGCCGCGGAACTGCGCGAATTCCTGATCCAGAGCGTCAGCACCCGGGGCGGCCACTTCGCCGCCGGTCTGGGCACGGTCGAATTGACCATTGCGCTGCATTATGTCTATGACACGCCGGCCGATCGCCTGGTCTGGGACGTGGGCCATCAGGCCTATCCCCACAAGGTGCTGACGGGACGCCGCGAGCGCCTCCACACCATCAAGCAGCGCGGCGGCCTGGCACCCTTCCCGACACCGGCCGAGAGCAACTACGACACCTTCGGCGTGGGTCATTCGAGCACCTCGGTGAGCGCGGCGCTGGGCATGGCCATCGCGGCCGCCCGCCAGGGCAGCGAGCGCCGTGCCGTCGCCGTCATCGGCGATGGAGCGATGACCGCCGGCATGGCCTTCGAAGCCCTGTGCCACGCCGGCTCCCTGTCCAATGACCTGCTGGTGGTCCTCAACGACAACGAGATGTCGATTTCCGAGAATGTCGGGGCGCTCTCCAACTACCTCGCCCGGGTGCTCTCCGGCCGGTTCTATTCGCATCTGCGCGAGAGCGGCAAGAAAGTTTTGGCGCCCATGCCCACGGTGAAAGAACTTGCGCGCCGTTCCGAGGAACACATGAAGGGCATGGTGTTGCCGGGCACCATGTTCGAGGAAATGGGTTTCAATTACATCGGTCCCGTCGACGGCCACGATCTGAAGGCCCTGGTCACCACGCTGAAGAACATCAGAAAGCTCAAAGGTCCGCAGTTCCTGCATGTGGTCACCCGCAAGGGCAAGGGCTACGCACCGGCGGAAGCCGATCCCATCAAGTGGCATGGTCCGGGCCCCTTCGATCCGCAAAGCGGCACCATTTTCAAGGAAAAGAGCCAGGGGCCCACGTATTCGCAGGTGTTCGGCCAGTGGCTGTGCGATATCGCCGCGCTTGACCCCGCCATCGTGGGCATCACGCCGGCGATGCGCGAAGGATCGGGTCTGGTGGAGTATTCGAAGCGCTTTCCCGAGCGCTACTTCGACGTGGCCATCGCCGAGCAGCATGCCGTGACGCTGGCCGCGGGCCTGGCGAGCGCGGGCATGAAACCGGTCGTGGCCATCTATTCGACCTTCCTGCAGCGCGGTTATGACCAGCTGATTCACGACGTGGCACTGCAGAACCTGCCCGTGACCTTTGCCATCGATCGGGCGGGAATGGTCGGCAGCGACGGCGCCACCCATCAGGGCAGCTTTGACCTTTCTTTCCTGCGCTGCATCCCCAACATGGTGATCATGGCGCCCGCCGATGAAGACGAATGCCGGCAGATGCTCTACACCGCCACCACCGTGAACGGGCCGGCCGCGGTGCGCTATCCGCGCGGCGCCGGTCCGGGCGTACCCCAGTTGCAGCAGATGTCCGCACTGCCCATCGGCCGCGCCGAAGTGCGCCGCCAGGGCCGTTCGGGCCTGGCGCTGATCGCGGTCGGCGCCATGGTGGCGCCGGCGCAGAAGATTGCCGAACGCCTGGATGCCACCTTGGTGAACCTGCGGTTCATCAAGCCGCTGGATGAGGACCTGCTGCTGCAGATTGCCGCGCGCCACAGCGCCGTGGTGACCATCGAGGAAAACGTCGTGGCCGGCGGCGCGGGCAGCGCCATCGGCGAATTGCTGGCCAGCCAGGACGTGCAGATTTCCCTGCTCCACATCGGGATTCCGGATCGCTTCATCGAGCATGGCTCGCGGGATGACTGCCTGGCGCTGGCCGGGCTCGACGCCGTCGCGCTGGGGGCCACCATCGAGCGCTGGTGGGCGCGCCACTCGGCCACCCCGGCCCGCTCGGTCGGCGGGTTGTAGTGCGCAGCCTGGACGCCATGGTCAACAAGCTGCCGCCGACGGCCGTGGTCGAGGATGTGCAGGGCCGCGCCGATACGCGCCGCATTCCGATCAACCGGGTGGGCATCAAGGACATCAGCCATCCGGTGCGGGTCAAGGACCGCACCAGTGGCGAACAGCACACCATCGCCACGTTCAACATGTATGTGAACCTGCCCCATGACTTCAAGGGCACCCACATGTCCCGCTTCGTCAGCATTCTCAATCAGCACGAGCGGGAGATCTCGGTGGAGTCTTTTCAGAGCATGCTGGAGGAGATGACCGTGCGCCTGGAGGCCGACGCCGGTCACATCGAGATGTCGTTCCCGTTCTTCGTGACCAAGCGCGCGCCGGTGTCAGGGGTCGCGAGCGTCATGGACTATCGCGCAAGCCTGCTGGGTGAGCGCCGCGACGGCAAGACCTGCATGTGGATCAGGGTCGTGGTGCCGGTGACGAGCCTGTGCCCTTGCTCGCGCGACATTTCCAAGTACGGCGCTCACAACCAGCGCTCGCATGTGACGATCACCGCGAAGCTGCGCGAGCACATCTGGATCGAGGAACTCATCGACATCGCGGAGTCGGAAGCCTCGAGCGAGCTGTACGGCATCCTCAAGCGCACCGACGAGAAGTTCGTCACCGAGCGGGCCTACGAGAATCCTAAATTCGTGGAGGACATCGTGCGCGATGTTGCCGCGCGCCTGAATCTCGAGGAACGGGTAACCGCCTACGAGGTTTCAGCGGAGAACTTCGAGTCCATCCACAATCATTCGGCCTATGCGCTGATCGAGCACGACAAGGAAGCGCGCTAAAGCACCATCAGGTCATCCCCGACGATGACCTCGCCGCTGAACCCTTTGCGCACCGCATCGATGAACCCGGTGACGGGAAACGCCAGGCCACCGGGTACCGCGGGCCCTGGCACCTGGTGATTGAGCACCACGGTCCTGACTTTGGCTTCCGAGGCCATGCGCGCAACATCGGAAGGCGAGGAATGCGTTTCGGCCACGTGCCGGGAGATGCTGTTGGGATTGCCGGCGGCCGCGGCCGCACTGGCACTGCGCCGCATCTGATCCAGCACGCTCTGGTCGAGCACCTCGCAGACGAATACATCGGCATTGTGCGCGAGCCTGACCAGGTTCTCGGAGTACGCCGTATCGCCTGAGAAAACGATGGAGCGGTCCTTGGTGTCAAAGCGCAGGCCGAAGGAGCGATCCGGCATGCGCGCCAGCGCGCGCGCCGGGTAGTGTGTGTTCTCAACCGCCGTCACGGTGACCCTGTCGTCCTTGAAGATCTGCACCGGCAGCGCCGCGGCCGCCACGTCATGGCCGTGGAACTGCCCGGTGGCGTCCACGGTGCGTCCTTCATCCACCGTGCGGATTTCAACATTGGCGTGAAAGAAGGCCACGGCGGCCTGGACCATGCTGGCGGTGCCGACCGGACCGTAGGCATCGGTGGGCGTCGTCTTGCCGTTGGTCCATTGAAAGGACAGCAACGCCGCAAGGTCGCCGGTGTGATCATCGTGCAGGTGCGTGAAGAACACGGTGTCGAGCTGCTGATAACCGACATGCGCGGCAACCAGCTGCCGCAGGGCGCCGTATCCGCAGTCGATCAGGTAGGGCCTGCCATCGACCACCACGGCACTGGCGCTCTGCGCGCGGGTGAGGTCAATCCCCGGGCCGCCGCGCGTTCCCAGCAATACCAGCCAGGTACCGGGCTTGGGCGGCGGCGGCGCCACCGGACCGGCGGTCGCGGGACCTGGCACTTGGGCCGCTGCCTCGCGCACGAATACCGTCGGCAGCAGTCCTGCCGCGCATACCTGCACCGCACCGGCCAGCAGGCGGCGTCTGAACTTTGATGGGATTTGCACGCCTCACGTTATACCCCGACTGGGGCGAGGCTGCAGCGGCGCGGGGCTAGTGCGGTGCGAGACGCGGAAAGGTGGCGGTGGTGGAATCCATGTCACTGGCCTGCAGCCGGGTGATCATGGTGCGCAGGAACACGCGGTTGAAGCGCAGCTGGCAGGAGGCGGAAACCTGCTCAAGAAGCGTCGAACTGACCTTGAGCACGGTGACGCCCTCCAGGGCGCGGATGGTCGCGGTGCGCTTGGCCCCCGGCACATAGCTGGCCTCGCCGAAGCATTCACCGGTTTCGATGGCGCCCAGGCGCACCGAATGCCGTTCGACCGTGCAGGTTCCCGAGACGACCACGTAGAAGCGGTCGTCCATCTCGCCTTCCTTGACGATCTCCTCGCCCTGGGTATAGGTCTGCCAGTGACTGGCACGCAGCACTTCCCAGATCTCAGCGTGCGAGAACTCATGGAAGAACTTCAGCCGGCGCAGCACCCCGAACTGTTCCTGCCGGTCGATGCGCGCGTTCTGCTCGCGCAGCTTCTGGTGCACGCGCGTGAGTTCGGCCGCGAAGTCCAGGCCGCTCTTGTAGCGCTTGGCGGGATCCTTCTGCAGCGCCATCGCCACCACATTCTCCAGGTCCTCGGGAATGTCGGTGCGCAGGGTGTGGATGGGCGGCGCCGTGGCGTATACGATCTGATGCAGCAGCTTCTGCAGGTTGCCGGCGCGGAACGGCCGCGAGCCGGTCAGCAGCTCATACATCACGGCTCCCAGGGAATACAGGTCGGAGCGGTTGCTGAGCTCCAGGCTCTGCACCTGTTCGGGAGACATGTAGGAGGGGCTGCCGGCGATACCCTCGATGCGCGAGATGTCAGAGTCGGACACCAGCGCGATGCCGAAATCAATGATGCGGACATCACTGTCCTGGGTGAGCATGATATTGGAGGGCTTGATATCGCGGTGGATGACGCCGCGCGAATGCGCGTAGTGCAGCGCCTTCGCGCACTTGTAGACGATCTCGACGGCGTCATCGATGCGCAGCAGATTGTCCGCGCGACAGTACGCGGCCAGCGTGCGCGCGCCGTGCACATGCTCGCCGACGATGTAGCAGTAGCCGTTTTCCTCGCCGGCATCGTAGATGGGCAGGATGTTGGGATGCTGCAGCATTCCCACCAGGTGCGCTTCGGAGAGGAACATCTTGCGCGCAATACGCGCCCGGTCCTCATCGCCACCGGTGTCGATGTTGTAGACCTTGATCGCCACGTCGCGCCCGTAGTAAGCGTCGTGCGACAGATAAACGATACCCGTGCTGCCGCGACCGACCTCCTTGATAATCGCGTACTTGCCGATTTTTTCGGGGGTTGCACGGGCACGGTTGGAGGGTGATTTCTGGGGCACCGACGATCCTGGCTTTTAGCGGTATGCCGCGCGAGGATAAGGAACGGCAGCGATGCCTACTGTGATGCACCCCTCACACAATAGGAGCCGGCGCGCCCGCGCCACGCCGCCGGGCGCGCGGCCGTGCGGATTTGTCAGTTAGCCGAAGTGGTCAAAGCCGCGATGCGAGACCTGCATCACAGAAGCGCCGCGCTGCACGATCGCGCCGCGCTCGGCGCGCAAGGCCCCGATCCGGCTCCAGCCGAACTGGGCGGCCGGACAGTGCGCGGTGAATTCTTCGAGTTTCGCCGCTGGCACGGTGAAGCACAGTTCATAGTCCTCGCCGCCCGTCAGCGCCAGCTCCCGTGCCCGCTCCTCGCCCACGGCCGCGAGCAGGGCGTCGGATATCGGCAGCGAGGCATAGTCCAGGCT
>JBARBG010000042.1:0-6119 GCA_049792815.1 Steroidobacteraceae bacterium | reverse complement strand
GCCTGCGGCCGCGCCACCACCGCCCAGGGCTCTCGCGCCGGCTACGCCGGCTCGCGCGGCGGCACCGGCAGCGGCCAAAAAGATGCCCAATCCCGAATCCGTAGCCGTGCCGGCGGTCATGGACCGGGAATTCATTGCCCGCAACCGGATTGTTGAACTGTATCTGTCAGGCGGCCTGCCGGTGCGCGGCGCGACGGTGTTTGAGCAGTTCTGCCGCGAGAATCCCGAGATCCTGGACGAGATCGGCCTGCCCGAGCGGGTCCATACGGCATTGCGATTGCTGGATGCCAGTGGCAAGCCGGAACCCTGGCAGGAGAAGCCGAAGCAGTTCTGGGAACGACCCTATCTACCCGCCGCGCTCTCGGGCCTGGTGCTGGTGCTTGGGATCGCGATTCTGATGCTCAACCATCAGCTGGCCGACAAAACTCGCAAGGTCACCGCCCTGCAGCAGCTGGTCGCCGACCAGCCCATCGACGCGGCAACCGCAACCAGCAGCGTCAATATTCAGCCCACGCACGCCGGGCCGAATGCGGCTATCGCCACCATCATCGGCGGTTCCGCGGCGCAGCTGGTCAATATCAAGATTGATATGACCCATTCAGACTTCAGAGCGTTTCGCGTGACCATCGACCGCCAGAACGAGGGTCGTGTCGAAGTGCTCAACAATCTGATCAAGGATTCGAATGGTGCACTGGGCTTGTCGCTGAACACCTCAGCGCTTGGCGCCGGCACCTACCCGATGACCATCGAAGGGCTGGACTGGCGCGGCGATCCGCAGCCGGATTCCTGGGCCGCGCTCGACATCAAACATTGAGAGGGCCGCTTAGTCGCCCCGCAGCGTCAGTATGGGAGGCTGCGAGATGACACTGCGCGTCGCCAGCCACCCGCTCAGGCACACGAGCAGCGCGCCGCCGCCGATCCCCACCAGGGGCAGCCAGGGATCAAACTCATAGGGCACCTGCAATACGCGTGTCGCCACGAACGCTCCGGCGAGCGCGGCGCCAGCGACGGCGAGGGAGCCTGCGAGCAGGCCGAGCGCGACGAACTCAGCCATGACCCCCTGCCACACGGTCGCACCACGCGCGCCCAGAGTGCGCAGCATGGCACTTTCAAAGCGCCGCTCTTCGCGACTGGACTGAACCGCCGCCAGCAGTACCACGAGGCCAGCGAAGAGCGTGAAAGCGAACACGCTCTGCACTGCCAGTATCGCCTTGTCAACGATGCCGCGGACCTGGGCGAGCAGATCATCGACATTGAAGATCGAAACGCTGGGGAAACGCCGCGCCAGCTGTGCCATGACATGCGGATCGCTTGGATGAAAGTAAGCGCTCGTCAAATAGGTTCCAGCCACCGCATCCAGAACACCGGGCGAGAACATCACGAAGAAGTTCGGTTGAAAGCTGTCCCACTTCACCTTGCGGACACTCGCTACAGTAGCCTCGAACGGCTCGCCCCCGATGTCAAAGCTGACCTTGTCCCCGACTCCGACGCCCAGGGATTGCTGCATTTCGACGGCGAGCGAGACCTCCGGCGCGCCGTGATAGTCGGCAGGCCACCAGCTGCCCGCAACGATTTCATTGTCATCGCCCAGGGTGCTGGCCCAGGTGACATTCTGCTCGCGGCCGGAAAAACCGCGGCCGTCACGGTTTCGGAAGCGCATGGCCTGTACGTCCTGGCCATTGATCCCCGTCAGCCGGCCGCGCAGCATCGGCAGCATCCGCGACAGCCGCGCGCCGCGCTGCTCGATGAACTGTCGGAAGGCGTTGCTGTCGGCGGGTGGAATGTTCACGAAGAAATAATTGGGTGCATCCGCCGGCAGGCTGCGCCGCCAGTCGCCCTCGAGATCGTCGCGCACCACCCCCAGAACCAGTAGCACCATCAGGCCGGCACCAAAGGCCGCGATCTGCACCATGCTGTCGGCGCGGCGCCGATTGAGATTGGCGATGCCGTAGCGCCAGGCCACGCCAACCCGGCCGCGCAGCCGTCCACACAGCGTTACCAGCGCGTAGCCCGCGGCCGCCAGCACCGCCAGGAACATCGCCAGGCCGAAGAGGAACTGCAGCGCCAGTCGCATATCGCGCACGGCCCACCAGACCAGGCCGATGACCACTACGACCGCTGGACCGAATGCCAGGATCACCAGGGGCGGAGGCGGCCCGACATCGCGACGCAGCACCCGCAGCGGCGGCACCCGGGCCAGCTGCAGCAGCGGTGGCAGCGCGAACCCCGCCAGTACCGCCAGCGCCGCGCTCACCCCCATGCCAAGGGGCGCGAGGTTGGCGGGCGGCAGGACGGCCGTCCCCAGCAAATCGCGCACCGCGCGTAACAGCCACTCCTGTGCCAGGAATCCAATCGCGGATCCGAGGACTGAGGCCACGAGCGCCACGATCACCAGCTGCAGCAGGCTGACACCGAGGGTGAAGGCGCGGGTCGCCCCGAGGGTCTTGAGCAGCGCGACCGCATCCAGGTGACGCCGCACGTATTGCCGCGCCGACATCGCCACCGCGATCGAGCACAGCAGTACGCTCACCAGGCTCGCGAGTGTCAGGAAACGCCCGGCGCGGTCCACCGCACTCTCGAGTTGCGGGCTCGCATCGCTGACGTCGCGCATGCGGTCCGCAGGCCTTATCTGCGCCTCCAACCAGGGACGAAAAGCCCTGATGACGGCTGGGTCGGCCGCAAACAGACCCGAGTAGCTGACGCGGCTGCCCGGCTGAATCAGCTGGGTGGCCGGCAAATCCTTGAGACTCATGATCAGGCTTGGCGCGAGATCCGACAGGTTTGCGCCCTGATCCGGGCGGGCGATCAGGATCCGGGTTACCGTCAATGTCGCCGCACCGATGGCCAGCTTGGTGCCGATGCCACCGCCCAGTGTCGCGATGAGCTTGGAGCTTGGCCAGACCTCCCCGGGAGCCGGAATTTTCTGGGTCGCAGCGCCGTCTGCGAAGGGCTGCTCGGCCACCAGCAGCGTGCCGCGCAACGGATAGCCGTCCGATACCGCCTCAACGTTGGCCAGCTGGCTCTCGTCACCGCGAAACACGACGCTCAGCAGCGTCTGGATGCGTGCCGAGTGGACGCCGCGCTGCGCGGCGGTGCTGAACCAGCTGTCTGGGAGGGGCTGCGTTGAGGAGATGCGCACATCGGCCGCCAGCACCTGTGTGGCCTGTTCGCGAACCGCCGTGTCGATGCGGCCCACCAGAAACCCCACACCGGTCAGTGCTGCGACCGCCGTGGTCAGCGCCAGCAGCAGCACCCCCAGTTCCCCGGAGCGCCATTCGCGCACCAGGGTACGCAGTGCCAATCGCAGCGCGTGCATCAGGTCGTAACCAGGCGGCCGGCGTGCATGTGCAGAATCCGATCGCAACGCTGTGCCAGGTCCTGCTCGTGCGTGACCAGGACCAGGGTGGTGCGCGCCATCCGGTTCATCTCGAACATCAGTTCGATGATGCGCTGCCCGGTATTGGCATCCAGATTGCCCGTGGGTTCGTCGGCAAACAGCACGGCAGGTCCGATCACAAAGGCGCGCGCCAGCGCCACCCGCTGCTGTTCGCCACCGGAGAGCTGTCGCGGGTAGTGGTCAACGCGCGGCGTGAGTCCGACCCGCTCCAGGACCTCGCGCGCCTGGCGCTGGGCGTTGGCACGCTGCGCCAGCTCCAGCGGCAAGAGTACGTTTTCCAGCGCTGTCAGCGAGGGAATCAGGTGGAAGGACTGGAACACGAAGCCGACCCGCTGCGCGCGCAATCGTGCCCGCCCGTCTTCGCTCAGGGCCGTGAGGTCCTGGCCGTCCAGCCACAGGTGCCCGGAGGTGGGCAGATCGAGTCCGGCAAGCATCGCCAGCAGTGTCGATTTGCCGGCGCCGGAGGCGCCGGTAATCGCAACTGTCTCACCTTTGGCGATGTCGAAGGAGACATCGTGCACAATGGCGAGCGGTCCTTCCGGGCTGCTGACCTGCTTGGTGAGGTTTACGACCTTGAGAACGCTATCGGTATTGGCGCGCTGCGGGGCTATCGCACTGACACTGCTGCTCATCGGGCTCCAGGGCGCGTCTGCCGCGCAAAATCGCATCATCCTCAGTTTCGGTGACAGCCTGAGTGCGGCGTACGGGCTGCAACCCGACCAAGGCTGGGTCGCGCTGCTGCAACAAAGGCTACGCGGTCAAGGGTACGGGTACCAAATCATCAACGCCAGCGTCAGTGGCGAGACCAGCAGTGGCGGCCAGGAAAGACTGCCTCACCTGCTCGCCGCGCACCACCCGGCAATCGTACTGCTGGAGTTGGGCGCCAATGACGGCCTGCGTGGCTTGCCTCTACAGACGGTTCACGACAACCTTGCACACATGATTGCCCTGTCAAAGGCCTCGGGAGCCAAGGTTCTGCTGCTCGGCATCCGGCTGCCACCCAACTATGGCCCCCGGTACGGGAACGGCTTCGCCGACCTGTATTCCGAGCTGGCCCGGCAGCAGCAGGTGCCCTGGGTACCCTTTCTTCTGGAAGGAGTGGCCCTGGATCCGGCGTTGATGCAGGCCGATGGCCTGCATCCGGTGGCGACCGGTGAACCGCGGGTGCTCGACACGGTATGGCCCTATCTGCTGCCGCTGCTGAGGCATTGAACATGGAACGGATCTGGCTGAAGTCCTATCTGCCCGGAATGGCCACGGACATCGATCCGGGCACGCTGCGCTCGCTGAAGCACATGGCTGAACAGAGTTTCCAGAAATTTCCCGACCGCGCAGCTTTTGTTCAGATGGAAAGGTCGCTGAGCTACGGCCAGCTCGAGCGGCAATCAAGGGATTTCGGGGCCTGGCTGCAAAATGCGGCGGGCCTGAAGCGCGGCGATCGCATTGCCATCATGCTGCCCAATGTCCTGCAGTATCCGATCGCGATGTTCGGAGCCATGCGCGCCGGACTGACGGTGGTCAACACCAATCCACTCTATACCGCGCCCGAACTTGAGCATCAGCTCACGGACGCCGGTTGCGTGGCCATCGTGGTGCTCGAGAACTTCGCGCACGTGCTGGAGGCGGTTCTGCCGCGCACCGGGGTGCGGCATGTCATCACGACCAGCGTCGGGGAACGGCTCGGATTCCCGAAGGGCGCGATCGTCGATTTCGTCGTGCGCCGCGTACGCAAGCAGGTGCCGCCCTGGCGCCTGCCCGGGGCATTGAGCTTCAACGCCGTGCTGAAGGTGGGTCGCAATCTAGTGTTGAAAGACTACGATCTCACGCACGAGGACGTCGCCTTTCTGCAATACACCGGCGGCACGACCGGAGTGGCCAAGGGTGCGGTACTCACGCACGGCAACATCTGCGCCAATATTCTGCAGGCCTCGGCCTGGGTCGAGCCCTTCCTGCCCGATACCGCCGCTTCGCCCCAGTACCTGATCACCCCCATACCGCTGTATCACATCTTCGCGTTGACGGCGAACTGCATGTTGTTCATGCGCCTGGGATGGACCAATGTCCTGATCACGAATCCCCGTGATCTTCAGGGCTTTATCGCCGAACTGCGCCGTTACCCATTCGCGTATCTCAGCGGCGTGAATACCTTGTTCAACGCGCTGCTGCATAATTCGGGCTTCGCGAGCGTCGATTTCAGTCATTTGAAGATCACGCTGGGCGGCGGAATGGCCGTGCAGGGAACCGTCGCCGAGCGCTGGAAGGCGACGACGGGTAATCCGCTGACGCAGGCGTGGGGTTTGACCGAGACCTCCCCCGGCGCCTGCATCAATATTCCCGGTAATGACTTCAACGGCTCAATCGGACTGCCGATTGCTTCGACCGAAGTGTCGATTCGAGACGAGGCAGGTGCCGAGGTCAGTCTCGGTTCGCCAGGCGAGCTGTGCGTGCGCGGCCCCCAGGTGATGCGCGGTTACTGGAATCGCCCGGACGAAACCGCAATAGTGATGTTGCCCGACGGATGGCTGCGCACCGGCGACATCGGACACATGGACGAGCGCGGCTATGTATTCATTGAGGACCGCAAGAAGGACATGATCCTGGTCTCGGGCTTCAACGTATATCCTAATGAAGTTGAAGCAGTGGTGGCCGCCATTCCGGGCGTGGTCGAGGCCGCGGCCGTGGCACAGGCCGATGAACACTCGGGCGAAGTCGTAGCCGTATT
>JBARBG010000041.1:0-17997 GCA_049792815.1 Steroidobacteraceae bacterium | reverse complement strand
GTCTCAGGAGAAAGTTCGGGCGCGAGACCGACGGTACCTGTCAGGCGGTGGCTATTGTCGGGAGTTTGCTGGTAGTCCACCAGACCGTACTGGCCGCTTACAACCAGCTGCAGCTCGCGTCCGAGGGGTAGGGTCAGGAGGGGGCCAGTGTTGAAATAATTGATGTTCTGGATGTTGCCGGGATTGATCGGCGCGAGAGGATTCAACGGAGTTTGCCCGAAGTTGTCGGCGAAGTTCCAAGACAACAGATTCTCAACCAGGCTGACCTTTGAGATACCGATGAAATTGCCGATGAATTCGGGAGCATAAGTGCCCTGCAGGAAGTCCAGATGACTGATGTCCGCAACGACATCGGCATCAAACCGCGGTCTTTTTTCGTGCCAGTCGAGATCCAGCTCCTGCGTGGCGATAGTCTCGTCAGTGCCGCCAGAGGGTAAGCGCTGGATATTGTCTGACTCGATGACTCCCAGCTGGATCTCGTAACCCGGGTCTGCGGCCAACACCCACCGTGGGCCGATACAGGCAGCCACAACCAAGAATGCGATCGTTGCCCGAGCGCGAAGCAGCTTAGCGAGCGGCATGTAACTCCCTGCCATTCTTATTGTGTCCTGAGTTAGTGAAGCACGGGTTACCGCCCAATCACCGGCACCCTCGATTCTGAACTAGTCTAACGCGCAAAAGCTGGAGCTTCCTCGTGTCAATGTCTGTCAGCGATTGCCGGATCTTCATGTCATCCAGGCGAGGTAAACCTTGGAGCATTAACATATTACACGCATTGCCCCCCAGCAAGGCTCTGGCCTGTGGTCGGCCGCCGGTGGGCTATCTGTGCGCTCCGTCGCAGATTTTCGGCAATTGTGCGCATGCACGCTTGCCTGGCACCAACGTTATCGCCACACTAGAAGGACCGGTGGGCTGGGTTGCGATAAGCAATTCTAAATCCCTGCCACCCGGGGTCTAGTGTGTTTGCTTTGGGCGCGATGCGCCCGGGGTCCTTATCGTAATGGCGAGTGCAGCAGAATCCTTTGCACATCGGCGCGTTCGGCTCGGCAACGTCGAGCCCGCAGTCGTTGCGTTGCTCAGACAGCTCGACCCACTCATCGTCCTGCTGTGCCTGTTCGTCTGCGAGTTCGCCTATCGGTCCGGTTACACGCCGACGCTTGGCGCATACGGGACTCTGGCATTCGTCCTGGTCCGCCACTTTTTCAACCTGGCTGACATCCACTCCGCCAAAGAGTCGTTCTCGGATTTCTCACGCACCTACGCGCGCGTGCTGCTGCAATGGGCCACCGTGGTCGCCCTGCTGCTGTTTGGCGCGTTTGCCTTCAAGGTGAGCGGGGACCTATCGCGACGCGTGGTGCTGACCTGGTTCATCGCCACTCCCATTGCCCTGGCGACCGCCCAAGCCGTGCGGCAGCGCGCCAACTGGTTCGCCTCACATGGCGCCAAAGCGCCGCGTCACATCATCGTCGGCGTCAATCAGGTGGGATTCGAACTGGCCAAGCGCCTTCCGGCCCATGGCTTTCTCGGCTACTTCGACTTCCGCAGCTTCGATCGTCTGGCCCAGACCCTTGAGTCGGACGGACTGCGCGGACACTGCAAGGATGTCGCCAACTTCGTGCGTGCGCACGGCGTGAACGTGGTGTACATCGCGCTGCCCATCTCCAACGTGCCGCGGATGTGCGAACTGATCAATGCACTGCGAGACACGACGGCCTCGGTCTTTTTCGTGCCGGACGCCTTCGCCTTCGATCTGATCCAGGGACGGCTGGTGGAGATCGACGGCATGCCGGCGCTTTCGATCTGCGACACACCCTTCCACGGCATGGACGCAGTGCTCAAGCGTTCGATGGATCTGGCGCTCGCAGGTCTGGCGGTCGTGGTGGTGAGCCCGATCATGGTGGCCGTGGCAGTCGCGGTGAAGGTCACATCCAGGGGACCTGCGATCTTCCGCCAACGCCGCTACGGCCTGAATGGCGAGGAGATCCTGGTCTATAAGTTCCGCTCCATGACCACCACCGACGACGGGGACGTGATCCGGCAGGCCACCCGGTCCGACTCGCGGATAACACCGGTGGGACGCTTCATCCGCAAGACCTCGCTGGATGAGTTGCCCCAGCTGTTCAATGTGCTGCGCGGCACGATGAGCCTGGTGGGGCCCAGGCCGCATGCGGTTGCGCACAACGAGGAGTACCGCAAGCTGATCAGCGGCTACATGATCCGCCACAAGGTGCGCCCCGGAATCACCGGTTTGGCCCAGGTGCACGGCCAGCGGGGCGAAACCGATACGCTGGAGAAAATGGCCGAGCGCGTCCGCATCGACCTGGAGTACCTGCGCCACTGGTCCCCCTGGCTGGACATCGTCATCCTCTTCAAGACGATTTGGACGCTCCTGCGCGGCAGTAAGAACGCCTACTAGCGTTGTCCGGGTTGCGCGGCCCGTGTACTCTTGCCGGCCCCTCTTGAGTCCCCATCGTCTAGAGGCCCAGGACATCGCCCTTTCACGGCGGTAACACGAGTTCGAATCTCGTTGGGGACGCCAATTAAATCAATAACTTGCGGACATATTCGGCGATCGCCAAAGACGCTGTCAGTCCCGGCGATTCAATACCGAACAGGTTGACCAGCGGCACATCCGGTGCGGGAGGGGCGTCGATTCGAAAGTCGGCGGCCGGCTGGCCGGGTCCGGAGATCTTTGGACGCACGCCTGCATAGGCGGCGCGCAGGCTGGCGTCCGGCAGCCGCGGCCAGTAGCGGCGCACGGCGGCATAGAATGCATCACCGCGGCGGGGGTCCACGGCATAGTCCAGGGTCTGTATCCACTCAACATCCGGTCCGAAACGCGCGCGGCCGGCCAGATCCAGTGTCAAATGGATCCCCAGTCCACCCGGCTCGGGGATGGGATAGACGAGATGCCTGAAGGGCGCGCGGCCATCGACCGTGAAATAGTTGCCCTTGGCCAGATAGGCGGTGGGTAACCCGGCCTGCGGGAAGCCCTCGACGGATGCGGCCACGGCGACGGCTGCGAGACCGGCACAATTGACCACCCCAGCGGTCAGCAACTCAGGCGGCTCGCCGTTCACACCGATGGCAATGCCATCTCCCTGCAGCCACATGCGCGTGACCCGACTGCCATAGACCACGGTGCCGCCGTGGCTCTCAAGCAGGCCGATCAGGGCAAACATATACGCATGCGAGTCGATGATGCCGGTCAGGGGCGAGAACAATCCGGCGACCGCCGCAATCTCGGGCTCCAGATCCACAACGGCGTTGCCATCCAGCACGGTCAGTTCCACGCCGTTCGCCGCTGCGCCACGCTGAATGGCCTGAAGGTTCGCCTCCTGTGCGGCAGAGGTCGCGACAATGAGCTTGCCGCAGCGGCGGTGCGGTACGCCGTAGCGGGCGCAGAACTCGTACAGCTGATCACGGCCCGCGGTGCAGAAGCGCGCCTTCAGGGAGCCCGGCTCATAGTAGATGCCGGCATGAATCACCTCACTGTTGCGCGAACTGATGCCGGTGCCGAATGACCCCTCGGCTTCGAGCACCAGGGTCTGCAGACCCTCCCGGGCGAGCGCGGCGGCGACCGCAAGGCCCACGACCCCTGCGCCAATGACGACCCGATCAATCTTCTCCACGCGCCACCTTGATGTTCAAGATGAATAGTTCTTGTTGATCCAGCTGCGGTAGCTGCCGTCCATGACGGCCTGCCACCAGGCGGCGTTGGCCAGGTACCAGTCGAACGTGGTGCGCAATCCGGCCTCCAGTGTGACTTCGGGTGCATAGGCCAACTGCGCCCTTATCTTGCGGCTATCGATGGCGTAGCGACGGTCATGCCCGGCGCGATCGGTCACGTGGGTGATGAGGCTCGCGGCGGGGATGGCACGTGATGCCGGACAGTTCGGATATTGGGTGCGCAATTCTGGCTTGGCTGCAAACACCTCATCGGCGATGCGGCACAGGGCCTGCACCAGGTTGATATTTTCGCACTCCGCCCCGCCGCCGATATTGTAGACCTCACCCACGTGGCCCTGCGTCAGGATGAGCTCGATTCCCCGGCAGTGATCGCCGACATGCAGCCAATCGCGCACATTGCGGCCATCGCCGTACACGGGCAGGGCCTTGCCGTGCAGGATGTTGACGATCATCAGCGGGATCAGTTTCTCAGGGAAATGGAATGGCCCGTAATTATTGGAGCAATTGCTGGTCGTGACCTGCAGTCCGTAGGTGTGATGATAGGCGCGGACCAGATGATCCGATGCCGCCTTGCTGGCCGAATAGGGTGAATTGGGCGCGTAGGCGGTGGTCTCGGTGAAAGCTGGATCCTGCGGTCCCAGCGACCCGTACACCTCATCGGTCGACACATGGTGGAAGCGGTGCTTAGGCACTGCTCCTTCCAAAATCCAGACCTTGCGGGCGGCCTTGAGCAATGCGTGGGTCCCCACGACGTTGGTCTCGATGAATGCGTCGGGCCCATGAATGGAACGGTCGACGTGCGACTCGGCGGCGAAATGCACCACGGTGTCCAAGTGCTCACGGCGCAGCAGCTCCTCGACCAGCGCGGTGTCGGCGATGCTGCCGACTACAAAGCTCAGCTGTGGATTGCTCTGCGCCGCATCGAGGTTGGCCCGGTTACCGGCATAGGTCAGCGCATCAAGCACGACGACCTTGTCTGCGGGGTGACGCCGCAGCCAGTAGTGCACAAAGTTGGAACCGATGAAGCCGGCGCCACCGGTAACCAGAATCTTGCTCATTGCGGCCTGGCTATCTCACTCCACCGTGACGCTCTTCGCCAGGTTCCTGGGCTGATCCACATCGGTGCCCTTGAGAATGGCGACATGGTAGGCCAGCAGCTGCAGGGGAATGGTGTAGATGATGGGCTCCTGGAAGTAGGTGACATGCCGGGGCATGTTGATCACAGTGACCCCGTCACCCTCCTGCAGGCCCGCCTCGGGGTCGGCGAACACGATCAACTCACCGCCGCGTGCGCGCACCTCCATGAGATTTGACTTGAGTTTCCCCAGCAAATCATTGCTCGGGGCGACGGCGATCACCGGCATCTCATCGTCGACCAACGCCAGAGGCCCGTGCTTGAGCTCACCGGCGGGATAAGCCTCAGCGTGAATGTACGAGATCTCCTTGAGCTTCAGCGCGCCCTCCATGGCGATGGGGTAGGTGGCGCCGCGACCCAGGAACAAAGTGTGCTGCTTGTCGGCGAATCTCTCCGCCAGCTTGTGGATCACCGGATCCAGGCTCAGGGTCTTCTCGATCAGCGACGGCAGCTCGACCAGCCGCGTGACCAGGCCGCGCTCGCGTTCGGGATCGGCGCCGTGATGCTTGGCCAGGGCCACAACCAGCATTCCCAGCGCGGTCAGTTGCGTGGTGAACGCCTTGGTCGACGCCACACCGATCTCCGGGCCCGCGCGCGTCAGCATCACCAATGTTGAGTCGCGTACCAGTGAGCTTTCCGGCGCATTGCAGATGGCAAGGGTCGACAGGTAGTCTGCCTGTCGCGCCAGGCTCAGTGCCGCCAGGGTGTCCGCAGTCTCACCGGACTGGGACAGCGTCACAAACAGCGAGCCGCGCGGCACCACGGGATTGCGGTAGCGGTATTCGCTCGCGACCTCCACCGTGCAGGGGATCTTGCAGATCTGCTCAATCAGATAGCGGGCAACCAGGCCGGCATGAAAACTGGTACCACAGGCGACGATGTGAACATGCTCGGTGCGCTTGAACACCTCGCTGGCAGCCACGCCAAACGCGGCCTCGAGCAACCTGCCGTTGGCAACGCGTTCCTGCAGCGTGTCAGCCACGGCGCGCGGCTGCTCGTGGATTTCCTTCAGCATGAAGTGCCGGTATTGGCCCTTGTCGGCGGCATCTGCCGATAGCTCGCTGTCGCGGGCCTGGCGTTCGACGCTGTTGCCCGCGCGGTCCAGGACCCGGTAACCGTCGCGTCGCACTTCGGCGATGTCGCCCTCCTGCAGGAATGCAAACCGCCGTGTCACGGGCAGCAGCGCCGCGACATCGGAGGCGACGAAGTTCTCTTCGACTCCCAGTCCCAGCACCACCGGGCACCCCTCGCGAGCCACGATCAGGCGCTCGGGATCCTGCTCACTCACCACCACCAGGGCGTACGCCCCCTCCAGTTCAGCGACGGTGGCGCGCACCGCCTTGAACAGGTCCTTCACCGTGCGCAGGTGGTAGTGGATGCGGTGGGCAATCACTTCAGTGTCCGTCTCGGACATGAACTTGTAGCCCGACTGCATCAGGTCGGCGCGCAGCTCAGCATGGTTTTCAATGATGCCGTTATGCACGATGGCCAGCCCGTCATGCGAAACATGTGGATGGGCATTGCGCTCGCTCGGGACACCGTGGGTGGCCCAGCGGGTATGGGCTATGCCCACCTTGCCGCGCGTCGGGGTGCGCTCGATGGCCTCCTCCAGCGCGCGGACCTTGCCGACGGCCCTCAGGCGCATCAGGCTGCCGGAGCCATTCAGGACGGCGATGCCGGCAGAGTCGTAGCCCCGGTATTCCAGGCGCCGCAACCCCTCCATCAATATGGGAACGATATTGCGCTCGGCAATTGCCCCGACGATTCCGCACATGGCAAACAGGCCCTCCTGAAGGGCCTTTAGTTTGCCTGATCCGCATGAAAGCCGCGCAGGAACGCGTGAGTGTGAGGAGGGTCACATAATTCGCCGGCCGCGCGCAGGGCCGCCCCGGCAGGCCTACTGCAGTAGCCCGAATACCCCGACACCGGTGGTGCTGGCGACGAACACCTTGCCGTCCGCCACCGTGGGCGCAATGAACTTGTTGCCCGCCCCAAACTGATCCCGGCCATTGGCTGCCTGGCTGCTGTTGTACAGCTCATGGGCGAGGTTCGCGGCGTCATAGGCGTGGAGCACCGCCGGCGTCGCATTCTCATAGGCCCAGATGATCCCGTTGCTGGTGCCGTTTGCCGAGGCCACCGGCGAGGTTCCGGGATAGGTGAATGGGGTCGCGCTCTGTGACACGGCCGAGCTCGATAGCTGGGCGCTGGTCACCGAAAACGCCCTCAGGGTACCGCCGCTGGTCCCGTAGTAGACCGAGCCGTTGAAGTACGCCGGTGTCGACCAGATGCCGCCCGGCAAGGCGCCATCCAGTTCCTGCCAGATGTTATTGGCAGTGGCGCTGAACTTACCCAAAGAATCGCGACTGACTACATACAGGTTGCTGTCCTTGCCGGCGCCAACCGCCAGGTGGCGCACCGTATTGTTGGCGTCTGTCAGATCGGGGAGCAGCATGATCCCGCCGGAGCCCAGGTCCTGGTCGTTTCCGGACTCAGTCACGCCGTTCTTCAGCGCAAAGTAATCCGACACTGCCAGTACGCCGCCGCTGCTGGAAATCTTCACGAACGAGTTCCCGTAGTCGCCACCGCTGGGAAAGCCGTTGCCATCCACGGTGGTCTCGAACCGGCCATTGCCGGTGAGCACATACACATTGCCCGCTGCATCCGCTGCCGGGCCGCCGCCGCTCATCCAGATTGCCGGCCCCTGGCTTGAGAAGCCCGAGCCGCTCGCGCCGGGCGCCACATTGAGCACCCCCAATTGCGCCAGCGTGCTTTCACTGAAGGCAATCACCCAGCCGCCATACGGAGCATCGTCGCAGTGCGATGTCCAACTGGTGTAGAGGGTGCCATTCACCAGCAGCAGCGCCGCACGCTCCTCGTACTGTCCGGGCGCAAAGCTGGTTGCCATGTAGGTGGCCGTGATTTCCTTGGGACTGCCGGTCATTTCAGCGCCGGTCGTTACATCCAGTGCGTGCACCCGCTGGTGATAGTTGCCCGCGGCATCCTTGCTCATCGCGACGGCGAACAACGTCCCATGCACGCCGGCGCTGCGATCAATCACGGGGGTAGAGGTAATCCCGATCTGCGGTGTGACCTGGCTACAGCTGTGGGTGTCGCTGGTGGTCTCTCCCGAGGCGGTCAGGGAGACCTTCCACAGGTCCGCGCCGGAATCGGCGTCAAAGGCGTAGACCGAGTTATTCTCGGTCGCGATGAACACCACATTGTGGTTGGTTGCGGCCACCGTGAGTTTCGAGAGGTACAGCGGCTGTGCGTCCACCTTGCCATCCACCGCGAGCGTGCGCAGCAGACCGAATGTCGACGCCGTGACATTGGCCGTCGTCAGCACCGATTCGGTGGTGTTCTGCCCGGTGCGCTGCACATCATTCTTGTAGGTCGTTACATCAGTTCCCACGGTCGGCGTGTTCGGGGTGGCGGGCATCGTGGGGGTCGCGGGGATCGTGGGGGTGGAGGTCGCGGTGGCGGCGGACCCGCCACAACCGGACAGCACCGCGAGCACAGCGAGGGCCGCCAGGAGCGGCGGATTGAAAGCGGGACCGTGATGGCTGCGCTCGGACAATGGCGTCACCGGCGATGAAACTTCGATCAGGATCACAGAGGCCGCGGGGTCTGTATAGCAGTCGTCAAAGTGCGACGAGCGGCAATTTTTCAGCTAGCGATTGTCACAGGTTAGTGGTCCAATGCGCGGCTGTTTGCGGGACGAACCTGCGCGATGAAGAGAATCGAACCCTTTGCCTTCGTACGTGACCTGGCCACGCGCTGGGACGTGGTCGCGCTCGTCATTGTGCTGGGCCTGCTGGTCGCGCTCGGGGGGGCCAGCCGCGGCCTCCTTGAACCACTGGCCAAGCTCAAGTCCACCCCGCTGTCACTGGACCCCTCGCAGCTGCCCTTCTATGCCGCCCGCACCACCTTGCGGATGTTTGCGGCGCTCGGCGTTTCGCTGCTATTCACCTTTACCTATGCCACCTGGGCGGCCAAGAGCCCCCGTGCCGGCAAGCTCCTGGTACCCATCCTGGACATCCTGCAATCGGTGCCCATCCTCAGCTTCATCTCGATCACCGTGGTGTTCTTCATGTCGCTGGCGCCCGGCCGGGTGGTCGGCGCCGAGTTCGCGGCCATCTTCGCGATCTTCACCAGTCAGGCCTGGAACATGGCCTTCAGCTTCTACCAGTCGCTGCGCACCGTGCCGAATGAACTGCGCGAAGCGGCCCGCTCCTTTCATCTCACCGGCTGGATGACGTTCTGGCAGGTCGAAGTGCCCTTCGCGCTGCCGGGACTGATCTGGAACACCATGATGTCCATGTCCGGTGGCTGGTTCTTCGTGGTGGCCTCCGAGGCCCTGCAGGTGGGACACACCTCCCTGGCCCTGCCCGGCATCGGCTCCTACATCGCGGTGGCCAGCGCGCAGGGCAACCTGGTCGCCATCGGCTGGGCCATTGGGGCCATGCTCGTGGTCATCCTGCTGTATGACCAGCTGTTGTTCAGGCCGCTGGTGGCGTGGGCGGACCGACTGAAGTTCGAGCAGGACTCCACCGGCAGACCCCCGTCCTCCTGGGCGCTGACGGTGATGCAGCGTTCCCGGCTGCTGTCCCTGATCACGGACGGGTTTTTCGCCTCCGTGCGCTGGAGCAGCTCCAAGCTTCCGGTCGCGAAACCTCGCGCCGCACGCCGGGGCAATACACGCGACACAACCGTGCGTGACCGGCTGTTCATCGTGCTGGTCATCGCCGTCGTGGTGCTGGGGCTTTGGCACATTGCCGCAAACCTCATGGCCAACACCACCGTGAAAGAGGCGCTGGTGGTTTGCGGACTGTCCCTGATCACCATGGTGCGGGTCTTCGTGTTCATCGGCCTCGCCAGCCTGATCTGGGTACCGATCGGGGTATGGGTGGGGCTGCGGCCGCGGGTCATGGCGATCGCCCAACCCGTGGCGCAGTTCATGGCGGCTTTCCCCACCAACCTTCTGTTTCCGCTGGTGGTCTATTCCATCGTGCGCTGGAAGCTGACCCCGGACATCTGGCTGAGCCCGCTGATGATCCTGGGCACGCAGTGGTACATCCTCTTCAATGTGATCGCCGGGGCCTCGGCCATACCCGGAGAACTGCGCTACGCCGCGGAAAACTTCAATCTGCGCGGCTGGCAGTGGTGGAAGACCCTGGCTCTGCCAGCCATTTTTCCCTACTACGTGACCGGTGCCATTACCGCCTCGGGCGGTTCCTGGAACGCGGCCTTCGTGGCCGAATACATCGGCTGGGGATCCACCCAGGTGAAGGCGCATGGCATCGGGGCCTACCTCGCCGAGTCCAGCGCCGCCGGCGATTTCCACGGCATCGTGCTCGGCACTGTGACCATGTGCGTGTTCGTGGTCATCATCAACCGCTTCTTCTGGCGACCCTTGTACTATTACGCTGAGCGACGCTACCGGCTGGATTAGAGTATTGCCATGAATACCGCGCCACTGCTGCAGGTCAAGGACGTGTGCAAGGCCTTTCCCAAGCCCGACGGCGAGGGACAGCATATCGTGCTGGAAGGCGTGAACCTCACCGTCAATGAAGGCGAGGTGGTGGGCCTTCTTGGCCGTTCAGGCTCGGGCAAGTCGACGCTGCTGCGCTGTATCGCGGGTTTGTCCGACCCCAGCGGTGGCGCCCTCTCCTATCTTGGTGAGCCCATCAATGGGCCGGCCCATGGCATCTCCATGGTCTTCCAGAGCTTCGCCATTTTTCCCTGGCTGACGGTGTACGAGAACGTGGCGCTGGGGCTTGAGGCCCTGCACGTCTCCCCGCCGGAAATCCGCCGCCGGGCCTTGGCGGCCATCGATCTCATCGGGCTCGACGGTTTCGAATCCGCATACCCCCGCGAGCTCTCCGGCGGCATGCGGCAGCGCGTGGGCTTTGCGCGCGCCCTGGTCGTGCATCCGAACATCCTGCTGATGGATGAGCCGTTCTCGGCGCTGGACGTGCTGACGGCGGAGACCCTGCGCACCGACTTCCTGGACCTGTGGACGGAAGGCCGCATGCCCATCAAGGGCGTGATCCTGGTGACCCACAACATCGAGGAGGCGGTGCTGATGTGCGACCGGATACTGGTATTTGCGAGCAATCCGGGCCGTATCCTCACCGAAATACGCGTCACTCTGCCGCAACCCCGCAACCGCCTGGACCCCAGCTTCCGCGCGCTGGTGGAAAGCATCTACGTCGTGATGACCACCCGCCTGGCTGGGGAAGCGCATACCCGCAACGAGCGCTTCCCGGGCCTGGGGATCGGTACGGTGCTGCCGCACGTCTCCTCGAACCTGCTCAGTGGTTTGATGGAAACCGTGGCGACTGCGCCCTTCTACGGCACCGCCGACCTGCCCAAGATTGCCTCTGACCTGCAGATGGAAATCGACGAGCTGTTTCCCGTCGCCGAGACACTGCAGATGATGCGCTTCGCCGAAGTCGCCGGGGGTGACATCCGTCTGACCGAAGTGGGCAATGTCTTTGCCAACTCCGAGCCTGACGAACGCAAGCGCATTTTCTCGCGCCAGCTTCTGAACTACGTGCCCCTCGCGGCCCATATCCGCCGGGTGCTCGATGAGCGGCCCACCCACGTGGCGCGCAAGAGCCGCTTCTCGGACGAGCTCGAGGACCACATGAGCGAGGACGACGCCGAGGGCACGTTGCGGGCCATGATCAGCTGGGGCCGTTACGCCGAGGCGTTCGCCTACGACGACGAGAACGCCGCCTTCAGTCTCGAGAATCCTTCCTAAATCCCGGGGCCCGGAAACGCGCGAGCGGCCGGAGCGGCAGGGGCTGCCGGTGTGGCCGGAGTTGCCGGAGTGGCAGGAGTGGCAGGAGTTGCCGCAGCCGCCGGCGGGCCGCCATTGCCGATGACGCCGGGCATGCTCGGCACTCCCAAATGGCCCTGCAGCTGGCGCAGCTGGTCCAGGTTGATCTTGCCCGCGATGTTGACGATGGTCAGTTCCTTGGGTTCCTCGCTGACGATCAGCAGACCACCGTCGGCTGAATTCTCCCGCATGTGGATCTCCACACGCTCACCCTTCTCGTGCACGGAAATGATCTTCTTCCACCCCGGGGCATCGACCTGCGCCAGGACGCCGGCCACTTCCTGCTCGGAATACATGTCGGGTTTGTCGAAAGTGAAGCTGCGCACGGTGATGGCCTTGAGGCCATCCACCACGTTCGACAAATCCCCGCCCGCGGGATTGTGGTGGGCACCCGCCCCCATCATATTCGTGGCCGATTTGAGCATGTCACCGTCGAGGGTAATATCCACCGACTCGGTGGCCTTCTTGGCCAGATCACCGAAATCCGGAATCGCCAGTTTCCCGGCCTGAGCAACGGCCAGAACCGGCAGCACACCGGCCATGATCCAGGCACAACGCACGGCTGAAATACTCATAGATTGGTCTCCTGTGATTGGAACTGTGCAATTCGCTGCTGCGCCAACCCTAGGCGCTCGCTCGTGATTTCCAGCGCCAGCAGCAATTGCGAGTGGATGCGGGCCTGCTCGGCGCGCTGCGCCGCTCTGACATCCAGCAGCTGCCAGCTCACCGCCAGCGCCACCACCACCGAGGCCGCCAGCGCCAGCGACGCCGAATGCAGTGGGCGGTGACGGATGGGAGCCATGACCGGGCTGCCAGCCTCCGCAGGCGCCGTGGCGAGCCGCGTCATGAGGACGGCCATGAAATCCGCACCCGGGTCGATCGGCCGCAGGCTTGCCTGCAGCGCACGCTCGAGACGGTCTGTGCCATTTGCGTCGCCGAAGTTCATCTGGACATCTCCAGTCCTTGGGTGCGCAGCCAGTCCAATGAGCGGCGCAGGTGGCTTTTGACGGTGTTGAGGGGCAGATCCAGGGTGGCCGCGATGTCCAGGGGATCCAGGTCCTCCTGGAAGCGCAGCACGACTACGGCGCGCGGGATTTCCGGCAGGCGCAGCAGCAGGGCGCGCAGCGTCCGGTGCAGCAGCGGGTCCCCGCTACTGTCCTCCACCGGAACTTCCAGCAGTAGGTGGTCGGTGGATTGGGCCTGCGGGCGGCGTGCCCGGGCGCGCAGCAGATCAATGGCGCGGTGGGTGACGGTCCGGCATACCCAATGCCGTACATGCACCGCCGACTCCAGATGGCGCAGCTGACGGTGCAGTCCCAGAAAGGTGTCCTGGGCCAGCTCCTCGGCATCTTCGCGCCGTCCTGTCAGACGCAAGGCCAAACTGAACACCCGCCCCTGGTGCTCGCGGACCAGGCTCACGAAGGCGTTCGAGTCACCTGCGCGGGCGGCGGTGAAGTCCCCATCGGCTTCCCGAGCTGGATTCGGATCGGCCTGCAAGGCGGGGATCTCGAGCGGTAGTGACGTAAAGCCCACCCGCCTATATACGCCAGGGACCCGACCGCCGGGTGCAGCCTTACGCTGCGGTGCTTAGGCCCCGCCGCTGCGCCAGTTTCACCGGCGCACTCTCGGGCATGAGCATCAGCGCAATCTGTCCTATCGCCACCGCGCCGGTCAGGTACCACGCCGGCGCCATCGGATTGCCGGTCGCATGGATAAGCCAGTGCACCACCAGTTGCGTCGTGCCGCCAAAGGCTGCGATGGCGATGGAATACGTCATGCCAAAACCACTGCCGCGAATGGACTTCGGCAGGCTCTCGGCCAGGGCCGCGTAGAAAACTCCTACAGAAATCCCAGACACCACATTCAGGTAAATCATGCCCGTGATGAATGAAAATTCGGAGCGCATGGCCACGATCCAGGCGAACGTGGGGTAGATCAGAACCAGGAACAGTAGGTTGCCCCAGATGGTCATCGGCCGACGTCCGTGACGGTCCGACAACCAGGCGGCCAACAGGGTGACCGGTATCCCAAGCAGGGTGCCCCCCGTCGAGGCGATGAACCCAACCCGCGCGGACAGCTGCATCGTGTCCTGGGCGTAGGTGACGAGGTAAGTGAATATGTAGTTGCCGATAGTGCCCGAGGCGATATAGCCGAGGCCGCAGGCAAAGATGCGCCAGTGCCGACGCGCCAGCGCCAGGCGTGATTGCGTCGGCGCGGCGCCGGTGGCGGACTCGGGTGTTTCGGCGCGGCGCAGAGTTTCAGGCAGGCTCATCCGCAGCCACAAACCGAAGGGCACCGTCACTGCACCCAGCAGGAAGGCGATCCGCCAGCCGTAGCTATCAAGGGAAGCCGCTGGCATGAAGGTGGTGAGCAGCACACCAACCAGGCCGCCTGCGGTGACCGCGACACCCTGGCTGGCACCCTGCCACGACACGACAAAGCCCCGGTTCGCAGGTGTCGCCGCCTCGGCCAGATACGCCGTGTTGGAGCCGATCTCACCCCCCAGGGAAAACCCCTGAGTCATGCGCGCGACGACGGCGAGGATGGGTGCCGCGAGGCCAATGCTGGCGTAGCTCGGAATCAGGGCCATGGCGACAATCGCGCAGCCCATGAGCAGGAAACACAACAACATGGCCGGCCGACGGCCGGCACGATCGGCGTAGTTGCCGATCACGAAGGCGCCGATGGGACGGGTCACGAACCCGGCACCGAACGTCGCCAGCGACAGCGTCAAGCTGTGGTAGGCACTCTGGGACGGGAAAAACGCGTGGCCGATCTGAATTGAAAAGAATGCGTAGGTGACGAAATCGTAGAATTCCAGGGCATTGCCCAAGGTGACGGCGACGATATGCCGCCGCTGCATCCGCTCGGGTGATTGACTCACAGGCGCCGCGCAACCACGAGATAGCCCGGCACATCCTTACCCAAGTCCTTGCGCATGGATTGCTGCACGACAGACTCGACCGTGAAGCCGATCTCAACCAGTAGCCGGCGCAGGTAGGCTTCGCTGTGTTGATAGCGTCCCGATACCCCGAGGCGATGATCGGCCGGATCCTCCGGTGGTAGCGCCTCGAGCGTGAAGACCAACGGACCGCCCGCGCGCAGCGCCGTATGGGCGCCCGCGAACGGCTCGGCAAGCGCCCCGAAATAAACGAGGGTATCGGAGCTCAGGATCGCGTCGAAGTTCTGCGGCCGTGAGCGCATGAAGGCTCCCAGCTCCGCCGTCACAAGCTCGTCGTAGCAGCCACGCTGCTTCGCGTGGTGAAGCATGTTCGCAGACAGATCGACGCCGACCAGGCGGCCGCACAACTCGCGCAGCGGTGGTCCGCACAAGCCGGTCCCGCATCCGGCATCGAGGATGACTGAAAAGGCCGGCAGGCAAGCCCGCTGCGCCGTAGCCTTCAAGGCCATGGTCACGAGCTCCGGCCCCCGGTAGTTGAGCTCCTTCAGCACCGAATCGAAGCGATCCGCGAAAGCATCAAAATGCGTGCGGACATACTCAACCGGTGCCCGAGGTGGCGAGTCCCGTCCGGATAGGGCTGCGGCCATGTGCCGTGCGATCGGGTTGGCCGGCTCACCCGCGAGCCAGTCCGTCGCCGTCTGCGCCGCCTCGGGCAGGCGCCCCTGTTTGTACAGCAAGAAGACCAGTGCTTCGTAGGCCCTGGACTGCGGCGGCGGGCAGGTGAGTGCCCTGCGCAGCAGCTGCGCGGCAGCCTCAAGATCTCCCTCAAGTGTCAGACAGCCGGCGAGATTGCACCAGGCCTCGCACAGCTCGGGCGACACCTCGGTGGCGCGCTTCAAGGCAGCCTTTGCCTCGACCGGCCTACCCGTCTCGCTGTACAGGGTACCGAGCCAGTTCCACGTCAGGCCAATGTTCGGTTCGCCCTTGAGGCTGCGCAGCAGGTAGTCAATGGCCTGCTCCTTATCACCCGCCTGAAAGCTCAGCAGCGCCAAACCATACAGCGCCAGATGGTCGCTGGGCCGATGGCTCAGCACCCGTCTGTAACCGGCCGCGGCCGCTGCAACGTCTCCGGCCTGGTAGGCTGCCACCGCGTCGCGCAACATTTCCTCGGTGGAGCTCATGGGTCGGGGCGTCGTATCGTAAGTTATTGATTTTTATGGTGGAGCCAGACGGGATCGAACCGTCGACCTCTTGCATGCCATGCAAGCGCTCTCCCAGCTGAGCTATGGCCCCGTACCCGATTAAGACACTCAGCGGCTGGCACGCCCTTGACCAGGGAGGCCACCCCAACGGGCGCGCAGAATACCAGAAAATCCCCGCAACGCACGCGTTTTGCCCGTCCGGCACCCGCCCAGGACATTCGGTGCGCCGATTACTTGAGGGCCGCACTCCACTGAATCGCGCGCTCCAGGCGACCCAGGACGCGATCCTTACCGATCAGTGCAGCCGTTGCATCGATGGGCGGCGACACGGCGGTGCCGGTGAGTGCCACGCGCAGCGGCTGGGCCACCTTGCCCAGACCCACGCCTGTCTGCGCGGCAATGCCCGACAGCACGGCATGGATCCCGGCGGCGGACCAGTCGGTCAATGCGGCAAGTCCCGTGCGCAGTCGCCCCAGCATCGCAGCGCCCTCGCCCACCAGGTGCTTGCGCCCGGCCTTGTCATCGATGTCCACGTCAGTGCCGAAGAAATAGCGGCTGGCCTCGGCCATCTCCTTCATCGTCTTCGCGCGCTCGCGCTGGCCGGCGACAATGCCCTCGAGCAGTGCCTGATCCTGGGTCTGGATACCCAGTCGCTGCAGCTGCGCGCGCAGCACTGCCGCCAGATAAGGCAAGGGCGCGCGCATCATGTGCTGCTGGTTCACCCACTGAAGCTTCTCCGGGTTGAACGCCGAGGCCGCCTTGTTGACGTCCTTGATGTCAAAGAGCTGTACCAGCTCCTCGATGCTGAAGATCTCCTGGTCGCCATGCGACCAGCCCAGCCGCACCAGATAGTTGAGCAGCGCCTCCGGTAGGTACCCCTCCTCCCGATAATGCAGCACGCTCACTGCACCATGGCGTTTGGAAAGCTTGGCGCCATCGGGCCCGAGAATCATTGCCACGTGGGCATAGGCCGGCGGCGTGAATCCGATCGCGCGCAGCATGTTGATCTGCCGCGGAGTGTTGTTCAGATGATCATCACCGCGTATCACATGGGTGATGTGCATGTCGCTGTCGTCGACGACCACGCAGAAGTTGTAGGTGGGTGTGCCATCGGAGCGCGCGATGATCAGATCATCGAGCTCGGCATTCTGGAAGACCACCGGACCGTGGACCAGATCCTCCACCACCACCTCGCCGTCCAGCGGATTCTTGAAGCGGACCACGGGCTGTACACCGGGCACGGGCGCGACGCGGTGGCGGCAGCGACCGTCATAGCGCGGCTTCTCCTTGCGCGCCAGCTGCCCGTTGCGCATCTCCTCAAGCTCCTCCTTGCTGCAGAAGCAGTGGTAGGCCTTGCCCTGCGCCAGCAACTGCTTGAGGACTTCGGCATAGCGGTCAAAACGCTTGGTCTGGTAGTACGGCCCCTCATCATGCGAGAGACCCAGCCACTGCATCCCATCCAGAATCACCTGGACGGCCTCGTCCGTGGAGCGCTCGCGGTCGGTGTCTTCAACCCGCAGGATGAAGCGTCCGGCGAAACGCCTGGCATACAACCAGCTGAACAGCGCCGTGCGGACGCCGCCGATATGCAGCAGCCCCGTGGGGCTGGGTGCGAAGCGGGTAACGATAGTCATGGAGGGCGCGATGGTAGCAGCTTGGCCGTCCGCCATTGCCTCCCGGGCGGGGGATGCTTACACTTGCGCGCTCATTTTGGCGGGCGGTTAGCTCAGTGGTAGAGCACTGCTTTCACACGGCAGGGGTCACAGGTTCAAGCCCTGTACCGCCCACCATCCAGAAACATGGTTAAAACAAGGGCTTAGGAAGTTTCCTAAGGTCCTGTTTCTTTCTGCATGTTCGGATTTTGGTCATTTTGGGACAGTACTGGGACAGCACCTGTGGCGCATGCGTGTGCGACGCCAACACGGAGACTGTCCTGTGGCGACCATCGAGAAGCGCGGCAAGTTCTGGCGGGTGAAAATCCGTCGCCAGGGCGCGCCGGCGCAAACCCGGACTTCTGAAAACAAGACCGTGGCCCAGCAATGGGCCCGTAGCATCGAGACCGAGCTCGATAGCGGCATTGTCATCGACCGGCGCCCCGCCGAGCGCACCACTCTGGCCGAAGTCTTGGAGCGCTACCGGCGCGATGTAACGCCGACCAAGCGCGGCGCCCGCGATGAGAACCTGCGCCTGAAGGCGATGGCGATGCGGCCCTTCGCCCGCATCCGCA
>JBARBG010000040.1:0-15096 GCA_049792815.1 Steroidobacteraceae bacterium | reverse complement strand
GTCACCGACCGCCGCCACCGCCGCCAGCGCCAGCGAACCGCCGCCGCGGCCGCCTTCACACACCCGCGCCGTGCACGCCCCGGGCGGCTGGACGGTGCAGGTCGGAACCTTCAGCAGCCGGGATAATGCCGCCCATGTCGCCGCCACTCTTAAGTCGCATGGCTTCACAGCCACCGTGTCGGAGGCGATGAAAAACGGGCATAAGCTGTTCCGCGTCCGGGTGGGCAGCGAGCGGGACCGTGCGGCGGCCCAGAAGCTGCTCGCACGCCTCAAAGCCGCCGGCCAAAAGGGCGCAGAGGTGGTCCCGAGGTGAAAAACGTGAGGCCGCCTGCACGTTTGCAGCAGACCTCTAGTACAATCCCCGGCGCCGTTCCAGCCGCCCGCAGGCCTTGATGCATCCGTCATTCCAGCTCAACACCGCTGACTACCTGATCATCGCGACCGTGGTCATTTCGGGCACGGTCGGCCTCGTGCGAGGCCTGCTCCGCGAAGTGATCGCCCTGTTCACCTGGATCCTCGCCGCCTTTGTCGCCTGGCATTTCGCCGGTGCGCTGGAACCGCATCTGGGCGGCCTGCTGCGGCAGGAATCCGTGCGCCCCTGGGTGGCGCGGCTGATCCTCTTTGTCCTGGTGCTGCTGCTGGGACATGCGATCGGCGCCATCGTCGGCCACTTCGTGCGCCTGTCACTGTTTACCGGCGTCGACCGCTTCCTCGGGCTGGTGTTCGGCTTGCTGCGCGGAGTGCTGATTGTCGGCGCCGCCGTCATCGTCTGTGAGACCGTGCGGCTGGATACTGAAGCCTGGTGGCACGAGTCGGTATTGCTGCCCTACGGGCAGGATGCCGCCGCCGTGTTGTGGTCGCTGGGTGGCAGTCGCTTCAGGCATAGGAGCTGATGGCATGTGCGGAATAGTTGGTATCGTCGGCACCAGTCCCGTCAATCAGCGGCTGTACGATGCGCTGACGGTGCTGCAGCATCGCGGCCAGGACGCGGCCGGCATCGCCACGGCCGCCGGGGGTGCGCTGTTCATCCGCAAGGGCAGCGGCCTGGTGCGCGATGCGTTCCAGCAGCACGACATGCTGGAATTGCGGGGCGACATGGGGGTCGGCCACGTGCGTTACCCCACCGCGGGCGCCGATGGCGCCACCGAGGCGCAACCCTTCTACGTCAATGCGCCGTACGGCATCTGCCTGGCGCATAACGGCAACCTCACCAACGCCGCGGAACTGGCCGATGTGCTGATCCGCGAGGATCGCAGGCACCTGAACACGACCTCGGACTCCGAGGTGCTGCTCAATGTCTTTGCCTCGGAGCTGCAGCGCGTCGGAACCCCGCGCGTCACCGCCGGCGATATTTTCGCCGCCCTGAACGCGGTCTATCGTCGCTGCCGCGGGGGCTACGCGGTCATTGCCATGGTCATCGGCCACGGCATTTTGGGGTTCCGCGATCCCAACGGCATCCGGCCGCTGGTGCTGGGTCGGCGCGAGACGGCCAAGGGTTCGGAGTGGATGCTGGCTTCGGAAAGCGTCGCGCTGGACATGTCGTCCTTCCAGATGGTGCGCGACATCGGTCCGGGTGAGGCCGTATTCATTGACGAGCAGGGACGACTGCATTCCCAGCAGCTGGTGGCGAGCGTGCAGCACACGCCATGCATTTTCGAGTACGTGTACTTCGCCCGCCCGGACTCGATCATGGACAACATCTCCGTGTATCGCGCCCGCATGCGCATGGGCGACAGGCTCGCCGAGAAGATCCTGCGGCTGCGACCCGATCACGACATCGATGTGGTCATCCCCATTCCTGATACCAGCCGCACCGCGGCGTTGCAGCTGGCGCAGCGGCTGGGCCTGAAATATCGCGAGGGCTTCACCAAGAACCGCTACATCGGCCGCACCTTCATCATGCCGGGCCAGGAAATGCGCGAGAAGTCCGTACGGCGCAAGTTGAATGCGGTGGACATGGAGTTTCGCGGCAAGACCGTGCTGCTGGTGGATGATTCGATCGTGCGCGGCACCACTTCGGCGCAGATCGTCGAGCTGGCGCGCGAGGCCGGTGCCCGCAAGGTGTACTTCGCATCGGCCGCGCCGCCGGTGCGCTTCCCGAATGTCTACGGCATCGACATGCCGGCCGCCAGCGAACTGGTGGCCAGTGGCCGCACCGATCAGGAAATCGAAGCCGTCATCGGCGCCGACTGGCTGATCTATCAGGACCTGCCGGACCTGGTCGCGGCCTGTCTGCACGACAACGCCAAGATCACCGAATTTGATACCTCCTGCTTCTCCGGTTCCTATATCACCGGGGATGTGACACCGGAGTATCTGCAGCGCCTGCAGCACGAACGCTCCGATGCCGCCAAGGCGCTGCGTCGTGACGAGCGCCGTGGGCCGCTGCGCGTCGTCCGGTGAACGCGGCCGGAACCGATCCGCGCCGTCAGCTGCTACTGGAACTGCTGCGGGCCGGCCTGGCCGCCGTTGATGGGCGTCGCCGTACCGCCGATACCCTGAAGTCGCTGCTCGCCGAGGGCCGCGTGGTCGGGCCGTGCCAGGTCGCGGCCGTGGGCAAGGCGGCCGGCGCCATGGCTCTGGGCGCGCACGACGCACTGGGCGATCGCATCCAGCGCACGCTCATCATCGCCAAGGATGGCCATCTGGAAGCCGGGGTGCGGGCTCTTGCGGGAGTCGAGGTCATCGAGAGCAGCCACCCCATGCCTGATCAGCGCTCGCTTAGCGCCGGGCAGCGCCTGTGTGAGTACGTCGCGCAACTGCCCGCGGCAGCAACGCCGGTATTCCTGGTGTCCGGGGGTGCCTCCAGTTTGGTGGAAGTCCTGGTTCCGGGCGCGAGCCTGCAGGAGCTGCGGCGGCTGAATGCCGCGGGCCTGGCAAGCGGTGAGGACATCGCCGAGTTGAATGCACGGCGGCGCCGGATCTCGCGCCTCAAGGGCGGCGGCCTGACGGCCTGCCTCAAGGACCGCGCGGCACTGGCGCTGTTCGTCTCGGATGTTCCCGGCGATGACCCGGCGCTCATCGGCAGCGGTCTGCTCGGGCCCGTCCCGCGCGCGGCGGGCGACCGGGTGACCCGGCGCATCATCGCGCGCATCGAGGATGCCATGCAGGCGGTGGCGGCGCGCGCCGTGGCGCTGCGCAGCTGGATCAGCGATGGGCGATTCGCGGGCGATGCCGACCGGTTGGCGGTGCGCCTGACCCATGAGCTGTACTTGAGTGGCGCCGAAGTGTGCGTCTGGGGCGGGGAGTCGGTGGTGCGACTGCCGCCAAACCCGGGGCAGGGCGGCCGCAACCAGCATCTGGCGCTGGCCGCGGCGCGCCTCATCGCAGGCCAGGAGGATCTGCTGTTCCTGGCCGCAGGCACCGATGGTACCGACGGGCCGACCGATGATGCGGGTGCCCTGGTGGACGGAGAGACCTGCGCCCGGGTCACTGTGGCAGGGCTCGACGTGGACCAGAGCCTCGCGGCCGCGGACTCCCAATGCGCCCTGGCGGCGGCGGGCGATCTGATCCATACCGGGCCCACCGGCACCAACGTCGGGGATCTGGTGGTGGGTCTGAAACTCTCCAGCGCCCGGGCCCACAGCTGGTGTGAGCGCAACGGCCTGCCCGCGCCCATGCGTTAGAATTGCCACATGCGCCTTTTTGTGATCGGCGATGACCCTGCACTGCAGGCGCAGCTGCGCAGCAGTGTCGAGATCCGCTGGCTCGACTCACAGGTCATTGCCTACAACCCGATGCAACACGGACCGCTCCCCGAGGCGCTGCGTGCGCAGGGCTTCGATGTGGTCATGCTGGATCATGCCTGGTGCGATCGCGGGGGCGAAACGCGCAGCATCGAGGAGCTCAAGCGCCTCACGGTGCGGGTCGGATTCGCGCCGGTGATATTTCTGGCCGAGCACACCGGCGATGCCCTGTGCGAGGCCGCCCTCAACGCCGGGGCCTGCGCCGCCGTGGGTCGCAGCGAGGGTCTGTCGGATGCCTTGCTGGCGGCGATTGCCGGCGCCGCCGCGCTGCAGTCCGGCGCGCGCGCGCAGCGGCATCACTCGGGTGAGATTGCACAGGAACAGCGCTTCAGTGGCGCACGCATCCCGGGCTACCGACGCATCAGGACGCTCGCCACCGGGCACTTCGCCGAGCTGCATGTCGCCGAGAGCGACGCCCGCGGGGAGCTGGTGGCGATAAAAGTCGCGCGCGATGTGAACACCGATGCGGATCTGGATCACGCCTTCCGGCGGCTGCTGCAGGAGCACGACATGGCGCAACGCGTCGCCCCCGGCTACGTGGTGAAGGTCCACGACCTGGGGATCAGCGATGAACATGCCTACATGATCATGGAGTACTTTGATGCCGGCGACCTGCGGCACCGTCTGCGATCACCGCTGCGGGCCATCGAGGCACTGCAGTTGGCACAGGCCATCGCACTGGGTCTGGCCGCGGTGCATGCCACCGGTGTGCTGCACCGGGACCTCAAGCCCGCGAATGTCATGCTGCGGCGAAACGGCGGCGTGGCGCTCATCGACTTCGGCCTGGCCAAGGATGCGGCCCTGGAGGCCAGCATCACCGATGCCGGCCAGATCATCGGCACCCCGCACTACATGAGTCCGGAGCAGGGGCATGGCGAGCCCATCGACGTGCGCAGCGACCTGTACAGCCTGGGGGTCATCCTGTTTGAAATGCTCACCGGTCGTAAGCCCTACGTGGCCGAGAATCCGATGGCCATCATCTACCTGCACCGCAAGGCGCCGCTGCCGCAGTTGCCCGAAGCCCAAGCGGACCTGCAGCCGCTGCTGCACAAACTGCTGGCGAAGGATCCCGCGGACCGCTTCGAATCGGCGCAGCAGGCTGCCCAGGCCATCGGTGAGACCCTCGCCGGGCTCAAGGCGCGGGAACGGGCGGCATGAGTGAGCAGATCCTGCTCGCGCCGACCCCGCAAGACTGGGTCATGGCCGCCTGCGAGCGCTGGCAGGAACTGCTGGTCGACCACCTCAGTTGCGAGAAGAAGGCGGCCTCTACGGCGGTGGCGCTGATCTTCGCCTACCCCGAAGACACCGAGCTCACCCGCGCGCTGTCGCGCCTGGCGCGCGAGGAGTTGCGGCACTTCGAACAGGTGCAGTCGCTGATGCAGGAGCTGGCCGTGCCCTTCGTGCGCGCCAAGCCCGGGCGCTACGCCGGTGGTTTGCGCGCGTTGTCGAAGACCGCTGAGCCGGAGCGCAAACTGGACCTGCTGCTGACCGGCGCCTTGATCGAGGCGCGCTCTGCCGAACGCTTCGCCGCACTCGCGCCAAGGCTCTCGGCGCCACTGAACCGCTTCTATGACCAGCTGCAGCGCGCCGAGGCGCGTCACTTCCAGCTGTATCTGCGCTTAGGCCAGCAGGCGGCCGCGGCGGCCGGCCTCAACTGGCGCGCACGGCTTGCGGTGCTGGCGCAGCGCGAAGCGCAGCTGGCCACGCAGCCGGATGATCAGTTCCGCTTCCACTCCGGCCCGCCGTAGGGTTCAGGGCGTGACGCGGTCGTATTCCAGGGTGTACTGGAAATCATAAATTCCGGAGTTCGTGATGGTCGAAGTGACCGACAGCGTCCCATCACGGTCCAGCGAATAACGCACATCGGAGCGCGGACCCTTGTCGCCCACCATGGTGCGGATCAGGAAACTATCGCCGTCCCAGCCCAGTGTCCGGTTTGCCGGGCCGCGCGTCGTGGTCACGACACTCGCAACACCGGCGAGGTAACGGTTGAGGAGGTGTTTGCCGTCCTGCATCGTGATATTGACGGAGAGGCCGGTCGCGCTCTGGCTGATGGACAGATGGGGTGGCATCGCGAAGTGATGTTCCGGAAGATCGCCGCGGCTGTTGCCGCCCGGACCGCCCTGTGGCATGCCGCCAAACAGGCCGCCCCCGCGACCACCGCGGCGCCCGCCCCCGCGGCCGCCTGCAGCATCGGCGACCTCGCCGCCCGCCGGCTGTATCGGCACCGCTTCTTGGGGAAAGTCACTCAACGCCAGGTCGATCTGCCACTCTCCGCTCAGGTCAACGTCGCGGGGTGCCCGGGACGCCAGCGTCGTGGCGCAGCCGCCCAGCGCCGCGCCCACGGTGTTGAGAAAAAGTACTGATAGGATGCAACTCAATCGTGACAATTGTTGTCTCCGTTTGGATGGGTCGTGCGTTGGACGCAAAAGTGTAGACCCACCTTCGCTGCAGGCTGTGTATTGAACAATCTCTTACAAATGGATGCCCCAGGCCATGACCGACCAACCTCATATCCTCATTGTTGATGATGATCGTGAGATCCGCGCGTTGCTCGCCAAGTATCTCGAGACCAATGGCTTTCGGACCACTCCCGTGGCCGATGGCAAGGCCATGAATGCCGCATTGCAGCAAGGTCACTTCGATCTGATCGTGCTCGACCTGATGCTGCCCGGTGACGATGGTCTGGCGCTGTGCCGCGAACTGCGTCGGCACTCGCAGGTGCCGATCATCATGCTGACCGCGCGCGCTGAGGACGTGGACCGCATCGTCGGATTGGAAGTCGGCGCCGATGACTATCTGCCCAAACCCTTCAACCCGCGTGAACTGCTGGTGCGCATCAAGGCCGTGCTGCGGCGCGCGGCTCATGCGCCGCGCGATCCGGATTCGGCCGCAGTGCGCACTTTCCGTTTCGGCGGCTGGCAGCTCAACACAACTACCCGTACCCTGATTGATACCGAGGGTACCTCGGTGGCGCTCAGTGGCGCCGAGTACCGGCTGCTGACCGTGCTGCTGGGTTCGCCCAGCCGGGTGCTGTCGCGCTCACAGCTGGCCACGTTGCTGCGCGGCCGCGAGGCCGATCCGCAGGACCGCAGCATCGACGTGCGCGTGAGCCGGCTGCGCCAGCTGCTGGGCGACGATGCACGCGCGTCGCAGATCATCAAGACGGTTTACGGAGAGGGGTACGTCATTGGCGTTGGTGTCGATACCGCCTGAAGTCACTTTGCAGGCCAGAAGCTGGCGCCTGTCCTTCTGGCCGCGTTCCCTCTACGGTCAGCTGTTCGTCGCCGTGTTCATCGGCGTGGTGGCGGCGACGCTGATCTCGCTGTTCCTGGTGACCCGCGAGCGCGATCGCACCCTGGTGCAGGCCTCGGTGCGCGAGTGGTCGCGGCGCGTGGTGGACATGACCGCCTCCATGCAGCTGTTGGAGCCCGCCGAGCGTACTGCGGCCAGCTCGCTGCTGCAGAATTGGCCGCGGTCGGGCTTTCGCAGGCCGCGACCCCCACCGGGACCCGCGCTCGAACCGCTGTTCGAGCCGCCGGGTCTGCCCACGCCGATACCGGATTTCAGGCAGTCGCTGGAAGATCAGCTGCGCTTCGTGTTCGGCCCCGGCTACCAGGTTTCCGTCACGCCCACTACCGACCTTACAAAGGCCGCCCTGACCTTGAGCCGGCCGGGTGCCGAAGCGTTTGAGCGCGGCGGTCAACAGTTTGATGTGAGCGTGGGTGTGCCCGGCGGCGACAAACTGCTGTTCCGGCTGGCGCAGGGGCAGCGCGTCGCGCCATTGCCGCGTTCGCTGCTGTTCAACCTGCTGCTGCTCGCCGCGCTCATCGGCATCGCGCTGTATGCCGTGACGCGTGGCATCACCCGGCCGTTGTCCGCGCTGGCGCGCGCCGCCGAGGCCGTGGGCCGTGATCTGCGCCAGCCGCCTCTTCTGGTGCACGGCTCGCGGGAGGTTCGCGAAGCGGCCCGTGCCTTCAATACCATGCAGGAGCGCATGCAGCGCCACGTGGACAGTCGCACGCGCGTGGTCGCCGCCATGTCCCATGATCTGAAAACTCCCCTGACGCGGCTGCGCCTGCGGATGGCGACGCTCAATGATCCGGACCTGCAGTCGCGCGTGGAGCGCGACCTGGATGAAATGGAAACCATGGTGAACGGCGCGCTGACGCTGCTGCGCGGTCTCAATGACGATGAACCGGCCGAGGCCGTGGACATCAATCAGTTGCTGGTGACCCTGCAGGGCGAGTTCGCGGAGATGGGGGCCCCGTTCCAGGTTCAGGGCCGGGCGCGGCTGCTGTATGCCGGCAAGCCCATGGCCCTCAAACGCTGCCTCACCAATCTCATCTCCAATGCCACCAAATTCGGCGGCGGCGTCAGTGTGCAGCTGGAGGATGGCAGCGCGCTGGTCATCCACATCCGTGACCAGGGGCCGGGAATTGCCCCCGAACATCTGGCGCGGGTCTTCGAACCGTTCTACCGGGTGGAATCCTCGCGCAATCGCGACACCGGTGGCACCGGCTTGGGGTTGTGCATTGCGCGCGATATCGCCCAGGCCCATGGCGGGGCCCTGACGCTGGCCAATCTGCCGCAACGCGGCCTGCAGGCGACCCTCACCCTGCCGCGCTCCACCTGAGCCATCGGCACCAATGAATAGCCGGGCTGCAATGCTGCGCGCGGGAGTCGTGGGGGGACTGGTCGGTGCTGTGACCAGCTGGCTCTACGAGCTCGTCGTGTGGGTGCATCTGCTGCATCTGACCACCGTCCCGGGTATCGCCGAAAACACCGCCGTGCTCAGCTTCGGCCGCGGAATCCGCACGCTGGGTGCCGCAGCGCTCGCGCTCGGGGTGGGCATCCATTTCCTGACGGCCGTGATCTGGGGCCTCCTGTTTGCGTTCATCTGGCCTGCGTTGAAGGCCCGTTCCATCGAAGCCACGCTCGCCGCGCTGTTCTACGGAGTCTTCGCCTGGGTCGTCATGCACAATGTGGTGCTGGCGCTGTTTTCGCCGGCGCCGCCAAGCTATACCGTGTACAGCGTGATCAACGGCCTGATGGCCCACACCTTTGCCTTCAGCGTTCCGATGGCGCTGGTGATCAAGCGTCTGCTGCGCTAGGCTCCTGCCGCGCCGCCGCTGCCAGGTCCGGCAGTCCGCCGGCCGATTTTATCAAGCGCATCACGAAGTTGGAGTTGATGTCCTTGACCCCCGGAATGCGCCGCAGCCGATCGAGCACAAATTCAGAGTAGGTGCGCATATCCGGGGCGGCGACGTGCAGCAGTGCATATTGATTGCCTGAAACCACATAGCACTCCAGGACGTAGGGCGATTCCTGCACCAGATCCGCGAATCGATCGGCGCTCTGCGCCGACACGACGTCCAGCGTCAGCGTGATGAACGCCATCATGCCAATTCCGACCGCACCGGGATTGAGCCTGACTCCGTAACCTTCGATGACACCATTGTCCTGCAGGCGAGCGATTCGCCGCGAGCACGGCGCCTCTGAAAGTCCGACGCGCCGTGCAATTTCAACGTTCGTAGCCCGCGCATTGGCGGCCAGGGCGCGCAGGATTCGCCAGTCGAACTGGTCCAGATGATGGTCGGTCGCGGTAAGGTACTGGTGCTGCGTTTTCTTCGTCTTCGCTCGTTTCATGCGCATAACTCCAAAATTGCGAAGGAATCATGCGCCATGGTCGATCCATGCGCCTGATTACGCAAGCTAATTTTCGGAAAATTCGGGCACAGTGCACGACAGCAAGAACGAGGACGTCGCCCATGTCACAGAACCAGCAATTCCCGTTTCGCGCCGACCATGTCGGAAGCCTGCTGCGCCCGGTGCAGTTGACGCAGGCGCGCGCCGCGCATGCTCAAGGTCGTCTGCCAATGAGCGAGCTGCACCACCTCGAAGACACGGTGATCGCGGAGGCTGTCAGCCAGCAGGAGGCCATGGGTTTGCCGGTGGTTACGGACGGTGAGTTCCGGCGCGCGTACTGGCACCTTGACTTCCTGACCGCATTGTCCAGCGTGCGGCGCACCGCGCCCAAGGTGGTGGCCCAGTTCCATAACCACGAGGGCCCAATTTCCATGGAAGCGCATGGTCTGGAAGTCACAGGCAAGATTGCACGTCCAGCCCCGATCTTCGTGGAGCACTTTCGCTACTTGAAGCAGGCGGCGAAGGTGACCCCCAAGATCACCATCCCTTCGCCTTCGATACTGCACTTTCGCGGCGGCCGAGCGGCGATCAACGCGGCCGCCTATCCGGATCTCGAAGAGTTCTTTTCTGATCTGGCCAAAATTTATGCAGCGGAGATTCGCGACCTCGCGGATGCCGGCTGCGAATATCTGCAGATCGACGATACGAACTTTGCATACCTGTGTGATCTTGGAATTCGTGCCCAGGTTCGCTCACGGCATGGCGTGGATCCGGACCACCTGGTCGGTCTTTATGCAGACCTGATCAACGCATCAATCCGGTTTCGTCCGCCGGCCATGAAGGTCATGTTGCATGTATGCCGGGGCAACTTTCGCAGTGCCTGGGCCGCTGAAGGTGGCTACGAGCCTGTCGCCGAGGTGCTCTTCAATGCGGTGAACGTCGATGGCTACTTTCTGGAATACGACGACGATCGCTCCGGTGACTTCGCGCCGCTGCGCCACCTGCCGAAGGGGAAAGTCGCGACCCTTGGACTCATCACCAGCAAAAGCGCCGAACTGGAGGATCCCGAGTCGGTGAAGCGCAGGATCACCGCCGCCGCGCGCTGGGTGCCGCTGGAGCAACTTGCGCTGAGCCCCCAGTGCGGCTTCGCCAGTACGTGCGAAGGCAATAAAGTGTCGGCGGATGATCAGTGGCGAAAGCTGAAGCTTGTAAGTGACATCGCCGGGCAAGTCTGGCACTAGCTAATTCAGCTCGCGAAGCGCATAGCGCCCGGATTCGCGCAGCAGATAGCTGCCCGTTTCGTACCAGGCGCCCAGCACCAAGCGCTGCACGGCCCGGCCGTCGAAGTCGCCCGCGTGGATGCCCGGGCGGTGCGTGTGGCCGTGAATGATGCGGCTGACACCGGTTCGCCAGATCGCGCCGACGGCCGCGTCGTTGACATCCATAATGTAGGGACGGGTGCGCGAGATATGCGCCTGGCTGCCGCGCCGGGCCTCCCCGGCCAGCAGTTGGCGGGTCGGCAGCGGCAGGTCCAGGAATCGGCGCTGCCAGGCCCTCTGGCGCACCGTGGTGCGCAGCTCCTGGTAGGGACGATCATCCACGCACAGGGCATCCCCGTGGGTGAGCAGCACCTGATCTTCATCGAAGGTCGCGATCACCGGATCGGGCAGCAGATGGCAGCCGGTGCGCATCGCAAACTGCTCCCCCAGCAGGAAATCCCGATTGCCGTGCATCACGAAGCAGGGCACGCCGCCTTGGGTCAGCCGGCGCAGACCCTCGCAGATCCGGCCCTTGGCCGGGTCCGGGTCGTCATCGCCGATCCACGCTTCAAACAGGTCTCCCAGGACGTACAGCACCCGCGCGTGAGAGGCCTGCTCGCGCAGAAAAGTCAGGAAGCGTTCATTGGCCGCGGTGGACTGCGCGTCCAGGTGCAGGTCGGAGACGAATAGTTCGTTCACTGCGGTACCTTCCGAGCTCAGTTCGGCGACAGCACCTCATTGCCGGTGGGCGCGGGCGCCAGCTGCCTCGGGGCCTCCTCGTGCACGCTCGCGGCCCCGAGCAGTTCAATCTTCTCGATGACCACATGGGTCAGGGGCGAATCGGATTTGAACTTGCCCTCGGCGCCGGTCGGTACGATGCTGATCTTGTCGACCACGTCCATGCCATCCACAACCTTGCCGAACACGGCGTAACCCCAGCGCACGGGCAGCGGGTCAAGTTCCGGGTTGTCGGCCACGTCGATGAAGAACTGGCAGTTGCCGCTGTGCGGGGACTCGGCGCGCGCCAGCCCCACCCAGCCGCGCTTGTTCTGCAGGCCGTTGCCGGATTCGTTGGCCACCAGTCCATGGGTAGGCTTGGTGGCTTCATCGGTGGCGGAAAAGCCTCCACCTTGGATCAGGAATCCCGGAATCACCCGGTGAAACAGGGTCTGGGTGTACTGGCCCTCCTTCACATAGCGCAGGAACTCCGCCACCGTGACGGGCGCGCGGTCCGGATACAGCTCGATGACGAAACTGCCCATGGAGGTGGTGACGCGCACTTGCGGGGTCCCCAGGGACGTTGATTTGGCCGGCGCATCGGCGGCGCAGGCCCTGCCGGGGAGGCCGCCCGCCGCGAGCACCAGGGTCGCCACCGCGAAAACTGCAAGGAGCCCTCTGCTGGTCATCATGTATGGTTACTTCGCATCCGCTGCCTGGGGGGTGGATTCTAGCAATTGGACCGCCCTCACCCAGCGGTGTTTCAAGGTCGCGGGGTTTTCGTCTTAAAATCTGCAACATGAACGAATCTTCGCAACGGGCCACGATCGCCCTGTCGGCCCAGGGGGGCACCGTGACGCGCTTTGCCCCCAGCCCCAGCGGCGATCTGCACCTGGGCAACGCCCGTACCGCCCTGTTCAGCTTCCTGTTGGCAAGGCGCGCCGGCGGCCGTTTTGTGCTGCGTATCGAGGACACCGATGCCAGCCGCAGCAGCGAGGTGTTTTGCCGCAATCTGCAAGACGATCTGACCTGGCTGGGCCTTGCCTGGGACGCAGGTCCCGGCCGCGAGGATGAGCATGGGCCGTATCGTCAGTCACAACGCGTGGCGCTGTACGCCCGGCACTTTGTCACCCTCGCAGAGTGTGACCGGGTGTACGAGTGCTTCTGCACGCCCCTTGAGCTGGCGGTGTCCCGCAAGGCGCAGCTGGCGGCCGGCCGACCGCCGCGATATGCGGGTACCTGCCGCGATCTCACATCGGCACAGCGGGCCGCCAGGCATGCCGCGGGGCTGCTGCCCACGCTGCGCTTCCGGGTGCCACCCGGTGAGCGGATCGAATTCACCGACTTCGTGCGCGGGCCGCAAAGTGTGCTCAGCGACGACATCGGTGATTTCATCGTTCGGCGTGCCGACGGGTCCGCCGCCTTTTTCTTCAGCAACGCGGTGGATGATGCCGCGATGGGCATCACCCATGTCCTGCGTGCCGAGGACCACCTCACCAACTCGCCGCGCCAGATCCTGGTGCTGCGGGCGCTGGCACTGCCGGTGCCGCACTACGGGCATATGTCGCTGGTGGTCGGCGCCGATGGCGCGAAGCTGTCCAAACGTCATGGCGCGACGACGGTGCGCGACTACCGTGCGCAGGGCTTCACCGCAGGCGCCCTGTGCAATCATCTGTTCCGCCTCGGGCACTCCAGCGCCGAGAACGGCCTGCTGGACCTGACGGCCATGGCCCGGGCCTTTGATCCGGCTCACCTGGGCCGTGCGCCGGCGCATTTTGATGCGGCGCAATTGCTGGTCTGGCAGAAGGAGTCGGTCAAACAGATGTCGGATGTCGAAGTGCAGGCATGGCTGGGGCCGGAGGTGCCGCAGGGGCTCGACGCCACGGCCCGGGCGGCCTTCATTGAGGCCGTGCGGCCCAATGTGATCCTGCCGCGGGACGCAGGGGAGTGGCGCGACATCGTCTTCGGGGGCCCACCGGGCCTCGGGGTCGCCGAACAAGCGGTCATCGATGAGGCGGGAAGCGCCTTTTTTACCGCAGCCACGTCCGCTGCGGCGGCCCATCCCGGTGATTTCCGGGCGATTGCCGCGGCGACGGGCGCTGCCATGGGACGCAAGGGCAAGGCTTTGTATCAGCCGCTCAGGGTTGCCCTGACGGGACTGACCCATGGGCCCGAACTCGCGCCGCTGCTGCGCGCCATGCCCGAGGGTTCAGCGCAGGCTCGGCTGGCGCGCTTCGCGTAATCTGTCGCCATGATTCGCATATTCAATTCAATGACGCGGGCGAAGGAAGACCTTCAGCCATTGCATCCGGGCCGGATCGGCATGTACCTGTGCGGCGACACGGTCTATGACCTGTGCCATATGGGGCACGCGCGCTCGAAGATCGCCTTCGATGTCATTCGTCGCTACCTCACGTTCAGCGGCTTGGCCGTCACCTTTGTCCGCAACATCACCGATATCGATGACCGGATCATCAAGCGCGCGGCGGAGCGCGGGGAAGACATCGACACGTTCACCGCGCGTTATATCGCCTACATGCACCGTGACTACGACGCACTGGGCATCCTGCGGCCGGACCATGAGCCGCGGGCGACGGCTCACGTAGCGGGCATGATAGAGATGACCGCACGCCTCATCGCCAAGGATTTCGCCTATGTCTCAAGCAGCGGCGATGTCATGTTCGCGGTGCGCAAGTTCGCGGGCTACGGGGCGCTATCGGGTGAGCTGGTCGATGAACTCAGCGCCGGGGAACGCGTGGCCGTGGATGCCACCAAGCGCGATCCGCTGGATTTCGTGCTGTGGAAGATGGCCAAGGCCGGTGAGCCTTCCTGGCCCTCGCCCTGGGGAGCGGGCCGGCCCGGCTGGCATATCGAATGCTCGGTGATGTCCGAGACACTTCTCGGCACCCGCTTCGACATCCATGGCGGCGGCAATGACCTGAAGTTTCCGCACCATGAGAATGAAATCGCCCAATCGTGCGCCGCCAGCGGCGACACCTTCGCGCGGGTATGGATGCACAACGGCTTCCTCAACATCGACGATGAGAAGATGTCGAAGTCCCTTGGCAATTCCTTCACGATCGTCGATGCGCTCAAGCGTGTGCGGCATCCGGAGGTGATCCGCTACTTCGTGGTCTCCAGCCACTACCGCGGTCCGGTGAACTACAACCTGGACCAACTCACCCAGGCGACCGCCGCACTGGAACGCATCTACGGCGCGCTGCGTGAAGTTGAGCCGGTGCGGCCGGCGCCGGTGACGCGGTACACCCAGGCGTTCCGGGAGGCCATGGACGATGATTTCAACACCCCCGAAGCGGTGGCGGTGCTGCAGGCCATGACGCGCGACCTGAACGTCGCCAAGCGCGAAGGCAAGGCGCTCGAGGCCGGCCGGATCGCGGCGGAGCTGGGGGTGCTGGGCGGGGTTCTGGGCGTTGCCCAACTGCCCCCCGAACAATGGGCGCGCCTGCGCACAGCCCCTGCCGAGGACGGGCCGGTTGGCGCGGGGCTGACGGACGCCGAGATCGACGCTCTGGTGGCCCAGCGCCTCGAGGCCCGCAGGAACAAGGACTTCCAGGGGGCGGACCGGATACGGGACGCGCTGGCAGCCCAGGGCGTGATCCTGGAGGACCGGCCCGGAGGGCGTACCGAGTGGCGCAGGGCCTGAATTGACGGTTTGCGGGGCCCTTCGTATCATCCCGGCCCCCGTTGGCTCAGGTCCGCAGGTA
>JBARBG010000039.1:0-1774 GCA_049792815.1 Steroidobacteraceae bacterium | reverse complement strand
TGGGCGCCTTCATGACGCCAAGCAGCATCGAGATCGCCTGGGCACGTGTGGGCAGGTTCGCCAGCTTCTCGATGTCCTTGCCGGGCAGCACCGGGCCGCCCAAGGACATGTGAGTCGCGACGAGCTTTTCGTTGCCCTTTGCGAAGTCCTTCACCACGCGCGCGGCCGCGCCCGGATCGTCCTTCGAAAAGGCCAGCACCAGCGGGCCCTTGAGCACCGGTCCGATGGTCGCGAACGCGGTCCCTGCAAGTGCCTTGCGCGCCAGCGTGTTTTTGATCACACGCATGTACACGCCCTGCGCACGCGCCTTGGCCCGCAGATCGGTCATCTGCGTTACCGTGAGTCCACGGTACTCGGCTGCGACCACGGACTGGGCTTTCGCCGCGACCGCGTTCACTTCCGCAACCAGCGCTTTCTTGTCTTCAAGGTTCAGTGGCATTCATTTCTCCTCAGCCTGAAGATCACTGTTGCAAAACAGAAGCCGCGGACCTTTGGGTTGCCCCGTGATCCGTAACTTCCACCCTTGACGGCGACCTTCACGACGTGAGGAGCGAACCCCTTTTTGCCGTGTGCGGCGCACCATCTGCGCAGGCTCTCCATTAAGGAACCCGGGTCCACCCCGTTTACGGGCAAGGACTGGTTCCGCCTGCGGTCTTTGACTGCCGGCGCTGCGAACGCGCCGGACCGCAAAACTGTCTAGCTTCTAAATTCCTATGCTCTCGATCAGGGGGCGGCGGGGATCAGGCTGGCCTGATCGACCACGACGCCCGGCCCCATGGTCGAGGAGACGGTGACGCGCTTCAGGTACTGGCCCTTGGCCGCGGCCGGCTTCGCCTTCTGCAGGTCATTGATCAGGGCCTGCAGGTTTTCCTTGAGCGCGGTCGGCTCGAAACTGGCCTTGCCGATCGAGCAATGGACGATGCCGGCCTTGTCGACGCGGTAGCGCACCTGGCCGGACTTGGCATTGCGCACGGCGCCGGCCACATCCGGGCTCACGGTGCCGACCTTGGGGTTCGGCATCAGGCCGCGCGGACCCAGGATCTGGCCCAGCTGACCGACGACGCGCATGGCGTCGGGGCTCGCGATGACCACATCGAAATTGATTTCGCCGGCCTTCACCTGCGCCGCCAGATCCTCCAGGCCGACGATGTCGGCGCCGGCCGCCTTGGCGAGCTCCTGGTTCTTGCCCGAGGTGAACACCGCGACGCGCACGGACTTGCCGATGCCATGGGGCATCACAGTGGAGCCGCGCACCTGCTGGTCGGACTTGCTGGCATCAATCCCTAAGTTCACGGCCGCATCCACCGACTCGTTGAACTTGGCCGTGGCCAGTTCCTTGACGATCTTCAGCGCATCCTCGATCGGATACTGCTTGCCTGGCTGGACCTTGTCCTTCCAGGTCTTGACTCGCTTCGCCAGTGCCATGTTAGAGGCCCTCCACATCGACGCCCATGCTGCGCGCGGTGCCCGCAATGGTGCGCACCGCCGCCTCCATGTCAGCGGCCGTCAGGTCCGGCTGCTTGGTCTTGGCGACTTCCTCGATCTGCTTGCGCGTGATCTTGCCCACCTTGCTGGTGTTCGGCGCGCCGCTGCCTTTTTCAATGCCGATCGCCTTGCGGATCAGCACCGAAGCGGGCGGGGTCTTCATGATGAAGGTGAAGCTGCGGTCGCTGTACACCGTGATGATCACGGGAATCGGCAACCCCTTCTCCAGCTTCTGGGTCTGCGCATTGAACTGCTTGCAGAACTCCATGATGTTGACGCCCTGCTGGCC
>JBARBG010000038.1:0-30119 GCA_049792815.1 Steroidobacteraceae bacterium | reverse complement strand
GTGCGTGGGTGGCCGCGCCCGCCGTGCCCGCCACGACGCGGATATTCAGGCGCAGGTGTTCCGGCAGCGCCGCTGCGGCCAGGTCCGCGGCCGCCAGCGCGGTGCCGGTGCGGGCCGTGATCCAGGCCGCAAGCCAGGTGTGAAAGGGCGGCAGCGCCGCAGCGGTCACCGACTCCAGTGCCAGGCGGGCCTGATCCGTCACCGGTACCAGCTGGCGGCGCAGTGCCTTGGGCAGCGAGCGCAGCAGTTCGGCGATCTTTTCCTGGCGCATGCCCGGCACCAGCCACGCCAGCTGCTCGGCGTTGAGTTCCTCGAGCAACTGTTCCGGCACGTTGAGCGTGATGCCATCTGCGGCCGCGCCCGGTTCGAACAGGTAGCTGAGCGGCAGGAAGTTGCCGGCAACGTTCAGGGTCTGCGGAAACTCTTCGCCTGCGGCTTCAGGCGCATCGCGACGGCACAGGTCGGACAGGCTCATGTGCAGGGCTTGGGGATTTGCCTGCGACTGTTCGCGCCACCAGCGCTCAAACCCGGCCACCGAATTGACCGCAAGCGGAATGCGCGCCGCGTAGAACTGCGCCTGGGTGGGTTCATCCACCAGGATGTCACGACGCCGGATGCGCGCTTCGAGTCCTTCGACGTGGGCCCTGAGAGTGCGGTTTGCCGCAACGAACGCGGCATCGATACTGCTGTGTCCGCCGACCAGCGCCTCCTGGACGAAGATCTCGTGAGCCGCAGCGGGTGCGACGGCTCCATAGCTGATGCGCCGACCGCTGGCCAGCGGCAGGCCGTAGAGAGTCACGGACTCAAGCGCGCTGACCTGGCCCCTGGAACTCACCCAATGGGGATCGGAGTACTCGCGACGCAGCAGGTGGCCGGCCACTGCTTCGATCCAGCCGGGTTGGACCGCGGCCACCATGCGCGCGTACAGCCGCGTGGTCTCCACCAGGTTCGCGGCCACCACCCACTTCGGCGGCTTGCCGGCCAGCGGGGTGCCGGGCGCGATGACAAAGCGCGTGCCGCGGGCGCCCAGGAACTCGCGCCGCTCGTCCTGCAACCCGATTGAACCCAGCAGCCCACAGAGGATGGCGCGATGCAGATCCGCGTGATTGGCCGCGGTCGTGTTGCGCTTCAGATCCAGGTCCTGCGCTGAAGCACCGAGCTGGGCGTGAAGATCCTGCCACTCGCGCATGCGCACAAAGGACAGGAAGTTCTCGCGGCACCATTTGCGCAGCGCCGCGCCGCCGAGCGTTGCGGCCTGTTCATGAAAGCGCTGCCACAGGATGAGCACCGTCACGAAGTCCGAGCGTGCATCGGCATAACCCGCATGGGCCTCATCGGCCCGGGCCTGGGCGTCGGCGGGGCGGTCGCGCGGATCCTGGGCGGCCAGGAAGGCGGTCACGATGAGAATCTCGGAGAGACAGTGCAGGCGCGCGGCGGCCAGCAGCATCCTGCCAAGTTTGGGATCGCAGGGCAGGGCCGCCATGCGCCGGCCAAGGGGCGTGATCCGACGCCGTTCGTCCATGGCGCCAAGTTCCTGCAGTTGCCGCACCCCGTCATTGATCTGCCGGGTGTCAGGCGGGTCAGGAAAGGGAAAGTCCTCCGGATCACCCAGCGAGGAGGCAGCCATCTGCAGCAGCACGCTGGCCAGGTGGGTGCGCAGGATTTCAGGCGGCGTGAACTCCTCGCGCGCCAGGAAGTCCTCTTCGGAATACAGCCGGATGCAGATGCCGGGGGCTTCGCGCCCACAGCGCCCGCGGCGCTGGTTGGCGCTGGCCTGCGAGACCGGCTCCAGCGGCAGGCGCTGGACTTTGCTGCGCACACTGTAACGGCTGATGCGCGCCAGGCCACTGTCAATGACATGACGCACCTGGGGCACGGTCAGGGAAGTCTCCGCGACATTCGTCGCCAGAATGACTCGGCGCGTGGCGTGCGCCTCGAAGATCTTTTCCTGCTGCTGCGCCGTGAGCCGCGCGTACAGCGGCATCACTTCCAGGCGCGGCAGCCGGGCGCCTTGCAGGGCCTGGGCCGCTTCACGGATGTGCTTTTCACCCGGCAGGAACACCAGGATGTCACCCCGTGGGTCGCCGGCGCTCGCAAGCTCGCGCACCGCCTCGACAATGCCCTCGGGCAGCGACAGCTCCGCCGCGTCCTCATCCGGCGCTGCGAGCGGCCGGTAACGCACTTGCACCGGATGGCTGGTGCCTTCGACATTGATGACGGGGGCGCCGTCGAAGAACTGCGCCAGGTGCCGGGTGTCGATGGTCGCGGAGGTCACGATGACCCGCAGGTCGGCGCGCCGGGCGCACAGTCGCTTCAAGGCGCCCAGCAGCAGGTCGATGTTCAGACTGCGCTCGTGGGCCTCATCGATGATGAGAGTGTCGTAGGCGGACAGCTCGGCGTCGGAGGTCAACTGGCGCAACAGGATGCCATCCGTCATGAGTTTGACGCGGCAGCCTGCCCCCGTGCGGTCTTCGAAGCGCACCTGGCAGCCGACCGCGGCGCCGACCCGGGTCCCAAGCTCGGCCGCGATCCGGTTGGCGAGTGCGCGGGCGGCAATGCGCCGGGGCTGGGTATGGCCGATCATGCCGTGCACGCCACGTCCGGCGGCCAGACACAGCTTGGGCAGCTGGGTGGACTTGCCCGAGCCGGTGGCGCCGCACACGATGACGATGGAGTGGCTGGCGAGGGCGGCGGTGATGTCCGCGGCGTGGGCGGTGATGGGCAGCCCGGGGTCGGTGGCCAGGTTCAGCGGGGGGCGTTGCATAGGGCGCGGATTCTGGCCGAACATACGGCGGAAGCAAGGAGCAGAGCATGGCACTTCAGGCGACTCGACCCACCCCGGCAGGCTGGCCCCGGATCTCCTCCTCACTGGCGTACCAGGACCCGGTCCGGGCCATTGACTGGCTGGTTTCGGCGTTCGGTTTTTCAGTGCGCATCAAGGTGCCCGACGGTTCCGGTGGGATCATGCATTCAGAGCTGACTTTCGGCGAAGCCGTGGTCATGGTCGCCGGTGAGAGTTCGCATGGGGCGAGCGCGGCCCGTTCGCCCAAGTCATTGAATGGCGCGACCACGCAGGGTCTTTTTGTCTATGTTGATGACATCGAGGCGCACTACACCCGCGCGCTGGCCGCCGGCGCGGTCGTGGTGCGCGAGCTGGCCACCACCGATTACGGGCCTGAGCACTGGAGCGATCGCGGCTACGCCGTTTTGGATCCCGAGGGCCAAAGCTGGCACTTCGCCCAGCGCCTGCGGACGGGCGCCGCCTGACCCACCTCGATAGGCGTTGCGGGCGCTGTCGGCCCATGTCATAAAAGCGCGCTGCGCCGTCAAACCGGACGCTGTCACGAGAGGGATATGTATGATTGCCAAAGCCCGCGGTCCGCTACCGGGCCTGATCCTGGGTCTGCTGGGCCTTTGCGCAATGCTGCCGGCATTCGCGCACCATTCCTTCGCGCTCTTTGATCATCAGAACCGCATCACCGTCAGCGGCACGGTGGTCAAGTTTGACTGGACCAACCCGCATGTGTTCATCCAGCTCGAGGTTCCTGACGGCAATGGCAACAAGCACTACACCGTGGAGTGCGCGAGCCCCAACGTGCTCACCCGCGTGGGCTGGAAGTACAGCGACATCAAGCAGGGTGACAAAGTCACGCTGCTCATCAATCCGCTGCGCAACGGGCAGCCCGGCGGCATGCTCGAAAAGGCCACGCTCGCCGATGGGCGCGAATTGAGCGACGGCAATCCGCCCGGCACCGGCGTCTTTCCCCGGTCATGAGCCTCAAGGGGACGCCATGAATTTCCACAGGTTGGGTTTCCTCGCCGTGGCCGCGCTCGGCCTCGCGCTGGCGCAGGCGGCCGATGCCGATAATGGCGCCGGCAGCAGCGCGGCGGCCGCGGATTTCACCGGCGACTGGCAGCGCTATCCGGGCTTTGGCGGACGCGGCGGGCCGCCGGATCCGGCCACACTGCCGCCGCCGGCCGGCAAGATGATGCTCAAGCCCCGGTACAAGGGGCCCTATGATGTGAAACGCGCCAAGGAGGCCGAGTCCGACGCCAAGGGCGAGCCGATCGCATCCTCGGGCGTGGACTGTCTGCCGTACGGCATGCCGGAGATGATGTCCGCGATCTATCCGCTGGAGATCCTGCAGACGCGCGGGCAGGTGACCATCATCGCCGAGGCCTTCTCGCAGGTGCGCCGCATCTTCATCGGCAAGCCGCAGCCGCCAATCGCCGACGTACCGCCGGGCTACTATGGTCATTCGGTGGCGCATTGGGAAGGATCGACGCTGGTGGTGGACACCGTCGGCGTGAAGCAGTCGGTGCTGGGCCACAGCGAGATGCCCCACAGCGACCAGATGCGCATCACCGAGCACCTGCACCTGGTGACGCCGGACATCCTGCATGATCAGATCACGGTGCAGGACCCGGTCACACTGGAGCAGCCGTGGACGTTCACGTTCGCCTACAAGCGCATTCCGAACTACGAAATGCTCGAGTACGTGTGCGAGAACAACCACGAGTACATCGACGATCAAGGTGTGACGCATCTGCGTCTGCAGGACAACAAGTGAGGACGTAAGTCATGAACGCTGCCCTGAAACCGGACTTCGCCCGCACCCAGGCCTTCATTGCGCAAAAGCACCGGCTGCTGATCAACAATGAATGGGTGGAGCCGCGTGCCGGCGGCCGCATCGAGGTGCTGAATCCGGCCACCGGCAAGGTGCTCGGCTACGCCGCGGCCGGTGGCGCCGAAGATATCGATCTGGCGGTGCGCGCCGCGCGCAACGCCTTTGAGAACGGCCCCTGGCCGAGCATGCCGCCGGTGGCGCGTGCCCGGCTGCTGTGGAAGCTGGCCGACCTCATCGAACAGGCCGCCGATGAAATCGGCCAGGTCCTGAGCCTGGACAACGGCATGCCCTTTGGCATGGCGAAGTTTGCCGGCGCGCTGGGCACGGCCAACGGTCTGCGCTACACCGCGGGCTGGAGCGGCAAGGTGCACGGCGAGGTGCCGGAGCTGTCCGAACCCGGCAAGCTCGCCTACACCTTGCACGAACCCGTCGGCGTCGTCGGCTGCATCACGCCCTGGAACTTTCCCTTCGCCATGGAGGCCGACAAGGCTGCCGCGGTGATCGCCGCGGGTTGCACCATGGTGCTCAAGCCCGCGGAGCTCACGCCCTTTGGCGCTCTGCTGCTGGGCCGGCTGGTGCTCGAGGCGGGCATACCGCCGGGCGTGATCAATATCGTCACCGGCTTCGGGGACCCGGCCGGCCGGGCGCTGGTGGAGCATCCGGATGTCGACAAGATCGCCTTTACCGGATCCACCGCCACCGGCAAGTGGATCGTGCAGGCCTGCGCGGCGACGCTGAAACGCGTCACCCTGGAGCTGGGCGGCAAGTCACCGAACATCATTTTCCCCGACGCCGACCTGGCCCGCGCCATTCCCGGCGCGGCCATGGCGGTGTTTGCCAACTCCGGACAGATCTGCGTGGCCGGATCGCGCCTGTACATTCACAAGAAGGTGTTCGACCAGGTCGTCGCTGGCATCACGGGCATGGCCAGGTCGCTGAAAGTCGGCCCGGGCCTGGAGCCGGATACGAACCTGGGTCCACTGGTCTCACAGGGGCAGCTGGATCGCGTCACCGGCTACATCGAGGCGGGCCGCGGCGAGGGCGCCGAAGTGGTGACGGGCGGACAGCGCCAGGGTACCGAGGGCTACTTCGTTGAGCCCACGGTGCTGGCGCAGACCCATCGCAGCATGAAGGTCGTGCGCGAGGAGATTTTCGGGCCGGTCATCTGCGCCATGCCCATCGACGACGATGATCTTGATCGCATCGCGCGCGTGGCCAACGACACCACCTACGGCCTGTCCGCATACATCTGGACCCGCGATGTCGGCATTGTGCACAAGCTGGCCCGCAAGATCCGCGCCGGCACGGTCCAGGTCAATGGCGGTACGGGTCTGGATCCGGCGGTGCCCTTTGGCGGCTACAAGCAGTCCGGCTGGGGTCGCGAGCACGGTCGCGCCGGCGTCGAAAGCATGCTGGAGACCAAGGCGGTCGGCATTACGCTGTAAGGCCGCGGCCCACGCGCAGGTCGAGCGTCATCCGCAGGGCGTCTTCGCGCCCCTGGTAGTAGCCTGGCACCACGCCCTGCGGACGGTAGCCCAGTGCTTCATAAAAGCGCTGAGCCCCGCTGTTGGCCAGGCGCAACTCCAGGCTCAGCAGGAAAGTCCCCGCCACCAGAGCGCTTTCGTGCAGCCAGTTCATGAGCTGCCGGCCCAGCGTCCGACGCTGATGCGCGCTGTCAACGGCGAGCAGATTCAGATGGGCGCGATCTTCGCCGAATTGCATGATGGCGAATCCGGCCAGCGTTGCCTGAAAGCGGGCGGTCAGGACCACGCTATCGGTGCGCTTGATGTGGCAAAGTACGCGTTCTGCCGGCCAGGACGGCGGCAGACCGGCCTCGACCAGGCGGCGCGACAGGGAAGCGATGGCCCCGGCATCGCGCGGCGCGGCCAGCTCGAATCGGTATTCGTCCATAGGCCCAGATTAGGATATGTCAGAGGCGAAAGACCACCCCCACGTCAGTATCGTCGTCCCGGTCTACAACGAGGAGGCGAATCTGCCGCTGCTGTTTACCCGGTTGTACGCGACTCTCGACCGGCTCGACTGCAGCTGGGAATGCGTTTTTGTCGATGACGGCAGCAAGGACCGCTCCGTGGCGCTGCTGCGGGCGCAATACCAGCAGCGGCCGCAGCACACCCGAGTCATCGTCTTTCGCCGCAATTTCGGCCAGCACGCCGCCATCATGGCCGGGTTCGACGCCGCGCAGGGCGAGGTGATCATCACCCTGGATGCCGACCTGCAGAATCCGCCCGAGGAGATACCCAATCTGCTCAGCGCCGCCGATGCCGGCCACGACTATGTCGGAACGATCCGCAAGGGACGTCAGGATCACTGGGCGCGCACCTTCCTGTCGCGGCGCATCAATTCCCTGCGCGAACGCATGACGCCCATTCGCATCACGGACCAGGGCTGCATGCTGCGCGCCTATTCGCGTCATGTGATCGACGCCGTCAATGCCTCGCAGGAGGTCAACACCTTCATTCCGGCGCTGGCCTACCTGTTTGCGCGCAATCCGGTGGAGATCGAGGTCCGCCATGAACCGCGGCACGCCGGTGAGTCGAAGTACTCGTTCTACAAGCTGATCCGGCTGAACTTCGACCTGATGACCGGTTTTACGGTAATGCCCCTGCAATTGTTCTCAATGCTGGGCATGGTGATTTCCGGGGTCTCCCTGGTGCTGTTTGTCTACCTGATCTGGGACCGTATCGTGCACGGCCCGGATGTGCAGGGTGTCTTCACCCTGTTCGCCATCGTGTTCTTCCTGCTGGGCCTGGCGCTGTTTGGCATCGGCCTGATCGGCGAATACGTGGGCCGCACCTACGAACAGGTCCGTGGCCGACCCCGCTATCTCATCGCGGCGGTGCTGGCGCCGGGCCGCGAAACGGATCCCGAGCGCCTGCGGGTGCTCGAGACCCCCCGTGTTTAGCGCCGTCGTATTCGGCTACAGCGAAGTCGGTCACCGCTGTCTGCAAGTCCTGCTGGACCATGGCGTGGCGGTGCCCCTGGTGTTCACGCACGAGGACCAGGCCGGGGAACAGCGCTGGTTCGGCAGTGTTGCCGAGCTGGCCAGCGCGCGCGGCGTGCGCGCCGTGACGCCGCTGCAGCCGGCCGCACCGCAGTGGCTGGAGGAGATTCGTCGCCTCGCGCCCGACTACATTCTGGCCTTCTACTACCGTTACATGCTGCCGCCGCAGCTCTTGGCCCTGGCGCGCTGGGGCGCGCTCAACCTGCATGGCTCGCTGCTGCCGCACTACCGGGGCCGGGCACCGGTCAACTGGGCGATCGCCAACGGGGAGACCCAGACCGGCGTGACTTTGCACTACATGGTCGAGCGCCCCGACGCCGGGCCCATCGTGGCCCAGCAGGCCGTGGCCATCGGCCCGAACGATGATGCGCTGGCGGTGTCCATGGCGGTGGCGGACGCTGCCGCCCGGGTGCTGACGGCCGTGCTGCCGGCGCTGGCCGCGGGGCCTCCGCCGGGGCGGGCGATGGACCTGGCGCAGGGGTCATACTTTGGCGGTCGCCGGCCGGCGGATGGCCGTATCCAGCCGGACTGGCCGGGAATGCGGGTACACGCCATGATTCGCGCCGTGGCGCCGCCGTTTCCCGGGGCTTTCGTCGAGGTCGCGGGTCGGCGTGTGGTGTTCGCAAGCTCGCGCCTCACGGGCGAGCCGGCCCGCCACCCCGACCTTGCGCCGTGCCTGTATGTGATGGACGGTCGGCTGTTCATGGACTGCCGGGATGGCATCCGGCTGCTGATCGGCGCCGTGACCGTCGACGGCACGGCGCTGGATGGACGCGAATTTCAGGAGCGCTGCGGCTCGCAGCCGTGGCGCTTGAACATTACTGCCTGCGATGGATAAGGAAAGATCATGAAGAAGCTGCTCATCCTGGGGGTCAATGGATTCATTGGCCACCATCTGAGTGAAGCCGTCATCCGTGAGACCGACTGGGACGTCTACGGAATGGACCTGGAATCCGACCGGCTCGCCAACGTCATGGAGCATCCGCGATTCCATTTCTTTGAGGGCGACATCACCATCAACCGCGAATGGGTGGAGTACCACATCCGCAAGTGCGACACGGTGCTGCCGCTGGTGGCCATCGCGACGCCGGCCACCTACATCGCCGATCCGCTGCGGGTCTTCGAACTGGACTTCGAGGCCAACCTGCCGCTGATCCGCCAGTGCGTGAAGCATCGCAAACGGGTGGTGTTCCCCTCGACCTCGGAGATCTACGGCATGTCCTCGGAGGCCGAATTCCATCCCTACGAATCCCCGCTGGTGCTGGGCCCGGTGCCGAAGTCGCGCTGGATATACTCCTGCAGCAAGCAGCTGCTCGACCGGGTGATCTGGTCCTATGGGCAGGAAGGCAAGCTTGATCACACGCTGTTCCGGCCCTTCAACTGGATCGGACCGGGCCTGGACCGCATGATGACCCCGAAGGAGGGCAGCTCGCGCGTGCTCACCCAGTTCCTGGGCAATATCGTGCGCGGCGAGGACATCAAGCTGGTCGACGGTGGCACGCAGCGGCGCTGCTTCTCCTACATTTCCGAGGGCATTGACTGCCTGCTGAAGATCATCGCCAACAAGGGTCGGGTCGCCACCGGCAAGATCTACAACATCGGCAACCCCGCGAACGACCTGTCCATCCGCGAGCTGGCCGAGATGATGCTGGCCGTCGCGCGTTCGATTCCGGAGTACGCGCACAGCGCCAAGGCCGTGCAGCTGGTCGATGTGTCGGCCGAAAAATACTACGGCACGGGCTACCAGGACGTGCGGGCACGCCGGCCCTGGATCAAGAACACGATCGAGGAGCTTGCCTGGAAGCCCGACGTCGACATGCCCACCGCGCTGCGCCTGGTGTTTGATTCCTACAAGGCCAATCTCAAGGAAGCCCGCGCCCTGGTGGATGCGAACTGACACGCCGTGCAGACACGCCGGATCGCATTGAAGATCGATGTCGATACGCTGCGCGGTACCCGTGAAGGAGTGCCGCGCCTGGCGACGGCCCTGGCCCGCTTCCAGGCCGGTGGCAGCTTCTACTTCAGTCTCGGGCCGGATCACACCGGCAGGGCGCTCAAACGCGTCTTCCGACGCGGTTTCCTGCGCAAGGTGAGTCGCACCAGCGTGGTCGAACACTACGGAATCCGCACGCTGCTGTACGGTACCTTGCTGCCGGGCCCAAGGATCGACGCGAAGGCCGGTGCCGTGATGCGCGCGGTGCGCGCTGCCGGATTCGAGGTGGGCGTGCACTGCCACGACCATGTGCGCTGGCAGGACGGTGTCGCGCGGGCCGACGCGGCCTGGACCCGGCGCGAGTTCGTGCGGGCGCTGGACGCATTCCAGGGGGTGTTCGGCGACCCCACCCGCGCGCACGCGGCGGCGGGCTGGCAGATCAATGCCGGGGTGCTGGAGCTTGAACACGAGTTCGGTCTCGACTACGCCAGTGATGCGCGCGGCAGCGGCCCGTTCTGGCCCACCATGGCCGGCGTCCAGGGTCGCTGCCTGCAGCTGCCGACCACGCTCCCCACTTTCGATGAGTTGATCGGTGTCGACGGGATGGACGCGCAGGCGGCGGCCGAGCATATCCTGCAGCGGTCGGGCTGCGGTGCCAGCGATACGCATGTCTTCACGCTGCACGCCGAGCTGGAAGGCCAGAAGCTGTTCCCACAATTCGAATTCCTTCTCGAACGCTGGCGGGAGGCGGGAGTGCAGCTCAAGTCCCTGCAGGACTATCACCGCCAGCTCGCCGGCACCGCCATCGCACGTCATGAGCTCACCTGGGGTGAGGTGGCGGGGCGGTCAGGAACCCTCGCCGTGCAAGGAGCGGTGTTGCCGTGACATTGCCGCGGTGGCTGGGGACGCTGTTCGCCGCCTGTGCGGCAATCTGGCTGGTCAGCCTGGGATTTCGCGGACTGTACAACCCGGACGAAGGACGCTACGCGGAAATCTCGCGCGAAATCCTGGCCAGCGGCGACTGGGTGATTCCGCACCTTGACGGCCTGGTCTATATCGAAAAGCCGCCCCTGCAGTACTGGGCCACCGCCATCAGCGAATCGCTCTTCGGCCAGAATGACTGGGCGGCACGCCTGTACACCGGGCTGTGTGCCCTGGCCACGGTGTACGCCATCTGGGCGCTGATCCGGCGCGAGTGGGGTGCGCTGGCCGCGGCCCGCGCCGCCATCATGTTGGGCTCGTCGCTATGGTTCCTGCTGCTGGGTCATCAGCTGACCCTGGACATGAGCCTCACGCTCTACATGACGCTGACCTTCGCCGGCTTCTGCAACGCGCAGCGATCCGAACGCTGGCAGGGGTGGATGCTGCTGTGCTGGGCGGCCATCGCCGGCGCCTTCATGACCAAGGGGCTGATTGCCGGGGTCCTGCCGCTGTTCACACTGCTTTGCTACTCGGCGCTGCAGCGCGATCTCACGCCCTGGCGGCGGCTGCTGCTGGTGCGCGGCGCCGCACTCTTTGCCGTGCTGTGCCTGCCCTGGCTGATCCTGATCCAGCACCGGCTGCCGCAGTTTTTCCAGTTCTTCTTCGTCCGCGAACACTTCCAGCGCTATCTGACCAAGATCGAGAACCGCTACCAGCCCTGGTGGTACTTCATTCCGATACTGCTGGCGGGCATTCTGCCGTGGCTGCTGCCGGCATTGCGTTCGCTGTGGCTGGACTGGCGTGCCGGCGCGCGTCCCGGCTTTGACCTGCGGCGCTTCGCCTGGGTCTGGTGCGTGGTGATCTTCGTGTTTTTCTCCGCCTCCGACTCCAAGCTCAGCACCTACATCCTGCCCATGTTTCCCGCGCTGGCGCTGCTGATGGCCACCGCGCCTCTGCCGCGCCTGAATGCGGACCTGCGCGCAACCGGCATCGGGATGATGGTGCTGGGCGTGCTGCTGCTGGCTGCCGCCTTGCTGTTGCCGCGCATTCTGGCGCTGCCTTTTCTCTATGACCCGAAAAGCGGGCCCTACTTTGCCCAGATTCGACCGGCACTCGCGCTGATGGGTCTGTGCAGTGCCGCTGGCGGCAGCGTCGCCTGGTGGACGCGGTCTGATGAAATTCGTCCGACCCTGGCGATTGGCCTCGGCGGCTTCGCCACCTGGACCGCCGCGGTGTGGGCCGCCGCCCTGGTGGCGCCGCTTTACTCCGGCGCTGGGCTCTTGGCCCAGCTGCCCGAGAACCTGCGCGCCGAGGTACCGGTGTACAGCGTGCGCACGTATGATCAGAGTCTGACTTTCTATCTGAGACATCCGGTGACGCTGGTCGAATATCGCGGTGAGCTTGATTTCGGCCAGACACTGGAGCCCGCCAAATCCATTGCCACCCTGGCGGCGTTCGCGCCGGTGTGGCGCAACAGCGCCCAGGCGCTGGCGGTCGTGGAAGAGAAAACCTACCGGCAGATGCAGGGCGAGGGATTTCCCATGGTGATCCGTGCGACCTCACCCAAGAACTATATCGTGAGCCGCCGATGACCTGGCTTACCTGGTGCCTGTTGCTGGGCGGCGTGCTGCTGAATGCGGCGGCGCAACTGCTGCTGAAGGCCGCGACCCGCCACAGCGGCGCACTGGTCGCGGATTCGGGCCAGGTGTCCTGGGCGGCGGTCCTGCAGGTGCTGGCTGCCGTGCCGCTGTGGGTCGGACTGGGCTGCTATGGCATCAGTGTGATTCTGTGGCTGGGTGCGCTGTCGCGCGTTCCGGTGAGCGTGGCCTATCCCATGCTGTCCATCGGCTATGTGGTCAATGCCTTCGCGGCCGCGGTGCTGTTCGGTGAAGCCTTGAGCGTACCGAAGCTGGCCGGCATCGCCCTGATCTGTGCCGGCGTCTTCACGCTCGCCAGGATGCAGCACTCGTGAGCACGCCGCCTGATTTCCTGCCCATGACCCGACCGAGCATCGATGAGGCCACCATCCAGGGAGTGTGCGAGGTGCTGCGCAGCGGCTGGATCACCTCAGGGCCGCAGGTGAAGGCCTTCGAGGCCGCGCTCAGCGCCTACTTTGGCGGCCGAGCGGTGCGCGCCTTCAACTCCGGAACCTGCACCATGGAGGTCGGACTGCGCATTGCGGGAATCGGCCCCGGCGATGAAGTGATCACCACGCCGCTGTCGTGGGTGGCCACCAGCAATGTCATCCTGGCGGTTGGCGCCACGCCGCGCTTCGTGGACGTCGACCCCCTCACGCGCAACATCGACTTGAAGCGCATCGAGGCGGCGCTGACACCGGCCACGCGCGCGCTGCTGCCGGTGGACCTGGCGGGCTTGCCGGTGGACCGCGACGCCCTGTACGCCATCGCCGGCAAGCACGGCCTGCGGGTCATCGAGGATGCCGCACAGGCAATGGGCGCGCGCTGCAACGGCCGGCTGATCGGATCGACGGGCGATCTGGTGTCGCTGAGCTTCCACCCCAACAAGAACATCACGACCATCGAGGGCGGGTGCCTGGTGCTCAATGACGAGCGCGAAGCGCGCCTCGCGGAGCAGTACCGCCTCCAGGGCGTGGTCCGCAGCGGCTTCGATGGCCTCGAGGTCGAGGTCGCCGGCGGCAAGTTCAATCTGACCGACGTGGCGGCGCGTGTCGGATTGGGACAGCTGCCGCACCTGGCGCAGTTCAATGCGCGGCGAGCCGAGCTGGCGCGCCTGTATTTTGCCGAACTGAACCGGCGCAACGCGGCCGACATCGGGCTGAAGCTGCCGCCGGCGGATTTCGACAACAGCAACTGGCACATGTTCCAGGTGGTGCTGCCGGAGGAACGGCTCAGCATCAGCCGCGGCCAGGTCATGGAGCAGATGGCGGCCCTTGGCATTGGCACCGGCGCGCACTATCCGGTGATTCATCTGCTGGCGCTGTACCGTCGTCGCGGGTTCAAGCCGGGAGATTTCCCGATCGCCGAATACATCGGGCGCAACATCCTGACGTTGCCGCTGTTTCCCGCCATGCGCGACGCGGACGTGAGCCGGGTGGCCGAGGCGCTGATGCGGGTATTACAGAACGCAGCGCGTTCCTGAACTGCCGGCGGCTAGTGGCGGCGCGGCTTCAGCAGATAGTCGTAGCGATCCGCGGAATGTACCCGTACCAGGGAGGTGTGCTCGCCGCGGGTGAGTGTCAGGGGGATCTCCGCCCCCGCCGGCCCGATGCTCCAGACCTTGCGGAACATGTCGGCGAGACCGTCGACGCCATGTCCGGCCACCGCGGTGACTTCATCATTCACGCGCACGCCGGCACGATGGGCGGGACCATCCGGGGTCAGGGCGCCGACCACCAGGCGTCCGTGCTGTTCGGTTGCGTACATACCCAGCCAGGGCCGCGGCGTTTGCAGCGGCCGCCCGGCGCGCAGCATGTCATCCAGTATCGGATCCAGAAGGTCCACGGGCACGAACAGGTTGGCATCGAAGGTTTCATCGCGGGTGGATTCCTCCACCAGCAATGAGCCGACTCCCAGCAGCCGTCCGTCCGTGCCCACCAGCGCGGTGCCGCCCCACTGCGGGTGCGCCGGAGCGGTGAAGATCGCATCGTCGAGCAGGTATTCCCAATGACCGGCGAACTCGCGGCGGGCCGTGACGTGAACATTGAGTGAATGCGCAAGGCCCCCATGGCCGATGACGATGGCGCTGGCACCCACTTCAAGGCCGATCGCGGAGCCGCGCTGCAGGACCGGTGCGCCCAACTCGCCCAGCGGCTGCACCAGGCCGAATCCGGACGTCGGATCGTAGCCTGCGACATGTGCGGGTACGGCGCGGCCGTTATGGGTGGACAGCCACACCGTGCGCGCTTCGGTGATCAGGTAGCCGATGGTGAGGACCATGCCGTCCTCGCCGATGACCACGCCGCTGCCGATGCGCTCGGTGCCCAGCAGCGGTGCGGTGAAAGCGCCTTCGGGAATTTCCGCATGCACCATGACCACCGACTGCAGCGCCGAATGCAGGTCGAACGGCACCTGCTCCGGTCGGGGTTGCAGAGCAGCAGGGAAAGTCCAGTTCTTGGATACACTCATGCGTGTGGCGAATTTAGCAGGCTCGCAACCTTGCCGAAACTGCCTGATGTCGCAGTTTTGCGTCGCAGACTTGCTTACAACGTCGAATGCGCTGCACCACGCCGGTGTGGAAGTGCACATCGTCTCCTGGGGCTTTATGTCGCCTCTGGCAGCAGTGCCGCTATAATCAAAAGTATGAAATCCCTGATGATGACCGCACTGGCCTGTGGGCTGTTCACGCTGGACACGGCAGTGGCCCAGACACCGGCACAGCCTTCCGGACTCAACCTGGCGGCCATGGACCGCAGCGTGCGCCCCCAGGATGACTTCTTTGACTATGCCAATGGCCGCTGGCTGAAGAACACACCCATTCCGGATGATCGTTCCAGCGTCTCGATTGCCAGCCAGCTGTACGATCGCAGCATCGATCAGCTGCATGGGCTGATCGATGCCGCCGCCAACGACAGCACGGCCCCGGCCAATTCCGAGGCGCGCAAGATCGGTGACCTGTACGCGAGCTTCATGGATGAGGCTGCGGTGGAGGCCGCAGGGCTCGGCGCCCTCAAGGGCGAACTGGCGCGGATCGACGCGCTGAAGGCCAAGAGCGAGTTGCCGGCGCTGTTTGCGCACCTGCATCGCATCGGGGTCTTCGGGCCGTATGCCGTGAACACCCTCCCGGATGCACGTGACTCCACGCGAGTGGTGGCGCGGGTCGACCAGGCAGGCCTAGGGATGCCGGATCGCGATTACTACCTCAAGGACGATGATGCGCAGCTGCGCGCAATCCGCGGACAGTACCTCAAGGCCATTGAAGAGCTGCTGACCCTGGCGGCTCAGCCCGATGCCGCGGCGCAGGCCAAGTCGATCCTGGCGCTCGAGACCCGTATCGCGCAGGCGCAGTGGCCCCGTACCGACTTGCGCGATCCGGTGAAGACCTATAACAAGTTCGCCCTCACGCAACTAGATGCGGCCACGCCGGGGTACTCCTGGCACACCTACCTGGCCGACATTGGGGTGACGGGTAAGGCCGACTACCTGCTGATCGGTGAGCCCAGTTACTTCAAGGCCTTCGGCGCGATGGTCAGCGACGAGCCCCTGGCGGTGTGGAAGAGCTACCTGCGCTGGCACCTGATCGCCGGGTTTGCCCCCTATCTGACCAAGGAGTTCGTCGCCGCGAGTTTCGATTTCTTCAGCACCGCGCTGCGCGGTACACCGACCAACCGGCCGCGCTGGAAGCGTGGCGTAACCCTGGTGGACGGTGCGGTGGGCGAGGCGCTGGGCAAGCTGTATGTGGCGAAATATTTCCCGCCCGCCACCAAGGCGCGCATGGACCAGCTGGTCGATAATCTGATGGCCGCCTATCGACAGGATGTCAATGCGCTTGACTGGATGGGACCTGCGACCAAGAAGCAGGCCCTGGACAAACTTACCAAGTTGCGCCGCAAGATCGGCTACCCGAGTCACTGGCGCGACTACCGTGGTCTTACCATCCGGCGTGATGACCTGATCGGCAATGTCATCCGTTCCAATGAGTGGGACTTCGCCTATCAGATGGGCAAGCTCGGCAAGCCGGTGGATCGCGAAGAGTGGGAGCTGACGCCGCAGACCATCAACGCCTACTACCGTGATGATCTCAACGAGATAGTGTTTCCGGCCGCCTATCTGCAGCCGCCGATCTTTGACCCCAAGGCGGATGATGCCGCCAACTACGGTGCCATCGGTGCCGTCATCGGTCATGAGATGAGCCATGGCTTCGATGACCAGGGCAGCCAGTTCGACGCCGATGGCAATCTGCGCGACTGGTGGACCAAGGCGGATCACGAACGCTTTGCGGCCAAGACGGCGGCACTGGTGGCGCAGTACTCAGCCTTCGAGGCGATCCCGGGCTATCACATCAACGGCAAGCTGACCCTGGGCGAGAACATCGCCGACAATTCCGGACTGGCGGTGGCCTACAAGGCGTACCGGCTGAGCCTGAAGGGCCAGAAGGCCCCCGTCATCGATGGCTTCAGCGGTGATCAACGCTTCTACATATCGTTCGCGCAGGGGTGGGCGGGCCAAGTGCGCGACAAGCAGCAGATCGTGTACCTGAAGTCCGATCCGCACTCGCCCTACGCGGCGCGCGGCTCGCTGCCTTTGAAAAACCAGGATGCCTTCTACTCGGCCTTTGACGTGAAGCCCGGTGACCGGATGTACCTGCCGCCCGACCAACGCGTGCACCTCTGGTGAGTCTCTCCACCTTCGACCTCTTCAAGATCGGCATCGGTCCGTCCAGTTCCCACACCATGGGGCCGATGCGGGCCGCACGGCAGTTCGCCACACGGCTCAAGTCCGCCGGGCTGCTGGAGAAGACCGCCGAGGTTGTGATCCGGCTGTACGGCTCCCTGGCGCTGACGGGCAGCGGCCACGGCACAGATCGGGCGGTGCTCCTGGGGCTCATGGGAGAGGAGCCAGGGAGCGTTGATCCGGATGCCATGGAGCCCGCGCTGCAGCGCATCCGCAGCAGCGGCCAGCTCGCACTGCTGGGGCAGCACCTCATCCCGTTCGATGAGCCCATGCAGCTGCTGTTCATGCGCGCCGAGCGGCTGCCGCGGCACACCAACGGCATGCGCTTCACCGCCCTGGATGCCGCGGGTGCGCGGCTTGCCGAGGATGATTACTACTCCCTGGGCGGCGGCTTCATTGTCCGCGGCGCCGATCCGGAAGAGCAGGATGCCGCGGCGCCACCGCCCTATCCCTTCGCCTCGGGCGAGGAACTGCTGGCGCTGTGTCGCGAGCATGGACTGGAAATCTATGAGCTGATGCTGGCGAATGAGCAGACCTGGCGCAACGCGGTTCAGATCTGCGAGCAGCTGCTCGCCCTCTGGCAGGTCATGCAGGCCTGCGTGGCCCGCGGCTTTCGCCAGACCGGCGTGCTGCCCGGGGTGCTCAAGGTGCGGCGGCGGGCACCGAAAATGCACCGCACCCTGATCGAAGGCAGCGCGCCGCAGGGCGCGCTCGTGGCCATGGACTGGGTGAATGCCTGGGCCCTGGCGGTCAATGAAGAAAATGCCGCGGGCGGACGTGTGGTCACGGCGCCCACCAATGGCGCGGCCGGCATCGTGCCCGCCGTGCTGCACTTCTACGAACGCTTCGAGCCGGGTGCCAGCGAGGAGGGCGTCATCCGCTTCCTGCTCACCGCGGGCGCCATCGGCATGCTCTACAAGCGCAATGCCTCGATCTCCGGGGCTGAGATGGGCTGCCAGGGCGAAGTGGGCGTGGCCTGCTCCATGGCGGCCGCGGGCCTGGTGGCCGCCCTGCATGGCACCAACGAGCAGGTCGAAAATGCGGCCGAGATCGGCATGGAGCACAATCTCGGGCTCACCTGCGATCCGGTTGCCGGGCTGGTGCAGATCCCGTGCATCGAGCGCAATGCCATGGGTTCGGTCAAGGCCATCAATGCGGCGCGGCTGGCGATGCGCGGCGATGGCACGCACAAGGTGTCACTGGATCAGGTCATCGCCACGATGCGCCAGACCGGACATGACATGTCCGCCATCTACAAGGAGACCTCGCAGGGAGGCCTGGCCGTGAATGTCCCAGACTGTTGATCCACCTCATGGAGGTGATCCCGTGTTGGCTGCGATAGTGACTCTGGGGCTGGCGGCGGCCACCCCCGACCCGTTTCTATGGCTGGAGGATGTCGAAGGCCAGCGCGCCCTTACCTGGGTGCGGCAGCAAAATGAGCGCTCGCTGCAGCGGCTCACCGCGGATCCGCGCTATCACAATGCCGAGCAGCAGGCGCGGGCCATTCTCGAGGATCGCAGCCGCATTCCCTACGGCACCCTGCGTGGCGACTTTGTCTACAACTTCTGGCAGGACGACCGGCATGTGCGGGGGCTGTGGCGCCGGACCACCCTGGCCTCCTATGAGACGACAAGCCCAAGCTGGGAAACGCTGCTGGATGTGGATGCCCTGGCTCGCACCGAAGGGCGCAACTGGGTGTACCAGGGCGTGGCGTGTCAGCCGGACAACGGTCCGCGCTGCCTGGTCAGCCTGTCGGACGGCGGCCGGGACGCCAAGGTGGTGCGCGAGTTCGATGTGGCCGCACGCAGCTTCATCGCCGACGGGTTCGACCTGCCGGAAGCCAAGTCCGATGTGGCCTGGCGGGACGCCAACACCTTGCTGGTGGCGACCCGGTTTGACGAGCACTCGCTCACCGAGTCCGGCTACCCCTATATCGTCAAGGAGTGGCATCGCGGCCAGCCGCTCGCCCAAGCGCACGAGCTTTACCGCGGCGCGGTTCACGATGTATTGGCGAGCCCGGCTCGCATCGAGGGTGATCAGGGTTCGCATCTGCTGGTGATCGTGCGCGCCAGGACGTTCTTCAGCAGTGATTACCTGGCGGTGACCCGGGATTCGCTGCGGCCCATGACGCTGCCGCCGAAGGTGGATTTGCAGGGCATCAGTCATGGCGAGCTGCTGTTCCTGATCCGACAGGACTGGCAGATCGCGGGCCACTCCTTCAAGACCGGCTCGCTGCTGTCCATGCCGCTGGCATCGGTCACCGATGCGCAGCCGTCGATCCGCACGGTGCTCGTGCCCGGGCCCCGCGATTCGCTAGAACAGGTGGCGGTGACCCGCAGCGGCGTGCTGGCGGCCCTGTATTCAAATGTGAAGGGGCGCCTGCTGCGTCTGCAGTTTGACGGCAGGGCCTGGACCTCGACCGGCATCGCGCTGCCTGCGAATGGCTCGGTCGGCATTGCCACGGCCGATGAACGCAGTGACACGGCATTCGCCACCTATGAGGACTTCCTGACCCCGGCGACGCTGTACCAGGTCGCGGTACCGACGCTGCAGGCCGTGCCGATCAAGAGCCTGACGCAGAAGTTTGCCGCCGCAAAATTCACGGTGGAGCAGCTCGAGGCCACTTCCCGGGACGGAACCCAGGTGCCGTACTTCGTGGTGCGAGCGCGGGCGTTCGCGGCGAATGGCGCTGCGCCGACGCTGTTGTACGGCTATGGCGGCTTCAATGTATCCATGCTGCCCAGTTATCTGGGTACGACCGGCAAACTGTGGCTGGAACAAGGTGGCGTCTACGTGCTGGCAAATATTCGCGGCGGCGGTGAGTTCGGCCCGGCCTGGCACGAAGCGGGGCTCAAGACCCATCGGCAGGTGGTGTACGACGATTTCATTGCGGTCGCGGAGGACCTGATCGCGCGTCGCATCACCTCGGCGCGCCGCCTGGGGATAGAGGGGGGTTCCAATGGGGGTCTGCTGATGGGCGTCATGCTCACCCAGCGGCCCGAACTGTTTCACGCTGCCGTCATCCAGGTGCCGCTGCTGGACATGCTGCGCTTCGACAAACTGCTGGCCGGGGCCTCGTGGGTGGATGAATACGGCTCGCCGCAGGTGCCACAGGAGCGCGCCTGGCTTGAGAAGATGTCGCCGTATCAGAACCTGCACTTTCGCCAGGACTACCCGGAAGTATTCCTGCTCACCTCCACCAAGGATGATCGGGTGCATCCCGGACACGCCCGCAAGTACGCGGCCCGGCTTGAGTCACTGCACATGCCATTTCTGTATTACGAAAACATCGACGGCGGGCACTCGGCGGCGGCGGACCTGCGCGAGCGCGCCCGGCGCGTGGCACTGGAATTCGTGTACCTGTCACAGCGTCTCATTGATTGAAGGAACAGCCATGCGTTTGATGCTTGTGTTCGGGTTGCTGCTCGCGCCCGCTGTGGCCTGCGCCGATAGCCTGGTCGGTTTCGATGCCGCGGGCAGCAGCGCCGAGTTGGCCCTGGAGCAGCAGTTCGATGCGCGGCTGGATCCGGTGGACCTCAAGGCCTGGCTCAAGGACCTGTCCGCCGCCCCCAACCATGTCGGTTCGCCCCACGATCACCGCAATGCCGAGAAAGTCCGCGACATGCTGGCCTCATGGGGTTGGAACGCGCGTATCGAAACCTTCCAGGTGCTCTACCCGACACCGCTCGAGGAGCATCTGGAACTGGTCGCGCCCACGCGTCACGAGGCGCAGCTGCTCGAGCCACCGATTCCCGGCGATGCGGGCAGCGCCGTTCCGGGGGCCTTGCCGGCCTACAACGTGTTCGGCGCCGATGGCGACGTCACCGCTGATGTGGTCTACGTGAATTTCGGCTCGGATGCGGACTACCAGGAGCTGGCGCGCCGCGGGGTGAGCGTCGCCGGCAAGATCGCACTGGTGCGTTACGGTGAAATGTGGCGCGGGCTCAAGGTCAAACTGGCCCAGCAGCATGGTGCCGTCGGCTGCGTGATCTATTCTGATCCGCATGAGGAAGGCTACGCTGTGGGCGACGTCTATCCGCAGGGCGGCGGGCGCCCCGCCACGGGCATTCAGCGCGGCTCGGTGGCGGATATTCTGCTCTATCCGGGTGATCCGCTGACTCCGGGAGTGGGCGCGACGGCGGGTGCGGCGCGGCTCGCCATCAAGGATGCGCCGACATTGATGAAGATCCCGGTGCTGCCCATCGCCTGGGCGGACGCGCAGCCCATACTCGCCGCTCTGGGCGGCCCGGTGGCGCCACCGGCCTGGCGCGGGTCACTGCCCCTCACCTATCACCTGGGACCTGGCGCGGCCAAAGTGCATCTGATGGTGAAGTCGGATTGGAGCCTGAAACCCATCTACGACGTCATCGCAACCCTCCCGGGACGGGATTTTCCGGATGAATGGGTGATCCGTGGCAACCACCGCGACGGTTGGGTGGAGGGCGCCTGGGATCCCTTGGCCGGCGCCATTGCCGAACTGGGGGAAGCCCAGGCCATCGGCGCATTGCTCAAAACCGGCTGGCGGCCGCGACGCACCCTGGTGTACGCCAGCTGGGATGGTGAGGAGCCGGGGCTGATGGGTTCCACCGAATGGGTTGAAACCCATGCCCAGGAACTGCGCAACAAGGCCGTCCTGTACCTGAACTCGGACGAGAGCGGGCGCGGCTTCATCATGCCCGGCGGCAGCGATTCGCTGCAGCGCCTGCTGAATGAAGTGGCCGCTGCCGTCACCGATCCGGAAACCGGGGTGAGCGTTGGGGCGCGGCTGCGTGCCCGTACCCTCGCCAATGGCTTGGGTGCAGCCCTTGATGGGGACGCGCGTACCGCGGCGGATGCGGCGGCCGCGGGCGGCGATCTGCCGCTGCAGTCACTCGGCGCCGGATCCGACTTCGTGGCCTTCGCGCATCACCTGGGCATCACCACCTTGTCGGTGGAGTATGGCGGGGAGGCGGACCAGCAGGGCGTCTACCACTCGCGCTACGACACCTTCGATCATTACGTGCGTTTTGGTGATCCGGACTTCAAGTACTCGGTGGTGCTGGCGCAGACCAATGGGCGGCTGGTACTGCGCATGGCCGATGCGCAGTTGCTGCCGCAGCAGGGCGGCTCGCTGGCGCAGCGAATCGATGGCTATGTGCACCAGCTCCATGCGCTGCTGGATGCCCGGCGCCGGCACGCGGCCGAAGTCGACAAGCTGCTGCGACTGCGGGCTTTTGAATTGGCCTCGGATCCGCAGCGGCCGCTACTGCCGCCGCCGGCGGAAGCGCCGGTTCCCAGTGTGGACCTCACGCCGCTGGACAGCGCGGTGCTGCAGCTGACCCGGGCGGCGCGCGCCTTTGATGCCGCCTATGCGGCGCAGCTGTCCGCACCGGGCACCCTCTCCAATGCGCGTGCGCAGCGGATCAATGCCCTGCTGCGCGGTCTTGAACAGCTGATGACGGATCCGCGCGGATTGCCGGGGCGCAGCTGGTACGCGAACCTGATCGTTGCGCCGGCGGTGGCCAACGGCTACGCCGGCAAGACGTTGCCGGGCGTGCGCGAGGCGATCGAACAGGGGCAATGGCAGACCGCCGAAGAGTACGCGCGCCGCACTGCGGCGGCGCTGGGCGCGTACAGCGACCAGCTGGACCGTGCGACCGCTATGCTGCACCCGGCAGATTGACCAGCGTCGCCAGATCGCCCGCTTCGATCAGCGCCGTCGCCGCTTCGATGTCAGGATGTATGAGGCGATCGTGCTCATAGTTTGAAACCCGCTGCCGCAGCATGGCCAGCGCCTGTTCCAGGGGCGGCGAGCTGGTCAGCGGTCGATGGAATTCAATGCCCTGGCCGGCGCACAGCAGTTCGATGCCCACGACGGTCGCGGCATTGCGGGTCATGTCGCTCAGGCGGCGGGCCGCATAGGTGGCCATGCTCACATGGTCCTCCTGGTTGGCGCAGGTCGGAATGCTGTCCACGCTGGCCGGATGCGCCAGCGACTTGTTCTCCGAGACCAGCGCCGCGGCGGTGACCTGGGCAATCATGAACCCGGAATTCAGTCCGCTGTCGGGCACCAGGAAGGCGGGCAGGTTGCTCATCTTCGGGTCCACCATGACCGCGGTGCGCCGCTCCGACATGGCGCCGATTTCTGCGATGGCCACGGCGAGGCAATCGGCGGCGGTGCCCACGGGCTCGGCGTGGAAGTTGCCCCCCGACAGCACCGCGTCATCCGCGGCGAATACCAGCGGATTGTCGGTGGCGGCGTTGGCCTCGGTTTCCAGAACCCGCGCCACATGTGCGATCGAGTCCAGGCACGCACCCATCACCTGCGGCTGACAGCGCAGCGAGTAGGGATCCTGGACCTTGTCGCAGTCGCGGTGCGATTCACGGATGCTGCTGCCGGCGAGCAGCATCCGATACAGTGCGGCGACGCGCATCTGTCCGGGCTGCCCGCGCGCGGCGTGGATGCGGGCATCGAAGGGCGCATCGCTGCCCTTGAGCGCATCGATTGACATGGCTCCGGCCACCACCGCCGCTGCGAACACCTGTTCGGCAGCGAACAGGCCTTTCAGAGCCAGCGCGGTCGAAACCTGTGTGCCGTTCAGCAGCGCCAGGCCTTCCTTCGGCGCGAGGATCAGCGGCTCAAGACCCAGCTGCGCCAGCGCCTGCGCCGCCGGCAGCACGCGCCCCTCGAGCCGTATGTGTCCTTCACCCAGCAGCGCCGCAGTCATGTGCGCCAGGGGCGCAAGGTCGCCGGAGGCCCCGACCGAGCCGCGCGAGGGGATGCAGGGCAGGGCCTGCGCATTCAGCAGCGCCATCAGCGCCTCCAGCACCTGCGGGCGTACGCCCGAGTAGCCGCGCGCCAGGCTGATCAGCTTCAGCACCATCACCAGCCGCACCACCGCATCCTCGAGCAGGGGGCCGGTGCCCGCCGCATGCGAGAGCACCAGATTGCGCTGCAGTTGAACCAGACGCTCGCGCGGAATTCGGGTGTTGGCCAACAGGCCGAAGCCGGTATTGACCCCGTACACGGCGCCATCCTGATTCTCGATCCGCTCGATGACCGCGCGCGAGGCCGCGATTTTTTCCAGTGCCGCCGCACCCAGCTGCACTGTTGCTTCCCGCCGCAGGACCGTGCGCAGCACCTGCAGGGATACCGGTTCGGCATTCAGTGTCAGGGTCATGCTTGCACCTCAGGCGCGTCGCGGCATCATCGGCAGCTTCAGGCCACGCTCGCGGGCGCAGTCCATGGCCTCAGGGTAGCCGGCGTCGGCATGGCGCATGACGCCGGTGGCCGGATCGTTCCACAGCACGCGCTCGATGCGCCGCGCGGCCGCGGCCGTGCCATCGCAGACGATGACCACGCCAGCATGTTGTGAGAAGCCCATGCCTACGCCGCCGCCGTGATGAATCGACACCCAGGTGGCGCCGCTTGCGGTATTGAGCAGCGCATTGAGCAGCGGCCAGTCAGACACCGCATCCGAGCCATCGCGCATGGCTTCGGTCTCGCGGTTGGGGCTGGCCACGGAACCTGCGTCCAGATGATCGCGGCCGATCACCACCGGTGCCTTGAGCTCCCCGCGCGCCACCATTTCATTGAAGGCCAGCCCCAGGCGGTGCCGGTCACCCAGGCCCACCCAGCAGATGCGGGCGGGCAGGCCCTGGAAGTGGATGTGTTCGCGCGCCATGTCCAGCCAGTTATGCAGGTGCGCGTCACCGGGAATGAGTTCCTTCACCTTGGCGTCGGTGCGATAGATGTCTTCGGGATCGCCCGACAGTGCAACCCAGCGAAACGGTCCGATGCCGCGGCAGAACAGCGGACGGATATAGGCGGGCACGAATCCGGGGAAATCGAAGGCCTCCTTGACGCCTTCGTCAAGGGCAACCTGGCGGATATTGTTGCCATAGTCGAAGACCGCCACGCCCTGGGCCTGGAACTCCAGCATCGCCTCGACATGGCGCGCCATGGACTGGCGCGCGGCGGTGGCGACCGCTTGCGGATTCTCAACCCGCATCCGCTCCCACTGGGCCAGCGACCAGCCACTGGGCAGGTAGCCGTTGACCGGATCGTGCGCCGAGGTCTGGTCCGTCAGGGCATCAGGCCGCACGCCCCGGCGCAGCAGCTGCGGCAGGACATCACATACATTGGCGGCAAGACCCACCGACACCGGGCGGCCCGCGTGCAGGGCACGACCGATGAGTTCCAGGGCCTCGTCCAATGATTGCGCCGCCACGTCCAGATATCCGGTCGCGAGACGCCGTGCGATGCGATCCGGCCGACATTCCACCGCGAGCATGGAGGCACCGGACATGGTGGCCGCCAGCGGCTGCGCGCCGCCCATTCCGCCCAAGCCGGCGGTCAGTATCCATTTGCCCGCGAGGTTGCCGTTGAAGTGCCGGCGTCCCATCTCAACGAAGGTCTCGTAGGTGCCCTGCACGATTCCCTGGCTGCCGATGTAGATCCAGGAGCCGGCGGTCATCTGGCCGAACATCATCAGGCCCTTGCGATCCAGTGCGTTGAAGTGTTCCCAGTTGGCCCAGTGCGGCACCAGATTCGAGTTGGCGAGCAGCACCCGCGGGGCATCCGTGTGGGTGCGGAAGACTCCGACGGGTTTGCCCGACTGGATCAGCAGCGTCTCATCGTCCCCCAGGTTCTTGAGGCAGGCGATGATGTACTCGTAGCACTCCCAGTTGCGCGCGGCGCGGCCGATGCCGCCGTAGACCACCAGATCCTGCGGCCGCTCGGCCACGTCCGGATCCAGATTGTTCATCAGCATGCGCATCGCGGCCTCGGTGAGCCAGCTGCGCGCGGTGAGCGTGGTGCCACGCGCGGCGCGCACGGTGCGGGGGCCAAAGCCGGGAGTGCTGGTCATGGCCGGTGTCCTCTAGGGAGTGAATTGACCCTGCAGTTCAAAGCGTGAGGCCGGATGCGACAGCGTCACGGCGCTCGCCACCGCGCCGCCCGACCAGGTGCGCCGGCGCAGCACCAGGCACGGTTCAGTGACATCCATCTGCAGCAGCTGCGCCGTGGCCGAATCGGTGCGGGCCGCCTGCACAATGTGCTCCACGCTCTGCAGCGGCGCCACCTGCATGAGGTAGGCGTTGGGCGTGGTCTGGGTGAAATCCTGCTCCAGGTACCGCGGCGCCACCGCCGGATTCACATAGCGGTCCTCGAGCTGCAGGGCCAAGCCGTTTTCAAGGTGCACCATGCGGGAGTGGTAGAGCTCATGACCCGCGCGCAGGTTGAAATGCCCGGCGAGCTTGCTGGAGGCGGTGCAGCGTTCGAGCGTCAGCACGCGCGCCGTATGCAGGTGGCCGCGGGCCAGGATCTCATCGGCGATATTGCGGATGGCCAGCGGATGGCCCTGGGCGCGACGGTCGGCGACGAAGGTTCCGACGCCCTGGACGCGCACCAGATAGCCGGCATCGGTGAGTTCGCGCAGCGCCCGGTTGACGGTCATGCGCGAGGCGCCGACGCTGCGCACCAGTTCGTTCTCGGACGGAATGCGCTGGGCCGGGGCCCAGCCGCCGTCCGCTATCTGTGCCAGGATGAGGTGCTTGATCCGCTCGTACAGGGGTGCATGGGCGCCAACCATTTGCTATTATCTATGGTTGTATAGACAACTTGCAAGCCAGAATGGCGTCGAGACTATTCCCCTATAATTCCTTCATGAGCAAGCCAGATCCAAGATCCGTTCCCTTCGGCAGCGTGTTCGCTGATTTCATGGCCATCGCCACCTACAAGGATGGGGCGTGGTCAAAACCCGAACTGGTGCCGCTGCACACGCTGTCGCTGCACCCCGCGGCGCATGCCCTGCATTACTGCAGCTCCTGCTTCGAAGGCTTCAAGGCCTACCGCCGTAACGATGGCGGCGTGCATATCTTCCGCCTCGAGCGGCATATCGAAAGGCTGCGCCAGAGTGCGCGGCTGCTGGTGCTGCCCGAGCCGGATGCCAACCTGGTGCGCGGCATGGTGACATCGCTGGTGGACAAGAGCCGCGACGAGGTTCCCGAGGCGCCGGGTTCCCTGTACCTGCGCCCGCTGTTGATTGGCACCACTGCCAACATCGGTGCCGCGGCGACGCCTGCCGATCAGGCGACGCTGGTGGTGATGGCAAGTCCCGTGTGGGACTACTTCGCCGGTGGCATGAAGCCGCTGCGCATCCTCATGGAACCCGCGCCGCGTACCGCTCCGCACCTGGGTGTGGTCAAGACCGGTGGCAACTATGCCGCCGCGCTGGGGCCGACACTGGCGGCGCGCAGTGAGTACAAGGTGGATCAGGTGCTGTTCTGTCCGAATGGTGAAGTGCAGGAGACCGGCGCCGCCAATTTCCTGCTGCTGCGTGAGGGTCAGATCCTGACCCGCAGCCTCGATTCGACCTTCCTGCACGGTGTCACGCGCGATTCACTGCTGACGCTGGCCAAGGACCTCGGCTACAGCATCGAGGAGCGCATCGTCACGGTGGAGGAGACCCTCGAGTGGGTCGCCACGGGTGAAGCCGCACTCTCGGGCACCGCCGCGGTGCTCGCCGGCGTCGGCACGCTGATCTGGCAGGGAGCTGAGATTTCGGTTGCCGACGGTAGCGTGGGTCCCGTGGCGCGGGCACTGCGCGCGGCGCTCGTGGACGTGCAGCGCGGCGTGACGCCGGACCGGTTCGGATGGCTGACAGCGGTGTGAACCAGTCATGACGAGGGTACCGCGACTGCATGTCCCGCACCCTCCGGCCCGGCCGGGCCAGGCCCCTGACTTCAGCTACGTGCAGATCTCCCCGGCCGGTGCCGTCGCCTGCCCCGATGCCACGGCGGCGCTGACCGATATCGAGTTCCTCGCCACCGGCATGGTGCGCGTCATGGATGACCAGCAGCAGGCCGTGGGCCCCTGGAATCCGCACCTTGAGCCCGCCGAACTTCAGGTCGGCCTGCGCCACATGCTGCTGACGCGGCTGTTCGACCGGCGCATGCAGAGCATCCAGCGCCAGGGCCGGATTTCCTTCTACATAGGCTCCCTGGGCGAGGAAGCGGTGTCGGTGGCCCAGACCATGGCGCTGCGACCCGATGACATGCTGTTTCCCGCCTATCGCAACCAGGGCGCGCACATGGCGCGCGGCCACAGCATCGTCGAGCTGATGTGCCAGTGCCTGTCCAACACCCGTGACCCGTGCAAGGGCCGGCAGATGCCGATCATGTATCACTGGGCGTCGGGCAATATCTTTTCCATTTCCGGCAACCTCGCCACGCAGTATCCGCAGGCCGTGGGCTGGGCGATGGCCTCGGCGATCAAGGGTGAGGACCGCATCGCCCTGGCCTGGATCGGCGAGGGCAGCAGCGCCGAGGCGGACTTCCACCACGGCATGACCTTCGCCGCCGTGTACCGCGCCCCGGTGATTCTCAACATCGTCAACAATCAGTGGGCGATTTCCACCTTCCAGGGATTCGCCGGCGGTGAGCAGCGCAGTTTCGCCGCCCGCGGCCCCGGCTACGGCATTCCCGGCATCCGCGTCGACGGCAATGATTTTCTGGCGCTGCACGCGGTGACCACCTGGGCCGCAGAGCGCGCGCGCCGTGGCTACGGGCCGACGCTGATCGAGCCGGTGACCTATCGCGCCTCGGCGCACTCCACCAGCGATGATCCGGCGCGCTACCGGCCCAAGGATGACTGGCAGTCCTGGCCGCTGGGTGATCCGGTCGAGCGTCTCAAACAGCATCTGATCGGCCTCGGGGAGTGGTCGCAGCTGCGCCACGAGCAGCTGATCGGGGAACTGGAGGCGCATGTGGCCGATTGCTGGAAGCAGGCCCAGAGCGCCGGCACCATGACGGACGGCCCGCGCCTGGATCCGCGCACGATGTTCGAAGATGTGTTCGCCGTGATGCCACCGCATCTGCTGCATCAGCGTCAGCAGCTTGATCAGGAACTCGCGGCCGCTGCGAACGACGCGGCCAGCTGAAGATCGGATCAGCCACCATGCCGCAGATGAACATGATCCAGGCGATCAATTCCGCATTGGACGTGATGCTGGAACGCGATCCCAGTGTCGTGCTCATGGGCGAGGATGTGGGCTATTTCGGCGGCGTGTTCCGCTGCACCGAGGGCCTGCAGCGCAAGTACGGCGAGCAGCGGGTGCTGGATACGCCCATCGCCGAGGGCGGCATCGTCGGCGCGGCGATCGGCATGGGCGTGCACGGACTGAAGCCGGTGGTGGAAATCCAGTTTGCCGACTACGCCTATCCTGCCTTCGATCAGATCGTGAGCGAGCTGGCACGCCTGCGTTACCGGACGGCGGGCGAGTATCACGCCGCGGTCACGGTGCGCATGCCCTGCGGCGGCGGTATCCGTGGCGGCCAGACCCATTCACAAAGTCCCGAGGGGATCTTCACGCATGTCTGCGGCATCAAGGTGGTGATGCCGTCCAATCCCTACGACGCCAAGGGTCTGCTGATCAGCGCCATCGAGGATGAGGATCCGGTGATCTTCTTCGAACCCAAGCGCATCTACAGCGGGCCCTTTGACGGCGATCACGAAAAGGCCGCGGTTCCCTGGAGCACCCACCCGAAGGGGGATGTGCCGGCGGGTCATTACAGCGTGCCGCTGTCGCGCGCCGAGATCGTGCGGCCCGGCACTGCCGTGACGCTCGTGGCCTACGGCACCATGGTGCACGTGGCGCACACTGCAGTGACCAGGAGCGGCATCGACGCCGAGATCATCGACCTGCGCACGATGTCGCCGCTGGACACCGAGACGCTGTGTGCCTCGGTCAATCGCACCGGCCGCTGCGTCATCGTCCACGAAGCGACCCGCTTCGGCGGCTTCGGTGCGGAACTGTCGGCCACCGTGCAGGAGGGGTGCTTCTGGAATCTGCTGGCGCCCATCGAGCGGGTGACGGGCTGGGACACACCCTATCCGCATGCCTTTGAATGGGAATACTTCCCCGGGCCCGACCGCATCGCGGCCGCGCTGACCCGGGTCATGGGGGGCTCATGAGCCGCTATGTGTTCAAACTTCCGGATCTGGGCGAGGGCGCCGTCGATGCCGAAATCGTCGCCTGGAGAGTCGCGGCCGGGGAAGAAGTCCAGGAAGACCAGCCGCTGGTGGAGATGCTGACGCAGAAGGCGACGGTGGAAGTCCCGGCGCCGGTTGCCGGGCGCGTGTTGAGTATCACGGGCGGTACCGGTGATCGGATTGCGGTGGGCGCTGAGCTTGCGGTCTTCGAGACGGGCGCCACCGCTGCCGAGCCCGCGCGGGCCCATGCGGAGCCGGCCGCCGCAATGCC
>JBARBG010000037.1:0-30450 GCA_049792815.1 Steroidobacteraceae bacterium | reverse complement strand
CCTGGCTGTTGTTTACGGGCGCCGGGGTTACCACCGAAAACACCGTCAAGGGTGCGAAATACATCAATGCGAAGCCCGTGTATTTCCCGAAGATCGACCCCAGGTTCGACAGTGACAACCGGAGTGGTTCGGCCTACCGGACCGCGGCGATCCACGATCTGGACGGATCGACGACCGGCATCCCTGATTCCTATGCTCTGATTCACGACGGCGAGAACGACAGCGTCGCCACGGACGACACCTGCGAGATTCATCCCACCTGGAATGCCTCGGTGTGCAAGGGTGATATCGGACGCATGCAGTTCAGCATCAGGAGGCCCGGACCCACAAGCGGTGCTGGTCTTGCGCTGAAAGATGTTGCTTTGCGGGCGGCTGCGCCTGCGCCTGCGCGGGCGCGGGCGGCTGCTCCTCAACAGCCAATTGTCCTGAGCCGCAATGGCAAGGACTTCAAGATCACGGCCAATCAGAGCACTGTGCGCGCCGGTACCGAGATCCGTGTGAAGACCGAAAGACCGGAAGTTGCCATCAGTTTGTCCGAAATGGCCAAAGGCTCATGGGTCGTGTTCGAGCTGCCGGGTTTCGCCAACGCGGCCTCCGGGAAGCAGCAGGACAGCATCGACGCCCTGCGCCAGGCGACCGAGACTTCGTATTTCAAGGGTCCGGATGCCGTCTGGGTGAAACTGGTAATCCCGACCGCCCCCAAGGGCATTGGCAGGGATCAGTTTGGCCCGTTGGATACTCAAGCCAGCATCACGGTAAGCCGATAAGTAGCTTTTTCGCGAGCGGAACAAAGCCCCCTGCGCAAGCCGGGGGCTTTTTTCTGCAAGGCGGATGGTCAGTTCAAAGCGTCGGGGCGTTCCGACTTCTTCGCACTGATCAGCTGCATGTAGTCGGCTTGGGGTGCGCCGTCCATCAGCTCGCCGAGCTTGGCGAACATCGCCTTTGCTCGCTCGCTCTGGCCGTGGGCCGCGACGGCGGCAGCATCCTTGTAACGCTCGATGATCACGTAGACCGCTGGATCGCCCGCCATGACCAGCAGGTCGTACTGCGCGTTGCCGGGCTCGCTGCGGGCCACCTCCTTCTGCATCTCGAGCCAGAAGGCCTTCATTTCCCCGCTCTTGCCCGGCTTGGCCCGGAACTTCACCACCATCGTGTCGGTGTTGGGCGGGCGGGCGGCAGGCCTGGCGGCTTGGGGTTCGGCAGCCGCCAACGGCAGCGTGAGGGCGATGAGGGCAGCGGTCAGGATCAGTTTCATGATGGCCTCCGGGTAGATTGGTGACGTCGGGTTCGGCAAGCAAAAGGGAGAAGCCCCGGTAGTTTCCTGAGTCACGAAAGGACGCGCAAGGTCCGCCCTGGCGAGAAAAGCGAAGTTTCCCGGGTGAGCTCAATCGGTCGTTGCAACAGTTTCGCGAAGTTTATCCGCTGGAGTTCTAAATCCTAATGTTTCTCTTGGTCTCTGGTTCAGTTGCTGGGCAACCCGGTCAAGCTGTGCCTGAGTGTAGCCGGACAAATTGGTTTTCTTCGGAAAATACTGTCTCAGTAGACCGTTCGTGTTCTCGTTGCTGCCGGGCTGCCATGGACTGTGCGGATCGCAGAAGTACACCCTGACGTTGGTGGCGACCGAAAAGAGGCTATGGTCAGCGATCGACGTAGCGAACGTGGAAGCCTGCGTATGTGGCGTGACAGGGCGGCCACCACGGTGGCAGTCCTGTTGTCGGGCACTTTGATGAGCGTGGTGAAGCGCGAACGTCGCTCCACCAGGGTGACGATCTGGCTGTGCTTGGAGCCGCACAGAAGATCCCCCTCCCTGTGACCGGGAATGGCTCGATCTTCAACCTCGGCCGGACGTTCCCGGATCGAGACCATGTCGGGTAACTTACCGCGCCGCTCCAGCCTGGAGGCGCTCTTTTGCGGATGCCTCAGACGCCGTTTTGAGCGCAGATATCCCAGCAGCTCTTTTTTCAGGACTCCGCGTGCCTGAATGAAAAGGCTTCTGTAGATCGTTTCATGCGACACGTACATGCTCTCATCGTCGAGGTATTGGCGCCGCAGCCATCCGGGGATTTGCTGTGGGGACCAGCGCTGCCTCAGTTTACCTGCGACGACCCGACGCAGACGCTCATTGCGCGCCAGCACACAAGGTTTGGGTCTGAGAGCCCAAATCCAGGCTTCCTAGTCAGCATGATTTGCTCGATAGCCGTAGCGACCGCTATGGCGGGCTACCTCTCGGCTGATCGTAGAGGCCGCCCGTCCCAGCTGCCGGGCGATGCAGCGAATGGTTCGACCTGCACCGAGGCCTCGGGAGATCTCCTACTGCTCCGCCATCGTAAGCGCCCCGGCAATATCGCGGCTCGAGAGGCCAGCTCGCCACCGCCGCCACATATCGGCGCTCTGTGCATCAGTTAATCCCGGTCGTCCGTCCTTGAGCATACGCACCATCCTTCACTGCACGCATTATTGACAGTGTTGCGATGATCGATTGAGACCGCCCTGAAAATCGAATGATTTCGGGACGATGGACGACGTGAAGGGATGTCGAAGGAAGCGGTTCTGGCGCCCCCGGCCGGAGTTGAACCGACGACCTACCGCTTAGGAGGCGCTGGACCGCTACCGGTCTAACGTGCTGTTTTCTTTAGCCAATCCTGTCAGGACTGTCTAATACTTTTAGGCGCTTTTAGCTCGCTATTCCTGCGCAAATGCACGCCTTTCCCGAAGCACTTTAGGCAGTTCTTGCCTTGCCACAAGTGCAACTATTGCACTAAAATGTCTCGATGCCGATGCTCCAGCGATTCGCCCGTTGCCGACTGGACATGTACTCACGCGAACACGGTGTGCCGCACTTTCACCTAATCGACAACGAGGATCGCCGGGCCTCCTACTCGATTGCGACACTGGCCCTGATCGTGGGCGAGTTGCGTGCAAAGGATGTTGCCGAGGCTCTGGAGTGGGCCAAGGCCAATCAGGGGATGCTGGAAGCGAAGTGGAAGGAGTTGAACGAATGAGCCGTGGAAAGAAACTGCCGCCGCGCATCGAGCGCGTGCAAGCCTTGGAAGGCAACAGGCTGTCACTTCGCTGGATCGGTGGGCAGCAGGCAACCGTGGACCTCTCGGGCGATCTCGCTCGCTACAAGAGCCTGGCGCCGCTGCGGAAAGCTGCGGTTTTCCGGCAGGTCGCCCTGGGCGAAGGCGGCCACTCGGTTGTGTGGCCCAGCGGCGTGGACATCGGCGCGGACTCACTATGGCGTGACTCGTTGATCGCACTGGGACATGTGGACGCCGTGACCTTCAACGACTGGCGCATGGAGCACGGTTTGACGCTGGATAAAGCGGCCGAGGCGTTGGGCCTGTCGCGGCGCATGGTGGCCTACTACAGCTCGGGAGCGAAACCGGTGCCCAAGACAGTGCTGCTGGCGTGCCGGGGCTGGGAGGCCGCTCACGCGGCATGATCTCGGCGCGGCCCTTGGAACCGGAAGGAGCGAACCGCTTATGAGCAGGAAGGCACCTAAACTGAAACCGGTCCCTGACTTCGCCACGGAAGCGGAGGAACGGGAATTCTGGCTGACGCACGACACCACCGAATACGTGGACTGGTCGAATGGCGAACGCGTGACGTTCCCGAACCTCAAGCCTTCTGATACTAGACAGCCCGGAAAATCGACGCGCGAAAGCTCTTGAAAAGTGGCGCCCCCGGCCGGAGTTGAACCGACGACCTACCGCTTAGGAGGCGGTCGCTCTATCCACTGAGCTACGGGGGCATTGAGTTGCAGTTTACCTGATGGCGGCGGCGATTCTATGGTTCGAATCCTTCATCGCCGGAGAGTCTCACTTGGCCCTGCAAGGCGTGGATCTTGAGCTCCTGGGCGACCGGGTCCTGAAAACTGAAAAACAGCCCTCCCGGCTGGCAGTGCAGATAGAAGTCATCCTGGGGCCGCTCGCAACTGGGACAATGGTTGGCAAAGCAGCCTTGGCCGCCGCGGCGACGCAGCGGATGGTATTTCGGCCACCGGGCCAGTTGCAGTCGCAGCGCCTCGTCAATATGCGTCACATTCGACACGCTGAAATCCACCGTCGCCTCACCGTCGATGAATCCCGTCTGGCAGTACACGCAGATCACTTCGATGTCCGCCAGGCAGTGCCAGCATTTCACCCGGCCGGTGATCACCACCGCCTCATCGCTCAGTATCCGGTACTCGCGGTCCGTCCTGGATGCCGTTCGTTCGCGCTGCATCACCTGCTCCTCATAGGCTGAAATCATCGCGACCCAGTTCCCGACGCAGACTGTCCATCTGTCGCTCGACTTCGCTTTCCGTCGTGGCAATCGCTCCGCTGCGGATCGCACGCCATTGCTGTATGGCTTGCGTTCGTATCTCCTCCGGGCTCCTGCGAATGTCTGGGCGCACTGACTCGCGCAACTGGTCGAACTGCTCGCGGACCCGGTCGCCCAGAACGCTATGTCCGCCGCGCTTTTCAATCTCCCACGCGACTCGTGGCAGCCAGGGACGCGCCTCGGGTCGCAGGATCGCCTCCTCATTCGGAACATGTGACACGCGTGCTTCAATGCCTGCTTCGCGCAGGGCCTCGTTGGTCATGTCGGACCAGCGCCGCCTGATCTGTGCATGTTCCTGCATGGCTCGCGGAAGCCCCAGCTCATAGCGTTGCGACCCATTCAGCTCAGCTGTGGTCTTGGCCCCAAGCCCCTGCGAGGTCACTTCCCGTGTGGTCGTCAAGAGATGGGCATGGAAGTTGCGTGGATCGGTGCGCGGCTGATGCAGCGCCAGATCGACGGCATTGCGATAGCGGTCGGAGATCTCCTGGGCGAAGCTTCGGGCCAGCACCGTGCGTTGTGCCGCGTTCAATTCATGCGGTAAGGCCAGGACATACTCCCGGGCGACCCGGGCGTTTGGCCGTCGCTCGGAGCGCTCAACGAGGTTCCACAGTTGACTGCGGTCCCGCGCCCAGTCCAGTTGGGCGCTGGCGCCGGCAAAGTGTGAGGGCAGCAGGATTTCCTTGTACTCGATGTCGCGGCGGTGCGAGTGGTCGTAGATGCGACCGGAGCGTTCGTCGCGGATCCGCTCCCCGGACCGATAGGCCGCGGCACTGGTGGAGACGCTGCCACCGGTGCCGGCACTGCGGCCGAACGACTTGACTCCCAGAAAGTAGATCGCCATGTCGAAGTCGCGGTCCACCCGCCTGCCGGTCAGCGGGCGATTCGCACCCGATGCCACATGGGGGATGAGGCGATCTTGAGATAGCCGCACAGATCGGGCAGCTGTTCGATCTGTGCCGCAAGCACGGCAGGTTCCACGATTCGCTGCTCACTGATCTGCACCGAACGGCGCAAGCTTCCCGAAAACAGCGCCCCGGGGTTGTCGCGACCCCGGGAGCGCTGTCGCCGGATCACCTCCCGGTCGCCGATCAGCCGCGATGCGAACTGCGAGGTTCCGCCATTCTCGCTGCCGGAGCAGCGCAGAATCAGTGTATTCCCACAGTTTTCGACGACGCTCTGCGCCGCTCCGGCCCCGTACGTCGCCGAGACCTGGGAAATTGACTGAAACCCCAGCACGCAACGCCCGCCAAATTTACGCAATCGCGTCAGTGCGTCCTTGAGTCCGTCAATGGCGCCCAGCGCGTCCAGTTCATCAACCACCAGCCACAGGCACTGGTCGACATCCTCCTCCTGACTCAGTGCCTCGTAGATTGCCAGTCCCATCCAAGTCGCAATCAGGGTGCGCAGTGCTGCGATCTGCCGCGCCGAGTAGGGAATGAACAACACCCCACGGCCGTGGCGCACCCAGTGGCGCACAGAAAACGCTGGCCCTTCCTGCCACTGCACGAACTCCAAGGGACGCATCGCTGACACGGCGATGGAGCGCAGTGAGCCGAACATGCGCGCGTTTTGTGGATCCAGGAAGGGCTGCGCCGGTGTACCGGCGAGCAGGGGCCGCAATTCCTCGGCACCGGCGACGGCGATGAGCCGCCACAGCTCGCGGCTGTCGCAACCCGGGATGATCCGGCAGCGCTCGAGTACCGCAGCGACGAACGCGCGCGCATAGCCGCGCCACTCCCCAGCCGCGGCGTCCCCACTGGTTGCAATGAAGGCGCCGGCCAGATGTTCCGGATCGGCCAGGTCCTCCAGTTCGGCGAGCGGTTCCCAGCGCGCGGACTGCGCCATGAACGGATTAAGTATCCGATCCGCGCGCCAGGGGTCGAAGAATCTGGCGCAGTAGCCACCATCCGGGTCCGCGATGACCGCCCGGTCGCCTCGCTCAAGTGCCGCGCTCAGCAGTTCCCGGATGACCGTGGATTTTCCGGTCCCAGTCGTCCCGATCATCTTGAAGTGCTTGGTCTCATCCAGGTGGCTGAGCGGCCTTCCGGCCAGCGTGAGCTGCGCGCCCGATCCGGGCTTGCAGCGCCAATACAGCCGACGCAGCAGGCCCGGGTCGGCCAGCTGCGCCCCACGAACTGCGCAGTCACGCCGGCCTATTCGTCCAACCTGCCACAGGCCCACCTCAGTATCCCGTGACGATCATGTAGTCCGCGCTTTCGCCGTAGAAGGGAGACTTGCGCTCGACACGCACGCACAAGCGTTTCGCGGGACCACAATGCTTAAGGTCCATGCGCCCACCCTCGCGGGACAGCTGTGCCACTCGAACGGAGAGCTGTTCGAGAGTCTGGCGCACCTGTAGCACCTGCGCCGGAGATGGCATCAGCATCCAGCTCAAAACTGCCGGCACCAGCGCGCATGCCGAAACGATGCCGAAGGACCAGCGCGCAAAGCGGATACCCGCTGCCCGGTGCACCTGGGACAGCTTCTGCGCCGCGCGCAGTCCGGCCGCGTCCATGAACGCCCGCTGCACGGCTTCTCCCAGAGTCGAATCGAGGTCCCGGGCCCTGGCATCCAGAGTCGCCAGCATGCCGTGGATTTTCGATTGTTGGGCATGAACCGTCTCCAGAACCTGACCCAGGTCCGGCGGGCCGCTTTGTATTGCCGTTTCAGAGTTCATATCCGACCTCGTGCGATGGAGCGGCTTCACGATCGGGTGTCAGGTGCACCTTCAGCCACTGCGGGCGCGATGCCAGCTTGAGATAGCCTGTGAGATCCGGTAGCTGCTCGATCTGCGAGGGCAGAATGGCCGCCTCGACCGCGACCTGCTGGCTGCTGGTCCGGACACCCATGAGATCCAGTGGCCGTCGCGAGCGCGAATGGGTGGTTCTGAGAACCTCGCGATCACCGATCAGGCTGGACGCGAACCGCGCCGTGCCGCCACCCTCGCTGGCCGAGGAGCGAAGAATCAGTGAATTCGCGCAATTCTCCACCAGGGTATGCGCGTCGCCGCTGCCGTAGGTGGAGGAGACTTGCGCGAGCGATTGAAAACCGAGAACACAACGGCCACCAAATTTGCGCAGTCGCGCCAGGGCATCCTTGAGGCCGTCGATCTGTCCGACCGCGTCCAGCTCATCGACCACAAACCACAGCCGCTGTCCGTTTGGCGCTTGATTCATCGCCTCAAAAATCGACAAGCGCATCCAGGCGGAAATCTGCGAGCGTAAGGCCGCAATCTGGCCGGCCTGGTAGGGTATGAACAGGACACCGCCCGGGCGCTTGCGGCCGGCCCCGCCAACCCAATTGCGGACGGACAGATGCTCCTGGTGTTGCTCGCCGATGTATTCCAGGGCCGTGACTGCGGAGCTGGTGACCGAGCGGATGGAGTCGAACATGCGCGTGTTGTGCTCGTCCACGAAGGGCTGCGCGGCAGTTCCAGCCAGCAAGGCGCGCAGTTCACGCGGTTCCGCGACTACCAGCAGGCGATGCAATTCACCGACATCGTTGACGCCGGCCTGATGAGCCCGACGGGTGACTGCCGTAAAGAACGTCCGGGCATAGCCTCGCCAGCTGCGATCAGAGCCTTCGTGGTCCGGGATCAGCGAACGTGCAAGTTGCTCGATGTCGTAGGGAGTCCGGATCTCGCCGAACAGGTCCCATTTTTTCGAGGCCGCAGCGAACGGATTGAGAATGACATCGCCGCGTTCAGGCCGGTAAAAGCGCCGCAGGTAGCCGCCATCCGGATCGGCGATCACCGCGCGATCGCCGCGGGCGAGACCGCCCGTGAGAAGTTCGGTGATGGCAGTGCTCTTGCCTGTGCCCGTCGTGCCTATGATCTTGAAATGCTTGGTCTCGTCAGCTTCGAGCACCGGGACCCCGGCCAATGTAAGCCCGACACTGCGTGCGGGTGCCCCGCGCCCGTGGGTGCGAATGCGCTCGGGCGAATCATGCTCGAGCACGATGGTGCCACGGCGATGTTCGGCGGCGGGACTCGTGGGTTTGGCCAGCAGCCGTCCCGCAACGTAGCCGATGGCAACGGTGGTGGCAGCACCGAGGCCTGAAGACAGCGCGCCTGTCCCTAGGGACCAGCCGAAGGAGGCACTCAGGCTGCTCGCGGCGGCCACCGCCGCGCCAGCTGCCAAGGTGACCGGCAGCGCATAGATCGGCGCGGCAAGCAGTCGCCGCCAGGACGCTCGGTTGCGCGCCATGCCGAGCAGCATGGGCGCTGCCACCGAGGCGTAACCGAGGGCAAGTCCGGTACTGCCGTGAGTCAGTGATGTCGCCGCACCCAGCATGGCATTACGGTGGCACGGCTCAGCCCGGTCCGCACCTGGTGAATCGGCTGTGTTTGCCCAGCAATGGCCATGTTTTGAGCCGGATCGGGACGGGACTTGACTCAATTCATCATTTCGCTAATCATCTAACTATGGGAAATGTATTCAAGGCGCTCGCCGACCCGACGCGGCGACGTATCCTGCAACTGTTGAAGGAGCGGCCGATGAACGCCGGCGCGATAGCGGACCATTTCGCCACCTCCAAGCCGACGCTTTCGGCCCATTTCACCGTGCTGCGCGAGGCGCAGCTGATCGGCAGTGAGAAGGACGGCAAGCACGTCACTTACTGGCTCAACGCCTCGGTACTGGAAGAAGCGCTGCTGGTCTTCGCCAGCGCGCTTGACCTCAACCTGAAGCCGCGCCGCGCCTCGCCGCCGGCGGGCAAACCAGCCGCAAGGAGAAGCTGATGTCCGACATGACGTTGACAGACATGACCCCGTTCTTCGAACGCCATGAACGCAGGTCGCGGCGCGTAGTCATCGCGCTGGTCTGCACCAGCCTGGCCGTGGCCGCAGGTATCTTCGCGTACGGAGCGCTCACGACCGGAGCGCCCGGAACGATCCTTGCCAAGCTGTGGACTTCGATCCTGTTCTACCCGTTTTTTGGCGGCGTGTTCTGGATCTGCACCAGGCTCTACGCGCGCGCACGTCGCATGCCTCCGGGCGGGCGCCCGCCCATGAATTCGGATGACGCGCGCAATGTCGCGCTCGTGGCCAATGCTGGATTCATATACTTACTCTGCATTGGCCTGATCATGATCGCGACCCAAGCCGCACTGGCGCTTGGATATTTCGGCGTTCTGCCGCCATTGCACAGGAGTGGGGTCTGGATTGCGCGCGCCGGCGTCGTGGCGACCGGCGTCCTGATAATCTATTTCGGCAATGCCTGGTCCAGGACGCCGATGGCCCGCACACCGGAGTACAAGGCGGTGGCGATGATGAAATTCAAACGGCTGCTTGCCTGGCTGATAGTGATTTACGGCCTTCTGATGGCGCTGGCGGCGCTGTTCCTGCCGCAAACCGCGATGGCTACCGCCATCGCGGGTCTGAGCATATTGATGGTCCTCTCCACAGTCGTCAGTTGCCTCATATTGAACAAGGCCCTGAAATCGCGGAGTGCGTGATGACGGTGGTGCGGTCGTGCGCGGGTGAGAGGGTGCGAGCGGGTAATTTCAATTCAGGCATTGCTCGCGCGCGGAGTCGCAGCATCTGATCCGGTCGCGGCCAGGAGTGCGGGCCGCCGGTACAGGAAACGTTTTCCATAGCGGATAAGCGGTGACTCCACAAATCGCCACGAGGCCCATGCGCAAAGCAGGCAGATGCCGAACCCAAGCAGGGCTTGTATCAATCTGGAGCATGGAAGCGTAGCCACGCACATCAGGATCGGCAGGTGCATGAGATAAAGAAAATACGACACCCTTCCGGTGGCCACCAACCATGGCCATGACAAGCCACGAGCGAGCCAGGAATTCCGATTGAGGTGAAGCAGCACAATGACGCCAGCCGTGGCGGCGCTGTTCAGCGAGATTCCATAGGCGACGCGCTCAGCGGGCGAATAGCTGGGAGTAATGTCGAAGAGCACCGTGGCAACGACAGCGCTGATGACAGCAGCGTTGATGATGGTGCGACTTCGAGCGGCGAACTCCCCAAAACGCGCACTGCGCACCAGAACGGCGGCCAGCATTCCGGCGGAAAATCCGTCCAGTCGAAAGAAGGTAAAATCCCACGGCGAAAAATGCAAATCACGCATTCGCAGCAGTGGCGACACCAGCACAATGGCCAGCAAAGTGACGTTTCTCGCGCGCCTGCCAACCAACAGGATGAAGGCTGGCGCCATCAGATAGAACTGCTCCTCTATGGCCAGTGACCACATCGGTCCGAGCGGCGGATAGAAATTCAGACCGTGTGCGGTCCAGTAGTTATTTATGAACAGCAAGTACGCGTAAGGAGGAACCTGCGACAACGACAGGAGCGTTGGATTGACGACAGGTATGATCAGGTAGGCAAATGCAATCGTGAAATAGGCGACGGGTAGAATTCGCAAGGCGCGACGCAGATAGAATATGCGGAAGAAATTGCCGGCGTCGCCACTATCAAGAATTATTCCGCCGATCAGGAACCCTGACAGGACAAAGAAAATATCCACACCGGACCAGAAAGACTGCAGAAAAAGCGCTACCGGCCTTGGCCCAAGATAGGGGAAGTTGCCACTGGTAGTGACGTAGTGCAGGAAAATGATCAGCAGCACCGCGACGCCGCGCAAGCCGTCGAGATCCGACCTGCGGTCTAGTTCGATGAGGCTGCGCGCCATGGCGTCGACTTCCTTGTTGGCTTCCCAGGCTCAATCACAAGACGATTGCCCGAGCTCGTGGACCTTTAAAATCTCGATGTTATACAGCCGGTTATCGGCATCTCCCAAGTCGCCCTGCGCGAAACTGCGACTTTTCACGCAATTCCATGGCCCGGCGCGGCCCACAGGGACGGACACCCATATGAATCAATTACCTATGCGACCTGCATGGAGTCAGGAGCGACGAGCGCATACCATCTGTCCGGCCCATTACGGGCATTGCGAGGCTTATCCTTGATGCGCGCGCGATTATCTCTGGTGTTGTTCGCCGTGATGGCAACGGCGTATGCCAAGCCTGCTCTGTTGCAAAACGTACCCCTGCAATGGCGGCCAACATCGGAACTGCGTTTGGGCGCCGTGCAGATGTCGCAGGCACATATCCAGTTCCTCGTCTTCCAGGACCTTCGCAGCGACAAACAGGTCATCGGCGAGAATCTCGAGGACGATACGCCCAAGCCCGTGACGACCCGCGACGACGTGGGTGCGTTTGTCGGCATTCACATCCGTGAGCTATTCGATCACGAGGGCCTGAAAACGGTCGATGGTGACGGCGATGTCACCATCAAGGGTGAGGTAACGCAGTTTTACGTGAGGGAGACCAGCACCTACAAGTCAGAGGTCGGAGTGCGACTGACGGTTACCGACCGTGCCGGCAAGACTCTCTGGTCCGGGCTCGCATCCGGTGACGCAGAGCGGTTCGGTCGCTCCTACAAGCTGGAGAACTACTACGAGGTTCTCTCGGACGCGATCGTCAATACGGTCAGTTCCATGCTGGACAGCGCGCAGTTTCAAAGCGCCCTGTCAGGGCACTAACAGGAGGGGGAAGATGGAGTCCTTTAATGTGCAGAAGCTCATCAGATGGGGCGGGATTGCTGTTGCGGCAATCATTGTTCTGTCGCTGGTGTGGCCGTTCTACAGCGTGCCAACCGGCTCGCGCGGCGTGGTCACCCGATTCGGCGCAATTGTGGGTATCGAGGCCGAGGGGCTGACCGTTCTTCCGCCTTGGGAAAAGCTCTCCATTTTCTCGATCCGCGCCGAGACCGCCAACGTCCAGAGTGCCGAAGGGGCCACTTCCGATACCCAACCGGTCACGACCAGCCTTACCGTCCGGTATGCAATCCAGCCCGACAAGGTGTCGGAGGTGTTCGAACAATATTCACACGATGGCGACCTGTCATCCTATGTCGATACCGCCACCCATGAGATCTTCAAGTCGGTGACAGCCAGGTACGATGCGCCCGATCTGATATCGCAGCGCCCGAAGGTATCCGCCGATATCTACGATGCCCTGACGACCAAGCTTGCGAAATATGGCGCCAGAGTAATCAACATCGATATGACGGGATTTTCTTTCTCGCCGACCTACATGGCCGCGATCAACGACAAGGTGACGCAGGAGCAATTGCGCCTTGCCGCCGAAAACAAGCTGAAGACCGTCGAGGCGGAGCAGAAGCAGAAAGTGGCCGTCGCCGAGGCGGAGGCTAATGCGGTGCGGGCCACCGCCGACGGCGATGCCTACGCGCGCATTACGAACGCGACGGCCGAAGCAAAGGCCATCCAGGTGCAGAGCCAGGCTCTCGCCCAGAGCGCTCAGATACTGGAACTGCGGCGCATCCAGGTCGAGCAGACCAAGGCTGAGAAGTGGGATGGCAAGTTGCCCGAGGCAGTGTATGCCGGTGCACCCATCCCGTTTCTGAACGTTGGCACGAAATAGCGGCCTGCAATTTGCGGCTAAGATCTGCGCCTGCCGGGGCTTCATACAAGCCAGCGGTTTTATCCTTCTTGCGGCCGAAGCGGTCGGCTGCGCCCTGATTTTCCGGACTCGGCCAGCACCCCGCGCAGCCCATTGCACCGACCCGGGATTCGAGCCCCGCAAACGTGACCAAAGCACTTTCATTTCTTGATGTTCTGCGCTTCGCTGCCCGCTACTGGCTCGCACAACGCGGGCGGCTGGCCGCCATCATGTGCATGTTCGTGTCGGCAGCCCTTCTTGAGACCTACCTGCCCACGGCCCTGTCTAATTTTCTGAGCACCATCAGACTCGGGGCGGGGAAGTCCGCCATTCTGGCCGCGCTGAGCGTATTTCTGGGCGTTTATTTCGTCCAGCTGGTGCTGTTCGCGGTCGTCTTCCTCATCTACAACCGGTTCGAGACCGCCATTTTCAAGGCATTGATGGATGATGCTTTCGCCCATGTCCAGACTCTGTCCGAGCACTTCTTCGTCAACACCTTCACCGGCGCCATCGTCTCGAAAATCAACCGTGCGCGGCAAAGAATCGAGACCTTCGAAGATCTGATACTCATTCGCATTATTCCCACCATTGTGGTGCTGGTCGGCAGCACGGCTTTTCTGGCGCTGCGGTTTCCGGCGCTCGCGCTGCTGTTGGTCGCCTACGTCGGCCTGCTTTTCACCATCAGCGCATTGATTGTTTTCAGGATCTCCGGCCCGGCCCAGGGGGTATACGCCACGGCGCAGGATTCCTTTGTCGCACACCTCGCGGACAGCATCGGTGGCATCACGACCACCAAGGCCTATGCGCAGGAGCAGGTCGAGTACCGTGACTTTGTGGACGTGACCCGTGGGTTGCACGCGAGGAACCTGCGCGCCTACCTGCTCGGCAGCTACGCTGGCATCGTGCAGCGCCTGTTGCTGACCGGGATGCTGGTGCTGCTGCTCGGTGGTGGGGTCTGGTACCTGTTCCATGGCAAGGCCAACGTGGAAGCCATGGCATACCTGGCGTTTGCGTACACGATTCTGCAGTCGTACGTCCGCGACCTGGTGGACAACATCAAGAACCTGTTGACATCGTCATACGACTTGCACGCCGTCATCGCGCTGGTGCGCGAAACGCCGGAAGTTCCTGCTGTTCCGGTACTGCCGGCCCTCGACATACGCCGTGGGGAGATCGTTTTCGACAAGGTCCGGTTCACGTACCCCGGCAAGACCACGCCGGTGTTCGACAATCTAAGCGTGTCGATTCGTGCCGGCGAGCGCGTAGCGCTCGTCGGACACTCCGGCAGCGGCAAGACGACTTTTGTTCGACTGCTGCAATGCCTCTACGAGATCCAGGAAGGGCAGATCTGCATTGACGGCCAGCCCATTGCCCATGGTTCGCGCCACTCGCTGCGCAGTGCCATCGCCCTGGTGCCGCAGGACCCGGTGCTGTTCCATCGCACGCTGGCCCAGAACATTGCCTACGGCGCGCCCACCGCGGCCATTGAGGAGATACACAGAGCGTCCGAACAGGCGCATATCGCATCATTCATCATGGGCCTTCCACAGCAGTACGACACGCTGGTCGGCGAGCGTGGCATCAAGCTTTCCGGCGGCGAGCGTCAGCGTATCGCCATTGCCCGCGCCATACTGGCGCAGCGGCCCATACTCATACTGGATGAGGCCACCAGCTCGCTGGATTCGCACAATGAGCGCGCCATCCAGGAAGCGCTGCGATCGCTGACGCATGGCCGCACCTCGATCATGATCGCTCATCGCCTCTCGACCATTCTTGATGCCGACCGGATCCTGGTGTTCGACAAGGGCCGGATTGTCGAGGAAGGAACGCATGCCGAGCTGGTCCTCAAAGACGACGGAATCTACGCCGGCTTCTTCAAGCTTCAGTCCGGGGGCTTTATCGTCGATTGATCAGGGGCGTAATTGGACGAAATATACAATGTATAATCAATTACTTACGATAATTATCTGATGTCGATCATAAACTGTCCGCATCGACCACCCTGCGATGGCTGCCCGCGCTTTGGCGCCGCTGGCATCGCTGCGGCGGCGCGCATTTCGCTGCAGGAGTTGGCGCGACAGCATGGACTTGCCGATGTGCCGGTGGCGTCGGGGAGTCTCATGGGATTCCGCCACCGCGCGCGCCTGGCCATTCGCGGTCGACTGGGGGCGCCGAAAATCGGTCTCTTCGAAGCCGACAGTCACCGCGTCGTGCATATTCCCAACTGCCGCGTGCAACATCCGCTGATCAACGAAGTGGCCGCCGTCGTGCGCAGTGCCCTGGTTGAGGCCCGGGTGACCTGTTATTCGGACCGCGCGCATCTGGGTCTCGCGCGCTACCTGCAGGTCGTGGTGGAGCGGCGCTCAGCTACCGCGCAGGTTGTGCTGGTGGCCAACACTGAAAGCGTACAGCCGCTGACACTGTGCCTGGATCTCATTCGCGAGCGGCTCGGGCCGCGGCTGCACAGCCTGTGGCTGAATTTTAACACCCAAGCCAACAACACCATTTTGGGTTCGGAATTTCACCACTACTGCGGACCTTCCAGCGTCGTTGAAACCTTCGGCGGGGCGGCGGTGCACTATCCGCCAGGGGCCTTCGGGCAGAGCAATCTCGAAGTGGCGCAGCAGATCGTGGCACAGATCCGCGAATGGCTTGCCCCCGGTACGCAAGTCACCGAGTTCTACGCCGGTGTCGGGGCGATCGGCCTGTCACTGCTCGATCGGGTTGGATGGATCAGGCTGAACGAACTAAGTCCGCAGTCATTGCTCGGATTGCAACTGGGGCTGGCAGAATTGCCCGCCATGCTTCGCGACAAGATTGAAGTGGTGTCGGGCGCGGCGGGGGCGGCGACCGAGGCGCTCCGGGAGGCGCAGCTGGTGATCGTGGATCCGCCACGCAAGGGGCTGGACGCAACGTTGACTCACAGGCTCGCCACCTGTCCCCCGGATGAGCTCATTTACATCAGCTGCGGCTTGTCGAGCTTCCACAATGACCTGCGGCTGCTGCTTGCGGGCGGCCAGTTGCAGCTGGCGGCGCTGCGGGCCTACAACCTGATGCCCTTCACCGAACATGTCGAAACGGTCGCCCGGTTCATTCGGGTGCAAAAGCAGTAACATACCCCGGTATGAGCCAGAGGCTTGGTTGAAGTGCACTTTTCCCGGTTTGGGTGGTCGAAGGACTCCAGATGACTATTTCCGTTTCGAGAAATCCCGGCGCGCCCAATGCGGAGATCCGCGCAGTCCAGGACGCCGTCGCCAGTGCTTCGGCCTGGGTGGCGCCGCTGCGGCAGCAGTTTGCAAGGGTCATGGTCGGCCAGCAGCATCTGGTGGACCGGCTCATGATCGCCCTGCTGACACAGGGCCACCTTCTGCTTGAAGGCGTTCCGGGCCTGGGTAAGACCCTCGCCTTGAAGACTCTCGCGCAGGCGCTCGCGGTGAGTTTCCAGCGCATCCAGTTCACGCCCGACATGCTGCCCGCGGATGTCGTTGGCACCATGATTTACAACCCGCGCGATGGCTCCTTCCAGACCAAGCATGGTCCGGTGTTCGCGAACCTGATCCTGGCCGATGAGATAAACCGGGCGCCGGCCAAAGTGCAAAGCGCGCTGCTCGAAGCCATGCAGGAGCGGCAGGTCACGCTGGGCAGCGAGACCCACCGGTTGCCGGAGCCCTTCATGGTCATGGCGACGCAGAATCCTGTGGAGCAGGAAGGCACCTATCCGTTGCCGGAGGCGCAGGTCGACCGCTTCATGCTCAAGGTGGTTCTGAACTACCCCACCCGGACGCAGGAGCGTGCCATTCTTGATGCAATGGGGACGACGGCCCCGATCGTGGCCGTGGATCCCGTGGTGGGTGGCGCCGAAATCATGGCGGCGCGACATGTTATCAATCACATCTACATCGATGACAAAGTCCGCGACTACATGGTCGACCTGGTGCTGGCCACTCGCGATCCGCGCGCCATTGCCAAGGACCTCGGCGGCTATATTCAGTCCGGCGCGTCCCCGCGCGCAACGATCTGTCTGGGCCTGGGCTCCCGGGCGATCGCCTTTCTCAATGGCCGCGGTTACGTGACTCCGCAGGACGTAAAGGATGTCGCCCTGGAAGTGCTGCGCCACCGGGTCGTGGTCAGCTATGAGGCCGAGGCGGAGGACATCACCTCGGATCAGGTTGTTTCGCGGATCCTGGAGAGTCTTCCGGTACCCTAGGCTGCTGCGCGTATGAACGAGGCCATTACACGCGACATTCTGCGCAAGGTGCGTCAGATCGAGATTCGCACCAACCGCATCGTGGCCGACTCCCTGGCCGGGCACTATCACTCGGTGTTCAAGGGTCGCGGCATGGACTTCGATGAAGTGCGCGAATATGTTCCGGGCGATGAAGTGCGCACCATTGACTGGAATGTGACGGCGCGCGCGGCGCGCCCCTTCGTCAAGAAATTTGCGGAGGAGCGCGAGCTGACGCTGCTGCTGTTGGTGGACGTGAGTGCCTCGGGACATTTCGGTTCCGGCATCCAAAGCAAGCGCGACGTCGCGGCGGAGCTTGCCTGCGTGCTGGCCCTGTCGGCCACGCGCAACAACGACAAGGTCGGACTGGTGCTCTTCACCGATCATGTCGAACTGTATATTCCTCCCAAGAAGGGCCGGCGTCATGTGCTGCGGGTGGTGCGCGAGATCCTGTTCTTCCGCCCGGTGCGGCGCGGCACCGACATTGTGCAGGCGCTGGAGTTCGCCAATCGGATGTCGGGACGACGCTCAGTCGTGTTCCTGATATCTGATTTTCAAACTCCAGGAATCAGTACCGACACCCGTTCGCCACTGCGCCGGGCGTTGAGTCAGGCCGCACGCCGGCATGACCTGGTGGCGGTCACTATCCGTGATCCGCGCGAACAGGCACTCCCCGACCTGGGCGTGGTGGTGCTGCAGGATGCGGAAAGCGGTGAGGTCATGGAGGTTGATACCGGCAGCCGCCGCATCCGTGATAAATTCGCAAGTCTTGCGCACAAGACCCGCGAGACTCTGCTGCGGTTATTGAACGCCGAGGCCATCGACAGCCTCATGCTCAGCACCGATCAACCCTACCTGGGCGCGCTGACCAGCTTCTTCCGGCGGCGGGAGGCGCGCCATTCGTGAGTCTTCCGCTCCCTGACATTCACGACATCCGCGCTCCCTATCTGCTTGCGCAGGACTGGCGGGTGCCGGCCCTGATCGCGGCGGCGGCGGTGGTGGTGCTGGCGCTTTGCTGGTGGGGGTGGCGCCGGATCCGGGCGCGCCACCAGCCGCTGACGCTTCTGCAACGCACCTTGCAGCAGCTTGAGGCCACCCGGGCGCTCATGGAGGCGGGCGATGCGCGGGCCTTCTCCGCGGCGGTGTCTGATGTGGTGCGCGCGTATATCGAGACGCGTTTCGAGGTGATGGCCACCCAGCGCACCACGGCCGAGTTCCTCAGCGACTGTGTGACCCAGGAGGGTTCGGCGCTGCAGGCCCATGCGCAGACGCTGGCGCAGTTCCTGAAATTTTGCGATCTGGCCAAATTTGCCCGCTGGTCCTTTGATGGCCGGCAGCTGCAGGGCATGCTGGCCAGCGCCCGGCATTTTGTCGAAACCACCGCTGCGCCGGTTCCGGCGCAGGCGCTCCTGCCTCCTCAAGCGACCAATGTTCCGATTCGCCAATCCTGAGCTGCTGTGGCTGCTGGCCCTGTTGCCGCTGCTGCTGGTCTGGCGCGGCCGTCGCGGACCCGTGGCGGCCATCGAATATCCGAGCCTGGCGGTAGTGCGCGCGGCGGCACGGGGTACGCGCAGTCGCTTGGGTTCGGTACTGGCCGGCCTGCCGTTGCTCGGACTGGCACTGTTGATTGTCGCCCTGGCGCGGCCCCAGCAAGGCGCGAGCAACGCGACGGTCCACGCCAGTGGTGTCGACATCATGCTGTTGCTGGACGTGTCCGGTTCGATGCAGTCGCTGGATTTCAAGCTGGAGAATCTGCCCGCCAGTCGCGTCGAGGTGGTCAAGTCGGTCGTGCGTCGCTTCATCGTGGCCCGTCCCAACGATCGCATCGGCCTGACGATCTTTGCGGGGCTACCGTACCTGCTCAGCCCGGTGACGCTGGATCACGCCTGGCTGCTCGACAATCTGGATCGCGTCCACATCGGGGACATCGAGGACGGCACTGCCATCGGGTCGGCGCTGGCCTCGGGGCTCAATCGTCTGCGCAATCAGACCGCGAAGTCGAAGATCATCATTCTGATGACGGATGGCCAGAACAATGCCGGGCAGATCACCCCCATCACCGCCGCCGAGGCGGCCAAGGCACTGGGCATCAAGGTGTACACCATCGGCATCGGCGTGCGCGGCGAGGCGCCGTTTCCGGTCACCGATGCCTTCGGACGCCAGCGCATCGTCATGGAAAAGGTGGATGTGGATGAGGACACGTTGCGCCGCATCTCGGCCACGACCGGAGCCCGGTTCTATCGCGCGACGGATACGGATTCGCTGAACCGCATCTACGACGAGATCGACAAGCTGGAGAAGACCGCGTTCACGTTTCACAGCTACGAGCGCTGGCAGGAACTGTTTGACTGGCCCGCCCTGGCTGCGCTGATCGTCCTGGGCCTGAGTCTGCTCTCCCAGCTCACGTTGCGCCGACGGATACCCATATGAGTTCCGTGACTCATTTCGGACAGCCGCTGTGGCTGGTCGCGGGGCCGATCGCAGTGGCGGTGGCGCTGGTGCTGTACTGGCGCTTCGACCGGCTGCAGCGCCGCCGCGTGCTCGCATTTTCAATGACGCGCGATACCGATTCGGCGCTGTTCGGCGTGTCGCGCCCGTTGCTGTGGAGCAAACGCGCGGCCTTCTGTCTGGCCCTGCTGGCGGCCTGCGTGGCCCTGGCGCGTCCCTTGGGTTCCATGCAGCTGCAGGACAGTGAGCGGCGCGGCGTGGACATCCTGTTTGCGATCGATACCTCCCGTTCCATGCTGACCCCCGATGTGAAGCCAAATCGGCTCGCGCGGGCAAAGCTGGCGGTGGAGGACCTGCTGGATCACATGGGCGCCGATGGCGTGGGACTGGTGGCCTTTGCCGGTGAGGCGTTCCTGCAGGCCCCCGTGACCACAGACTACGACGCCTTTCGCGAGACGCTGGAATCCCTCGATACCCGTACCATTGCCCTGGGCGGCACGGATATCGCCGCGGCGATTCGCCTGAGCCTGTCGACCCTGACCCTGCGCGGGGATACGCAGAAGGTCATGGTGCTGATCACCGACGGGGAGGATCTGGCAGGTGATGCGCTGATGGCGGCGCAGGCCGCCGCCAAGAAAGGCATGATCATCTTCACCGTAGGTGTGGGTACCGCTTCGGGCGAACTCATTCCAATCCGGGACGGCGCCGGCAATGTCCAGTTCGTCAAGGATCCTGCCGGCAATTTCGTCAAGTCGCGCCTGGACTCGGACATGCTGACCCAGATCGCGGCGGCGACGGGTGGCGTGTACACGGCTCTGGGACCACAGGGCCAGGGCATCGTGACGCTGTATGATGAAAGGCTCAAGGGCTTTGCCCAGCGCCAGCATGCTGAGCGCCAGATTGCGATCTACGCGGAACTTTTCCAGTGGCCTGTGGGTGCGGCGATTGCACTGTTGGTACTGGAATGGCTGCTTGGCGTCGGTGTCCGGCGGCGGGTACTCCTGGCCGCGCCGGCGAACGCCGCATTGGCCCTGGTGGTGTTTCTGGGCCTGACGCTGCAGGCGGCGCCGGTGCGTGCGTCAGCGCTGACGGCGCAGGATGAATACAACAAGGGCCAGTACAGTCAGGCGCAGCGCGACTATGCACAGAGCCTAAAGCTCGACCCGACGCGCAGCCAGCTGCAATTCAATCTGGGGGCTGCGGCCTACAAGGCGCGCGATTTCACGGCGGCGGCAGAGGCTTTCAACAATGCGTTAAAGACCCGGGACATCCCGTTGCAGCAAAGTGCCTATTACAATCTGGGCAATGCCCTGTTCCGCCAGGGCGAGAAGGGCGCAACGACTGACCCGCAGGCCACCATGAAAACCTGGCAGCAATCCATTGGCGCCTACAATACTGCGCTGCAGCTTCAGCCTTCCGATCCGGATGCGAAGTTCAATCGCGACCTGGTGCAGCGGCGCCTGGAGGAAATGAAGCGCCAGCAGCAGAAGGACCAGAACCAGCAGAACCAGCAGAAGCAGCAGAGCCAGAACGACCAGAAGGACCAGAAGGGCCAGCAGAACAAGCAGGACCAGCAAAGCCAGCAGAATCACCCGGAACAGCAAAGCCCGCAAAGTCAGCAGGATCAGCAGCATCAGCAGGGGCAACAGCCGGGCGGACCAACACAGCCCGAAGCGCGCCGGCCGGCCGACCAGAGGTCGCAGCAGGCCGCGGCCGCCGCGGCCCAGGACATCGGCAAGCCGGATCAGATGTCGCGCCTGGAGGCAGAGCAGCTGCTGGATTCGGCCAAGGGTGAAGAGCGGCATCTGCCCATCGGCGTTGCCAACGGCAAGCCGCAAAACTCGCCGCAAACTGCGCTCAGGGACTGGTGATGATGGCACCGCAGCGACTCACCTGCTGGGGAAGCATTGCAGTCTTCATCGGCTGGCTGGCATTGGGTGCTCAGCCGGTCGGTGCGGCGTCGCGGTTCTCCGTGACCATTGATCCGCTGAACTTCGATGTGAACGAGTCAGCAGTGCTGACCATCACCGCCACGGGAGATGAAGATGCGGCTCCGATCATCCCGCACGTGCCGGGTCTGGTGATCAATCCGGACGGGCAGTCCAGCTCCATCGAGCAGATCAACGGTGCCGTCAGGGCGATTTTCTCGCGTACCTACCGGGTGACGGCTACACACGAGGGTACGTTCACCATTCCACCCATCCAGGTAGGGTCGACCACGACGGCGGCCGTGACCGTGCACGTGGGCGCAGCAGGTACCGGTAGCCACGGACGTTCCGGCGCTGACGCGGGCATTAAGGTGGCGCCGACCGACGAGGCCGCAGCGGTGCGCGCGGCGCTGCCGATGATGAAAGTGCTACTCCCCAGGTCCCGCCTTTTTGTGGGCGAACTGGTGCCCATTCAGATCAAGGGCTACTTCCGCGAAGGAGTGAGTGCCCGGCTGGAAGGGCCGCTGGCTGCGGTTGGTGATGCATTTACCGTGAGTGGATTGGATAAGCGCCCGACGCAGACCCAGGAGGAGGTTGCCGGGGTGGGGTACACGGTGCTGACGTGGAACTGCGTGTTGGGAGCGCTGAAGAGCGGTGAGTATCCGGTCGGTCTGGAAATGCCCGTGACCTTGAATGTCCAGCTGCCCGGAACGGATTCCGACATGCAGGCACGACTGCGCGCACTGTTTGGCACGAATGCGCGTGGCGCATTCATGGATGATTCGAATATCGCGAATCTCTTTGGCCGCGTGATCCAAAGGACTGTCACCCTGAAACCCGATGCGACGCCGGTGACCGTGCTGCCCCTGCCGGTCGATGGCCGACCGGCGGATTTCGCGGGTGCCGTCGGGCAGTTCCAGGTTGCCGGTGAGCTGACGCCCAGCGGCGGGGCGGTCGGCGATCCGCTCACCTTCAAGCTCACTGTGACCGGTAAAGGAAATCTGGCGCGCGTCAGCACCGATGCCCTGCACGAATCGGCCCAGTGGCGTGTGTATCGCGGCGATTCGAAAGTGACCGCGGATGACGACACCGGATTGCAGGGCTTCAAGACTTTCAATCAGCCGGTGGTGCCGCTGCAGGCCGGTCAGCTGACTCTGCCGGGCGTCTCATTCAGCTACTTCGATCCGGAAACTGCCCACTATGTGACGCGCGCGACCCAGCCCATCCGGGTGACGGTCACGCCGGGCGCGGCGATGGCTCAGGTCGCCTCGACCCTGCAGGGGGCCGGCTCGGCGGCGGGCGGCGCAGCGGCGAACGGGGATGCGCTGGCACCGGATGTGGTCGTCACGCGCGAACATACGGTGACGCTTGAACCGCTGATATGGCGGCCCTGGTTCGTGGAGTCGGTGCTGGCGCCGGTGTTGCTGATGCTGGCAGCGGTGACGCTGATCCGGCGTCATCAGGCGCGCTCGGGCGACCCGGCCTTGATACTGCATGCGGCGCGTCTGGCCGCGGTCAAGATCAATATCGAGTCGATGGCCGACGCACTGAATCGTGGCGATGCGCCGGCTTTCTTCACCGCGGCGCGCCACGCTCTGCAGGAGCGGCTGGCGGATCTGTGGCAGGTGCCCGCCGAGGCAGTGGATGCGAAACTGGTGGCCGCGAAGCTGCCAGGCGAGGATGGCGCGCAACTTCAGGCCATATTTGCCATGGCCGAAAAGGCCACGTACGCCGGTGAGAATCCTGGCGCCAAGGCGCTGCAGGAATGGCAGCGACGGGTTCTGACGCAGATGGACCGCCTGGAGGCCATCGCTTGAAGGCGATCACTTTGGCGGCGCTGCTGTTGCTGTTCGGAGCCTGCGTCGCGCGGGCCGAGGTGCCATCGATTGCGGCGGCGGAGGGTGCCGCGGCTGCCGGCGACTATCACACGGCGGTGCAGGACTACGAGCAGGAGCTGAAGGCGCGCGGCTTTTCGGCACCGGTGCTGTTCAATCTTGGAAATGCATGGCTGCGGCTGGGGAAACCAGCGCCCGCCATCCTGGATTACGAGCGGGCGCTGGTGCTGGCGCCGGGCAGCGCGGCCATACAGGCCAACCTGGCCGCCGCGCAGCAACGTGCCGGGCTCACGCCGCCCGTGGTCGGGCCCTGGCTGGCGGCGGCGCGTTACTTCACTTTTGACACCTATGTCCGCGCTGGCCTCGCGGCGGTGTGGCTGCTGTGCGCCGCGGTGGTTCTGCTGTGCTTCAGCGGCACGGCGCGACGCTTCGCCATGCCGCTGATACTGGTGGCGGCAGTGGCCCTATGCGTGAGCCTCGATGCGGCGGCGCTGTCCTGGACGGACCTGTATCGCGCCGTGGTGCAGGAGCCGACGGCGCTGCAGTTGGCGCCCGCCGCATCCGCGGCTGCCAATGGCAGTTTGCGCGAGGGCGAGGTGGTGTGGATACAGGACCGCTACGGCGGATTCAAGTTCGTACGCACGGCCGATGGCCATGCAGGATGGGTCAACGATGCCACCGTCGTCGCGGTCCGGGTTGCGCACCTGTGAGCGAACCCACCGGGGAAGCGTCCGAACTGGTCGAAATCCCCGCAGCGGAACTCGCAACCGCCACCCTGCAGTCACTGGTCGAGTCCTTTGTGCTGCGTGAGGGCACGGACTACGGCGTGCAGGAGGCTTCGCTGGCGACAAAAGTTGCGCAGGTCATGCGCCAGCTGCACGGAGGTGAGGCACGCATTGTGTTCGATCCGGCCACCGAGTCGGTGGATATTCGCGTGGTGCCCAGTCGTTAGCGCTATTGGCCCAGAATGCCCACCGCGCGCTCGATCATCTGCGCAAGTTGCTGTTCAAGTTTGCGCAGCTGGCGCCCGATGCGGCGCATCTCCTCGTTCATCATCGAGGTGCGCAGCACGATACTGGCATGGCAGTGAGCGCATTCCATGGTGGACTGCACGCGCAGCCAGCCTATGGACCGCTGGTGGACGGTGTGGCAGCTGTGACACGCGACATCGATTTCATAGGCATCGATAAGGCGCTCGACATCAAGTTGCAACACTTTCAGGGCGTCGCTGCTGGTGCTCACCGCGGGTGCTGCGGCAACGGCGCGAGGACTCGGAGTCGACGGGCCTGAAGCCGGGGAGAGGTGCCTGGTTTCGCTCATGGCTTCCTCGCAATCCATGACGGGCGTAGCTGTTGACAACGCCGCGATAAAGCACAATCTAGCATAGGAACTGCCCGGTCAAAGATCGGCCGGCGAACCGGTAATGATCGTCGCGCTACGGCAGCGATTGAGCTGAAGGAGCCTGGAATGCGCCAGCGGGGGTGGGAAGTCGCGGTGCTGGTCGCGGTGCTGGCCGCAGTTGCGCCGCGGGCCCCCGCAACACCGACGCTACCGGCAGCGCCGTTGCCGAATCCCGTCCCCGTATCGTCGGCACCGATCGAGCCGCCCATGAGCGAAGTTTCGATCACCGCACCTGAACCGCGTTATGTTGCGCCCACATTGCGCGATCGGCTGGGGCGCATTTGGGCGCCGGTGTACCTCAATGGCAAGGGACCGTATCGACTGGTACTGGATACCGGCGCCAGCCATTCGGCCATTATCGCGAAAGTGGCCACGGATCTGGAGCTGCCACAGGCCGGCGTCATATTGCTGCATGGGGTGACCGGCTCGGCCACCGTCGGCTACGTCAATGTGAATACCTTCGTCGTGGGCGACATGGAAGCGCACGATCAGAAGTTGCCCATCGTTCCGGACGCGCTGGGTGGCGCGGATGGTGTGCTCGGCATGGAGGGCCTGAACGACAAGCGGATCTTTATCGATTTCATGCATGACAAGATCACCATCATGCGTTCGCATGGGAGGCAGGCGGACGCTGGTTACGCAACCATTCCGCTGACGCGCACGGCCAATGGCCTGCTGATGGCGAGAGCCTACGTGCGCGGCATACGTGTCATGGCCATCATTGATACCGGAGGGCAGGCCACGGTTGCGAATCCGGCGCTGCTGGCGGCGCTGCGGGCCAAACACCGCGGCGAGCAACTCAAACCCAGCTTCATCACCGGCGCGACGGATGATGTGCAGGCCAGCCAGGACACACCGATGCCGCCGGTGACCATCGGGCCGGTGACCATCCAGGGTAGCTACATCACCGTTTGTGATCTGGACATTTTTGAGCGCTGGCACATGAAACAGCAGCCGGCCATGCTGATCGGCATCGACACGCTGGGGTTGCTGGACAACCTCGTGATCGATTACCGCCGGATGGAGCTGCAGGTCAGGACACGACATAACTAGGCCCCTGAAGTGTGGCGCTGGCCTCCTGGCCAAATGCCATAAATGAGTCCTGGTTCGCGGTCAGCTGCGGGCGACGGCGGCATCCTCGGCACAGCCATGGCCAAGGTACGCGTACAGGAAGTCCGCAAGCTCACACTGCCCATCGAGACGGTGGTCGATGCCGTGCTGGAGCTGGATCGCTCCCATGGCGGAACCCTCGCCATTGGCAAGCTCATGGAAGCGCGCGTGGAGACCGGTGCCGCCCCGGGGCTGACGCTGGTCGTCATCCAGGGCTCGGGCAGTGCCGCCGCCGCGGTGCAGAAGCACTACACCCTGCCGGCGGTCGCCGCCGCCGTCATCCATTACTGTTTTCGGGCCCGTATTCCGCTGCCTCGGCAGGCGACCAAGAGCATCGAAATCCTGCCCGACGGCTTCCAGCTCACCATTCAGACGACCACTGAAGTCCTGCGCCTGCATGGCGAACTGCCAGAGATTTCACAGGTGGAGGTGGGCGCGCGCACCACCGGCGCCGAACCCATTGTCGCCACCGGGGATGCGGCGCTTGATGATCCGACCACCGCCGCAGCGCCCGAGAGCTCCGAAGCGGCCACCGCCGCCGCCTGATTCGGCAATTCAGTCGACATAATCTGGGAAAATGCGTCCATCTGCCGGCCGAAAGGGCGGTTGGCGGCGATATTCTTCTCCTGGGGCGCTGCCTTTGAACCCGCTGGCCGTTTCACTGGCTACAATCAACCTGGCACACGAACAATAAGAATTCAGGAGTTCTCAGTGGCTGCATCGGTGAGTCCGTCCGCTCATTCACCCGCCCGACGCGAACGCCGCCTGGGGGATGAGCGACGCTCTCGTACGCTCAAGTCCCTGGCGAGCGGCAGTTTCAAGCGGCGCCGGCATGGGCCACGCAGGGTGGCGGACGCCAGCATTGCCGCGACCGATTGGTATGCTCCACAGTGGCTGGCTGCGGCGCTGCTGATCCTCGTGCTTTGTGTCACCGATGCGCTGATCACCTTGGCACTGCTTGGCCACGGCGCGCACGAGGCCAACCCGCTGATGGATACCATCGTTCACGGCGATGGGCGCAGATTCGTCGCCTTCAAATTTGGCCTCACGGCCGCCGGTGTGGTGCTGCTGATTCTGCTGGCGCGGGTGCGCGCATTCGGGCGCCTGCCGGTGAGCATGCTGCTCTATGGTGTGCTGGGCGGATACCTGTGGCTGGTCTGCTACGAATTCACGCTGCTACGGCAGTTCGTGCCCGAGTACTTCTGACTCCAGCTAAGGGCTCTCACGCAGACTTAATCTCTGCCCCGTCACACTCGTGGCCGTGATGCGTTTCATAGCACGCCCGGTTACGTTAAACTTATCCTTTAGCCGCTTGCCTTTCCAACCAGGGTCTGGAGTGAACAGCAGCCTGCCTTGTCGCGGGGCGCCAGCCCTTACTGAGCACCCCCCGAATGCTTGAATCCACACCCCTGTACGGCGGCAACGCCGATTACCTCGAAGGCCTTTACGAGCAGTACCTGGGCGATCCAGGTTCAGTGCCTGCGCAATGGCGCGCCTATTTCGATGGCCTGGGGCCGCAACGGGCTGCGGAGCGCGCCCATGGTCCGATCATCGCCGGTATCGCCGCCCGTGCCACGCAGCCGCTGCGGACGGCTGCCACAACGGCCCCCGCGGATGCCGCGAGCGGCGCCAAACAGGCGGCGGTCTCGCGCCTCATCCAGATCTGGTCGAATCGTGGTCACCTGATCGCCAAGCTCGACCCGCTAGGATTGATGAAGCGCGAACGGCCCAGTGTGCTGGAGCTGACCTATTTCGGGCTGAACGAGTCGGATCTGGACACGGAGTTCTTCACCGCCTCGCGCAACGGCACCATTCCGAAGCGCATGAAGCTGCGGCAGATCCTGGCATCCTTGGAGGGCATCTACGGCGGCACCATCGGCGCTGAGTTTGCCCACGTCTCCAACTCCGATGAGCGGCTGTGGCTGCAGGACCAGTTCCAGTCGGGCCAGGTCAGCCGCTCCTACAGTGCCGAGGAGCGCCGTGATGTGCTGTGGCAGCTCACCTGTGCGGAGGGCCTTGAGCGTTACCTGCATACCAAGTACGTGGGGCAGCGCCGCTTCTCGTTGGAAGGTGCCGAGTCGCTGATTCCGCTGCTGGATGAGGTCATCCAGCAGGCTGGTGCGGGCGGCACGGAAGAGGCGGTCATCGGCATGGCCCATCGCGGCCGGCTCAACGTGCTGGTGAACCTGCTGGGCAAAGCGCCGGCGGACATCTTCTCCGAGTTCGAAGGCAAGTACGATGTAGCCCACCTGCAAGGCTCGGGCGACGTCAAGTATCACAAGGGCTTTTCCTCGGATCTGAAGACCCCGGCCGGCAATATTCACGTGGCCCTGGCCTTCAATCCCTCACACCTTGAAGTCGTGAATCCGGTGGTCGAGGGTTCGGTGCGCGCCCGCCAGGAACGTCGCGGTGACACCACTGGCGCCAAGGTGCTGCCCATTCAGATCCACGGTGACGCCGCTTTCGCCGGTCAGGGCGTGGTCACTGAGACCCTGCAGCTGTCGCAGACGCGTGCCTTCTACACCGGCGGCACGCTGCACATCATCATCAACAACCAGGTCGGCTTCACGATCTCCGACCCGCGCGATGCGCGCTCCACCATGTACTGCTCCGATGTCGCGAAGATGCTCGAGGCTCCGATTTTCCACGTCAACGGGGATGACCCGGAAGCAGTACTATTCGTCGGGCGTCTGGCCCTGCAGTACCGCATGAAGTTCAGGAAGGACGTGGTCATCGACCTGGTGTGCTATCGGCGCCTGGGGCACAACGAGGCGGATGAGCCCGCGGCCACGCAGCCGGGCATGTACAAGGTCATTCGCCAGCATCCGACCACCCGCCAGATCTACGCCGACCAGCTGGCTGCGGCCGCAGTGGTCCCGGCGGCGGACGCCCAGCAGATGGTCGAGCAGTACCGCAGCGGACTGGATGAGGGGCGTCCGCAGGCGCGCGCTTCGCTGGGACTGATCGGCAACAAGTACACCGTTGACTGGACCAAGTACGCGCACGTGGACATGAAGGAACACGTGCAGACCAGCGTGACCCCGGAGCGCTTGGCCCACCTCGGCGAGCGCATCGTCGCGCGTCCCGAAGGCTTCGTACTTCATCCGCGCGTCGCGCAGGTGATCGCCAACCGGCAGAAGATGCTGGCAGGACAGATCCCAATGGACTGGGGCTGCGCCGAGAACCTGGCGTACGCCGCGCTGCTCGAGGATGGCTTCAGCGTCCGTCTGGTCGGCCAGGACGTGGGTCGTGGCACGTTTTTCCATCGTCATGCCGTGCTGCACGACCAGAATACCGACGAATGTTACGTGCCGCTGCAGCACATTCAGCCGCATCAGCCGCGCTTCGATGTCTACGACTCGGTGCTGTCGGAAGAGGCGGTGCTGGGATTCGAGTACGGCTACTCCACCACCGAACCCAACGCTCTGGACATCTGGGAAGCCCAGTATGGTGACTTCGCCAACGGTGCGCAGATCATCATCGACCAGTTCATCAGCTCGGGTGAATCCAAGTGGGGCCGGCTGTGCGGCCTGGTGCTGTTCCTGCCGCATGGCTACGAGGGCGCGGGTCCGGAACACTCCTCGGCGCGCCTTGAGCGCTTCCTGCAGCTGTGCGCCGAGAACAACATGCAGGTCTGCGTGCCCTCAACCCCGGCGCAGATGTTCCACATGCTGCGCCGGCAGATGCTGCGCGCGTTCCGCAAGCCGCTCATCGTCATGACACCCAAGAGCATGCTGCGCAATGATCTGTCGGTGTCCGCGCTTGAGGATCTGACCAAGGGCGGCTTTGCATCGGTGATCGATGAGATTGATGACCTGCCCGCCGCGCAGGTGCGGCGGCTGGTGTTCTGTAGCGGCAAGGTCTACTGGGACCTGCTCAAGGTGCGCCGCGCCGAGAACATCATGGACGTGGCGGTGCTGCGCATCGAACAGCTGTATCCCTTCCCCAGTGAGGGCTACGAAGCTGCCCTCAAGCGCTACCCGAATGTGCGCGATGTGGTGTGGTGCCAGGAAGAGCCGCAGAACCAGGGTGCCTGGTACCAGATCCGCCACCGTCTTGATGCCCTGAGTCGCAAGGAAGTGCTGTATGCGGGGCGCGCGCCGGCGTCGGCGCCGGCCACGGGTCTGGCGAAGATCCATGAGACCGAACAGAAGCGGTTGATCGAGGCTGCTTTGCACGCCACCGCCCAGGAGGAGGCGCCGAACGTGACCCAGCGCCTGGCAAACCTCGGCAACCCCCGCAAGAGTTCCAACGATCGCAAGTAAGTGCCTGGAGAATTTGATGAGCATTGAGATCCGAGTTCCGGCCCTGCCGGAGTCCATCGCCGATGCAACCCTTGTGGCCTGGCACAAGCAGCCCGGCGAGGCCTTCAAGCGCGACGAGAACCTGGCGGACCTTGAGACCGACAAGGTTGTGCTGGAAGTTCCAGCGCCGGCGGATGGCGTGATGGGGGAACAGAAGTTTCCGGTCGGCACTACCGTGACTGAGGGCCAGGTTCTGGCGGTGATCACCGAGGGCGCGGCCGCTCCGGCCATAGCCGCGAGCGCGCCGGGCGCGCCAGCGGCGGCGCCCAAGGCCTCGACGGAGAGTGCCAGGTTGAGCCCCAGTGTGCGGCGCCTGGTCGAAGAGAATCACATCGATCCGGCGGCCGTTCCGGCCACGGGGCGCGATGGTCGTCTGACCAAGTCGGAGGTCACGGGAGTCCTGGGCAAGCAGCCCGCGGCCCCCGGACCGGCCGCAGCAGCGGCCGCGGCCAGGCCAGCCG
>JBARBG010000036.1:0-32434 GCA_049792815.1 Steroidobacteraceae bacterium | reverse complement strand
AGGTCGGCGCCGCGCGTGACCAGGAAGCGGATGATGTCGTCCGAGCCGCGATTCGCCGCGCCGTGGAGTGCTGTGATGCCCATGGAGTTCGCCTGGTTTACGTCCATGCCGAGATCGGCACAGAGCTTTACCGCCTGCAGCAGCTGGTCCGGACCTTCGGTCCAGGTTTGCGCGAGCACCCAGTTGACGCCGGCCGCCGCCATCAGCGGCGAGGTGCCCTGAAAGGTATCGATGCGGGGATTCGCGCCGTGTTCGAGCAACAGTTTCATCACGGTGACGTCACCGGCCAGCGCGGCCGTGAGGAAGGGCGTCTGCCCGGTGAAGTCCACCCACTCCAGCGAGCCGGTGATCTCCAGCAGGTGATGGCGAAATGGCGGAGTTTCCTTCGTGCGCGCATTCACGTCCGCGCCCGCTGCAAGCAGAGCGCGAATCAGCTCCAGTACCGGACCGCGCTCGATTCCATTTATGAATGTTGCGTTGTGGACGTACAGATTGCGCACGTTGACCGCTTCCCACAATGGGCTGCGCCCGTACCAGTCCTGCCCATTGACGTGGCTGCCGTGGTCCAGCAGGTAGTGCGCGATGGCCACATTGTCATTGGAGACGGCCATTAGCAGCGGCCAGATGCCATTGGCCTCCTTCGCGTTGACGTCCGCACCAGCCGCAATCAGCCGCTTCGCAACCTCGACATGATCGTGGCGGGCTGCATAGAGCAGTGGTGTCATGCCACCGGCTGCCGGCTCGCGCCGCCCGCGGTCGGCGGGCACGCCACCGCGGATGATGCCCACGCCGTAGCCAAAGCCAGGCACGGAATTGGGTTTAATGAAGGCGGGTGGCTCGCCCACGATGGTTCCGACGTTCGGATTCGCGCCGCGCGCGAGCAGCGCTGACACTACGTCCGCTGCACCCGCGCGTGCCGCGAACATCAGCGCCGTCTGACCGTAGTTCGGATCGCGGGCATCGACCTGGGCTCCGTGTTTCAGCAGCTGTTCCACCACCGCCAGCACCCCAACCTGCGCGGCCATCATCAGGTGGGTTTCGCCGCTCGGTTCGGCGTGGTTGGCGTCGGCACCGGCCCTTAGCAGCAGGCCGACCATCTGCGAATTGCCGTTGGCAATGGCGAGGCTGAGCGGACTGACGCCGCGCTCGGTCAGGCCGTTGGGATCGGCCCCTGCCTTCAGCAGCCGTTTCACCGCCTCAAGGTCATCCACGCGCACGCGCCAATGTAACGGCGGTGTGCCAAAGTAGCCGCGGGCGTTGGCGTCCGCGCCGCTCTTCAACAGCGCATACATGACCGGCAGGTCGCCGTTCATCGCGGCGTCCGCAACGGCGCCCGTTTCCGCGCCGATCGCAATATGCGCAGCGGCTTGTGCCAGAATCAGTACTAGGACGGCCGACCACCCGCCGCGACGCAACTCGATTCTCCCGCAAAGCCCCCAGCATTGGCAGGCACGGACGCGACCATGATCGCAACCGGAGTTCCCTTCCCGCACCAGTCATTCTACCATGGCCGAAACGACCATCGAGAGGGACCTATGCGCCAGCCATGTTCTGCGTCAAATCCGGGCCCCGACGACGTACCGACCAGCCGGCGCGACGTGCTGCGCGCGGGGCTGGCTCTTTCCACCGGCGCAATGCTCGCGTCGAGCCGCAAAGCTCGCGCGGCGGACGCCGGTGCCGCGGATGCCGGCCCAGCCGATGCGCGTCTGCTGCCGGGCTTCAAGGTGGACAAGGTCAAGACCAGCGGCGCATTGCTGCATACGGTCGTCGGCGGCAATGGTCCGCCGCTGCTGCTGCTCCACGGCGCGCCGCTGACACACCTGTCCTGGTATCGCGTGGCGCCGGAGTTGGCGCAAAAATACACCGTCGTGGCCCAGGACCTGCGTGGCTACGGCGACAGCAGCAAGCCGCCAGACGGCGACCAGCACATCAACTATTCCAAGCGAACCATGGCGCAGGACGCGGTAGAACTGATGCGCCATTTCGGTTTCGGCCGCTTTGCCGTTGTCGGGCACGACCGCGGCGGTCGCGTCGCGCATCGTCTCGCTCTCGATCATCCGGAGGCGGTCACGCGCATGTCCGTGCTCGACATCGTCCCCACGTATTACCTGTACACGCACTTGACCAAGGCTTTCGTCGATGCCTACTTTCACTGGTTCCTGTTCATCCGCCCTGCGCCTTTCCCGGAGAACATCATCAATGCGAATCTGCAGGGCTATGTCGGTGGCGGCGCGCCGCCCGAGTTGCGCGCGGAGTACCTGCGCGTGATGAAGGATCCGGCCGCCGTGCACGGAATGTGTGAGGACTATCGCGCCTCGGCCGGCATCGACATGCAGTTTGACGAAGCGGACCTGGGCAAGAAGATCTCCTGCCCGCTGCATGTGTTGTGGGCCAAGGATGGGGCCATGGGGCGCATGTATGACGTGCTGGGGATCTGGAAAGAGCGCGGTGCGCAAGTTACGGGGGCGGCGATGCCGGGCGGCCACGCCTTCCAGGAGACGCATCCTCAGGAGACGCTGGCGCAGTTGCTGCCGTTCCTGGCGGGATGATCCGCCAAGCGGACGATCCTCGTTGAGGCATTGTGTCGCTCACCCGACACGCTTGAGCGGAGCTGCCCAAATCTGTCACTCGCTGGCATCACTGGTCAGTTTCACTCACGGCGGAGCATAGGCGTCGCTACTCCCGCCTGGCGGTACTTGGCGACACCTGCATGCGCTTCCAACGCGCGCATGATGTGCACCTGTAGGGGTCTCGTGCCTCAACGGAATAGTGTGACCGCCCATGAAAACGCTGATGGATCGATCCATGGATGCCGGCGATACCGCAATGTGGGCTGTGTCGCCCGCGTGTGGCTCAGCCGACGGCGGAATGGAGAGTGATTTCGAGCGCCTGTGCCGGGAGCGCCGCCGTGCGCTGGATGACATGCGCAAGCTCGAGGAGGATCTGCGCAGGGAGCAGGCGCAGCGCCGATTTCAGCGCATCCGCTACGGCTATCGCTGAGCGTTTATCCGACGCGCAGCTGCGGCTGGGCTGGATTAAGGGCTTGCCGCTTGCTGCATGAGAGCGCCGCCCGCGCAGGACCCGCGTCACGACTCAGCTTCTCGTGGGCTGATGATGTTAAGTCGTGCGCTGGTATCGATCTGCTAGCCAATTCCGATCCGCGTGCCACTTGGGGCCGGTCAAACACCTCATCTTCCTAAATCACCAGTGGACCGAAGAAGGCCATCAGGTCAGTTCGGCTCGGGGGCCGCGCCATATCCGGATCGATCCGGGCGCTGTCGACGCATGCAGCATTTGCCATAACGACCAATTTCTGCCGCGAGCGCGTACTATTTTCTTGATTGACGGCTAACCCCGTTGGCCGGCCGGTCTCGTTTAAGTTCCTAGGTGAACTATTTGAGGAGCTGAGATGGTCCGCATTTTAGTCGCAATCGTTCTGATGACGACGACATCGATAGGCGCCGCGCAGGGTGTGGGCGGAATCGGAAATATCTCCGTCATAGATCGAGACACCGGAGTCCCGCTGGCACTGCACCGATATCGAGGTGAGTACTGGATTGCGGGAGTGCCCGGGGCCCGCTATGCGATTGACATCCGAAATCGGCTGGGGGAGAGGCTGCTCGTCGTGGCTTCGGTCGATGGCGTAAATGTGGTCTCGGGCGAAACTGCCGCCTGGGATCAGGCCGGCTATGTCCTTGACCCGCGCGAGCACTATCAAATCAGCGGTTGGCGCAAGAGCGATTCCGATGTCGCTGTGTTCACATTTACATCGCTCCCAAATTCCTACGCAGCGCGCACTGGTAGGCCGGCCAACGTCGGCGTTATCGGCGTGGCGATGTTTCGAGAGCAACAGCCGCCGCTGAATGTCGCACCGCAAGAGCGCATGAGCGACGGACCAACCGCCGGCGTTGAGCCTCCCAGAGCGGTCAATGCCCCCGCTGCGTCGGCAGCCGATTCAGATGCGAGCAGTGCGGTTGTAGTGACTGGGCAGAGGGTCACGAGGGCACCGCCGCCCACGAGTCCGATTCCCGAGTTGAAGCTTGGCACAGGGCATGGCGAACGCGAGTACTCCTATGTGAGTCATACTGACTTCGTTAGATTGCAGCCAAAGCCGAATGAACTCATACGCATTCATTACGATAGTCTCGACAATTTGGTGGCGATGGGGATCATTCGGCGCCCCGCGCCTGTTTTGCCGGAACCGCCTCCGGGCGACCCATTTCCCGGTTCCTCGAATTGGCAGTACGTGCCAGACCCTCCAGGATGAGTGCTTGGAACTAGCCCGCCAATAGCTGTCATAGTTCGGTTCATGGATGCAGCGCCATTGAGCGACGAAGTATTGATGCGGCGCTATGCCGGCGGGGATGCGAAGTCATTTGAAGCGCTCTATGAAAGACATGAGTTGCGCGTTTGGCGCTACCTGGAGCGCAGCGTTCACAACGCAGCAATTGCCGATGAGTTGATGCAGGAAGTGTGGTTTTCGGTGGCGCGCGAGGCGACGCGCTACCAGCCCAGCGCCCGATTCTCGACCTGGCTGTTCACCATTGCACACAACCGGATGGTCGACGCCTTGCGGGCCAACCGTTCCCAAGTGAGCCTTGAGGCTTTAGGGCCTGAGGACGATCCAGCGGCGGTTCAATTGATCGACGATCCGCAACACGGGCCGCAGGCTTTGGCCGTCGCATACCAGCAGGCGGAAGCGCTCAATGGAGCAGTGGAGGCGTTATCGGCGGAGCAACGCGAGGCATTTTTGCTGCACGTCGAGGGGGAGTTAACTGTTGATGAGATCGCAGTTGTCACGGCTTGCAGCTTCGAGACGGCCAAGAGCCGCCTCCGATACGCACGTAGCAAGCTGCGCGAGCTACTCAAGGAGTACGTATGAACGACACTCCGCCACCGGATGATGCCGCAGATGACCTCGAGGCGCTGTATCGCAAGAGTTCTGCTCAAGACCCGAGTCGGCCCAGCGCGAAGACGCGCCGGGCAATACTGGAACATTCATTGCGGGTTGCCACAAATCGCTCGCTGACGCTGAGAACCGGTTGGAGCATACACTCAGTGTGTTCGCCTGCCCTTGGCTGGATTACAAGAGTCACTAGACTCTCACGTGCGACGTGGCGGCGACCTGTGCTAGTGGGATCACTTGCGGCAGCTGCGCTCGCCGGCCTGTTGATCGGGCCCCAGTATTTGCGCCCGGCCGCGCCACCGGAGACTCTTCCAATGTCACCCCCATCGGCAGTATCGGAGCTAAAGCGGCCCGAGCCCTCACGGCTCTCGGGAACGGCCGCAGTCGCAACGGGTGAGTCGGCCCCGACGACCATGAACGTTCCCGCAACGGTACCGGCACCTCATTTCCACGTGCCAGCGAGGCTCGCGGCACCACGACCTGACGCGGCAGAGTCCGCGACGACAGCTCGGGCGGCTTCCGGCGCCAGCGAGCAGGTGTCCGTGACCGGCATGCGTGTACTGCGCGCACCGGGCGCCCCCACAGCCAATGCTGCAGCACAGACCAGCCGTGACGCTGGGGCGGGTGATTCATCGGCACCTGAAAGGGCACCTGATGCAGCAAGGCCGATTGATACCAGAGATACCGACGGGCGCACCGCACTGATGTTAGCCGTATTGCAGGGTCGTTTGAATGCCGTACTGGACCTGTTGCGGCGAGGTGCGGATCCCAACGCTGCGGATGATTCGGGGGTGACGCCATTGCAGGCCGCTCGCGCCAAGAATCGTCCTGATATTGCCGATGCTCTAGTACACGCCGGGGCGCGTTAGCAGGGTGCTGGGCCGACCGGCAACGCCGTCTCCTAAGCGGTAGGTCGTTGGTTCAACTCCAAGTGGTGGTCCACTGATTTACGCGCCGGCCCGTACCAGATTTCCTTGATGTAACGGACATGGCCCTGCACGGCGAACTGGATCACCACGTCCACCAATGTTCCGAGCAGCTGACGGATGTCCTCGCGTGACATTTCCCGCCCCGCTTCGTTCTGCTTCACCAGCAATACCAGCTGTTCGAAGGCCAGATCGGCGGAGGCCGCGTGAAGACTGGTTATGGATCCGGGGTGTCCTGAGTTCACATTGCGCAGGTAGTCGAAGGCTTCCTCGGCGCGCAGTTCCGCCAGCAGGATGCGATCGGGTTTCATGCGCAGACACGCCTCCAGCAATTGTTTGGGGGTGACGCGGCTGCGGCCCTGTCCACCTTTGCTGTAGAACAGACGCACATGATTCGGGTGATGGTCGAGCACCAGCTCCTGAGCATCTTCGATGCTGATCAGGCGCTCCTGCGCCGGGATTTCCCGGATCAGGGCCTTGGTCCAGGTGGTCTTGCCGGAACCCGTGGGTCCTGAGACCAGGATATTGCGCCGACTGATGACCGCCAGACGCATGAAGCCAACGTAGTCACGCTTTGCCAGCAGCGCCACCAGCTGTTGTTCCAGCGGATCAACTGCGGCGGCGCAGTGCCGTGTGCCTGCGAAGATCCCCTGCTGTGCGAGTTCATCCAACGACCAGGAACGCGGCGCCGGTTTGCGGATGGTGATGGAGACCGTGCGCGCGAGGGTCGCCGGCGGCATGACCACCTGAATCCTCTCCCCGCCGGGGAGGGATGCCGACAGTAGCGGCGACTGCTCATCGATGCGCTGCTGGGTTGCATTGGCGACCAGCTTGCACAGTCGCAGACACCAGTCGAAGCCCGCAAATGCCAATGGCACTTTCTGCCAGCCACGGGCGGATTCGACGAAGGCCTCGCCGGGCCGGTTGATGCACAGTTCCGTCACCCCTTCTGCGGCCAGGATGGGCTCAAGGTCCCGCAGGGTGAGCGCAAGCGCCGAGTGCTCCAGCTGTATCGCAGCCGCTTCGCTACTGATGGGAGCTCACCAAATCACGCAACTCGTACACCTGCCGGAAATCCAGGTCGCGCGCGACCAGGATCTGAATGCGATCTCCCTGGTGCTTGGTGATGGTCGGAGCAATGCCGATGGAGCCCTTCAACGCCTCTGTGGCGACATTCTGCGAGGTGGACGTGTCATAGATCACGGTTGAAGAGTGCTCAGCCGCCTGGGCCGCTCCATCCACCATCGAGACCAGGATGGCGGCCCCGAAGCGTTGCCAGAAATGCCGATCCACCTCGCCATCCAGGCCCGAACGACCCAGAGAATCGGTGCCGGGCGATGCCAGGGGCACGACGACGCCTGTCGGAGTGCGCGCCTCGGTCCACAGCACGAACAATCGCGCAGCCCCCTGCTGCACCTGGCCGCGAGTCTCTCCGATGAGCTTCGAACCTCGCTCCAACAACACGACTTTACCATCGACACCGAAGGTATCCGTCGCCGTGATGCACGTGGTCATTCCCGGCAGCGAAGAGTCAATCGCGGTCTCCAGTGTGCAGTCGATAAAGGCCCCCTTGGCCAGCAGCAGGCGCTGCGTGGGCAACTCGCTGGCCCTGGCTGCCGGCATCGCGGTGGGAGTCAGAAGTCCCGCCAGCGGCCCGGAGTCTGCCGCGCCCGCGCTGTCATGGACCTCAGCCCCGATCTGGCCCGAGGTGCCGGCGAATGCGGGACCGGCCAGGCGCCGATCAGCCACGGCGTTCTGGGACGCCGGGGCCGACGACAAATCCTCGGCGGCAGTTGCCGGCATCAGCGGCAGTGCGGCAGGCATCAGGTCTACCTGAAGTGGAGCCGATGCCGGCGTCAGTGGCCCCGCGGCCGCAGTTGCAGGAGCGAGCGGATCGCGGATCATGCCCAGGGGCGGCAAGGAACTATCTGCCATGACGCCCGGCGCGGAGTTTTGCCGGCCGGTCGCCTCGCTGCGGTGGTGCAGGACCCCTGCGTAGTACCAGACGAGCAGACCGACGCCGAGACCACCACACAGCAGCATCGCGAGCGTGCTACTCAGTCGTGATTGCAGCGAACGGGCACGCGCCATTGAGGCCACCCCGCGGTCGCCGACCAGGTCATCACCGGCACTCGAGCCTGTTGCCGGGGTTTTCATCACGGTGCCTGTCGGGACGTACGTTGCACCTCCGGCGCGATCGTCCCCGATGGCAGACGCTCCCCGGTCCCGGAAAAGCCTTTATTGACAATGCAGCCGGTCAAAGCGCCGCGCCGCAGAATCAGGCGTCGGGCAACGCGATGGATGATCACCTCGCCCGACTCGATGCTGAAGTTGAGCAGCGATTCGCTGCCATCATCATTGCGCACGAATATGGCCGGCTGTTCGGCGCGCAGGCCAAACAACAGATGCGTCTGCACGCCGTCGTCCCAGGCGGCCGCGGGACGCAACAGGTCCGTACCGCAGAACCAGTAATCCGTATTGCGCGAGCGGGCTTCGGGCGCCTGTTGCAGGCGCTGCTCCAGATTCCGTTCAGCCTGGGTCGCGGCGGCGGCGGCCGCCACACTGTGTGGATAGCGGAAGCGCACGACGTACATGGCGGCGGGCAACGATCCGGCCCCGGGTGCCGGCACCGAGTAGTCAAACTGGTACTGGCGTTTGGAAGTCACCACCGTGAGATTCGTGACTACGCCCGGCGCCCTGGGCTTCAGGAACAGATGGCTGCCCTGCGCTTGAAATGCCAGGCCTTCGATATCACCGGCCGCCAGGCCCACGAAGGATTCCTCGGGATCAAACTGAATGTCGATCTGGTAGCCCACTCTGGCATGCAGTACGTAGACCTGGCCTGGGTCATAGTCAGCCACGCGGACACGTGAATCCAGCCCGGCGGCGGCGGGCAGGACTTCGGCCGCAACGCTTCCCGACACGGCCAATGCCAACCAGGCGCTACAGACCAGCGTCGCTGCACAACACCAGCGTGACTTCATTGACCCGCCTCCTGCTCCGTGTGGAAATCCACGATCCGGAATCCCAGGGGATTCAGGCTGCGCTGGCGGGCATCCCGGGCCGGCTGCGCATAGTCGTAGCGGATCGAAGCGATCCAGTGGCTGAACGTCTCGGCTCCCTCCCCCGCCGGCTGCACGCGTCTGACGTAGCGTACCTGCGCCAGTCCCGGATCACGGTCGGCTTCCTTCAGAAATGTCACCGAGGTCACACGCGCCTGAACCGTCGTGCCGTCCTTGTACAGGTTCAGCGGCGACTCCGGATTGCTGCGCTTCCACTGCGCGTACCAGAGCTGATTGCGCTGCGCCGATTGAAAGGCACCGCATTCGGCGTAGTCGCTTTCCGCCATGGCGAAGTTGAAGCGCTGGCAGACGCTGAGGTAGTGGCTGAGCAGATAGCGCGTCACGATCTGTGAAGGCTGGGCCCGACCATCGTACTGTGGCACGACGTCGACGATTCCGGTGGAACTGTCGACGCGGATCACATAGGGCTCGACCCGTTTCAAAGGCATCATCACCACCAGCGCCGCGACCATACCCAGTGCACAGCTCCACCCCGCCGCGGCCACCCAGCGCCAAATGCGCGCGGACTCACGCCATTGCCGGATCCGGTCCGCCTCCCAGGAGGCGCTCTCCTGCCAGTAACCGGCCAGGTCAGCGGCGGCATTCATGGCTGCGGGCGCTCAAGATTCGCCGGATTGATGGGGCGCAGATTCGACTCGCACTGAACCTTCGGCGCCCGCGTCCCCGTGCAGCCACCCAATGCGGCCAGGACCACCAGCAGCCCACTCATCAATGCAATGCGGCAGTTGCTCAACATCAGAGCCTCCTTCAGCGAATGATCCGGCCGGGCAAAGTGCGCATGAAACCTCCAACGCCGCGGCTCCAGGCGCCCATGGTACTCAGGGAGCTGCCACCGGCGAGACTGGCGGCAATGGGCATGATCTGCCGCAGCACCAGCAGCACGATGGCGGCCGCCAGCAGCATGTCGAGGGCATCGACCGTTGCCAGTGCCGAGCCGCGCGCCGCGGTCTGCGTGGCATAGCTTTGGATCAGATTCAGCAGCAGTGCGCTGAGCAACACGGTCAGTACGGTGATGAATCCATAGTTCGCAAGCTGCATCAGCCAGGCATCAAACAGCCGGCGGGTACTCTCGAACAGACGGAAAATGATGAACAGTGGCCCCAGCGCCAGCAACACGGCCAGCGCGATTTTCGACAGGGCGATGAGGAACATGGCATAGCAGCACACCAGTCCCATGATGATCCACACCAGCACCCCGGCGATGTAGAACCCGACTTCGTTGTTCCAGATGCTGCCGCGATTCCACAGCTCCCCGGCGACCGTTCCGGCCGCCTGCCACACGACATCAAGAGTACTGACGGGTGATGCCGCACCTGCCACGGCGGCGGCCAGCTGCGCAGGCGCGTTATAAAAGGTGTCGACGATGACCGCGTTGTACAGCCATAACTGCAGGGCCCCGCCCATGACGACCACCAACAGGATGATTCGGCGTAGCCCAGTGATGAACGGTTCTTCGATTTTTCCAGTCAGCTGCAGATAGCCCCAGAACATCACGTATAGGGACCCCAGGGTCACGAGGGCCGGCTCCAGCGCCGCCGACAGGCGTGCCGTATTGCTGCCGATGTAGCTCGCCAGCTGTCCGTCCAGCCAGTTGGAAAAGGTGGCAAAGAATCCCATGGCGCGCTCCGCTTGCTGGGCCAGGCTAGGGAGTGGGCTCGAAGCGCGCAGCGAACCGGCCGTGGCCCGCGATCGCCGCCTCACGATCCTGCTGCCTGTTGGCCCATTGCTGGGCCTGTGCCGCCTGATACAGCGACTGCAGCTTGGTCTGTTCGTTCTGCAGCATTGCCGCCTCGGCCCCGATCCGGGCCTGCAGATCCAGCGCCGCCTTTTGATCCGATGCGCCAGCAATCGCACCGATCAGCTGCTGCAGGGAAGCAAACCGCCCGCTTGAGTTGCTCAGCGCCGCGCTGGAAATCCCCTGCAGCAGAGCAATGGTGGAGCGCCAGGCCGAAATCCGCGCCTGCTGATCCGCCGGCAGAGAGGCCAGCTGCTGCGGTGTCAGGACCGCATTCCCCTGTACCGCCGCCTGTATGGCCGTGGACAAGCTGGAATAACCGGAGTTGACCTGTGACAGGGAGTCGGTGAGGTCTGCGATATTGGCGGGCAGATAATTGCGCACGGTTCCGGACAACAGATTCTGCATTCCCCGAGGGCCGGTGATGGCTTGAAATTCCTGTTGTGCCTGCGACAGCTGCCCGCGGGCCGTCGTCAGGGCCTGATCCAGCGTCTGCACCTGCTGCATCAACTGGGCGATCGCGGAGACGTCGATGACAGCCCACTGCGCGTGGGCGGCGGGCGCCGCACCCAGCAGTACAAACGCCAGCAGACCGAACCGACGCGCACGGCAAATCTTCATTGAAGAACTCCTTCTGGTCATGCGTTGGATGATGTGGCTTCTGCCATGAAGGTCGGCAACCATTGCTCCGGGTCAGAACCCAACCGCTCCATGAGCGTGTGCAGGCGCTCGACCGAGCGGGCGCGGCCGGATATCACCGCCAGCTCGCCGTGCAGACCCTTCAGGTCCAGTTGGCACACGACACTTTGATTGCCCTGCCGCACCAGGAACTGCCGCGAACCCACGGTCAGTTGCTCCTTGATGAGCCGGAACTCGCGCTCGGAGAGTCCGAGCCCCTCGACATACTCAGCGCGCGAGCCTTCAGGATTCGGGAAAAAGATTTTGGTCGGTGTCTGCTCGATGAGGGTGCGGCTGATGGAGGCCGCGAGCACGTCGCTGACGCTTTGCGTCGCCAGGCACATGGCGCCATTGAGCTTGCGCCAGGTTCTGGGGCCATCGGTGGCGAACCCCTCGAAGGCCCGATCCGCGAGCAACCTCCAGAATTCGTCCATCCAGCACACCAGTGGCCGGCCATCGAGCATGCGGCGCACCAGGTGAAATAGATAAAGCGTCAACGGCGCGCGGATCGCCTCCTGGTCCAGAAAGTCAGTGACATCAAAACCCACCAGCGGCGATCCGGACAGAAACGGCGCGACGCGATCCGTTGCATTGTCGAACACCCAGGCAAGATCCCCGCCGGTACTGCGACACCATCGGGACAGTCGCCCATGAACCCCTTCCGGTTCGGTGGCATCCAGAAACTCCACCAGTCGCGACAGACAGCGCGCGGGGACTTCCAGCGCCAGCGTTCCCTTCAGCGCCTGGTCCAGGTCCGCTTCCTCGCGCACCACCAGCGCGCGTCCGGCAGCCGGCCGGGCCAGCACGCGCAGCCAGGCCTTCAGGAACGCCTCATTGTCAGGGTGCTCAGGCAGCTGCAACGGGTTGCAACCTGTCGTCACTCCATTACGCAATGGCAGGTACCGGCCACCCAGGGCGCGCACCAGAATCTCCAGGCCATGATCCTTGTCGAACACAATCTGGGTGGCTCCCTGGCGCGCCAGCATGCTCAGCAGAAAGCCGATCAATACGGTTTTGCCAGACCCGGTCGGACCACAGATCAAAGTGTGGCCCGTGTCCTTGCGACTGCCACCGTCCGGATCCTTAGGATCGCCGGCGTGCAATGAAAAGTGATACGCCGACCCGGCGCTGGTCACGAACAGTGCCAGCGCATCGCCCCAGTGGTTGCCCGTCGCCCTGCCCGCCGGGTGGTTGTGAAACGGCGCCATGGCGCAGAAATTCCGTGAGGTAACCGGCGCCTTGCGGGTGCGCATGCTGAAATGGCCGGGCAGCTGCGCCCAGTAGGCAGCCTCCAGTCCCAGATCCTCCCGCGCAACCACCATGCCGGAATCGGCGAGCAGGCTGCGGGCCAGAGCGACATGGTCATTGAGGATGCGGAAGCGCCGCTGCAGCGCGGCCTGGGTCCCATCCTCGCCGGCGTCGGCAAATACCTGCAGCGTCAGATGGTGATCTCCCATCACGAACTCGCTGCTGGTGAGGGCATCCAGAGCCACCTTCAGTTCCTGCGCCTGGGAGATCGAGAAGTCCCCGGCATTGGTCATGCGGTTGTACTGACGCTGCAGCAGACCCTGTGCCGCGGGCTTCGACAAAAAGGCAAAGGACTGGGTGAGAACGAAGGCAAAGGGTGCCGACAGCAAGCGGTCGAACATGCCCACGACCGTCGGCGTGGGATACTCCTTCACGCCCAGCACCGCAGCGACGCGCGTGCCCGCAGGCTGGCGATACTCGATGCATTCGTTGCCGATGAAACACCGGGCCGTCGCCAATACCTGCGTCAGCGGCGCGCGCGGCAATGGCATCGGCTGGCGCTCACCATCCAGCAGCAACGCGAGAAATTCCAGCACGCGGGAGCGCGCATGGGGCCCGCTGCGGTACAGACCGAGGCGCTCGGGATCGCACTCCTGAAGTGTCGCTGCCACGGTCCTGGCAAGCTTCTCGCAATCATCGACGGCCTCGGCAGCGCCGGTCTCGCTGCCGCCAGAACCTGACAGCAGTCGGGCCAGCAGGCCCGGCGCCGCCCCCACCACCGGTCGAAACACCACGGTCAGATACAATTCATTAAGCATCAGCTTCTCCCCGGAAAGCTGCTGCCGGTAGCGGGTGTTCAGGCTTCCGGCAAAGCCCGTCTCGGGCGCGGCGGCCATGATCCGTTCGCGTCGGCGAACCACGTGCGTCCACAGGGCGACATGTGGACTGGCCAGATTGCGCCACAACACATTCAGCCGCTCATGCCAGTTGTTGAGCCGCGCGTCATCTGCCGTTTCGAATCCCAGTCCCCCGAGGCGGAACACCTGAACGTAGTCGCCCGCGCGGGTGCTGATGATGTTTTCAGAGACGTGCGCGAGGTAGGGCACGTGGCTGGAGGTATGCCATTCGCGCCGGATCCGTGCCGCGCTGCGCAGTGCCATTCAGGCGCACTCCGCCCGTGGGACGACCACCGTGTAGGGCGTCGGCGCTTGCCTCTGCCGCCGGCCGAGCGCGAGGGCCAAGGGACAATAACTGGACGCCCTCCAATACAGGCCGTTGCCGAGCAGGGTCGGCAGCCGCGTGCGCGCCCACAGCAGCAGCAGATCAAAGAATCGTGCATCGTGGGCGCACAGCAGTGCGCACACCCCGTGGATCGGCAGCGCCAGCAACAGTGCCAGCAGGTTGCGACTGGCCAGGAACAGTTCGAGGGTAAAGACCAGATTGAAAATCTGCGCCGCGTAGGTTACGCCCCACCGCATGGGTGGTCGGGTCGCACCCACAAACAGGGTGTCCGTTTTGAACCCGGTAGCATTCAGCGTCATGGCGGCCGTCAAACGCCGAACAGCGAGCGCACCCAAGTGACTATCTGAGGGGCGCCAAATACGATGGCTATCCCCAAAATCGCACAAAGGCACCACGCCCATGAAATTCGGTTTGCCATGGCCATGCCGCCCAGGATCATGACGAGAATGATCGCAATCGGCGTCATCCACGCCAGGATATTGGTCTGAAGCGCCGTGGCGCCGGTCAGGAAGGGCGACTCCTGGGCCCAGCTCAGCGTCGGCAGCGCCAGAAGCGCAACCGATCTCCCGGCGCGCGCGAAGATTGATCGGGAGCGTGCTGTCGAGATCATGATCAGTGGACTCCGTGACAGGGTGTGGGCCATCTCACCAGAGCCCCCGATCACGGACCAGCGCACTAAGCGCTGCGAACGGCCAGAAATTCGTTATAGCGCGCCGACGAACTTCAGCAATCGCGCGCGCTGCCCACACGGCAGATGTTCAATTCGCTCACTCACCCTGGCCGCCGACACCGGCCAGGGGGTACGCTTGGGTGGCCAGCAGGTCAACGTGGCGGGCGCCGGAACGTTAAGCCCCCGTCGGGTGTCGATTTTGGCAGGAGTAAAGTCATGAACAGGCTTACTGTTTTCATCCCAGTGGTGGCCGGCATGGCGCTGGCCGGTTGCACGGGCATTCCGGTCAGGACCGATCAGAACTCCCAGCTTCTGGCCACGGTGCACTGCCAGTCCGTGGCCTGGGCCGGTGGCTTCAGGGGTAACAGCCCCTTGCGCAACACCATCGCCAATCCATTGAATGAGGCCCGGCTGCGCGATGCCATCGCGGCGAACCTCAAGAGTGCCGGGATTACCCTGGTGGATGCGCCGGCGCCGGCCGCCCAGTGCCAGATCGGTTACGGCATAGGCATGTCGAGCGATGTGGACGCGGTCTACCCCGATGGCTGGGTTTACGGCGCCGGATACTGGGGCCGACGCTGGGGACCCGGTTGGGGCCTGGGCTGGGGCGAGCCCTATGTCTACCACCAAAGCTACATCACGGTGGATCTATATGACGCGGCCTCGCGCATGCCGATCTGGCATGCCTCGGCCGAACAGAGCCTCAACGGCCTGAGCGGCGATGCCGCTGCGCAACGCATTCGCGCCGCGGTCGACGCCATCTTCCTGAAGTTTCCGAAATAACGTTGAGCGCTAGAGGGCCTGCATGAGCACCGTGCCGACCAGAAGATCGGCACGGTTCGCCCTGGGCCCCACCAGTATCTCCACCACTCCCGGTTCGAACACCGGGCTGAGGTCCGCTCCCAGAAACTGCAGTCGCTGCGCGGGCACCGCGATGCTGACCGTAGCGGTTTTGCCGGGCGCGAGTTCCAGCCGGGCGAATCCGGCCAGCTGCAGCAACGGGCGCGAGACCGAGGCGACGACATCGTGTGTGAATACAAAAACCGTCTCGCACGCCGTGCGCCCGCCCTCATTGGTGAGGTCAACCTGCACCTGGATCGTCCCATGCACATTCACGCCCTGCGGTGACACCCGCAGGTTCGAATAGCGAAAAGCGCCATAGGTGAGTCCGTGGCCGAAGGGGAACAGCGGCTCGTTGGGCGAGTCCAGGTACTTGCTGGTGAACTTGTCGTCCGGGTTGGCGGGGCGACCACTGCGTCGCTCGCTGTAGAATATTGGGATCTGTCCGACCGAGCGCGGCCAGGAGATCACCGTGCGGCCGCTGGGCGAAACCTTGCCCAGCACCACATCCGCGACGGCATTACCGGCCTCACAGCCCGGAAACCAGGCCGCGATCACCGCGTCACACTGGTCCACCAACTCGGGCACCGTCAGCGGCCGTCCCGAGAACAGCACCGCTGCGCAGGGCTTGCCCAGGAAGTGCGCGCGCGTGAGCACCGCCGTGGCCAGCGTCGCCTGCGCTCCCGGCAGGCCCAGATGCACGCGGCTCGCCGCCTCCCCGCTCATCACTGCGGCCTCACCCAGGCACAGCAGGATGCTGTCGGCCTGGTCTACCAGCGCCATCGCTGCTGCGATCCCGGAGGTGTCATCGTTCTCGATGTTGACACCGGGCGCATGCGTCACCTTCGCATCCGGCAACGCGGCACGCAGTCCGCTGAGGACGCTGACGTGGTTCGCGGCTACCCCGGCGGCCCACCACGGTCCGCGCATTTCCTCGGCGGCATCGGCCAGAGGACCGATCAGGGCCAGTGACTTCAGTGGCGTCCTGAACGGCAGGACCTGGTGGGCATTTTTCAGCAGCACCAGCGACTGCGCGCCTACCTTGCGCGCCAGGGCGCGCCGCCGGGCGATGGTAGCGGCAGACTCGTGGGTGTGGCAGCGGCCGTAGGGATCATCGAACAGCCCCAGCATCTCCTTCAGGCGCAGCACCCGCCGCACGGCCATATCAATCTGATCCATGGTGACCAGGCCGCGTTCGAGTGCGATCGGCAGCCCATGGCGATAGGCGTCGGCCATCATGTCGATGTCAACGCCGGCATTCAGGGCGAGCGCCGCAGCCTCCGGCAGGTCCTCCGCCACGCCATGATTGAGCAGCTCGCGGATGGCGTTGTAGTCGCTGACGATGACGCCTTCAAAGCCAGTGCGTCCGCGCAGCCAATCGCGCAGCAGCGCCGTGTGGGCGGTCATCGGAATGCCCGCAAGGTCGGTGAAGGCCGGCATGATGGTGGCGACCCCGGCCCGCACGGCGGCCTCGAACGGCGGCAGATGTACCTCATGCAAGGTCCGTTCGGAGATGTCCACCGACGCGTACTCGCGACCCGCCGCCACCGGCGCATAGGCGACGAAATGTTTGGCACAGGCCGCCAGTGCGTCCGCTGCCGCGAGGTCCGCGCCCTGATAGCCGCGTACCTTGGCGGCCGCCATTTCAACCGCCAGGAACGAATCCTCGCCTGAGCCTTCCACCGTGCGACCCCAGCGTGGATCGCGCGACACATCAAGCATGGGTGCGAAGGTCATCGCCAGACCGTCGGCGGCGCCTTCAATGGCAGCTTCGCGTGCCGTGGCCTCCCACAGCACCGCATCAAAGATCCCCGCCTCGGCCAACGGCACCGGGAACAGGCAACGATGGCCGTGAATGATGTCGAGCCCGATCAGCAGCGGGATCTTCAGCCGCGACTCTTCCACCGCCAGACGCTGCATGTCGCGCACCGGACCTGGCCCCACCATGTTCAGCAGATTGCCGATAGCACCGCTTCTGATGGACTCGGTGGAGTCACCGGCAATGACCGGCCCGGTGACCGTGAATGAGGAGGCGGTCATGGTCAGCTGGCCAAGCTTCTCAGCCAGGGTCATGCTGGCGATCAGGGTCTCGATACGGCTCATCAATGCCGCTCCGGCGCATGCAGTAAAATGAGCCCCTAGGATACAGGATGCCCACGGTGACCAAGCCATCTGCCGCCAGGTCCGCACGTTCCCCCCGCCGCGCCCGCACCCCGGGCACGGCCGGGCTAGCCGCCCTGGCCGATGACGAGCTGCTCGAGGCGGTGCAACGGCAGACCTTCCGCTTCTTCTGGGAAGGCGGACACCCGGTCAGCGGCCTGGCGCCCGACCGGCGCACCCGAAGCGCAGGGCCGGTCGATGATCTTGCGGCCACCGGTGGTACCGGCTTTGGACTGATGTGCATCATCGTGGCGGTCGAACGCGGCTGGGTCACGCGTGAGGCGGCGGTCACCCGCATCAGTGCCATGCTCGATGTTCTCACCCGGGCACCCTGCTATCACGGCGCGTTTCCACACTTCCTGAATGGGCGTACCGGGGCCACCATCCCTTTCGGCCGCAAGGATGATGGCGCGGACCTGGTTGAAACCTCCTTCCTGTGCATGGGACTGCTGTGCGCGCGGCAATATTTCGACGCCGCCAGCGCAGCTGAGGCGCAGCTGCGCGGTCGTGCCAATGGCCTGTGGGAAGATGTGGAATGGACCTGGTTCACCCAGGACCAGCGGCGCCTGCTGTACTGGCACTGGAGTCCCAACAATGGCTGGGCCATGGACCATGAGATACGCGGCTGGAATGAGTGCCTCATCACCTATGTGCTGGCCGCGGCTGCGCCACGTTATGCCGTGGACCCACTGGTGTATCACCGCGGTTTTGCCGCCGGCCGGGACTTTCGCAACGGCAAGTCCTATTACAACATCCCGCTGCCGCTGGGCATGCCCTTTGGTGGTCCGCTGTTCTTCACCCACTACTCCTTCTGCGGCCTGGATCCGCATGGCCTCAAGGACGGGTATGCGGACTACTGGCAGCAGAACCTTGCCCATGTGCGCATCAACCACGCCCATTGCACCAGGAATCCTCACGGGCATCAGGGCTACGGCGCTGAATGCTGGGGGCTGACCGCCAGCGATGACCCTGACGGCTATGCCGCGCACGACCCGGCCAATGACAATGGCACCCTCTCACCCACCGCAGCGCTCGCAAGCGTGCCGTACACGCCCCACGAATCCCTGGCCGCCATGCGCCATTTCCTGAGACGTTACGGCAACAAGGTGTGGGGACGCTACGGCTTCGTGGATGCCTTCTGCGAAGCCCGCGGCTGGTATGCGGACACCTTTCTGGCCATTGATCAGGGGCCCATCATCATCATGATCGAGAACCATCGCTCCGGGCTGTTGTGGCGGCTGTTCATGGCGGTGCCTGAAGTGCAGAACGGCCTGCGCAAACTGGGCTTCAGCAGCCCACAATTGCGTCCGCACCGTTGAACACCGCACCGGAGCAGCCCGCCGGCGCTGGTCTCGAGGATTGGGTCGAGGCACAGTACCACCACAGCGCGCATCGGATGCTGCGCGGCATCTCCGCTACCGACATTCTGAAGCAGCGTCAGGGATTCGGACAGAGCATCCAGGCCCATGTCGGCTCCGTCGTGGCCTCTCCGGTGCTCGCTTCCTATGACCCGGATCCGGATTACTTCTTCCACTGGTACCGTGATTCAGCGGTGGTGATGGATGCGCTGCGCCTGCTCTATGAACGCGACACGCTGGGCGATGAAGCCCTGCAGCTGTTTGAACAGTTCGTGCACTTCAGCCTGGGGCTGGATGACCTCGATGGTCGCAGGCTCGTTGAACAATCGCAGTGGCGCGATCGCGTCAAGCCCGAATTCGTACAGTACCTGCGCCTGGATGCGGATCTGGCGCAGGTGCATGGCGAGCGCGTACGGGGTGAAACCCGCCTCAATGCCGATGGGACGCTGGACATTTCAACTTGGCCGCGGCCGCAGCATGACGGGATTGCCACGCGGGCGCTGACGCTGACGCGCTGGCTGGCACTCCCGAAGCTTGAGCCGACCCTGCGCGAGGCGGCGACACGACTGCTGCAGGCAGATCTTCATTACACCCGCCGCCACTGGCCCGAACCTTCCTACGACATCTGGGAAGAGGATCTGGGGTTGCATTACTACACGCTGTGCACCGCTGCGGCGGCGCTGGGCGAGGATCCGGCGTGCGCATCCATCTACAAGATGCTCGATGGATTCTGGGACAGCACCCAGGGCCACTACCGGTCGCGGGCACTGCACAGCGGCGCCGCCTCACCCAAGCAGTTGGATATCGCCGTGATCCTGGCGGCCGCCCATACCGATCTGCCGGGAGGGCGCCACTCGCCGGCGGACCCGCGCATGCATGCGACGCTGATGCGCCTCGAGGATCTCTTTGCCCACGCGTACCCGATCAATGAGCACCGGCCGGTCGGATCGGGGCCGGCCATGGGTCGCTATGCAGGGGATGTCTATTATTCCGGTGGGGCGTACTACTTTTCGACCCTGGGCGCGGCGCAGCTGTGCTACCTCGCCGCCTGCCGGATGACTCCTGAACGGGCGCAACCCTGGTTGCAGCGTGGTGATGCATTTCTCAATACCGTCCGCGCCTTCACGCCCCCCAGCGGCGACCTGGCCGAGCAGTTTGACCAGAAAACCGGCGTCCAAAGTTCAGCCCGGGATTTGACATGGAGCTACGCGGCCTTCATCAGCGCCGCCGCGGCCCGCCGCCGCGCCCTGGGCGCAAACCTTACAAAATCTTGAACCTTGCCCGTGCACGATCGGATGAGGCCTGCGTTTAATCGAACAAGGCGCGCCAGGGGTGCGTCATGTCACATGAGGTCTCCCATGCGAAACTTTGAAAGTCAATTCCGCAATCTGGCCCTCGCAGCGGCCGTGGCGCTGACGGTCAGCGCCTGCGTCGTCGTTCCCGCCCGTGGCTATTACGCCGGCGGCGGCTATTACACGGGAGCTGTCACGATCGCGCCGCCCGCGCCGCAGGTGGAGGTGTATGGCGCGCCCCCGGTGGCCGGCTATGTCTGGCTCGGCGGCTACTGGAACTGGGTGGGTGGCCGGCACGTGTGGGTGCGCGGTCACTGGTCCGCCCCGCGCCCGGGCTACCGTTGGGCACCCAACCGCTGGGAACGCCGCGGTGACGGCTGGCACATGAGCGGCGGAGCCTGGGTCCGTCTTTAGATTCCGACCCGACCCACGTGGCCCGTTCGGGGCAGCCCGGCGGGCCACGATTCGATGCGCTGAGTTAGATTCCTACAGCATTCGCAGCATGACGCCACTTGAATTGCGTGGCCGACGGTGCCGAGGCGCCAGCGGCGCGGCACTGCGCCAGCTCATGATGCATTATAAGCCCCGATGGACGGCGCGACCGAGACTGACAAGGACCCGGGTGATACCAACGCCGGGCTGGTATCCCAGCTCGCCGGGCTGACGCGCGCCACCTTTACCGGCCGCGTCGGCAAGAAGGTGATTGCGCTGCTGGCCGCGGCCTTCGCGGTCATTGGCGCCACGGCCTACCTGCAGATCCGCCTCAACATCTGGAACAAGCCCTTTTACGACGCGCTGTCGCGCCGCGACCTGCATGATTTCATGGTGCAGCTGGGGGTGTTTTTCATCCTGGCCGGATGGCTGACGGTGCTCAATGTGGCACAGCGCTGGGTCGGGGAAACTCTGAAGCTGAAGTTGCGCGAAGCCCTGGCGCAGGATCTGTTGGAGCATTGGCTGCAGCCACGACGGGCCTTTTGGCTCGCCAATGCCGGCGCCATGGGGGATAACCCTGACCAGCGCATGCACGAGGACGCGCGACATTTGTGCGAGCTCACGTCAGATCTTGGACTGGCGCTGCTGCAGTCCAGCATCCTGCTGGTTTCCTTCTCCGGGGTGCTGTGGGTGCTATCCAGCGCCTTCGTCTTCCGCATTGGTGATCACGACTATGCCGTACCCGGCTTCATGCTCTGGGCCGCGATCATCTATGCCCTGACCGGCTCTCTGCTCAGTTATTGGGTGGGTCATGGGCTCATCGCCCGCAATGCCTTTCGCTACGGGCGCGAGGCCGATCTGCGCGTGGCGCTGGTGCGAATCAATGAACATCTGGATGACATCACCCTGGCGGGCGGTGAAGCCGATGAACTGCGCCGGGTTGAGACGCACCTCGGCAACGTCCTGGCCGCCACCCGCAGGATCGTCTCCGGTCTCACCAGCCTGACCTGGGTGACGGCGGGCTTTGGCTGGGTGACCAATATCGCGCCCATCCTGGTGGCGGCGCCGCTGTACTTCACGGGCAAGATTTCCTTCGGTGGCCTGATGATGGCGGCGGCGGCCTTCACTCAGGCTCAGTCCTCGCTGCGCTGGTTTGTCGACAATTTCAGCACCATCGCCGACTGGCGCGCCACGCTGCTGCGTGTGGCGAGCTTCCGTGATGCGCTGGTGCATCCGCGCATCACTCAACTGTATGAATCCAAGATCGAGTACCACTACGGCGATCCCGGCACGGTCACGATTGACAACCTGGTGATTCAATCCAGCGCGGGCGAGGATGGCCTGCAGGAACCGCATGTAGTGGTGCACGCCGGCGAGCGCGTGATCATCGCCGGCGCTCCCGGGACCGATCGCACCCAGCTGTTCCGCGCCCTCGCGGGCCTGTGGCCCTGGGGACATGGCCAGATCACCCGGCCACAAAGCGAAGTCGTGCAGTTCGTGCCGCGTGGCTCACCCTACCTGCCGCGCGGTACGCTGCGCGAAGTTCTGGCCTATCCACAGAAGATCACCGAGTTCAGGCCCGAGGCGTTTGAGCAGGCCCTGCGGCGCATGAAACTGAAGCGGCTGCTGCCGATCCTGGACGAAGTACACCGCTGGGACCGGGAACTGAATTCCGAGGAGCAGATCGCCGTCGCCCTGGCGCGCGTGGTGGTACACGTGCCGAATTGGGTGCTGATGGACGGGGCACTTTCGGCCCTCCCCGATGAGTTTCTCGAGCGGGTCTCGGACGCTTTGGAAAATGAGCTCAAGTACACCGCCGTGGTGCACATCGGGCCGGTGGCACAGGTCGTGGACCATCTGTTCCGCCGTGTCGTGCACCTGGTGAAACTCACCGACACCGGGCCGCCGCCGACCGTGGAAACCAAAATGTTGACTCCGGACGCGGCTCCATGAGATCCGGGCGCTCAATGCTGTGGGTGCTGCTTCTGGAGCTGGCGCTGACTGCAGGCCTGGCACAGGCGCAGGGGCAGCCTCAGGATCTGGATTTCCATGCACCGGCGAGCACCAATGACGCGGGACTCACCGCCACGATGCGCGACCTCGCGGTGCGGGTGTTGCCGGTGTACCAGGAGTCCGATGCATCCCGCTATCTGAACAACCTGTCGGCGTTGCAGCTGGTCGCCGGCAGTATCGATTCGGCCTGGACGACCCGCCAATCGCTGCTGGAGCGGCGTCGCCCGCAGGAGACCGGCAAGCCGATCCATGCGGCCGTCGTCTTTGATCTGTATATTCGCGCCCGCTCACAGGCGGCCCAGGGCCCGATGACCTTTGCCGAGGCCTTTGCGCGAGCTTACCAGCAGACGGTACCGCAGCTCTCGGACCTCGATGCCTTCACGCTCAACGGCTGGCTTGCGCGTCCGGTATACCAGTTCCGAGAGGTGCTGCAGCACTCGCTGGACCGGGCGCGGCAGCAGCCGCGCATCAGCACCAATCACGCCATCGAACTGGTGTGGGACTACCTGGCGTTCGACGCCTATCGCAACTTCTCCACCGCCGCGAGCGCGCTGATCCGCGCCGATGACCAGCGCCGTTACGTGGTGGATGACAAGGTGACCATCATGACGCCCGACGGCGCCGAGCTTGCGGCCCGTGTCATTCGCCCGCGCAACGCACCGGCGATCCTGCCGACACTGCTGGAACTCACCCTGGGCGATGATCCCAACAGCGACCAGCGCGAGAATGCGGCCCATGGCTATGTCGGTGTGGTGGCCTATGTGCGCAGTCCCGCCGCCGACCAGGTCCTGGTCTTCGAACATGATGGCAAGGACGCGGCCGCGGTCATCAACTGGATCACGCATCAGAGCTGGAGCGACGGGCGAGTCGGCATGTTCGGCAGGCGTTACAGTGGTTTCACTGCGTGGGCTGCGCTGCGCGAGTTGCCGCCGGCGTTGAAGGCCGTGGCCACCGCCGACGCCACCGCACCGGGCCTCGACTTCCCGATGCGCAACGGCATCTTCCGCTCGCAGGCCTATCGCTGGATCCAGGACGCAACGAATTCCGAGGTTCCGGACTACTCCAGCGAAAGCGAGGATGCCTCGTGGCACCTGCTTGAGAAGCGCTGGTATACCAGCGGCCGGCCGTATCGCGATCTGGATCGCATGGCCGGGCGCCCCAGCCCCATTTTTCAGCGCTGGCTGAGTCACCCCAGCTACGACTACTACTGGCACAGCATGGTGCCCTTCGGCGCCCAGTTCGCGCGCATCAAGATACCGGTGCTCAGCATCACCGGATACTACTCCGGCGCGGAGTCCGGATCGCTCTACTACTTCGACCAGCAACTCAAGGCCAATCCCAAGGCGAATCACACGCTCATCATCGGCCCCTGGACCGACGGCAGCATCGACACGGGCCCGACGCCCGAACTGCGCGGACTTGCCATCGATCCGGTCGCGCAAATGGACCTGGATGACCTTCGCTACCAGTGGTTCGATCAGATCTTCCGGCGTGGGCCATGGCCGGCATTCGTCAAAGGACGGGTCAATGTGCAGTTGGCTGGAGCCAACGACTGGCTGCCCGGTAAGACCCTGGAGTCACTGGCGAACAGCAGTGTGCGTTTCTATCTGGACTCGCAGAGCCTGGATCCGGTCCCGCCCAAGGCCGGCAAATTGCCGCCGACCAGCGGTGGCCGCTACCGGCTGCTGGCGCGCCGCAGTGCGCGCAAAGGGCCCGTGACGCAGGTGGTGAAACTGGCCGATCGCAGCGATTCGGACTGGACGGCACCGACCAGTCTCGTCGCCAAGACCTTGAGCGAACGTGACACGCTGATTCTGGTCAGCGATCCCTTGAGCCATGTCACGGATCTGGTCGGAACACCCACGCTGCACCTGGACTTCACGCCCAACAAGTTTGATTTCGATCTGGCCATTACCCTGTTCGAACAAGTGGCCAACGGGGATTACGTGCAGCTTTTCGGCCCCCCGTATGAGTTTCGGGCCAGCTATGCGCGAGACCTGAGTCATCGCCACCTGCTGGAGGCTGGCGTGGAACAGCAGCTGGATGTCACCTTGCACCAGGTGCTCGGGCGGCGTCTCCAGGCTGGTAGCCGGCTCGTGATCACCATCGCCGTCAACAAGCGCCCGGACCGGCAGATCAACTATGGAACGGGCGGAGACGTCAGCACGGAAACCGCGCAGGACGCGCGGATTCCGCTGCGGATACGCTGGCATGGCGGGACCTACTTCGACCTGCCCGTGCACCAGTAATCGCCAACTTCTGTGCCGAAGTGCGCGCGTCGGCGTACAATGCCGCCCCGCTTTGCCCAGAGCACCCTCCGACAGTGACCGATGACCCCAAAATAACCGGCTTTTCCGAGCTCGGACTGCCTGCGCCCCTCCTCGAGGCATTGGCCGCCGTCGGCTATGAATCCCCCTCGCCGATCCAGAGCGAAACCATTCCCCGCATGCTCAAGGGCGAGGATGTACTCGGGCAGGCCCAGACCGGAACCGGCAAGACTGCCGCGTTCGCCCTGCCGGTGCTGGCCCGCATCGATGTATCGCAAAACACGCCGCAGTGCCTGGTGATGGTGCCGACGCGGGAACTTGCCATCCAGGTCGCCGAAGCCTTCCAGAAATACGCCGGGCGGATGCCGGGCTTCCACGTGCTGCCGATCTATGGCGGGCAGAGCTATACGCCGCAGCTTAAGGGCCTGAAGCGCGGCGCTCAGGTCATCGTCGCCACCCCGGGTCGCGTCATGGACCATATGAAGCGCGGCACTTTGGACCTGTCGGCGCTGCGCTTCGTGGTGCTGGATGAGGGCGATGAAATGCTGCAGATGGGTTTCATCGACGACATCGAGTGGATCCTCACGCAAACCCCGCCGAGCCGTCAGATCGCCCTGTTCTCGGCCACCTTGCCGAACGCCATCCGGCGCATCGCGCAGAAGCATATGCGCAATCCCGCCGAGATCACCATTCGCCAGCAGACCACCACCGCACCGCTCATCCGCCAGCGCTACTGGCTGGTCAGCGGCCTGCACAAGCTCGATGCACTGACGCGCATGCTGGAGGCCGAGCGCTTCGATGCCATGCTGGTGTTCGTAAGAACCAAGCTCGAAACCACGGATCTGGCCGAGAAACTGTGCGCCCGCGGCTTCAACGCCGCCGAGCTGAGCGGTGACATTCCGCAGGCGCAGCGCGAACGCACCATCGCGCGGCTTAAGAACCGGCAGCTGGATATCCTGGTCGCAACCGACGTGGCGGCGCGCGGTATCGACGTGGAGCGCATCTCGCACGTCGTCAACTATGACATCCCCTATGACTCGGAGACCTACACCCACCGCATCGGTCGTACCGGACGGGCCGGCCGTTCCGGCGATGCCATCCTGTTCGTCGCACCGCGCGAGCGCAACATGCTGCGCATCATCGAGCGCCACACGCGCCAGCCCATCGAGGCGATGAACCTGCCGACCATCAAGGATGTGAACAACCAGCGCATCGCCCGCTTCAAGGAGCGCATCGCGAGCGCCCTGCAAAGCGGTGAAGCCAAGGCTTTCCAGCCGCTGCTCGAGCAGTTCGAAACCGAGCTGAATGTCCCCGCGATCGAAATCGCCGCGGCTCTCGCCAGCCTTACGCAGGGATCCACCCCTTTCCTGCTCGAGAATCGACCGGAGCCTCAACCCGCTGCGGCCCCGTCCCGGGAGCGACCGCAGCGCCCCGCGCGCGAAGAGCGGCCCGAGCGCGGCGCACGTTTCGAACGTGATCACGAAACCGGCGGCCGTGCCCGGCGCGAGGTGGCGCCGCCTCTTGAGACTTTCCGCATCGAGGTGGGGGCGGCGCATGGTGCGCTGCCCGGCAACATCGTCGGTGCCATCGCCAACGAAGCCGGTGTGGACGGTCGCCACATCGGCCATATCGATATCCGTGAGGACCACAGCTTTGTGGACCTTCCGGTGGGCATGCCGGAGGACATTTTCCAGGAGCTGCAGGCAGTTCAGATCCGTGGCAATCCGCTGCGCATCAGTCGCGCGGCGAAGCCCCCGCGCGCTGCGCGCGTGGCAAGCGACGGGTCCAATCGGCCCTTTCGCCCGACAGCACGCAAGCCCGGTGGGCCACGCAAGACGCACCGCAAGACGCCGAGGTTCTAGCGACTCAGGCGTCCCACCGCAGCGCCAATTCCCAAGGTCAGCGTCATCGCGAGTACCCCCAGAAGGGTCACCCGCCATGCGCCGACGCCCACCGGCGCGCCGCCCGCGCGCGCGGCGATTGCGCCCAGCGTCGCCAATGCGGCCAGCGACAGCAGACCGATCGCGGGGATCATGAGTCCCAGCGGCGACAGCGTCGCGACCAGCACCGGCAGCAGCGCACCGCAGGCGAAGGACAGCGCCGAGGCCAGTGCGGCCTGCAACGGACGTGCCCGGCCGCGCTCCGAAATCCCGAGCTCATCCAAGGCGTGTGCGCCCAGGGCGTCCTTGGCCATGAGCTGCGTGGCGACCTTCTCGGCGAGAGCCAGCGTGAGTCCGCGGCCCACATAAATAGACGCCAGTTCGGCATGCTCACCGGTCGCGTCGGTCGCGAGTTCCTGCCGTTCCTTTCTCAGGTCAGCCTCTTCCGAATCCGCCTGCGAGCTGACCGAGACATATTCGCCCGCCGCCATGGAGGCGGCCCCCGCCACCAGACCCGCAATGCCGGCCACCACCAGCGGATGGCGCCCGGCATGCGCCGCGGCGACGCCCAGCAGCAAACTGGCCGTGGAAAGAATGCCGTCATTGGCTCCCAAAACCGCCGCCCGAAGCCACCCCAGCCTTCCGGCCCTATGCCGTTCTCTTCGATGTGCATGCATATTCAATAAGTATATCAATGCGTCGCCGGATCACTGGAATCGGCGCCGATGTGGAGGTGCGCGCCGCCGCCGCTGAGCCCATTTCCGCCAGCGAAGGCTTCCGCGAGTTCGGTCTTCCGGCGTGCCCGCCATGGACTACACCCTTGGCTCCTATGATCCCAAGGTCCCGGCCGAGGAGCAGCGTGGGCGTCAAGAAGCACCTGCAACACACGCATTGCATGTTGTTCACCAGCATGCGTACAATGCGCCCCCTCCTGGTGCGGGGTGGAGCAGTCTGGCAGCTCGTCGGGCTCATACCCCGAAGGTCGCAGGTTCAAATCCTGCCCCCGCTACCAATTCAAGCAGGGTCTATTCCGCACTGCTTGATGGCTAATCTCTTAGCCAATTCTCCACTTTCAATCCGTCGATGCGGCCAAATTCTTTGTCATTGTCCGTCACCAGAGTGACCTCATGAGTCAATGCTTGAGCCGCGATGATGAGGTCGTTGCCACCAATCGGAGTGCCGGCCAACTCAAGTTTCGCGCGTATCGATCCATAAATTTCGTCGGCTGGAGAATCGAAGGCTAGTGTCTCGATGGCGCCAAGCACTGCTTCGACCTGTGCGGTCAGGCGCGGGGACGCCTTCTTGGTTGCCCCATAGCGAAGCTCCGCGGCAACGAAGATGCTGATGCAAATATTTGACTCACCGACAGCCTTGATTCGGTCCGCAAGCCGTCCCTGCGGATAGCGGATTAGGTTCGACACAATGTTGGTGTCGAGGAGAAAGCGCATCAGATGTCGACTTCGTCAGGCTTCTCGTCTGAGACAGATGGTAACTCCTCGCCCAGCGCCTGAAGAGTGGCCAACAAAGCGAGCAGCGAGCGAGGCGGGGCCGCTTCAATGATCAGAGTGTTACCGTCCTTGCGCATGATGGCATCTTCGCCGGGCAGTTCGAACTCGCGGGGAATGCGCACGGCTTGGTTTCGGCCATTCTTGAAAAGCTTTACGTGTCGTTCTGCCATTGCCAGCCCTTATTTCCTGCTACCTTGCGGCATATGCCTTAGCATATGCCGCAAGCGATGGGAGTGGCAAGTCGGGCAGCCAAGCACCAGCGAATGACGGTAGGCGACTCCGAAATCCTGCCCCGCTACCAATCCATGCCACTGCCTGTATTGCGCAGTGGAATCTCTCCTCCCCGCTCGAAGAGTGCATGCATGCGTGCCTGACATTTATGGCACCCCAGATCCTGGCGGACCTTGCCGTGGTCGACAGCACCGGCCGATTTCGAAATTTACTCTCGACCTTAAGGCACTCGCTTGGCTAACTCCGCGTAAATCAGCGGTAGGACTTCCCCAGTGTACTTGTAGATTGCGCTGTCTTTGGGCGCTTCGCGTCTGAGTGCGTCGTACAAGTCTGCCTTTTGCTTCAATGTTTGATATGAGGCTGCGGACATCGCGGAAATGAGCGTATCCCGCGGGACGAGAAGAAGATCCGCAGCGTGCTTTTCCTGCTGGGGATCGCGCACAATTTCGGCCGGCGAACGCTGCCGCGGCGCCGTCGGAGACACCGAAGTATTCTGCGCCGCGGCTGCCTTAGCTTCCATCTCCTGCTGTTCACCCCGGGGATATCGCCGATGAGACGCGCGAGGATGTACACGCAAGTCCAGAACTATAGGTCTCTGTCTCTACGCTTCGTTGCCCCACCCTCCTAAGTGCTCGTATTGTCGGGCGGCCAGGGACAGGCGGAAATTCGTGGAGCGGTCCCCCGCTCCCAATTCAAAAGCCGGACTCCCGCGTCGAATGCAGACGAGGCCTTGCTCAGAAAAATACAGAGTTCACGATCGGCAAGCCGATGATGCTGCAGTGAACTCTTAGGCTGCCTGGTCTACCGACGCAGGGCTTGGCAGCACAGCCGGTTGGATCGTCTTTTCAATCTTCTTCCCAGTCTTCTGGCTAGCCACCTCAAGGTCATACTGAGTCTGCAGATTCAGCCAAAGCTGCGCGCTGGTGCCGAAATATCGCGCGAGTCGCAGGGCCATCTCAGCCGTGATCGACTTGCGTCGACGCACGATCTCATTGACCGTGGGAGCGGACACGCTCAGATCCTTCGCCACCCTGTACGCGGTCAGCTTCAAGGGTTCCATGAAGTCGTGACGCAGAATGTCCCCCGGGTGAACGGGGCGAAGCCTCTTCGTAGCCATTTCACTATCCTCTCGTGGTAATCAATGATTTCCACGTCAAACGCATCTCCACTTTCCCACCGGAAGCAAATCCGCCACTGTTGGTTGACGCGGATGCTGTACTGACCCTGCCGGTCGCCTTTCAGAGCCTCCAGCTGGTTTGACGGCGGAATTATAAAGCGGCAGGCAGTCCACTCAGCTGTTGGACGATTGCATCAGCATCCTGCGATCGCACGGCATTTGACCTAGCAAATGTCGCAACTGCGAACGTGAGAACAAACCCCCGCACGACACTTCGGTTTTTCTTCCCAGTGTCACTGGTCATGGAACACTTCTAACACGTTCGTGTCCCTCTCATCCAAGATCGCGGAAGGCGCAGCCTGTTGTTTTGACAATATTCGGCCTAAGGACTCCGTTGTAAGGAAGTCTTAGCCATTTGCGTAGTAACACTCAATTGATACGCAAAGGCCGCCAGTGACGGCGGCCTTTTCGTGCAGTGCGTCGGTCAGATCTAGTGAAGTCGGGCCCCGGCCGATTTCATCCGCCGCCGGCAGATCCTATCTGACGTTCACGACCTTCGTTTTTCCGGATGAGAAGGAAAGGCGCAGGGGCTAAAAACAAGTGCCGTCTCCACAGCGCTGGTTAACCAACGGCCATCCGTCATTCCAATTCCAGTACCGCATCCCAATCACCTGAGTCCGAGTTAGGCAGTCTGTGCGCGGCACACCTGGGACCACGTTTTCACCGCTGCAGAAGTATTCCCTGCCTTTGATCTGGGTGGGCAACCAGCCGTGCGCGAGCGCGTACTCGTTCGTGGTCGGAACGGAAGCGCAGCCAAGGAGCGCGGATGCCACTGCGAGAATGGATAGATTCCTGAGCTGGTTGATGCGAGCACCCATACGCAGTTCTCCGGATACAACCTTAGCTCCGATATTAGCGCCCTGGCGCCTTGCGCATAATTAAACATGCATTAACTGCTGTTAAAGCGGCGGCCCTCGCTCAGTTATACGCCGGTTTTTCGGCAGAAACGAAAAGGCCGCCAGTGACGGCGGTCTGTGAACTCGACCGTCGGAAGACCGCTACGGTCCGGCGCTTACGACTGAACCCGCCCCACGGCGCCGCGATACTGCGGCAGAATCAGAGCACTGATCGGCTGCAACACCTGCCCGCTCTCATCCGGGCGCGCGTAGATTCCGCACCCACTGCAATGGACCAAGAGCGGGAACTCAGTGGCTGCTTCCAGACAGCCGGCGCTGGCCGCCTGAGGGGCGCGGTGGGCGCAGTACCGGCAGCGCATGCCGGCGACCGCGGGGACGAAGTTGCGGGCCTCGACGATTGACCGCGGGTTACGCAGTCCAATGTTGCCGGCGCCGACGCGCTCGCGCAGAACATCCGCCGCCCGAGGTAGCATGCGGATAATCCGGTTCAGATTCTTCTCCTCCATCGGAAACTCGACTTTGCCATCGTTGCAATGCTGCGCGATGATGTTTGCAGGCTGTTCGAAACGCGATTGGGAGGACGAGCGTGCGAAGTTGTCGTGTGATGGTACGGATGTTCTGGCTCGGGGTGGCGGCAATAGCCGTGACCGCGGCACACGCGGCCACGCCCACGGTGCGCCCCGAGGCCGTCGGGTTGTCGACGGCGCGGCTCGCGCGCGTGACGGAGCTCATGCAGCGGCAGATCGACGCCGGCATGTTCGCAGGCGCCGTGACGCTGGTTGCGCGCAACGGCCGCCTCGCGATGCTGACCGCCCAGGGCGTCATGGACCTTGAGGCGAAAACGCCGATGCGCACCGACGCCGTGTTCCGCATCATGTCGATGACGAAGCCCGTCATCGCCGTGTCGGTGCTGATGCTTGCAGAAGAAGGCAAGCTGCGGCTCACCGATCCCATCGGCCAGTACATTCCCGCGCTGCAGACGCTGACGGTGGCTTTGCCCAACACCGAGGGTTTTTCCCCACCGTCGCCGGCGTTTACCGCGACCGCGCCACAGCCGGGGCGCATCGTCGCGGCGCAGCGGCCGATCATGATCCGCGACCTCTTGTCGCACACGTCGGGGCTCATGAGCGCCGGGGCGAGCAGCACGTACCCCTTCACGGTCGGCGCTGGTGAGACTCTCGCGCAGGTGCTGCCGCGCCTAGCCAACATTCCGCTCGATTTCCAGCCCGGCACGCGTTGGGCCTACAGCCCGCAGTACGGCTTCGACGTGCTCGCGCGTATCGTCGAGGTCGCCTCAGGTATGCCGCTCGACCGATTCGTCGAGCAGCGGATCACGGGACCGCTCGGCATGAAGGACACGTCGTTCTATCGCGACGGGCTTCAGGCGCGGCGCCCCACGCTGTATCAGCGCGTCAACGGAAAGCTGCAGAAAGTAGCCGACCAACCGTGGGTGAACGGCGTCTATTTTTCGGGTGGCGGCGGACTGTCGAGCACGGCCGAGGACTACCTGCGCTTCGCGCTGATGCTCGCGAACGGCGGCGAGCTCGACGGTGCGCGAATCCTGAGCCGGCGCTCGGTCGAGACTATGACGTCGGTGTTCGCGCCCGACACGCTGCCGGGACGCAATGCGGGCGAGGGTTTCGGGCTCGGTGTGCGCGTCGTGACCGATCCGGCCGCGCGCAACACCTGGCTCTCGAAGGGCAGCTTCGGCTGGAGCGGCGCGTACAACACGCACTTCTTCATCGATCCAAAGGAGAAGGTCATCGCCATTTTCATGACGCAGGTGACGTTTCTCGAAACGCGCGGCCAGCTGCGCGACGACTTCGAGACGGCCGTCATGCAGGCCGTCGTCGGCAACTGAGCGCCCCGCGTTCCGTAGTGACTCCGGCCTCCAGTTTATAGGTCAACTGGTTTGAGCCCCGCGTGCAAGG
>JBARBG010000035.1:0-21802 GCA_049792815.1 Steroidobacteraceae bacterium | reverse complement strand
GTTGTTGGCCGCCATCACGGCGCTGGCCTGTGCGGGCCACGCGCGCCGCAGCGCGGCAGCGAGCCAGGCGGGATGGGCGGCGGCGACCACCGGATCGGTATCCACCGCAGCACACAGTGCGACGCGCTCGCGAACCCAGCGGCGCAGGACGGCATTCACGAGGCCCGCGGCCCGCTCATGCCCCAGCGTGCGCGCGGCGTTGACCGCGGCATTGACCGTCAGCTGCGCGGGATTGCGCGAGTACTCGATCTGGTGCACGGCGGCGACCAGGAGCGCGTTGATCGGCGGCGCAAGCCGCCCGGATTTGCGCTCGAGCAGGCACTGCAACGCCGGTTGCAGGCGCAGATACCAGCGCACGCTGCCGAGGGCGATGGCACGCACCGCGGCCCGTTCGGATCCCGCCGGGACTGTCGCCAGCGCCGCGTCGGCAGAAACACCCTGTTCGATGACCGCGGTGATGATGCGTGCGGCGGCCGCAAGCACCGCGGTGCGCGTGTCGCTCATCCGAATTGCCCCGCGGCGGCGCCCGCGGAGTTCACGAATTCCTGCGCTGACACCACCTTGCGTCCGGCGCGCTGTAACTGCGTGACATGCAGCTCGCCGCTGCCGCAGCCGACACGCAATGCGTCGCCCGTCAGCCCGAGCCACGCTCCTGCAATCCCGGGCGCACTGCCTGCCGTCGCGTACGCGTCGTGGATGCGCAGCTGCGCGCCGTCGAAGATCGTTTCAGCCACCGGCCAGGGATTGAAGGCGCGCACCTGGCGCGAGATCACAGCGGCCGCATCGTGCCAGTTGATGTGCGCTTCGCTCTTGGCGATCTTCTGCGCATAGGTGACTCCTGCTGCAGGCTGCGGCCGCGCCTGAAGCGTGTGCGCGGCGAGGCCCTGCAGCACCTCGAGCAACTGCTGCGCGCCCAAGGCGGCGAGCCGCTCGTGCAGCGAGGCACTGGTGTCGCGCTCGCCGATGGCGACGCGCTGCACGGCCAGCATGCCGCCGGTATCAAGGCCCTCGTCCAGCTGCATGATGGTCACACCCGTGACGGCATCACCGGCCAGGATGGCACGCTGTATGGGCGCCGCGCCGCGCCAGCGCGGCAGCAGCGAGGCATGAATGTTGATGCAGCCCAGTCGCGGCAGCTGCAGCACTGCGCGCGGCAGGATCTGGCCGTAGGCCACGACCACCAGCACATCGGGCGCCAGGGCCGCGAGGGCTGCGACACCGGCCTCACCGGCAAGCGTTGGCGGCTGGGTGACGTCAAGGCCATGCCGCAGGGCGAATTGCTTGATGGGACCGGGTGTGAGCTGCCGACCCCGCCCCTTGGGGCGGTCTGGCTGCGTCATGACCCCGGCCACGGTGTGCCCTGAGGCCAGCAGCGCTGCCAGTGCGGGAACTGCGAATTGCGGCGTGCCGGCGAAGGCCACCCGCAGCGGGCTGAATTCCGTCATCGCCGCGAGCCTTACGCGCTAGCGCGCGCCGGCAGTGCGCGTCGCGGCACCGCGATGCTGCGCTGCAATACGTTCCTTGCGGTCCTTGTCCAGCTTCTTCCGGATGCGGTCACGCTTCATGTCGGAGAGGTAGTCGACGAACAGCTTGCCCTCAAGATGGTCCATCTCATGCTGCAGGCAAACCCCTACCACCCCGTCCAGGTCGCGCTCAAAGACGGCGCCGCTGCGGTCCTGGGCCCGTACCCGAATTCGGGCCGCGCGCTCCACGTCGTCGAATATTCCGGGCACCGACAGACACCCCTCCTCGGTCTTGGCCACGCCTTCGCGCTCGAGGATTTCAGGGTTGATGAACACCAGGGGCGCGGAGCGGTCCTCGGAGACATCCATGACGATCAGGCGCCGGTGCACGTCCACCTGGCTGGCCGCCAGCCCGATACCGGGGGCCTCGTACATGGTCTCGAACAGGTCGTCGATGAGCTGCCCTAAGGCCGCGTCGAACTTCTCCACCGGCTTGGCGCGGGTGCGCAGACGTGGGTCGGGGTACTCCAGAATGGTTAGACGCGACATCAGTTTCATGCTCTAGTGTGGGGAACTTGCAAGCCTTATGGGGCCTGGCCAGCTCGCCCGTGCCGCCCGTTATAAATACGGGTGGGCCTTGTCGGCGCGTGATCCAGCGCACAAACTTGAGGATAAGTCGTGTGCCGACCGCGGTAGCCGATTATAACAGCCGTGCTGCTGCCCCACCCCATGGTTGAGGAGGGGAGAATGACTTTCAACCACGCCTTTCGAACCGGTCTGTCCCTAACGCTAGCTGTCAGCGCGCTGTCGCTTTGCGGCTGCTCGACCATTTTCAGGCATTCGAGGCCCGTCGAGGAACCGGTCGCACCCACCGCCGAGACCGGCCCCACTGCCGCGTCCGAGGTCCAGCTGACGGCCACCGAGGCCGCCATCCAGGCGGACGAACAGTCCGGGACCCGCGCCGAGCCGGCGCCGGCCGCCACCGCCGAGGCCGTCAAACCCTCGGCGCCCGCGCAGTACACCGTCAAGCGCGGCGACACCCTGTGGGGCATTTCCAATGTGTTCCTGAAGAACCCCTGGGAATGGCCCGAAATCTGGTATGTGAACCCGAAGATCCAGAACCCGCACCGCATTTATCCGGGCGACGTTCTGGTACTGGCCTATGACAGGGGCGGCCACCCCCAGATCACCATCGGCATGGCCGGCGCGCTGCACCTGAATCCGGCGCTGCGCAGCACCCCGCTGGATGATGCGATCCAGACCATTCCCACGGCCTCCATCGCTGCCTTCCTGTCCCGGCCGTCGGTTATGGCGCGCGACGAGATCAAGCGGGCCCCCTATGTGTTGGCCTTCCCGGACGAGCATCAGGCCGCCGGTGATGACCAGATAGTCTATGCCAGAGGCCTGGGCAGTTCGCCCACCGGTGCGCGCTACAGCATCATGCACATCGGTGACCCCATCGTTGATCCGGAAAGCGGCAAAACCCTGGGGTATGAAGGCATTTACGCGGCCACGGCGGTCGTGCAGCGTCCGGCCGCGGTGACCCGCACCCTGCTGGTGGATGCTGCCCGCGAGACCCTGCGCGGCGACTGCATGGTGCCGGACTCCAGCACCACGCCGCTGACCTTCTCCCCGCGGGCTCCCAGCCAGCGGGTCAGGGGTCAGATCATCTCCGTGATCAACAATGTCGAACTGATCGGTCAGTACGACATCGTCGTCATCAATCGTGGCGGACGCGACGGCGTCGGCCCCGGCACGGTCCTGGCCATCGATGAGGCGGGCGATGTGGTGCCGGACCGCGGCCCGGCATCCTACGCGAACACCGATCGCAACTTTCTTGGCCTCGCCAAAACGGTGCGGTTGCCGGCCGAGCGTGCGGGCACGCTGCTGGTCTTCAAGTCCTACGATGATATGAGCTTCGGCCTGATCGTCGGTGCATCGACCCCGATGCGCGTCGCCGACGTCGTCCGCAACCCGTAACCCCGCTCGCGCCTACTCTGCGTCGGTTGGTGCAGGCTCCAGTGATGGAGCCTGCACGCCTGCGTGCCATGCTGGCCAGGACCCCTGGCCTGCTGGCCAGACACCTCACCGCCTGCCCCGAGTTCACAGCCGAACAGCCGCAGCGCCTGCTGGCCGGAGCGTTGCCGGCGGCGGCGCGCGCCTGGCTTGCGCAACCTGACAACCACCTGATCGACTCCGATCTGCGCTGGGCCCAGGCCCATGGTGTTCAGATCCTGTCCTGCCTGGATGCTGATTTTCCGGCGACGCTTGCGCACCTGCCCTGGACTCCCGCGGCGCTGTACCTGATCGGCAACCCGCGGCTGCTCGGCGGACTGTTGCTGGCCATCGTGGGCTCGCGCCAGTCCTCCATCGCCGGGCGCGACACGGCACGGCGCTTTGCAGCCGAACTGGCGGCTGCGGGTCTTGGCATCCTAAGCGGCCTGGACGAAGGCATCGGTGCAGCGGCGCTGGACAGTGCCCTGGCCGCCGGCAGCGGTCCCATCGGCGTGTGTGCCGCGGGACTGGACCGGATCTACCCACGCCAGAGTGCGCCGCTCGCGGCCCGGATCCGCGCCCAGGGCTGCCTCATCAGCCCCTTTGCGCCCGGCAGCCCGCCGCGGCGCCATCATTTTCCGCTTCGCGACCGGATGCTGTGCTCGCTGGGTACGGGGACCCTGGTGATCGAGGCACTCGGCGGCAGCGCCCTTGGGGTGGCCGCCGGCCAGGCCCTGCAGCGGCAGCGGCGCGTGTTTGCCATTCCCGGCTGCATCCGCGACCCCCTGGCCAGGGGCTGTAACCAACTCATTCGCGCCGGTGCAACTTTGGTACAGGACCCTTGCGAGATTCTGCAGGATCTTGGTATTAGTGATGCTCATCAAAGAGTTATTGCGCCACGCAAGCCCCGTACAAGCCCCCGCAGTGCGGCCCCGCCATTGGACAACAAATACGAAATGCTGTTAGATGCCGCAGGCTTCGAGCCGGTGGACATAGATGTTCTGGCGTTTCGGACCGGCTGGTCCGGGCACACCGTGGCGTCAATGTTGCTGTTGCTTGAACTACAGGGGCGGATCGCGCCCCAGCCTGGCGGCCGGTACTGCCGCTTGTCATAAGTCCAAGGCTCATGACGACCAGCGTCCTCGACATCCTGATTTACGTCTTTGACCGCTACATGCTGGAGGACACCTCCGAGGTTCCGGAACGCGACGCTCTTGCTCGCGACCTGGAACTGATGGGTTTCGGTTCCGCAAGCGTTGAACGTGCCCTCGACTGGCTGGCCGACCTGGCAGACGTCCGGCTGCATTCAGCCGAAGAGCCGCGGCGTGGCATTGCAAGTGTGCGGCTGTACAGCGATGGGGAACTGGCCCGGCTGTCCACCGAGTCGCGTGGCTTTCTGATGTATCTGGAACGGCACGGAATCCTGACGCCGCTGCAGCGTGAGGTGGTCCTGGACCGCCTTCTGGCCCTGGATTCTGAGGAGTTGGATACCGAGCAGATCAAGTGGGTCGTGCTCATGGTGCTCTCCAGCCAGCCTGGCCAGGAACAGGCGTTTGCGCGCATGGAGGATCTCGTGTCTGACGCCACGGGACATCCGCCCCATTAGCGCATGACCCCAGGGTTCCACCTCACCATCATCAATCCGCGGCCTGGTCCGCGGTTTTTCGTCTAACGGGGCAGACCTTAGCGCATGGCAGAAAATCTGGTCATCGTCGAATCGCCGGCCAAGGCGCGCACGATCAAGAAGTACCTGGGCAAGGACTTCGAAGTCCTCGCCTCGTACGGACATGTGCGCGACCTGGTGCCCAAGGAAGGCGCGGTCGACACCGAGCATGGATTCGCCATGCGCTACCAGCCGCTGGAAAAGAACGAACGGCATGTCGAGGCCATTTCCAGGGCGCTGCGCAAAGCCAAGGCGCTGTACCTGGCGACCGACCCTGACCGCGAGGGCGAGGCCATCGCGTGGCATCTGCTTGAGATGCTGAAGGAGCGCGGTGAGATCGGCGATCGCGCCGTGCATCGGGTGGCGTTCTACGAGATCACCAAGAACGCGATCCGCGCCGCGGTGGCCGAGCCACGCGACGTCTCCGAGCCCCTGGTCAATGCCCAGCAGGCACGCCGCGCGCTGGATTACCTGGTGGGCTTCAATCTCTCGCCGCTGCTATGGAAGAAGGTACGCCGTGGCTTGTCCGCCGGCCGGGTGCAAAGCCCGGCGTTGCGCATGATCTGTGAGCGTGAGGCGGAAATTGAAGCCTTCAAGGCCCAGGAGTACTGGAGCATTGATGGCGAAGGCGAACATTCCAGGCAGTTGTTCCCCCTGAAGCTCATCGAATACGCTGGCACCAAGGTCGAGCAGTTCAGCTTCACCAACGAGACGGTTGCGCGCGAAGTCGAGCGCAACATCCAGCGGGCCGCCGGCAGCGGCCCCCACGGCGCGGGCTCGCTCAAGGTGCTGAGCATCGACCGCAAGCAGCGGCGCCGCAATCCCGCGCCGCCCTTCACCACCTCGACGCTGCAACAGGAAGCCGCGCGCAAGCTGGGCTTCAACGCCCGGCGCACGATGCGCCTGGCGCAGCAGTTGTACGAAGGTGTCGACATCGGCGAAGGCAGCGTCGGGCTCATCACCTATATGCGTACCGACTCGGTGTCGCTGGCGGCCGAGGCCATCAGCGAGATACGCCAGGTCGCCGTGAAGCTGTACGGCCCGCAAGCCATCGATCCGGAGCCGCGCTTCTACAAGACCAAGTCGAAGAATGCCCAGGAAGCGCACGAAGCGGTGCGTCCAACCTCTGCGTCCATCGTGCCCGCCGACATCGAGCGCTACCTGGATCCGGATCAGTTCAAACTGTATTCGCTGATCTGGCGGCGCGCCGTGGCCTGCCAGATGACGCACGCCACTTTCGACACCGTCGCTGTGGACATGCTGGCCGGCCCTGACGGCGCGGCCCGTCACCTGTTGCGCGCCAATGGCTCCACGCTCATCAAGCCCGGCTACATCGCCGTGTACCAGGAGGGCGATGATGACGCCAAGGTGGACGACTCCGACCATGTGCTGCCGCCCATGGACGAAGGCGACACGGTGACCCTGGCCGCGATTCGCGCCGAACAGCATTTCACCGAGCCGCCGCCGCGCTTTTCAGAAGCCTCGCTGGTCAAGGCGCTCGAGGAGCACGGCATCGGCCGGCCTTCCACCTATGCCTCCATCATCTCCACGCTCCAGGACCGCGAATACGTGGAAATGGACAACCGGCGCTTCATTCCCACCGACATCGGCAAGATCGTCAACCGCTTCCTGACGCTGCACTTCACCCAGTACGTGCAGTACAGCTTCACGGCCGACATGGAAGATGAACTCGATGCGGTATCGCGCGGCGAGGAAGAGTGGACCCAGCCGCTGGCGAAGTTCTGGAAACCCTTCATCAAGCAGGTGCGGACCATCGAGAAGACGGTCTCGCGCGATGAGGTCGCACAGGCCCGCGAGATCGGCGTCGACCCCAAGTCCGGCAAGCCCATGACGGTGCGCATGGGGCGCTTTGGTCCCTTCGTGCAGATCGGAACCAAGGATGATGAGGAGAAGCCGAAGTTTGCGGGACTGCGTCCGGGCCAGAAGATGGACAGCATCACGCACGAACAGGCGCTCGAGCTGTTCAAGCTGCCGCGTACCCTGGGTGCCACCTCCGACGGCCATCCTATCGTCACCAACATCGGCCGCTTCGGTCCCTACATCAAGTTCGGCGAAAAATACGTCTCGCTGAAAGAAGACGATCCCTACACCGTGAGCCTCGAGCGGGCCCTTGAGGTGATCCGTCTGAAGCAGGAGGCCGATGCCAATCGTCTCATTCAGGATTTTGGCGTCGACAACATCCAGGTGCTGAACGGCCGCTACGGGCCCTACATCACCGACAAGCTCAAGAACGCACGGATCCCCAAGGATCGCGATCCGAAGAGCCTTTCGCTGGCCGAGTGTCGCGAGCTGCTCGCGGCGGCACCGGCGCGCGGCAAGCGCTTCGGTCGTGGCAAGCGCGGCGCGACTGCGGTCGTGGCCAAGGCGCCCAAACCCAAGGTCGCGAAGTCCAAGGCTGTGGCGCCCGGGCCGAATGGCGTTGCCGCGGCCAAGGCGCCCAAGACGCTGGGGAAGGCTCGGGGCAAACCTGCGAAGAAGAAGGCGGCGGCCGCACCGCGGCGGGCGGCGGCGACCAAAGCCGAGGCCTAGAAAGCAACCGGACCTGCGTGAAATACCGCCACAGTTTTCACGCCGGAAACTTCGCCGATGTGCACAAACACATCGCGCTGCTGGCGGTCATCGCCAGCCTGCAGCGCAAGGACAAGGGTTTCATGTACCTGGAAACCCATGCCGGACGTGGCGCCTATGACCTCGCCGAGTCTGCGGGCAGCCGCGCCGCGCGTACTGGCCTGAACCGGATCTTGAGCGAACCGGGCGATTCGGCAGAGATCCGGTGCTACGGTGCTGCGGTCAAACATTGGCGCGAACTGGTCAAGGACCGTAACGCCTATCCGGGATCACCGGTGCTCGCCGCCGGCGCACTGCGCGCCCAGGACCGCGCCATCCTGATCGAGGTGCAGCCACCCGAGGCCCATGCCCTGGAGCGCGCCGTCTGCCACCATGGCAACGTACGCGTTGAACTGGGAGACGGTTATGAACTGCTGCGCGCGCACCTGCCGCCGGAGGAGCGGCGCGGGCTGGTGCTGATCGACCCGCCCTACGAGCAAACCACTCGCGACTTCGACATGGCGCGCACGGCCATCAGCGAGGTGCTGCAACGTTTTGCGACGGCGATCGTCATGCTCTGGTATCCGATCAAGGACGCCCGGGACACCCAGTTATGGCGCAGGCGACTGCACGCGAGCCTGCAGCAACCCGATCTGGTCAGCGAACTTTGGGTGCATCCGTGTGACTCACGTATCGCCCTGAATGGCTCCGGACTGATTATCATCCATCCGCCCTATCAGCTGGCGCAGCGCATGGGTGTGTGGTTACCGCAGCTGGTCGGGATGCTCGACGCGGCCGCGACCGGCGGCTGCCTGGTGGAGGCGCAGGAGTAATGCAGGTGCAGGACTCACCCGCGGAATATGGTGTGATCGGTCACCCGGTGGCGCACAGTCGCTCGCCGTTCATCCATGGCATGTTCGCCCGCCAGACCGGGCGCAACATGATCTACCGGATGCACGACGTGCCACCGGACCGCCTGCATGCGTTTGTGATCGAGTTCTGGAAGCGCGGCGGCAAGGGCCTCAACGTGACCGTGCCGCACAAGGTCGGTGCCAGCGGCCTGGCGCGTGCGCTGAGCGAGCGTGCCACCCGTGCCGGCGCCGTGAATACCCTGCTGATGGATGCGCACGGCATCAGCGGCGACAACACCGACGGCGCCGGGCTGGTGCGCGATCTCACCCTGAACCTCAAGGTTGCCTTGAGCGGTGCGCGCATATTGCTCGCCGGATCGGGCGGCGCCGCGCGCGGCGTCATCGGGCCCTTGCTGGATCAGTCACCCAGCCTGATTGTCATCGCCGGCCGCTCCGCCACCCGCGCCGACGCCCTGTCGCGCCAGTTCGAGGCCCTCGGCCCGGTCGCCGGCTGCGCGCTCGACGCCATCCCGGCGATGCAGTTCGACCTCATCATCAATGCCACCTCGGCGGGGCTCGCGGGCGAGGTGCCGATCCTCCCGCAGGGCGTCATCGGGCCGGAGAGCTTCTGCTACGACATGTCCTACGCGAGGGCCGGCACGGCCTTCATCGCCTGGGCCCGGGAACACGGCTGCCGGCGCAGCGCGCACGGCTGGGGCATGCTGGTCGAACAGGCGGCAGAGTCGTTTGAATTGTGGCACGGCGTGCGTCCGCTCACCGCACCGGTGCTCGATGCGCTGATTGCAGGCGCCTGAGGCTAACGCATCGTGACCAGCTCTTCGGCGCTGGTCGGGTGGATGGCCACCGTGTCATCGAAATCGGTCTTGGTGGCGCCCATGCGGATCGCCACCGCGAATCCCTGCATCATCTCATCGGCGCCCGCGCCGATGACGTGCACGCCCACCACCTGCTGCTTCGGTCCCGCGCAGATCAGCTTCATGTGGGTGCGCGGCTTGCGTGTCGTGAGCGCGTGATACATGGGCACGAAGGCCGACAGGTACACCTTGACGGTGCTGCCAAATTTCAGGCGCGCCTCGGCTTCGGTCAGTCCGACGGTCCCCATCGGCGGATGGCCGAAGACCACGGTCGGAATGTTCTCGTAGTCGAGGCAGCGATCGGCTTGGCCACCCCAGATGCGATCGCTCAGGCGCCTGCCGGCGGCGATCGCGACCGGCGTCAGCTGCCAGCGACCGGTGACATCCCCGATGGCGTGGATGGTCGGCACGTTGGTGTTCTGGAACTTGTCGGTGACCACGTGGCCGTGGTCATCGAGCTTCACGCCAATGCTCTCAAGACCCATGTCCTTGGTGCGCGGCGCGCGCCCGATGGCCCAGATCAGCGTGTTGACGGGGCCGACATGACGGCCATCGGCCATTTGCAGCTGCAGCGTGCCATCGGCGAGCCGCGTGACGGACTCGGTCCGGGCGCGGTGCGCAATCTCAATGCCCATGTCACGCGCGATCTCCACCCAGGAGGCGCCGAGCAGGGCATCGAAGTGCCGCATGACGGTCTCCCCGCGCACCACCAGCGTCACCTGGCTGCCCAGCTCCTGCATGATGCCGGCAAGCTCGACGGCGATGTAGCCGCTGCCGACGATCGCGACCCGTGCGGGCCGCTCCTCCAGCTCAAAGAAGCCGTCGGAGGTGATGCCGAATTCGGCGCCCGGCAGATCCGGGATCACCGGATAGCCGCCGGTGGCCACCACGATGTGGGGCGCCGTCACATGCCAATCGTCGATCTCGACGCTGTGGGTGCCGGTGATGCGGGCCTGGCCGCGTGCCAGCTGGATCTTGCGGTGGACCAGGTTGCGCTCGTAGATCCCGTTCAGGCGGTGCACATAGGCGTCGCGCCCGGTCTTCAGCATGGACCAGTCATGGGTCACCGCGCCGAAGTGAAAGCCATAACCGGCGCGGTCCTCGGCCGCCGCGGCAATCTCGGCGGCGTTCCACATCACCTTCTTGGGTACGCAGCCCACGTTCACGCAGGTGCCGCCCAGGCGCCCGGATTCGGCCAGCAGCACCCGCGCGCCGTATTCAACGGCGCGCTGCGCACAGGCCAGGCCGCCGCTGCCCCCGCCGATCACGATCAGGTCGTACTGGTCACTCATTTAGGAGTCCGAGGCCTTATCTGTGCACAGTGTATCGGCGCATGGTACAGACACTTGAGAATTCCTACGATGGGTACAATGTGGGCATAAGGAGCGACCATGCAAACCGACAACCCCCTGCTGCTGCGCAACCCGCTCCCACGCTTCGGCGAGATCCGCGCCGAACATGTAGTGCCCGCCATCACCTGGCTGCTGGAGCGCAACCGCGCCCAGCTCGATTCGCTGCTGGCCGCGCCGCTGGCCACCTTCAAGTCCCTGGTCGAACCTCTGGAGGACGCCCAGCACGAACTGGCCTGTGTGTGGTCGCAGGTGAACCTGCTCAATGCGGTGATGAACGCGGCCGACCTGCGCGAGGCCTACAACGTCTGCCTGCCGCTGCTGTCGGCGTGGCAGACCGACCTGGCGCAGAATGAGGCCCTGTGCGCCACCTGCCAGCGCATCGCCGACACCGAGCACACCCTCGATGCCACGCAGCGCCGGGTTCTCGAACACCGTCTGCGCGAGTTCCGCCTGGCCGGGGTCGCGCTTGACCCGCAGCGCAAGGCCCGCTTCAAACAGCTCATGCAGGAGCTCACGGCCTTGAGCGCCAAGTATGGCGAGAATGTCCTGGATGCGACCAACGCCTGGTCGCATCACCTGACCGAGGCGGCGGAACTTGCCGGCGTGAATCCGGCCATCATCGAGCGTGCGCGACAGACGGCCGGTGAGCGCGGCGGTTACACCCTGAAGCTGGAACAGCCGGTGTATGTGGCGGTGATGTCTGATGCACACTCCAGCGTCCTGCGCCGCACCTTCTATGAGGCCTGGTCGACGCGCGCCTCGGACCAGGCCGCGCAGGGGGCGCAGTGGGACAATTCAGTGGTGATGGCCGACATCCTGCGGGTGCGCCACGAGCTTGCGCAGCTGCTCGAGTTTGCCAACTACGCCGATTACGCGCTCGCGACACGCATGGCCAAGAGCACCGCGGAGGTCTTTGCCTTCCTCGAACAGCTGCTGCAGGCGAGTCGCGCGGCAGCGCAACAGGAGTTGCGGGAACTGGAACTGTTCGCGGGCCAGGCGCTTGCGCCGTGGGACTTGAGCTACTGGTCCGAGCGGCTGCAACGCGAACGCTACAGCGTGTCGCAGGAGGACCTGCGGCCCTATTTTTCACTGCCGCACGTGCTCGAAGGCCTGTTCGAGGTCGCGCAGCGACTGTTCGGCGTGCGCATCGTGGAGTGTCCAGGGATGCCCGTGTGGCACCCGGATGTGCGCTATTTCGAAATCCAGAACACCGCCGGCGCGCACTGCGGCAGTTTCTACCTTGACCCGTGCGCGCGCGCCAACAAGCAAAGTGGCGCCTGGATGGATGAATGCGTGGGCCGCAAGAGCATGAGCGGTCCTACCGTCCTGCCCGTGGCCTACCTGGTGTGCAATTTTCTTGAAGCAGCGCCGGGTGAGTCCGCGCAGCTGACGCACGATGATGTCGTCACGCTGTTTCATGAGTTCGGACATGGGCTGCACCACCTTCTGACCCGGGTCGGATATCCGACGCTGGCCGGCATCAACGGTGTCGCCTGGGATGCGGTGGAGCTGCCCAGCCAGTTCATGGAGAACTATGCCTGGCATCCGACGGTGATCCGGCGCATCGCCTGCCATGTCGGCAGCGGCGCAGCGCTGCCCGAAGAGCTGCTGCAGAAGCTGATCACGACACGCAGCTTTCATGCCGGGCTGCAGATGCTGCGGCAGCTGGAATACGCCCTGTTTGACTTCAGCCTGCACGCCGGTTATGACCCGGCGCGCGGCGCGCGCGTCGCTGAAGTTCTCGCCGAAGTGCGCGCGCGGGTCGCGTTGCTGCCGGTGCCGGTCTGGAACCGCTTCGCGCACAGCTTCGCGCATATCTTCGCGGGCGGTTACGCGGCCGGGTACTACAGCTACAAATGGGCCGAAGTGCTGGCAGCCGACGCCTTCGCGGCGTTTGAGGAAACGGACGTATTTGATCCGGACACCGCGCGCCGCTTTCTGGATTGCATACTGTCGCAGGGCGGCAGTCGTGACGCGCTGGATGGATTCGTCGCCTTTCGCGGCCGCAAACCTGACGTGCGGCCGCTGCTGCGTCAGGCCGGCATCGCCGCCTGAGCCTGCAGCTTTGACATATGCCGCATCAAATGTGTGACGCGTTGCCGGGAAATGCCCGATGAGGAGAACTGTGCGCAGCTTCGCTGGTCACCCTCGATGACGATGCCTAGACTGCGACATTCATTCACTGCCGATGGGACCATGGGTAAAGCACGGCTTAACGACTTCGACGTAACCGGCACCGTCCAGGTGAGCTCAACCGCTGCCGTGCGTGAGGCTGTGGAAGACCTTTGTCAGAGCACCTGGCAGGAATTCCCGTTTGAGCCCGTTACCCTCGCGTTCGAGCAATTTGAGCGCATGTTCGCCGGCGAAGTCGCCGATTACTACGGCGTCGACACCGTCTATCACGACCGCCAGCACACCCTCGACGTGACGCTGGCCCTGGCGCGTCTGATGGCCGGGCACGACCGCACCCGGCTGCCCACTGAGCGACTGGGCGCGGAGCGGGCCGCGGCCGGACTCATCATCGGCCTGTTCCACGATGTGGGTTACCTGCGCCGCAAGGACGACGGGGTGTACCGCCACGGCGCCGAGCTCACGCGCATCCACGTGTCACGGGGGGCGCAGTTCCTGGCGGACTACCTGCCGCGCATCCAGATGTCCAGCTGGGCGCCGGTGGCACGCGAGATCGTTCATTACACCGGCTACGAGGTGCCCTTCGAGCGCATCGTCGTGGCCGACCCCAAGGACAAGACCCTGGGCCATCTGATCGGCACGGCCGACATGATCGGCCAGATGGCCGATCGCTGTTACCTGGAAAAGTGCCGGGACCGGCTTTACCCCGAGTTCGTGCTCGGCGGCATGGCCTTGCCCATCAGCTCCAACGGCGGGCGCCAGGTGCGCTATGCCTCGGGGCTGGATGTGCTGCGCCAGACGCCCGAGTTCGTGGCTGAAACCCGCTCCAAGCGCCTGGATGGGGCCTTCGGCGGCGCCTACCACCATGTCGAGGCCCTCTTCGGCGGCCAGAATCCCTACATGGAGATGATCGAGCGCAACGTCGGCTACCTCAATCGCGTCCTGCGTAGCGAGAACTGGCGGCTGCTGCGCCGCAATCCGCCGGTGTTTTCAGCACTCGCGGACCCCATGGCGACGGTTCGCGGTCTGATGGTCGGCTACCTGCGCAACGCCTGGTCGCAGCGCCGCTGATCCCGCCGCACCGGCATTACTGTCGGTGTTCAACGACGATTTCACCCTTCTTCTGGCCTGCCTCGGGATGCGCAGGTAAGATCCTTCAAAGACCTTTCGAGTGATGGAATAAAAGGGGATTTGCTGCGGTCGTAGAAGGACTCGCGGCAATTCGATCGTGAATGCTGTCAGCCTGAAGCTTAAATATGCCAGTACCGCCTTTGTGGCGGTGCTGCTCGCGGCCGTCGCCTTCGTCGGCCTGTTCGCCTGGCAGCTGCACCTGCATTCGCAGCATGTCGAGACCCTGGCGCAGGCCGCCGTTCATGCCACCGCCACGCCCGGCATAGCGCCGGCGAGCAGCGCGGGCGCCCGCACCGCGACTTCCTTGGAGCTGCTCAAGCGCCTGCGGCTGCTGAGCCAGACCGACCTGCTGGACGGACTGGCGCTCGCGGCCATCCTGGCCGGTGCGGCGGGCCTGGTGGCGGCCTGGCTGGCATGGCGCGCGGCTTTCCGCCTCGAACAGCCGATCACGGCCATGATCCGCAGCGCCGAACGTTTTGGCCAGGGTGATTACACGCGCCCGGTGGACGTGATGCGGCGCGACGAGCTCGGCGAGCTGCAGAAGGCGCTGGAGCACATGCGCTACAAGCTGCGCCAGACGACCATCACCAAAAATTACCTGAACAGCGTGCTCAACGGCATGACCGATGCCGTGTTCGTGAGCTCCCCCGATGGCGTGATCCGGGTCGCCAACCAGGCCGCCTGCAAACTGCTCGGCTATGCCGAGGGCGAGATCCAGGGCAAGAACATCGCCTTCGTTCTGGAGGAGCGCGAGCGGCCCGGTTTTGACCTGTCGCGCGCGGCCCACGAGTCGCGCGAGACCCTGGTGCAGACGCGCCAGGGCACCAGCATTCCGGTGTCGCTGACCGGATCGTTGCTGGGCAGCGATGATCCACAGTTCCAGGGCTACATCTTCGTCGCCCGCAACATCACCGAGCAGAAGCGCACCGAACGCCGTATCCGCTACCTGGCACGCTACGACACCCTCACGCGCGTCCCGAATCGCATGCAGTTCCAGCACCTGCTGCAGCAGACCATTGCCCGCGGCGTGCGCAACAACCAGGGGGTCGCGCTGCTGTACCTGGATCTGGACCGCTTCAAGGAACTCAACGATACCTTCGGCCACGGCGCCGGGGACCGCGCCCTGGAAGTGCTCGCCGAACGCCTGACGCGCTCGCTGCCCAAGGATGCGGTGCTGGGACGCCTCGCCGGCGATGAGTTCGCGGTCTTCATGGAAGGCCTGCCGTTGGACACCGACAACCGCGGCCCGATCGCGCACCTGGCGCGCGCGGTGCTCACCGAGATCAACCGTCCCTTCCAGCTGAACCAGCACGAGCTGTTTCTGTCCGCCAGCATCGGCATCGCCTTCTGCCCGCGCGATGCCGAGAACGTGATCGACCTGATACGCAACGCCGATGCGGCCATGTACTACTCCAAGCAGAACGGCGGCAACACCTTCGCGTTCTACTCCCCGGAGATGAACGCGGCGGCGGTGGAGCGGCTGATGCTCAAGAGCAAGTTGCGCCGCGCGCTGGAGCGCGACGAGCTGGTGATCCACTACCAGCCCAAGGTCGACCTGTCCGATGGCCGGGTCATCGGCGCCGAGGCGCTGCTGCGCTGGCGGCTGCCCGGGCATGGCGACATTTCCCCGGCACAGTTCATTCCGCTGGCCGAGGAGACCGGGTTGATCCTGGAGATCGGTGAGTGGGTGCTGAACCGGGTGTGCACGGATTACCGGCGCCTGCAGGCGGAAGTTCCGGACCCGGGCCGCATCTCCTTGAACCTGTCGCTCAAACAGTTGCGTGAAGCGAGCTTCATTCTGCGCTGCCGGTCGGTGTTCCGCCGCCACAATGTGTCACCGGCGCATTTCGAACTGGAGATCACCGAGTCCACGCTCATGGCCGACACGCAGCGCACCGTGCGTCTGCTGGGTGAACTGCACGAGATGGGGCTGCATCTTTCGATCGACGATTTCGGGACCGGCTACTCCTCGCTCTCGGCGCTGCAGCAGTTCCCCATCGGCACACTGAAGATCGACCAGTCCTTCGTGCGCGATGTCGCGGAGGACGCGGGCGATGCGACCATCGTCCGCACCATCATCGACATGGGCCGCAGCCTGGGACTGGATGTCGTGGCGGAGGGCATCGAGTCACAGCGCCACCTCGACTTCCTGCGCGAGCACCGCTGCCAGTTCGGCCAGGGGAAGCTGTTCAGCGAGCCCAACACGATTGAGGCGTTGCTGGCGCTGCTGGCGCGGCAGGCCAGCGGTGGAGCGCCATTCGCCAACCTCATCCACCGCACGGGACTGGCGAGCCGCCGGGCATGATGCTACGCGGTTGAGTCGGGCATGAAGGCACGGTGGGCCCGCTGGTCATGTGCCGCCATCGCGGCGGCGTGGGGCGCGGCCGCGGTGTACTTCGCCACTCGTGAGCTGCCTGCCGGCATGCGCCTGGACAGCCCTGCGCAGATCCTTGCCGCGGGCAATGTGACCTTTCTGGACGACATCACCGGCGCCGACGCCTACGGCCACGGCTTCAATACACACTCCATATTCGACACCATGCTGCGCATCATTGGCGCGGCACGCGGCCTGGTGGTGCTTGACTGCCACCGGTGCACCGACCTGTATCGCAACGCGCCGGACACGGTCGCCACACTCACACCCATGGGCGCGCAGCTGACCGCGGCGCTGCTCGCGCGCAAGAGCGCGCTGCCCGGGCTGCAGGTGTTGGTGATCGCCGATCCCCTCAATGATCTGTATGGTTCGCAGCCGTCGGCGCAGTTCGCGCAGCTGCGCGCGGCCGGCATCCAGGTGGTGACGGCCGACCTCACGCGCCTGCGCGATCGCAACGTCCTGTATGGCGGCCCTTGGCGGCTCGCATTCAAATGGTGGAATCTTCCTGACAACCTCAAATCATCCAATCGGCGGGTGCTGATCGCCGATGACGGCCACGGCGCGCTGGTGGCGCTCGCCGGCAGCGCGGAGCCTGCGATGCCGAGCAGTATCGATTCGGTCACCGCCCTTGAGGTCAGCGGGCCGGCGGTCGCGCCGTTGCTGGCCAGCGAACTGCAGCTCGCACGCTCCTTTGGCTGGAACGGGTCGATCGCGCCGCCGGCCGCAGCGCCACCCGCAGCCGCCCCTGATGCCGCGGAAGTCCTCAAATTCCAGTGGCTGGGCGAAGGGGCGATCCGCGATGCGCTGCTGGCGCACATCGCCGCGACCGGCCGCGGGGACACCATCGACATTGCCACTGACAGCCTCTCGGAGCGGGCCACCATCACGGCACTGCTGGCGGCGAGCCGCCGCGGTGTCGCCGTGCGGTTGATCCTTGATCCGTACAAATCCGCCTCGCTGTGGCGCAGCGCCAATCAATCCGTCGGCAGTGAACTCATCGCGGCCAGCGATGGCAGGATCCATGTCGCCTGGTACCGCACCCACAGTGAGCGCTTCGCCGCAGCCCTGGTGCTCATCCACGGTGGCGGCCCGACCTGGATGCTCACCGGTTCGGCGAGCCTTACGCGCCGCGATCTGGGTGACTACGATCTGGCGCTGGATGCCGCGCTGGCGGGCGCGGCCGAGGCCGCGCCATTGCAAAGCGCCCAGCAGTTCTTCGACACGCTGTGGAATGACCGGGGTCCGCCGGGAATCGAGTACACGGCCGACGCGGACACCTGGACGGATCCTTCGCAGCTGCGCTACTGGGCCTACCGGCTCATGGAGCTGTTGGGGATTTCGCGGACCTGAGCAGTGTGTCGGTCTGCGCGGCCGCGGCAATGATGGCCCGATCCGCGGCCGCGGAGAAGGCGGCCACCACGCTGGCCATCCGGTTCTCCTGGGCCTGCTGGCGCTCGCTTTGCGCAAAGTTGCCCACCAGCGTCGCGTCGCTTCTGCGTATCAACAGGAAATGCAGCTCCACCCTGATCAGGGGCGCTGCGGAGGCCGTCGCATACTCGGCAGTGAAACGCGCAATGGAGGTCTGCAGCAGATAGTCGGCATTGAAGCTGCTGCGGTCATCCACGACCGCGCCCAGGCTGGCATCGCCACGAAACGCCGCCAGTTCCAGATCAGCCACGATGTCGGGCAGCGGCGCACTCCAGCGGCTGCCGGCGTAGTAGTCCAGCCGATCGCCCATCTGCAGCAGCGCGATACGGTCGGTATTGAGGCCCGGTCCCGGCAGCGGCCGGGAAATGCGCAGGGTTGCCACGGCCGTGGCGTTCTGCGCCGGCAGCGCCGGCGGCTGCAGCACATACAGCTGCAGCGCCGGGGCATCACTGTGCAGCAGGTTCGAGCAGCCCGACAGGGTGAGGAACAGGCACAGCAGCAGGCAGCGCGGATGGCTCATTTTGGAATTGCGACTCCCTGATCCGGCTTTTCAAACAGCAGCTGCGAGGGATTCTCGCGCAGGCTGTGCATCAGATCACGTACCTCGGTGATCGCGGCGCGGCTGTCCTGCAGCAGGATCTGCACCTGCGGCAGGCTCTCGCGGGTGAAGCCGCGGATGTCGCCGCGATTCTCGCGGATCACCTGATCCAGATTATCGGTGGCATCGCTCAGGTGCGCCGTGACCATGGCGATGTGCTCCATCGCGGCAGTCAGCTGCGGCCCCGCCGTGTCGCTCACGCCGCGCACGCTCGCAGCGGTGGCGCGAAACTCATCGGAGGTCTCATGCAGATCGGCGACCAGGCTGCGTATTTCCCTGATGGTATCGGGAAGCGCCCGGGTGGTGGTGTCCAGGTTGCTGAAGGCATGCGTGATCGATTTGATGTTGTCGTCATCCAGCAGCAGCTCGATGCGGCCCAGGGCGTCGGTGGCGCGGCCGACCATTTCCGGCAGGCTGGCCAGCAGCAGGTCGAAGTTGGACTTCGAGGAGCGTATGACCGGGTAGCGCTCGCTGGGCACGGCTGGCAGCAAGGGTTTGTTGCCCGCCTCGCGCAGCAGATCGATGAACAGCACCCCCGTCACGCCCTGCTGCGACAGCTGCGCCACCGATTGATCGGACACTGGCGTCGCCGAATCGATATCGACAATGACCTGCACGCGGCTGGCACTGCGCGGATCGATGTACATGTTCACCACGCGGCCCACGTTCACACCCAGGTAGCGCACCGGCGCGCCCTGGGTGAGGCCGCTGACGCTGCCGTCGAAATAGACTTCATAGCGGGCGAAGTCGCGGTGCCCGCGCGCATCGGTGTACCAGTAGACGAAGAGGCCGGCCATGGCGATGACCAGCAGCACGAAGGCGCCCACCGCGGCATAGTTTGCTTCACGCTCCATCGGTCACTCCGGCGTGCACGCTGTGGAGGCGGGCCCGCACGCCGTGGAAGTACGCCTGTATCCAGGGGTGGGGATTGTCCATGATGCCGGCCAGGGTGTCAGTCACCATGTGCCGGTCCACGATCACACCGACACGATTGCAGGTACGGAAGATCGTGTCCAGATCATGCGTGATCATGACCACGGTCAGGTGCAGGTGCTGGTGCAGGTACAGCAGCAGCTCATCGAAGGCCGCGGCACTGATCGGATCTAAGCCCGACGTCGGTTCATCCAGGAACAGCAGCTGCGGGTCCAGGGCCAGCGCCCGCGCCAGGGCGGCGCGCTTGATCATGCCGCCGGAAAGCTGGGAGGGGTACTTGCCGGCACTGTCCGCGGGCAACCCGACCATGCGCACCTTCAGCATCGCCAGTTCATCCAGGTCCGAGTCCGGGAGCCGCAGATACTCGAGCATCGGCAGCTGCACGTTTTGCAGCACGGTCAGGGCGCTGAACAGCGCTCCTTGCTGGAAGGTGACCCCGTAATCGGCCTTGACCGCCCGCATCTGCAGCGCCGTCAGGCGCGTGACATCCTCGCCGTTGAGCAGCACCGTGCCGGCCTGCGGCCGCCGCAGGCCGAGGATGCTCCGCAGCAGCACCGACTTGCCCGCCCCGGAGCCGCCGACGACGCCGAAGATCTCCTGCGCCTGCACCGTCATGTCCAGGCCGTCGTGCACCACCTGGGGCCCGAAGCGGTTGACCAGCCCGTGAACCTCCACCCGCGGCGCCATCAGATATCCATTTCCATGAACAGCACGGCGAACAGCGCATCCGCCAGCAACACCACGAAGATCGCCTGCACCACGGCCACGGTGGTCAGCCGGCCCAGCTCCCGGGAGGAGCCGCGCACCTGCATGCCGCGGTAGGTGCCCGCAAGTCCGATCAGCATGCCGAACACCGGCGCCTTGATCACGCCCACCCAGAAGGTGGTTGAGGCGATGGAATCGTTCATGCGGATCAGGTATTGCGGCAGCGGGATGTCCAGCAGGTACTTGCACAGCAGGGCACCGCCGGTCAGCCCCACCGCATCGGCAATCACGGTCAGCAGCGGCAGGGCGATGGTGAGCCCGATGATGCGCGGCAGAATCAGGGCATCGTAGGGGTCCATGCCGATGGCCCGCAGCGCATCCACCTCCTCGTTCAGCTGCATGGAGCCGATCTCCGCAGCGAAAGCGCTGCCTGAGCGGCCGGCCACGATGATCGCCGTCAGCAGCACTCCCAGTTCGCGCAGCACCCCGATGGTGACCAGGTCCACGACGAACAGCTCGGCGCCGAATCGGGCCAGCTGCTGGGCACTCATGTAGGCAATGATGACGCTGATCAGAAATGCGATCAGCGCGACGATCGGAATGGCCGTGATGCCGGTTTCATAGACATGGCGCGCGATTGAAATCGGCCGCAGCCGCCTGGGTGCGCGCAGCGCGCTTACGGCCGTCACGGCGATGCGCCCGACGAAGGCGAACCCGCTCAGCAGATCATCCCAGCCGCCGACCACGCGCCGCCCGAGCGCCTCCACCGGTTCCTCGATGTCGTGCGGCCCGGGAACGTCGGGATGTTCGACCGGCGGCGGATCGCCGGTGGCCGTGGCAATCAGACGCAGCTGATCAGGGGGGGACCCGGCAAATTCGACAGTGGCGCCGGCGGCCGCGGCGCGCGTGACGAAGTCACGCAGTTTGACGCTCGCCGACAGGTCGAGCGCGCTTAGGGCCGTGGTGTCGATCCGAACGTAAGTGGCACCGGCCAGCTCCACGGCGGCGAGCTCGCGGGCGAGGGCGTCCAGTTGCGTGATGCGCCAGGGGCCGATCAGGTGAAGTTCGACGCCCTGCGCCGTGCGGCGGCTTTCCAAATACACGTGGTGGTCGGGAGCATCAGGTATCGTCCCGATACTGCCTGATGCGGATGGTTGCGACAATCAACAACGCTGCCACCACCAGGCCGAGCCACAGATCCGCATTGGCGAACACCGGCGAGGGATCGATGCTCGCGAACAACAGGTTCAGGCTCCCGCGCGCGTCCGCGTCGGTACGGGTTCCAGGCAGGGCGACCATGTTCATGTTGCGGGCGAACACGCCACCCAGACGATAGAAGAGGATATCCCTGATGTGATGCGAGCCCAGCGCGAAGCTCTCACCCACCGCGAGGATGATGGGCGGCAGGAATACCCACAGCTGCACGCTGCGGCGTGCCCAGGCGGATACCAGCATCAGGAAGGCCGTGATCGGCGCATACCACAGGGAGCCGGCGACGATTGAAACCAGCGTGATCCACTGGATCCGCAGCCAGGTGCCCCCATCCCAGAAAAAACCCTGGGTATGATCCTGGCCGGTGCGCAGCAGGTAGATGCCGGACATCAGCAAAGTGGTCACCAGCGAAACCAGGTACACCCCCAGCGGTACCAGCACCACCACCAGCAGCAGTTTCGACAGCACCGTCAGCGTGTCCGACACCGGCATGGACTTCCAGAACAGGATGCTGCGGTCCTTGC
>JBARBG010000034.1:0-2587 GCA_049792815.1 Steroidobacteraceae bacterium | reverse complement strand
AGCTACGACGGACAAGTCGCTTCCAACTCGCCTACGCGCTCAATCGTGTCCGGCCCACAGCGCTGCATTCTCAGCGATGGCTAGCTCAGCGCCGTCACGGAGAGCACGCCAAATCCAGCGAACGCAGTCTTCGGTTCCCAGATCGAGCTCAGTGTTCGAACGGGCAAATTTCAGGAAGTCCGCGCGCATGTCGGAATATTCGGTCACTGCGTCGCCCAGCTTCAGCGGCGAGGTTCGTTTCAGTTCGTCCAATTCTGCAATCAGACTTTGACAACTTCCGACGAAGAAGGTGGGGTCATCGTCCAGCCCGCCAGGATCATCGAATCCCAGCGGCAGCCAAAGAGAGTTGTCCCTCCATGGAAAGTTTTTCCCCTTCAGCTTTCCACAAGCCCCCGCCGCGAACCCGGCGTCTTCGTCCGCGTAGCCCTCCAACTGAACGGCATGCCGAAGAAACTCCATGACGGCTGCACCGTTGAGGCAGGAAATCGTTGCGATGGTGTCGGGGCGTTCCAGCCAAGTTGCGAACTCCGCTTCCAATCCCCTCGACGACAAAAAGCTGATTATTGACGCCTCAAAATCTTGGAGCCCGGCTGATCCCACGATCAGATCCTTGGCCATCGTTCCCTCCACAACAATAACGCACAATCTCGCACGAAGCCGCCGATCTGGGATGTCCTCGGCGCGGTCGCTCCGGGCGTAAGGCGGACATCACGAGATGGATCAGGCGTTTCGTATAGCACGAGCACTGCGGGCGAGCCGGCCTATCGGCCACCCTGAATGCCTTGTAGGTCGAGCAGGCGCTGCTTGGTTTTGATATATAAGCAGTGGCCGTACACGTTCGTCTCGCCCGTGCCTCCGAGCATTGAGGTACTCTCAAGGTTGCAGCTGGTGTCGCGATAGGTAATCCAGGCGCGTTCCGAAGCCGTGAGTCGCTTCAAGATTTCCGCGCTGTCAGTGACCTCGTCTTGCGCTGGGTGCTTTAGTTGCTCAACCCAGTCGCCATATAAGCGATTGAGAATCAAATCTGCGGAAGACCTGGCTTCTTCGTTGCAATTGTCGATTGCTGGCGTGACGCCGCCGCTCTTTGCAAGGCAAGCCTCCAACGTCGCATCGATGGTCGCGAGTTCGGACGACACTTGCGCAGACGCCGAGCCGCACATCAGGGCCCAACAAATCCCGATACCCAGTAGCTTCACGATCAGTGCTCGCGCAAATGCGGTAGAGGCCGGATCAATCTGTCTCATTAGACTCCGTTTGAGAATGGCCCCATGCGGAAATTGCCTGGATGTCCTTACCATGGTTCGCCAACGGGGTCGCCCGGACATCACGAGGGCAGTCGAACTCAGTCATGAATGACCCAATGCTGACGTCAATCGTTAGACGATCAATTACCGTGAGTCCCAATAATCAATACGATTTGAAACGAGATTCTAACCAACCCGAAAGAGAGGCTCGGCCATAAGCTGGTAGGGATAGCCAAAGCGCGACTGCCGGCACCTTGGTCCGGCGTCTTGCCGCGCTTACGCGGAGCTGGGCTGCTGGATTTTGATCGCTACGGGGCTGCTCATGCCAAAGCTGCTGACAATGCCAACCGAGTTATTGCGACTAGTCCTATATGCCCTGCGAGGGCTCGTGGGCACGCTGACAGCCCGTGATCGGCTGCGGCTCTGGCTCGCCGGCGGTGTCGTTTTGGCATTGGCTTCGATAGCCGCCTTCGCTCTGCATAACGTGGTGCTCGACCACGCCAGGACGGCCCGGACGGCGCAAGCGGCTTCCCTGCTGGCCGCACCTGACGGGGTCGTGCTCTACGTCCATCCCGGCCTCCGGAATACCAGCTTCGTCGAGCCGCTGGCGTGCGCGCTGAGGCAAATATTGGTGGCACCGGTGTCCATCAGAGAGCTGGCTATTCCGCTCGGCCCGGAGCTGGCCGCAACGCCAGGTGCTCTCGACGCCAGCAAGGTAGCAGAAAGGTTTGTTGGCGCCACCGCTGCCGATGGCTCGGCTCACACCTTCAAATATCTTCTGATGCAGAATGATTTGTGGGAAGCACAACGGTACGTGTATGCGAAGGCGCTTGAGGATGGAACGCGCCCGGATCATGGAGGTCTGCTCTCGACCGTGCGCCTCGAAGAAGCGGACGCTGACTCACTGCGGAACGCAGATGTCACGGCCCAGCGGGCTTCCAAGATAATGCTCTGGATGATCTTGCGAGGCGCGGGCTACACAAATCCCCAAGGATGTGTCCTGGGTTTCCACGACGGGCGCCCCGCGGACATCGACACAACTTCAGGCGGGTTCTGCGATTGGGATCGCACGGTACTGGTTGCCGCCCGAATAATTAGGGCGGTTGCCGGCTCCGATTGTCCAAACCCCACCCAAATCGCACGTAAGGCGGATTGAAGCCCATCGGTTCGCGCAAAGCGCGACCCATTGCGAGACTTGCGATATCCCGGTGGTGACGTAAGGCCGCGTCAGTTCGCGGCCTCTTGCATGCGGTCACCAAGTCCCGCAAGGCAGCCCGCTGACGGCCGATCCGGGGCCGCCCGTCGCCTCCAGACCCCCGGTCACAATCCGCAGCATGACCGCG
>JBARBG010000033.1:0-1752 GCA_049792815.1 Steroidobacteraceae bacterium | reverse complement strand
CGGCCACGGCCACACCGGCCACGGCCAGCATGGTCGGATAGGGAATTCGCAGACGGCGGGAGGCCTGCAGCAGCAGTACCGCCAGCGTCAGCAGGATCAGGATGCTTTGGAACAGTGCCACGGGGGGTCTCCGACGCAGGACACTACCGGAACGGTGGCAATGCATCCAAATACGGCCGGGCCGCGTCTATTGGGCACTGAAAACTCCACTTCCGGGAGTTTGGAGGGGATTCTTATGGCAATTGCAGCATTCTGGCTGGCCGTGGCGGCCTTCCTCATCGTCGGGGCTCTGAATGCCCGCCGCGGTTATGAACTGAAGATCGAAACCATCCGGCTGATGATGGAGAAGGGCCAGAAAATCGATGATGCCCTGCTGCGTGACCTGCTCACGCCGCCCAAGTGGCATTCGCCGCCCCCTGGCCCGGTCGGCCAGGGCTACCGGACCATGCGTATTTTCGGCACCCTCGCGCTGTTCATCGCGCCCGGCTTTTCCCTGCTCATCGGCGTCGCGGGAGGCTATGGCGGCAGGCCGGATGTGGCGGCCGCAGGCATCGCCGGCGGGTTTTTGATCGCACTGATCGGCATCGGGTTGCACGTCTGTTGTCGCTTCCTGCCACGGCCGCAACCGCAATCGCCGAGCGAGAACGGGTTGCCCAAGGCTTAAGTCAAGTGACGACCACCGCGCCGGACCTGCGGCTCGCGGCTGTCGCAGAGTCCGCTGTGATCGCGATGGCGGTGGCCGGCGATCGGCTGGCCTTTGTGGAATTGATCCGCAGGCGCCAGCACGGTGTGCGGCGCTTCATGCGACAGCTGTGTCGCGACGCGACGCTCGCCGATGATCTCGCACAGCAGGTGTTTCTGCGCATGTGGCGCTCACTGCGACAGCTCGATTCGCTCGAGCGCTTCAATGGCTGGCTGAAGCGGGTCATGGTATCGGTCTGGATGGATGAGATGCGACTGCGTCGCAGCAGAATTCAGGGCGGCCCGGCCGTGAACCAGGAAGGTACTGGGGCGCGCCAGTCGCCTGGCCTCGAGCGCGACCTGGAATACGCCCTGGCGCAGCTTGAGCCACGAACCCGGTTGTGCGTGGTCCTGGCCTACGGTGAAGGTCACTCTCACGCGGAGATCGCCGCCATGCTGGCCATGCCGCTCGGCACCGCCAAGTCACTGGTGACGCGCGGTGCGCGCGAACTGCGATCGTTGCTGCGCGAATACGCCCTCGATACGAATGCAAGTGGAGCGCTCCCATGAACGAGACTGAAGCAGATCCTGATCTGCAGCGCCTGTTCACAACCTACGATCCGGCCATCTGCGCGCAGCCCTTCCTGGAGCAGACGTTTGCGGGGCTGAACCGCGAGATACGGCGGGCCCGGATGCGCTCGGCGCTGAGCTACGCCCTGGCGGGCTTGCTGGTCATTGGACTGGCTGCCACGACCGCCGCGCCGTTGAGCGGCGTCATGGCCACACTCGAAAACAGCTTCGCTTCCCTGGCGAGCCATGTGTCGCCGCTGAAGGCCCAGGCATTGATCTATGCCGCAACGCTCGGCCTGCTCGCGCTTGCCCGCCGCCGGCTCTCGACCTTTCTCGCGCCTTGGTGAAAGTCTCATGGCCTGACCCTTGACACAGGCGTCATACGTGTCACACTACCCATGTGACACTACTGCGCTTTACCCTGCGTCCCGGCCAGCCGATCGTCGAACAGCTGCTGTTCGCCGCCCAAAAGGCCTTCCTGAGCGGTGAATATCAGCCGGG
>JBARBG010000032.1:0-3470 GCA_049792815.1 Steroidobacteraceae bacterium | reverse complement strand
CAGTTGCGCAGCCTGCTCGCCAGTGTCCGGCCGCGTGCCGCGGGGGCTTGACGGCCGTCCTCAGGCGGGTTTGGCCGGCGCCACATCTCCGGCGACCGAGTACAGGATCTGCGAATTGCGGGTCTTCTGGAAATCCTCCAGCGACTGGCCGCGCATCGCCGCGTAAATGTGCAGATTGGTGGTGCCGATGACTGCGCCGAGTTTTTCCAGCAGGAAGAAAATCACGCCATAGTGGATGAGGGCGCGCCAGTCACGCTGGCGCAGCATGTTGCGCTCCTCGGTGGTCAGCTCGGCTTCCTCGAACAGCACTTCAGGCTCGCTCAAGAAACGTGCCCGCACCTCCGGTTGGATCAGCTGATGCAGGAAATGGTTCAGGCGATAGGCCTTGACGCTGCGGTCCAGGGTGAACGGATAGGTGCCGGGAAGCTCATCCATCCCCGCCCATTCGCGGGTGATGCGCGCGCGGTAGGCATCCACATCCTCGCCGGTGCCTGCATCAGGCTCGTTCTCGAAAATGACCGTGCAGATCGGAGTCATGGAAGGCAGGTAGTAGGCCTGGTGCAGCTTTTTGACCCGCTTGTTGAGCGCGCCGCGCATCACCAGCCACATCACCACCTCCGAGCCCTCGCAGCCGCCGAGCTTGGCGTAGTCCGCGATGGAAATCTCGGTCAGCTTTTCCGGGTCCTTTTCGATCAGGTCGAGGAATTCCATATCCCAGGGCGTGTTGTTGAACCCGGCGCGTTCGCCATGAATCTGATGCGAAAGGCCGCCGGTGCCGACGATCGCGACCTTGAGGTCGCCGGGATAACTTTCGATGGCCTTGCGCAGTGAGTGGCCGAGCTTGAAGCAGCGCCTGGCGGAGGGGATGGGGAACTGCAGTACGCCGACCTGCAAGGGCACGATGGCACCGGGCCAGCGGTTGCCTGCGCGCGGCCACAGCAGCGAAAGGGGCGAAAGGCAGCCATGGTCCAGGCCCTTGGCCTGGAAGTAGCCCAGGTCAAACTCGTCGGCCACCAGGCCCAGGGCGATGTGCCGTGCAAGGTCGGGATGGCCATCGATGGCGGGGAGCTTGCGCGCGCCGCCGCCTTCGTCCGCAGGCCAGTAGCGCTCACCCACCCCCAGGGCGAACTGCGAGTAGTGGTCGAAGAAGAAGGAGGTGATGTGATCGTTGTAGATCACGAACAGCACGTCGGGTTTCTTCAGTGCCAGCCATTCCTGCACCGGACGGTAGCCCGCGAAGATCGGCGCCCAGACCGGGTCATTGTGCTTGTTGGCATCCAGGGCGAAGCCAATGGTCGGTGTATGCGAGGTGGCAATGCCGCCCACAATCGTAGCCATTTACATGAATCCTCTTAAGATTTAGCGCACGCGCCGTGGATCTCGGCAGTTGGTATATTGGGTTTGGGTCCCATAGGGTCAAGCCAGGCTTTTAATTAACATAATATGGGAATCGATGGGCCTTCCGGATCCCAAATTGAGGCAAGGATTGTGACCGATACGCAGCTTGCACGTGCAACCGTAAGTATCCGCGAAATGATTCTGCGCGGCACCCTGCAGGGAGGCCAGCGAGTGGCCGAGGCCATGCTGGCCGATGCCTTGGGCATGTCGCGCACCCCCATCCGGCAGGCCTTGCCGCTGCTGGCCCGCGAAGGGCTGCTGGTGGAGTCGGGCACCCGCGGCTATGTCGTGCGCACCTTCACCCGCTCGGACATCCTGGATGCCATTGATGTGCGTGGCCTGCTCGAGGGATTCGCAGCGCGGCGCATCGCCGAACGCGGCGCTACGCCCGAGCTTCTCATGCAGCTGCGCACCTGCCTGGAGGAGGGTGACCGGATATTTGCCAAGGGCCACCTGGTGGAGTCCGACGAGGCGGCCTACGGCGGCATGAACGGGCGCTTTCATGCGCTGCTCATCGCGGCTTCGGCCAGCGCCGTCACCGCCGACGCCATCCTGCGCATTGCCAGCATTCCGTTTGCCGCGGCGGCGGCCATCGCCTTTGATGCCTCGGACCTCAAGTCGATGTTCGATGCCCTGTGGATCGCGCACCAGCAGCACTACGCCGTCTTCGATGCGCTCGAGGGCGGGCAGGCCACGCGCGTGGAGTTTCTGATGCGCGAGCATGTCAACACCGTCAAGAAGAGCATCAACATGCTCGAGCCGGGCGACGTGGCCGTGCCCCGGTCCACTGCGGTGCCGGTGCTCAAGGCAGCAAGGTAAGCGTCATCCCGACCGCCGCGGCCGCGCCCGGCGGCACCAGGAGGCTGCCGGGTTTGTCCTGCAGTTCGCCTTGGAAACCCTGTGGATCGGTCACGCCCTGCCACGGTTCGATGCAGATGAATCCCGCGCCGGGCTTGGTCCATACCCCCAGAAACGGCAGGCCCGGGAAACTTACCGCGATGCGTGGGCCCACTTCACTGCCATAGGTGACGGTACGGCTGAGGATCTGATCGAAGACCAGCGCATCGGCCGTGAACAGCTCATCCCGTAACGTCAGCCGGCGGTTCTCCACCGGCGTGGCGCAAGGCTGCGGGGAGAGCAGACCGTTGCCGTCAAGGCGCCGAATGGGCGCCGGTTCGGCAGTTTCGAACTCAATGAAATGTGCTGCCCGCGCTTCGCCGTAGGGCAGCGGCCAGGCAAAGGCGGGGTGATAGCCCAGGCTCGCCGGCATGTCACGGGCGCCGCGATTGCGGATCCAGCTGGTGATGGCGAGACTGGATTCCTCGAGGCTGAAGTTCACATCCAGTTCAAAGTCGAAGGGATACACCGCCAGCGTCTCAGCGTCGGCGCACAGTGTGAAGGTTGCGCTGCTGGGGCCGGATTCGGCCACCGTGAAGCGTCGATTGCGCGCGAAACCATGGCGCGGCAGCGCGTAGCGGTGATTACCGCTGCGAAACTTGCCGCCGGCGAGCATGCCGACAATCGGGAACAGAATGGGCGCGCGTCCCGCCCACACGGCGGGATCCCCGTTCCACAACAGGTCCCGTTCTGCGGCGTCCCGCAGCACCGAGAGCTGGGCCCCCAGGGGGTTGATGGTGGCAGTGAGGCCAATCGTGCGAATCGTGATCCAGTCCGACTGGTCCTCTGCCATTGCTAAACCTCTACACCGTACGGTAGCTGCTGCGCTTCGGTTGGCGATGGGCGATCTCGCGCGGATAGATCCCGCAGTGCATGACGACCTGTTCGGACGCTATCCGCTCCGGCGGAATGGGGGTCTCGACTGGGGGCGTGGAGGCCATGATAGCGTCATACCGCTCCTTCATGCCGGGCCCAAACTCCGGATGGCTGAGGATGAACAGGTCGTTGTTGACGACGCCGTTCATGACGCGCTCGCCGGCCTCCAGCGGGCTCATGGAGGTCGCCGCCATGCGCGCCAGCATCTCCTTGGGTATGCCCGGGGGCGGCTTGCGGAAAGGATTGGGCTGGTCCATGCCCACGTAGTTGTCGGTATTGACGCCACCGGGACAGAACAC
>JBARBG010000031.1:0-27118 GCA_049792815.1 Steroidobacteraceae bacterium | reverse complement strand
TGGGCCTGCTTGGATTCGAACCAAGGACCAAGGGATTATGAGTCCCCTGCACTAACCGCTGTGCTACAGGCCCGCCGGGAAACGGGGGCAGACAATACCATCCCCTCAAGGTTGGCCCCAAGCCGGTCACCGGGCTTCAGGTTTTTACCGTGTCGGTCCTGGCCAGGAATCTGCGGCAGGCCGCGTTGGCGGGGTCGGTTTTGGGGATCTGGCCGCAAATCCCATCCATGCGCTGTCGCAGCGCCGCGATGGTTGAGGTGTGATCACCCTTGGCGTTCCACTTTGCCAAGACCCGGTCCAGCCGCTCAAGCCGCATCCGGGTGCGACGGTAGATGCGATCGGGTCCATCAAGTTCGCCCAGGACGGAAAGGCCGGCAGTCCGGATTGCCGCATCGTCATTCGGTTTCATGCGGATCAGGCCCATCAGGTAGTCGGTGCCCCACTGGAAGCGGGTGGCTGCACCCTGGGACTGTGCATAGGCCTGGCCCAGCCAGTTCACGGCGCTATCGACGTGGCCATGCTTCTCGTCCAGTGAAGCCAGATCCAGCATGTAGTAGTACGGGGATTTCGATTGCGCCATCGTTTCACGCGCAATGGCATAGGCGCGATCATCGTCGCCAACCAGGTCCAGGATGTTCAACGCCGCATTCACGACGCTGGCGCGGGCGTGCTCGTCCAGCTTGCCGGCCAGGGCGGCATCGATGCGCTGATGGGCCTGTGCCACAAGCTCGGGCGGAATCTTGTGTTGCGGGTCGAGCGCCTTGGTGGCCGCCAGCTTTGAATACAGGAAGTACAGATGATCAGCCGACGAGAACCGCGGATCGGTGGCGGCCGTATCCATGAGGCCGGCGTAGCGCTGATTCCAGGCCGCAGCTTCGTTCGGGGCGACTTTTGCGACGGCGTTGAAAAAAGAGTCGTCCAGGCCGCCGACGGCATCGGCAAGTTCATTGGCCTGCGAGGTGTTCTTCAATAGCGCGTCGACCTGGCCGATGAGTCCTATGAGGCGGTGATCCGGCGCCTTCCCGCCCGCCAGCGCGTCGGACTCCCCATCGGCTGCAAGGGAAGCTGCACTGAGGATCAGACGCCCCTGATCTGATTCAGTGCCCGCGGGGCAGTGCGCCGCAGCCTGCGCAAGCGTCCGGGCAAGGGCTGCGAATCGGGTCTTCACCTCGTCCGTCAGGTCCCAGCCGTAGTAGGCCAGCCGATGACAGTCATCCCGTGAGATGGGCCCGGGACGACCAGACTTCAGCACCAACAGGATGGTGCTCACGGGCCGCACATCACCCAGTACCGTATCGAGGACTTCCGCATACTGCGACAGGTCCATGCCACCGGAAATCCGCGCCAGCTCACTCTGATCGGCGCGCAGCACCAGTACCGTCGGGTAGCCACTGACGCCAAATCTGTCGCCCCACCGCTGTGCGCCGGGATTGTCGCCATCCAGGTAGACGGGTACGAACAGTTTCAGTTTTTCAATGAAGTCGGGGCGCGAGAATACGGTGGCCTTGAGCTCATGACAGGGTGGGCACCACTGCGCGCCCCAGTAGAGAAACACGGGTTTGTTCTGGGCGCGCGCGGTCACGAACGCCGACTCGACGCTGCCGCTGTACCAGGCAATCCCTGCTGGCGCCGTAGCAATTGCGCTGTTGGACGATGTTGCGCTCGTGGACGATATTGAAGGTGTTGGCAACACGCCACCTGACGCCGGAGCCGGCGTCGCGCTATGCTTTGAACATCCTGCCACAATTAGACACAACGCCATCGCCAGGCAGCAGCGCGGGACCATAAATCCAACCTTTGCGGACATTTTATGACTTTATTCTACGCCCCCTTCCGGCCCGCGACGATGCGGGCCACAACGCTCCTGGCGCTGCTCCTGGCAGGCAGCGCAACAGTGATGGCGGCACCGCTGCCCGCCAGGCAGCAGCAGTACCAGCTGGTCCGCGCTGGCAGCCAGGGACCCTTCACCTTGAAGATGGTGGAGGTTCCCGTTCCTCAGCCCGGCGCGCATCAGGTCCTGATACGGGTTCACGCCACCTCCCTTAACCGGCACGACATTTTCGTGCTGCACGGCCAGTTCCCGGTGGGACCACGCCAGACACTTGTGCCCCTTTCGGACGGTGCCGGCGAAGTTGTCGCGCTGGGTTCGGCAGCGACCCGTTTTCATGTGGGCGATCGCGTCGCGGGAATATTCTTCCAGAACTGGATCAGCGGCCGCGCCCCGGCGAATTCCGGGCAGTACTCGCTGGGCAGCTCCATCGACGGCATGCTGTCGCAGTACGTGGCGCTGGACGAAGCAGGTGCCGTGAAGATTCCGGCGACGCTCAGCTACGAGGAGGCCTCCACCCTGCCCTGCGCCGGAGTCACTGCGTGGAATGGGCTATTCACGCGCGGTCGGATACAGCCGGGAGACTATGTGCTGCTGGAAGGTACCGGAGGGGTTTCGCTGCTGGGACTGTCACTGGCCTTGGCCGACGGCGCCAAACCCATCATCACCAGCTCGCATGACGAAAAGCTGGCCCGGGCCAAGGCATTGGGGGCCATCGGCGGCGTCAACTACGTCACCACGCCGGACTGGGAGAAGCCGGTTCGCGCACTCACCGGCGGTGCCGGAGTCCAGGAAATCCTGGAAGTGGGCGGCAAGGACACCCTGGCGCATGCCTTGGCCAGCCTCGGTAATGGCGGCCATGTGGCGCTCATCGGTGGCTTGAGCGGCTTCGGCGGTAACGTGCCCGTGATGGCGCTCATGAATGGCAACATTACCGCCTCGGGAATCTATGTCGGCTCGCGTGCCGACTTCGAAGCTCTGAATGCCTTCATTGATGCCCACCACGTCAAGCCGGTCATCGACAAGGTGTACGACTTCCAGGACGCGCCTGCCGCGTTCGACGCGCTGGAAAAAGGCGAGTCCTTCGGCAAGACCGTTATCCGGGTAAGCGCCCCTTGACGCACAGATGACGCTCGGTCAGCTGGCTGACCGCGAGTGAAAGGCCCGCCGCGGCAAGCTGAGCGCGCACTTCCTCCGCCGTGAAGGCCGCGCACAGCGAGTTGTAGAAATCGCTCTTGAGCAGCGGGTGCTCGTCCCGTGACACTCGCTCGACGATGGCGTGCGCCGCAGCGGGCGTGGACGGACGACATAAATCCATGACGCACACGCCGGCGCCGGGGCGACCCAGCCGCTGCACCTCGCTCCACAGCACCTGCGGATCGGGCAGGTGGTGCAGCATGTCCTTGGAGAGCACCAGGTCAAAACCGCCGTCCGGGAGCGCAACCCCCGGTATGCGGCCTTCCAGAAAGCTCACCCGGCCCTCTAGTCCGGCTGATCGCAGTGCAGCGCGCGCGATCGCGAGCATGGCGGGACTGGCGTCGACGCCGGTGATCCTCGTGTTCGCGGCGGCCCTGCTCAACCGCAGCGCAATGTCTCCCGGCCCGCAACCCAGGTCCACGACCTTCGCCAGACGCTGCGGAAAGCTCGCCACCACATCGTCCACGTAGGCCTGGTTCGAATCGGAAAAATCGGCGCTCGCATAGGCCGCGGCCTCCGCCTCGCCGTCCATGATTTCAGGTTCAAGGATTCGGTCCATTTGCCTATTATGGCCCTTCGTCGCGACTTCGACGCCGTTGGTCGCAACGCCACCTGAGCTGCGAACGCGGGGCTATCATGCGTGGCATGTACTCGCTTCGCGAACCCTTGCCCACCGATGTCGTGGCGCATGCCGCCGGACCGTTCGGCGGCTACAAGCGCTTTCCGGTGTTCAGTTCACCCTGGTTGCTGGGTCGCTGCGCGATCTTTGTGCCCATCACGGGGGCGCTGGGTGTGCTACAGGCCGGTCTTCTCGGCGTTGGATTCAACGACTCAAAACTGGGGTGGCAGGTCGCCGCATACAGCGTCCCAATCTGGCTGACCTTCGGTACCGCCGGCCCCGTCATGGCGACGATTGCCCGTCATCGCCTGCAACCCGCCCGGGTGACCGTGACGGTCGCCATTTTGCTGGGGCTCGTCGTCAGCTTCGCGAGTCAGCATCTTGCAGAGATCTATTCGCGCGTCGTGCTGCTGCCGCGCTACATGGCACTGTTTCCCGGATTTGATTACTCGAGTCAGTCACGTTCGTCCGTGCTTCTCATGTGGGCGGTGCGCGGCTGGCAGTTCGCGCTGTTCTCTTTCCTCGGAGGCGGGATCGCGCTCATTGCCTTCTTTCGCGAGCAGCATTGGTGGCAGATCTCCCGCCATGCTCATGCGCTCGCGGTGGCAACCCGGGAAAAGGAAGAGGCGGACTTGCGGCTCATGGTGCTGCAGGCGCAGGTCGAACCGCACTTCCTGTTCAACACCCTGGCTTCGGTGCACAGCCTGATCAGGCCGGATCCCGCGCGCGCCGAAGCGACCCTTGAGGCGCTGGTGGATCACCTGCGCGTCACGCTCCCGAAGCTGCGGACGGACGTCGGCAATGCCTATTCCACACTGGCCGAACAGCTGGAGATCTGTCGCAGCTATCTGACGGTCATGAAAGTGCGCATGGGCCCACGCTTTACCTTCGTCATCGATGTGGATCCGGCATTGCAGCAGCACCCGTTTCCCCCGCTGCTGCTGATTTCCCTGGTCGAAAATGCCATCAAGCACGGCATCGAACGCATGACCGGCGACGGACAGATCATGGTCAATGCGGCCATCGAGTCGCTCACAGAAGCGCAGCAGCTGGTGGTCAGCGTGGTCGATACGGGTGCGGGGTTGCGCGCAACCGCCGCCGTCGGCATGGGTCTGAACAACATCCGCGATCAGCTCATCGCGCGCTTCGGGCCGCGCGGGTCGCTGACCCTGCAGGACCGCACGGCCGGCGGCGTAATCGCGACGCTGCGTGTCCCCTATGAGGCGGCGGCATGAACCGCCCCCGCGCGCTGGTGGCCGAGGATGAGGCGCCGCAGCGGCGCAGGCTGTGTGAGTTGCTCGGTGAACTGTGGCCGGAGCTCGAGATAGTCACCGAATGTGCCGACGGCCTGTCGGCGCTGGAGGCCCTGACCAGCCAGCAGCCGGACGTCGCCTTCCTCGATATCCGCATGCCCGGCCTCACCGGGCTCGAGGTGGCGCGCGCCGCCGATACCACTCACGTCGTGTTTACGACGGCCTTTGAAAGCCATGCGCTGGATGCCTTCGACCACGCCGCGGTGGACTACCTGCTCAAGCCCATCCGGCGTGAGCGTCTTGCCCAAAGCGTGGTGCGCCTGAAGCAGCGTCTGGCCGAAGCCCCCGCGGATCTGAAGAAGTCCTTCGGCGTCAACGCCGGCATCCGCTGGATCACCGGCAGCGCCGGTCACGTGACGCGGGTCCTCGGCATCAATGAAGTCCTGTTCTTCGCCGCACAGGACAAGTACGTGCGCGTGGTCACCGCGGACGATGAAGTACAGATCCGCACGCCGCTGCGCGACCTTCTGGCAGCGCTGGATCCGGAGACCTTCTGGCAGATCCACCGCAGTGTCATCGTGCGCGCCGGTGCCATCCATCGCATCGAGACGGGCGACGACGGCCGCATGAAGCTCTCGGTCAAGGGCCGCACCGAAGAGCTGCCGATCAGTCAGGCCTTCCAGTTCCGTTTCAAGCCCATGTGAGAGGCACAAATGACAGCTGCTCTTGAAATCCAAGGCATCCGCAAGGTCTTCGGCTCCAAGGTCGCCATTGAATCCCTGGACCTGTCGATACCCAAGGGAGCCACCTACGGTCTGATCGGCCCTTCCGGGGCCGGCAAGACCACGGCCATTCGCATGATCATGTCGATACTGTTTCCGGACCGCGGCAGTATCAGCGTGCTCGGCCAGGGATCGGCGCTTGAGGCGAAGGACCGGATCGGTTACCTGCCCGAGGAGCGCGGCTCATACCGCAAGATGACGGTTGGCGCCTTCCTGACCTACATCGGATGCCTGAAGGGTCGCACCCGCGCCCAGGCCAGCGGGCGCGCCGACCGGCTGCTGGGTCGCCTGGGGCTCCCCGGTGTCAGCACCAAGAAGTGCGAAGACCTGTCCAAGGGCATGCTGCAGCGGGTGCAGTTTGTCGCGGCCATCGTCAATGAGCCGGACCTGCTGATCCTCGACGAACCTTTCGGTGGCCTCGATCCGGTGAGCGTGCGGCTGCTCAAGGAGGTCATCGCGGAAGAACATCAGCGCGGCGCCACCATCATCTTCTCCACCCATGTCATGGCCCATGCCGAGGAGTTGTGCCAGCAGATCGTCATGATCCATCAGGGCCGCAAGGTTCTGGATGAGCCGATGTCGGGGCTACGCCGCCAATACGACACCCGGCATATCCTGCTGGAGCCGCTGGACGCCACAGCGAATCTGCTGGCCCTGCAAACAGTCCCTGGCGTTGAGAACGTCACACTCAATGACCAGGGCTGCCAGATACGGCTGGCGCCAGGCACCGAGCCGGGCGGCGCAGTACGTGAAATCGCCGCCGTCGTCGCCCCGGCGCGCATTGAACTCGCGCGTATCCGCCTGGAAGACGTCTTCATTCGCCTGGTCGGTGCCAGCGGGGCCGCCGAGGATTCCCAACAGGCGCTGCGCACCCATCTGCAGGGCCTTTCCAACACTGGAGCCATCTCATGAGTCTTTCCCCGCGCCGCATTGGATTGGTCGCCGCACGCGACTACAAAGCCACGATCACTTCGCGCGGCTTCCTGATCGGCCTGTTGATCATGCCGGCACTGGTGGTGATATTCGCGGTCCTGATTCCACGCATTCTCAACTCGCGCAGCCCCCAGATCACCGGCGAGGTAATGGTCATTGATCCCACCGGAAAGGTCACCGCGGAACTGCAGCAGACCGTGACGCCGGCTTACATCATGCAGCGCAGATCGATGGAGTCGGTCCAGAACCCGGCTTCACCCGCCGCGCAGCCGCAGACGGCCCCCACCGCGACTACGGCTGCCGGGCCGCCGATTCCGCGCCTGTCGCTGATGCCGCTGCCCGCTGATACCGACGTTTCCGGCCACAAGTCCTGGCTCATACAGCCACGCGAGGCGACGCCCCAGCACCTGGCCATCGTGGTGGTGCGACCCGATGCGGTGGTGCGCCGCGCTGATTCGGCCGCCTTCGGCAATTTCGATCTGTACACATCGGCGCGTATTGACGACAACACCGAGACTACGCTGCGCGGCAGCGTCGCCGCCGCGCTCATCGCGGCCCGCCTGCGCAATGCAGGGGAGGATCCGGCGGCGATCGCCACGGCCCAGCAGGTCACGCAGCCCGAGTCGGTGATGGTGTCGGCGTCCGGCGAACATTCCGGCTCGCGCGGTTTCGCGCGTTTCCTGCCGTTCGCCTGCGGCATTCTCATATTCATGGGCGTCATGATGGGAGGCCAGGGCCTGATGACATCCACCGTGGAGGAGAAATCCAACCGGGTCATTGAAGTACTGCTCGCCGCGGTTTCCCCGCTGGAACTCATGTACGGCAAGTTGCTGGGACAGCTGGGGTTGGGGCTGACGTTGATGGGGGTGTACCTGCTCGTGTCGGTGTTTACGCTGGGGCAGTTCTCCCTCGCGGGACTGCTCGATCCCATACTGATCGTCTACCTACTCGCCTTCTTCACCGTCACCTATATGGTGTTCGGCTCGTTGATGCTGGTCATCGGCTCGGCCGTCAATCAGATGGCCGAAGCGCAGGCGTTCATGGGGCCGGTCATCATACTGCTGGTGGTGGGGTACAGCCTGACGGGTGTCATCGGTGCGGCGCCGAACTCCTCGTTCAGCGTCGCGATGAGTTTCATTCCGCCTGTGAATACCTTCGCGATGATTGCGCGCGTGGCCTCGAGCGCCCCGCCGCCGGCCTGGGAGGTATGGGTGACTCTATTCATCAGCTGTATCACCTCGGCGCTGGTGGTGTGGTTTGCGGCCAAGGTATTCAAGGTAGCCCTGCTCATGCACGGCAAGCCGCCCAACATCGCGACCCTGATCAGGTGGGCGCGAATGGCCTGATCAGCCGGTGGCGCGGTGCAGGACTGCGACCGCGCCCGGCGCATCAGTCGCCAGCGCGGGCAGGGGCATGCCCGTTGCGGTGGACCGCCAGTTCACGGTGGGCAGTTCTTCCGTCGCTGCCGAACTATCCGGCGGGGGTCCGAGGGCGGCCAGCAGTGCGATGCGGATGGCGCTGGAATCGCTGCTCCAGAACAGCTGCGACAGCGCCGTGCGCAGCTCGAACAGTTGGGTGCGCGCGCTCTGCAGCTGACCCAGCGCCGCAATGGTGTCGCGTGACAGATTCACGAGGGTCGCTGCCGGCGGCAGATTGCCTTCGTCCTTGCCATGCCAAAGCATGAGTTCCCGCAGCCGCTGCGCAGACAGCTGCACCTCCGCGTCTCGCAAGTGCATTCCTTTCCGTCGCTTGCCTCCCCCCACTGCAACCATGATGGCACGCCGCGATGTGACGCGGGAGTATCAGATTTTCGTTTTGTCGCCGGGCGGCTTGGCGCGGCGGGTCGGCGCCGCGATCGCGGGGTCCTCCGGCCAGTAGTGCCGCGGATAGCGGCCGCGCATGTCCTTGCGCACTTCGGCATACGATCCCTGCCAGAAAGTCGCAAGATCGCGTGTGATCTGCACCGGTCGCTGCGCCGGTGAGAGCAGCTTGAAGGTCACCGGAACGCGACCGCCCGCCAGCCGCGGTGAGCTGAGCAGGCCGAACACTTCCTGGATGCGCACGGCCACCGCGGGCGCGAGCTCGTCGCGGTAGTCGATGCGGATGCGCGAGCCGGTTGGCGCGGCGAACTGCGTGGGCGCCCACTCCTCCAGCCGCCGCTGCTGTTCGTGCGACAGCATTCCCCGCAGGATCTGCGTCATCGACAGTCGCGAAAGGTGCTGAACGCGGCTGATGCCATCCAGCCAGGGCATGAGCCAGGCACCCGGATCCGCTGCCAGGGTGGCCTCATCCACTGCGGGCCAGTCGCTGGCTGGCTCTTGCGGCACATTCCTGCGGACGAACTCCATCCGCGCCTGAAGGTCGCGACTGTCATCATTCCAGGGGAGGGCCGCGAGCCCGAGCTTCGCCAGGCCCTCGAGCATCGCGGCTCCTGTCGCCGCCGACGGCACCTCGGGCAGTGGCCGCTCGTCAATCGTCAGGTCGAATAGCCGGGTGATGCGGCGGGCGACCACCGCCTGCGCCCTGTCATCCCAATGCACTTCATCTGTCGTTCGCAGGTAAGATGAAAAATATTCTTCCAGGTCCTGTCGTGACAGTGGCGCCGCCAGGGTAATGCGCGCATCGCGATCCCGGTCGTCCGCCTCAATGGCAACAATGAATTCGCGCTGCGCGAGACTCTGCGGCTGGGCGAATTGGGCGCCGCGACCGTTGGCCAGCACGAAACGGTTGTCGCCCTCGGAACGCCGGCGCGCGATGCGATCGGGATAGGCGAAGGCGAGCAGTACGCCTTCGAGGCCCGCTTGAGCAGCACCTTCGGCCGATGACTGGCGCATCAGGTCCATGGCCACCCGCCGTGCGCGCTGCAGGGCGCCATGATCAATGCCGTTGGGCTCTGCTTCGCCCTGCAGCAGTGCCAGTCGGGAGCGGATATCGGCATCGGCTGCCGCGCCGGCCGAACGCATCAGATCGCGCTCGGACAACAGGGCCGCAAGCTGTGCGGCCAGCGCCACGCAATCAAGTTTGCGCGCAGCGATGAGCATATGGGCCAGGCGCGGATGCAGGGGCAGCCGCGCCATTTCGCGGCCCTGGGCCGTGACCCGTCCCGCATCATCCAGCGCCTCAAGGCGCATCAGGAGATCACGGGCGCTGGCGAGCGTGGCCGCGGGCGGTGGATCGAGCCAGAATAATGTCGCGGCATCGTTCGCGCCCCATGCGGCCAGCTCCAGTGCGAGGCCTGCCAGATCGGTCTGCAGGATCTCAGGAGCCGCGAATGGCGCCAGCGAGCGTTGTGCGCCCTCGCTCCAGGCGCGGTAACACACGCCCGCCTCGAGCCGCCCGGCCCGGCCCTGCCGCTGCTCGGCTGAGGCTCGCGAAATGCGCGCGGTCTCCAGCCGCCCCATGCCCGTCACGGGATCAAACACGGCGCGGCGCTCCAGACCCGAATCCACCACGATGCGAATGCCCTCGATGGTGAGACTGGTCTCGGCGATATTGGTGGCCAGCACGATCTTGCGGGTACCCGCGGGGGCCGGCGCCAGTGCGGCATCCTGTTCCTCGGGCCGCAGTTCCCCGAACAACGGCAGCACCCGCGTGTTCGCGGGCAGCGGGCCTTGAAGCAGCTGCGACTGCACGCGGCGGATCTCGCGGGCGCCCGGCAGGAAGACCAGCACGTCACCGTGTTCCTCGGTGAGCGCCCGCCGCACGATGCGCGTCGTGAGTGCCTCGCAGCCGTCGCGCTCCGCCGCGAACGGTCCAGGCAGCAGTGGCGCGGAGGTCGCGGCATAGTGGGTTGCCACCGGCCAGGTGCGGCCCGCCGACTGCACCAGCGGCGCATCACCGAGTTTCGCGGCGATACCCTGGGCGTCCAGCGTGGCCGACATCACCAGCAGTTTCAGAGCCGGTGCGAGGTTGGTCTGTGCGTCCAGCGCCAGCGCCAATCCCAGGTCAGCCTGCAGGCTGCGCTCATGGAACTCATCGAAAATGACCAGGCCGACGCCTTCGAGTGCGGCATCCTGCTGCAGCATGCGAGTGAGCACCCCCTCGGTGACCACTTCGATGCGGGTATCGCGCGACACCCTGGTGTCCAATCGCATGCGGTGACCAACGGTGCGGCCGACTTCCTCGCCCAGCGTCCTCGCCATGCGCGAGGCGACCGCGCGGGCCGCGAGCCGTCGCGGCTCGAGCATGATGATGCGGCGTTGGCCCAGCCACGGGCTGTCGAGCGCAGCCAGCGGCACGACGGTGCTCTTGCCCGCGCCCGGTGGCGCCTGCAGGACCACGCGCGCAGCGCCCGCGAGTGCGGCGTTCAGTTCCGGTAGCACCGCCTCGATGGGCAGTCCGGAGGGCTGCCGGCGCGCACTCAACCCGCGCGCCGTAAACGCCAGGAGGCGATGGCGAACATCACCCAGCCACCGATCAGCAGAATACCGCCCAATGGCGTGGCCAGGCCCACCACCAGCGGTGCACCCAGCGTGATGTGAAACGCCAGCAGGTAGAGGCTGCCGCAGAAAGTCACGATACCGCCTATCAGCAGCAGCGCCGCCGCGTGCAGACCCTCGCTGGAACCGCCGCGCGCAACGACACCGAGCACCAGTAGTCCCAGGGCCTGAAAGAACTGGAAGCGCACGGCGGTGTCGTAGATGTTCAGTTCGCGGTCGGCGAGGCGGCCCGGCAGCGTATGGGCTCCGAGTGCGCCACAGACGGTCGCCAGAGCCATGAGTGTACCGCCCGTCACCAGAATCCAATTCGAGGCGCGCGTTGCGTTCACTTGCCCGGTGCCTTTGGCGTGCGCGGCAGGCCCGTATGCTGGGTGCGGAAAGGCCTGGCCGCCGTGCGCTGACCCTCCTGGGCACCGCTGGCGCTGGCCGGCTGCCAGGACGGAACCAGCTGCTGCCTGCCGTTGCCGATCAGGTCCGCACGACCCATGCGCCGCAGCGCCTCACGCAGCACCGGCCAGTTGTTGGCATCGTGATAGCGCAGGAAGGCCTTGTGCAGGCGACGCACCTTCAGGCCCTTGGGTATCTGGACTTCCTCGCTGCCATGGCTGACGCGATGCAGGGGATTCTTGCCGCTGTGATACATGGCGGTCGCGGTCGCCATGGGCGAAGGCAGGAAGGCCTGCACCTGATCGGCGCGAAAGCCATTGGCCTTCAGCCACAGCGCCAGTTCCAGCATGTCCTTGTCGGTGGTTCCCGGATGCGCGGCGATGAAGTACGGGATCAGGTACTGCTCCTTGCCGGCTTCCTTTGAATAGCGGTCAAACAGGTCCTTGAACCGGTGGTAGGTGCCTACGCCGGGCTTCATCATCTTGGACAGCGGGCCCTCGCCGATCGCTTCGGGCGCGATTTTCAGGTAACCGCCCACGTGGTGCTGCGCCAGCTCCTTCACATACTCGGGAGATTCGGTCGCCAGGTCATAGCGCACACCCGAGGCGATCAGCACTTTCTTGATGCCCGGCAGCTCGCGGGCGCGCCGGTATAGTTTGATGAGCGGTGAATGATCGGTGTTCAGGTTGGGACAGATTCCCGGGAACACGCAAGAGGGCCGGCGGCAGGCGCTTTCGATGTCGCGCGATTTGCACGCCAGGCGGTACATGTTCGCGGTCGGGCCGCCCAGGTCGGAAATCACGCCCGTGAATCCCGGCACGGTGTCGCGCACCGTCTCCACTTCGCGAATGATCGAATCTTCCGAGCGGCTCTGGATGATGCGGCCTTCATGTTCTGTGATGGAACAGAAGGTGCAGCCGCCAAAGCAGCCGCGCTGGATGGCAATGGAGAACCGGATCATCTTGTAGGCTGGAATATTCGCCTTGCCATACACCGGGTGCGGTTGGCGGCGGTATTCACGCTCATAGACCCAGTCCATCTCCTTGGTGGTGAGCGGAATGGGCGGCGGGTTCAACCAGACATCGACATCCCCGTGACGCTGGACCAGTGCCAGCGCATTGCCGGGATTGGACTCCAGATGCAAGATGCGAGAGGCGTGCGCATAAAGCACGGGGTCCTCAACCACCTGTTCGAAGGCCGGCAGGCGAATCACACTGTTGCCGCGATCGGTGCTCTTCACGCGCCTGACGAAGCGCACCACCTGTTCACGCGGCGCATTGGCCGCGGTCGCCGCCTGCGACCTTGGCGCCGCGGTCGGCTCCATCGCATAAGGGTCAACGGGTGGATTGAGCGCACCGGGCACATCAAGGTGCGTGGAATCCACCTCCACCCACTCCTGCGGCAGGCTCCTGCGGGTGAAGGCCGTACCGCGGATGTCCGTGATACTGCCGAGGTCCTCGCCGGCCGCGAGCCGGTGCGCAATCTCGCAGATCTGTCGCTCGCCATTGCCGTAGACCAGCATGTCGGCCTTCGCATCCAGCAGCACCGAGCGGCGGATCTTCTCCGACCAGTAGTCAAAATGCGCAATGCGCCGCAGCGAAGCTTCGATGCCGCCGATCACCAGCGGTACGTCCTTGAATGCCTCGCGAACCCGCTGCGCATAGACGATCACGGAGCGATCCGGACGCTTGCCGCCAATCCCATCGGGGGTATAGGCATCGTCGCTGCGCACGCGCCGATCCGAGGTGTAGCGGTTCACCATCGAGTCCATGTTGCCGGCGGTGACACCAAAGAACAGGTTGGGTCGACCGAGGGCGGCGAAGGCTTCCGCGCTGCGCCAGTCCGGCTGGGCGATGATGCCGACGCGAAAGCCCTGCGCCTCGAGCACCCGGCCAATGATGGCCATGCCGAAACTGGGGTGATCCACGTAGGCATCGCCCGTGACCACGATGACGTCGCACGAATCCCAGCCCAACAGGTCCATTTCCGCCCGCGACATGGGCAGAAACGGCGCCGTACCGAAGCGTGACGCCCAGTAGCGCCGGTAGCTGGCGATGTCGCGTGCGGTCTGCATCATCAGCCCAATGCTGCGTCAAGTTCCGCGATCAGGTCGCTGACACTCTCGATGCCCACGGAGATGCGCACCAGGCCATCGCTGATCCCCAGGTCCGCGCGCATTCCGGGCGGAAGCCCCGAGTGGGTCATGAGGCCCGGGTGTTCGATGAGGCTCTCGACACCGCCGAGACTCTCGCCCAGCGAAAACAGCTCGCAGCGCTCGAGGAATCGCCGCGTGGTGGCCAGATCCCCCTTGAGCTCGGCCGCGATGATGCCGCCGAAGCCACCCACCATCTGCCGCCGTGCCAGCGCGTGCTGCGGATGACTGGCGAGTCCGGGATAGCGCACGGATTGGATTGCCGGGTGGGCCTCGAGGTGCTGCGCGACGCCTAAGCCATTGGCGCAGTGGCGCTCCATGCGCACGGCGAGTGTCTTGATGCCGCGCAACAGCATGAAGCTGTCGAAGGCGCCGCTGATGCTGCCCAGTCCGTTCTGCAAAAAGGTCAGCTGTTCGGCGAGGGCGGCATCGCGAACGATGACGGCACCGCCCAACACATCCGAATGCCCGTTCAGATACTTGGTGGCCGAATGCATCACGATGTCCACGCCCAGATCCAGTGGTCGCTGGATGTAGGGCGTGGCGAAGGTGTTGTCACAGACACTGATGATCCGTCGCTTGCGCGCCAGCTGTGCGACTGCTGGCAGGTCGATCAGGTTCAGCATGGGGTTGGTGGGGGACTCCATCCACACCATGCGCGTATTGGGTCGGATCGCCGCCTCAAAGGCCGACGGCTGTGTCAGATCCACGAAGCTCACGTCGAGGCCGGCCGTGCGCTTGCGTATTTTTTCAAACAGACGGTAGCTGCCGCCGTAGAGGTCGTGCGAGGCGATGAGGTGAGAGTTGGCATCCAGCAGCTCGATGAGCGTGGAGGATGCTGCCATGCCCGACGCGAAGGCGAAGGCCGCCGTGCCGTTCTCAAGGTTGGCCAGTGCCGCCTGCAGCGCATCCCGGGTCGGATTGCGCGTGCGCGCGTAGTCGTAGCCCTTGTGGACCCCGGGGCTGTCCTGGACATAGGTCGAAGACAGATAGATCGGGGTCATGACCGCGCCGGTCTGCGGATCGGGCCGTTGTCCACCGTGGATGACGCGGGTGCCAAAGTCGAGCTTGCGCCCGTTGTCAGAATCGCTCACTTACATACTCCAAAAAATGCTCACCGCGAGGCGCCTACAGGCGCCGACGCAGCCAGTTCACAAGGTCGATACGGGTGATGAGTCCCAGGAACTCGCCCTTATCCATCACGATGGCCACCATGCCGCGCTTGAAGATCTCGATCAGCTGCGGCAGCGGTGCATCGGGTGCGACGGTCACCAGGCTGCGTGCCATGATCTCGGCCACGGGGCGGCTAAAGCCCTCCGGATGGTCAAATACCTGCAGGAGGAGGTCCTCCTCATCGAGGATGCCGACGATCCGGCCCTCATGCATGACCGGCAGCTGGGACATATCGTACAGCTTCATGCGCCCGTGGGCCGCAATTGCGGTTTCGGAGGCATTTACCGTAACCGCGGCCTTTTCCCAGTGGCGCCGGGTGATCAGGTCACGCAGGTCCCCGAAGCGCTCGCGCTGCAAAAACCCCTGGTCCAGCATCCAGTAGTCGTTGTAGACCTTGGAGAGGTACTTGTTGCCGCTGTCGCAGACCAGGCTGACTACCCTTTTCGGGGTGGTCTGCTCCCGACAGTAACGCAGGGCCGCCGCCAGCAGCGTGCCGCTGGATGTGCCCGCCAGGATACCTTCCTGGCGCAGCAGCGCCCGGCAGGCCGTGAACGCTTCGGCATCCGGAATCGTATAGGCGTGCCGGACCCCCGACAGATCGCAGACCTCGGGTATGAAATCCTCGCCAATACCCTCAACCAGCCAGGAACGGGGCTTGGCGCTGGCGTTGCCGGTTTTCACATAGTCCGCAAGGATTGAGCCCTGGGGGTCGGCGAGCACCATCTGCAACTCCGGTGCCGTCCGGGCGAAGAACCGCGACAGCCCGGTCAGGGTACCGCCCGTACCCACCCCGCACACCACGGCGTCCACCCGGTGTTGCATCTGCTCCCAGATCTCAGGCGCAGTGGTCTCCTCATGCGCCTTGGGGTTGGCCGGGTTCGTGAACTGATTGATGTAGTACGCGCCGGGAGTTTCCCGGGCGAGTTTCGCCGCCCGGTCCTGGTAGTACTCAGGGTGACCCTTGACCACGTCCGAGCGCGTCATCACCACTTCGGCACCCATGGCCTTGAGATGAAAGATCTTCTCCTGACTCATCTTGTCCGGAATGACCAGCAGCAGGCGGTAACCCTTGCGGGCCGCGACCAGGGCCAGACCCAGACCCGTGTTGCCCGCGGTGGCCTCGATGAGCGTGGCGCCGGGCTTGATCCTGCCTTCCCGCTCTGCCGCCTCGATCATGTACAGACCGACGCGGTCCTTGATGGAACCGCCCGGGTTGTGGTTCTCCAGCTTCAGGAACAGCTGACACGGGCCGGTGTCAAAACTCGAGGTCGCCACCATTGGCGTGTTGCCGATCAGTGACAGGACATCCGGAAGGGGCTGTAAACTCATAATGGCAGTCCCCATACAGTGCTGTTATGAGCAGCATACTGTATGCACGGCAGGCCTGCGCGCGCGCCGCCCCTTCATTAATATAGCGAGAATGGGGCATTTCATTCGTATCCGCGGGGCGCGGCAGAATAATCTCAAGGGTCTGGACCTGGACATACCCCTGAACGAACTCGTCGTGGTGACGGGCGTTTCGGGCTCGGGAAAATCGTCGCTGGTCTTCGACACCCTGTACGCAGAAGGCCAACGGCGCTACGTCGAGACCTTCTCCCCGTATGCGCGCCAGTTCCTCGACCGCATGGACAAGCCGCAGCTGGACTCAATCAGCGGCATTCCTCCGGCGATCGCCATCGACCAGACCAATCCGGTTCGCACCTCGCGCTCCACCGTGGGCACGATGACCGAGCTCAATGATCACTTGAAACTGTTGTTCGCCCGCGCCGGGAGCCTGTTCTGCGAGTGTTGCGGCAAGCCTGTGCACAGCGATTCGGCGGAGAGCATTTTCGCGGACCTGCAGCAGCGCGCCGCCGCGGCCGGGGATCCGCGCCTGCTGCTGTGCTTTCCGGTGCCGGTACTGCGCAACTTCAGCGAGCCCGAAGTGCGTGAGCTGCTGGCGCGGCAGGGTTATACGCGCATCTTTGAACCGCAGCCGCCTGCCGGCGCGGCCGCACCACCACCGCCGGCGCCGCCCAAGCGTCACAAGAAAGCCGGAAAGGGCAAGGGCCGCAGCAGCAAGGCCGATGACACGCCGAGCGCCGTTCTGCAGGTCATCCAGGACCGCTTCCGGCTGGCCAGTGCCGAACGCAGCCGCGTGCTCGAATCCCTGGAGGCCGCGCTGCGCGTGGGCCAGGGGCGAGTCATCGTGCAGGTCGTGGATGAGGCGGATCCACCACGCAGCGTTGCCGTCTGGCGCTACTCGGCAGGACTGCACTGTCCGGACTGTGATCGCACCTACAGCGCACCGACACCCAGCCGCTTTTCATTCAACTCACCGATTGGAGCCTGCGAAACCTGCCGCGGCTTCGGGCGACGCATTGGTATCGACTACGGCCTGGTCGTTCCCGATGAGAACAAGACGCTGCGCGAGGGCGCCGTGCGTCCCTGGCAGAGCGAGTCCTACAAGGAATGCCAGGAGGACCTGGAAAAGCACGCCAGGAAGCACGGCGTGAACCTGGATCGGCCATGGCGCGAACTGACGCGCGAGGAGCGCGCCTGGGTGATCGAGGGCGAGGGCCCGTGGGAGAAGGGCCACTGGTACGGCATCCGACGTTTCTTCGAGTGGCTTGAAACGCGCGCCTACAAGATGCACGTGCGCGTGCTGCTGTCCCGCTATCGCGCCTATACGCCCTGCGATGCCTGCGGCGGCGCCCGGTTGCGTACCTACGGCCTGCTGTGGCGCGTCGGCAGCCATGCTCTCGCCGCGGCCACGCTGGCTGGCCGGCCGCGCTTTCGGCCGCAGGGCGTCCAATGGAGCCAGGAAACCGCCGACGCCATGCCGGGCCTGTGCCTGCACGATCTGATGCTGCTGCCGGTGGAGCGCGTGCTGGCGTTCTTCCGCAATCTGGAACTGCCGGCACCGCTTGATAAGGCCACGGACCTGCTGCTAGATGAGCTGCGCAGCCGCACGGGCTTTCTCACCGATGTCGGACTGGCCTACCTCACCCTGGATCGGCAATCACGCACCCTGTCGGGCGGGGAGGTCCAGCGCATCAATCTGACCACCGCCCTGGGCACGTCGCTGGTCAATACCCTGTTCGTGCTGGACGAGCCTTCGATCGGCCTGCACCCACGCGACATGCAGCGCGTGATCGCCGTCATGAAGCGGCTGCGCGATGCGGGCAACTCCCTGCTGGTGGTCGAGCACGATCCGCAGATCATGCTCGAGGCCGACCGCATCATCGACATGGGGCCGGGCGCCGGGGAGCGCGGCGGCCAGATCGTCTTCAACGGTACGCCGGCACGGCTGCGCCAGAACCGCACGTCATTGACGGCGGATTACCTGAGCGGACGGCGTACCCTGCCGGTGTCCAGCGAGACGCCGCGTCGTAGCGCTCCTGATGCCCCCGGTGAGGTAGTGGCCGAGGCGCGCACCAATCGCTGGCTCGAGATCCGTGGCATACGCCACCACAATCTCAAGGGTATCGATGTCCGCATACCACTGAAGCGTCTGGTGTGCATGACCGGTGTCTCCGGGTCCGGCAAGTCCACCGTGGTCGAGGATGTTCTGTACCCTGCGCTGCTGAAGTACAAGGGACGCCCCAGCGAGGCGCCCGGCGAGTTCGAGTCCCTGCGCGGCGCCGAGCTCATCGATGATGTGGTCATGGTCGACCAGACACCGATCGGCCGTACCACCCGCTCGAACCCGGCCAGCTACGTGGGCGCCTTCGATGTGATCCGCGAACTGTACTCGCTGGAACCCACGGCGGTGGAGCGCAAGTACACGGCCGGCACCTTCAGTTTCAATTCCGGTAATGGCCGCTGCCCGACCTGCAGCGGCAATGGTTTCGAGCACGTGGAGATGCAGTTTCTGTCCGACGTGTATCTGCGCTGCCCGGACTGCAATGGCACCCGCTACCGCGACGAGGTGCTGGAAGTGAAGCGCGAAGGCAGCGATGGCCGTCGCGCGAGCATCGCCGATGTTCTCGACATGACGGTGACTGAGGCGCTCGTTTTCTTCGGCGAGTCGCGCGAACTCGCGACCCGCCTCAAGCCACTTGCGGATGTGGGCCTGGAGTACGTGAAGCTCGGACAGCCGGTACCCACGCTGTCGGGCGGGGAGGCGCAGCGCCTGAAGCTTGCAGGCCATCTCGCCGAGGCAGCCGCCAAGGCGGTCACGGCCAGCGCCAATGGCAAGCTGTTCCTGTTCGATGAGCCCACCACCGGGTTGCACTTCGATGATGTCGCAAAACTGCTGCGGGCCTTCGCGAAACTGCGGGCCGCCGGTCACTCACTGCTGGTGATCGAACACAATCTTGACGTCATGCGCGCCTGCGACTGGATCATCGATCTGGGGCCCGAGGGTGGCGATGCCGGCGGCAACATCGTATTCGCCGGCACACCGACCACGCTGCGCGCCCATTCCGAATCGCACACCGGGCGCGCCATTGTCGAATACGAGCAGGCCCTGGCGACGGCCTTTGCGGCCCCGGCGGCGGCGGTCGCCGAAACCCCGGGACCCTGGACGCGCGCGACCCTGGATGCGACCAACGAAATCGTCATCCACAACGCGCGCGAACACAATCTCAAGAATATCGACGTGCGCATCCCGCGCGATAAATTCACGGTGATCACCGGAGTGTCGGGGTCCGGCAAGTCCACGCTCGCCTTCGACATCCTGTTCAACGAGGGCCAGCGGCGTTATCTGGAATCACTGAATGCCTACGCGCGGCAGTTCGTGCAGCCGGCGTCACGCCCGGATGTCGACGCAATCTTTGGCATACCCCCGACGGTCGCCATCGAACAGCGCACCAGTCGCGGCGGGCGCAAGAGCACGGTGGCGACGCTCACCGAGATCTATCACTTCCTGCGCCTGCTGTACGTGAAGCTCGGAACCCAGTACTGCCCGGACTGCGACGTGGCCATCGAGCCGCAGAGTCCGGCCGCCATCGGCGCACGGCTGCTGCGCGAGTATCGTGGCCGGACGGTGACCCTGCTGGCGCCGCTGGTGGTGGCGCGCAAGGGCTTCTACACCGATCTGGCCAAGTGGGCCGCCAAGAAGGGTTATCGGGAACTGCGTGTCGACGGTGTCGACATACCCACGGCGCGGTGGCCGCGACTGAACCGGTTCAAGGAGCACACCATCGAGCTGCCGGTGGCGACGCTGAGCCTCTCCGCCAAAAAGGAATTCGAACTGAACCAGGCACTGGCCAAGGCCCTGGACTATGGCAAGGGCCTGGTCAGTGTCATGGCGGCCGGTGCGACCCCCCAAAGCGTGATGTTTTCAACGCGGCGGGCCTGTCCTTCCTGTGGCCGCAGCTTCGCCGAACCTGATCCGCGTATGTTCTCCTTCAATTCCAAACACGGTTGGTGCACCAGCTGCTTCGGGACCGGACTTGAGATACCGGAGTTCGACGACGCCCAGAGCGGTGAGGAGATCTGGTGGAACGAGTGGTTCGAACAGGAGGCCGTGGCCTGTGCCGCATGCCACGGCCAGCGCCTGAATCCCGTCGCCCTCAATGTCCGCTTCCGCAAGCAGTCCATCGCGCATCTGGCCGCCGGTTCCATCGAGGCCACGATCGCTTTCTTCACCGGCCTTAAGCTCTCGACGCGCGAACAGGAAATCGGTCGCGACCTGCTCGCCGAAATCCATGCCCGCCTGAAATTCCTGCTGCGGGTGGGACTTGGCTATCTGCAGCTGGACCGGGCGGCGCCCACGCTTTCGGGCGGGGAGGCGCAGCGCATCCGCCTGGCGGCACAGCTGGGCTCGAACCTGCAGGGCGTGTGCTACGTGCTTGACGAGCCCACGATCGGCCTGCATCCGCGCGACAACGCCGTGCTGCTGGACTCGCTGGCGGAGCTGGCCGCGCACCGCAACACGCTGGTCGTCGTCGAACACGACGAGGACACCATACGGCGCGCCGACTATGTGCTGGATCTGGGCCCCGGCGCCGGAGTACGCGGCGGCGAGGTCGTCGGCCGCGGCAGCGTGTCGGACCTGATGGCCAATGAGCACTCGGTGACCGGACGGTTCCTGCGCGCGCCCCTGCTGCACCCGGCCAAGCCCTGGCGGGCGGTCAGTGCCGACTCACCGCGGCTCCTTCTCAAAAAGGTGACGCTGCACAATGTGAAGGGCGTGGACATCGGCATACCGCTGGGCCGCCTGGTAGTGGTGACCGGAGTCTCCGGATCGGGCAAGTCCACGGTGGCGCGCGATGTGCTTTACACCAATCTCAAGCGCCTGGTGGGCGAGGAAGCTCCGGGAGGGCGCGCACGCGCGGCGCGCAAGGCGGCCGCCAGACGGGCGGCGAAAAGGAAAACCCCGCCGCCCGGTTCACTGGTCGGCTGCAGGGCCATACAGGGCGCCGCACAGGTGCAGCGGGTGCTGGAAGTCGACCAGACGCCTATCGGCAAGACGCCGCGCTCCTGCCCGGCCACCTATGTGGGGTTCTGGGACGAGATCCGCGGTATTTTCGCCGGCACCACCGAGGCGCGCATCCGCGGCTACACCGCCAGCCGCTTCTCCTTCAATTCAGGATCGGGTCGCTGCGAAGCCTGCGAGGGGCAGGGCCTGCGAACCATCGAGATGAGCTTTCTGCCCGATGTAAAGGTCGGCTGCGACGTCTGCAATGGCCGCCGCTTCAACTCCGAGACCTTGAGCGTGCTGTGGCGCGGACGTAGCATCGGCGACGTACTCAACCTGAGCGTCGATGATGCCGTGGACTTTTTTGCGGCGCACCCGCGCGTGCACCACGCGCTGAAGCTGCTGCAGGATGTAGGACTGGGCTACCTGACCCTGGGGCAGCACAGCCCTACGCTTTCCGGCGGTGAAGCCCAGCGCATCAAGCTGGTCACCGAACTGTCAAAGGTGCGCGGCGATACAGTGGGCGGTCCGCGGCAGATGCCGCGGCACACGCTTTATGTTCTGGATGAGCCCACGGTGGGGCTGCACATGGCGGATGTCGAAAAACTGATCCAGGTACTGCATCGGCTGATCGAGGCCGGCAATACCGCGGTGGTCGTGGAACACAATCTGGACGTCATGGCCGAGGCTGACTGGCTGGTCGACATGGGTCCGGAGGCCGGCGACGGCGGCGGCCGGATCGTGGCGCAGGGTACGCCGGCGCAGGTGTCACGACGCCCGGGCTCGCATACCGGACGTGTGCTGTCCGGATTCCTGAAGGAGCGTACCCGTGGCGCATGATCTGGTGTGTTGGAAGTGCGGTGCATCGCTTGCGGCCCTCACGCTGCCGCTGCGCCGGCTGGAGGAATGCCCGAAGTGCCGCGCCGAGCTGCATGTGTGCCGGCTGTGCCTGCTGTTTGATCCAGGCGCCTACCAGCAATGCCGCGAGCCCACGGTGGAAGAGGTCCGCGACAAGACGCGGGCCAATTTCTGCGATCATTTCAAGCCGAAAGCCGGCGCCTGGAGCGGCGGCGACAGCGCGGCAGGCGATCGCGCCCGCTCCGATCTCGACAAGCTGTTCGGAAAATAGACCGGTCAGTCAGCCCCTGTGGACCCCGAGCAGGCGCCGCGCCATGAGCACCGACATCATGAATGGATTCGCGTTCCTACGCTTGCGCCCGTAATCTAGATTCGGCAGATCAGGCAGCTGGCGGGACCCGTCGGCCCGCCGCGTCAATCACAAGTTCACCGTCTTCCTTCACGAAAGGCCCGGATTGGGGCAGTGGCAGTATGTCAAGGACAGCTTCCGATGGCCGACAAAGCTTCACGCCCCACGGGGTTACAACTATCGGGCGGTTGATGAGGATTGGATAGGCGAGCATCTGGTCGATGAGTTCGGCGTCGGTCCAGTGATCGGCTTGGAGCCCAGGTTCGGCATAGGGGGTGCCTTTCTCGCGCAGAAGCTGTCGCGGCCTGATCCCCATGCGTGCGAGCAACAGCTCCAGCGTTGCGGATGAGCGCAAGCACGTTGCGCGACGCGCGACAGGCCGGGTTGTGATAGATCGTGACCGGCGGCAGTACGTCAGCCATGCGAGGTCTCCGCGGCCTTTGCCCGAGGGTGTGGGACCTCGAGGTCGAACGGCGCGACAACGGCTTTGCGGCCCGGAAACAGGATCCGCGCTACGGCCAGTGCGGCGAGCGCGCCGGTGAATTGCGCGACGATGAAGGCGGGCGCGTCAACCGGACGAATCCCCGAGAATGTATTGGTGAGCGCGCGCGCGATCGTGATGGCCGGATTCGCGAACGACGTAGAGGCGGTGAACCAATAGGCGGCGCCGATCCACGCCGCCACCATCCACGGCGCATCCTGCGCGCGCGGGTGCCCAAGCACGACCAAGACCAAACCGAACGTCGCCACGGCCTCCGCCAGCCACTGGGCAGGTCCACTGCGCACGTGGAGCGAAAATTGTACCAGGGGCAGCGCAAACATTGCGTGCGCAAGGAGCGCGCCCAAACAACATCCCAGCACCTGGGCCAGTGCGTACGCGCCGGCATCCCGCCATGACAGGGCATCGCGTAGCGCCTGGATCAGGGACACGGCCGGGTTGAAGTGCGCACCACTCACCGGACCCAACAGCCCGATCAGGGCCGCCAGTACGGCCACGGTGGCGGCGGTATTGGCCAGAAGTGCGATGGCGACGTTTCCGCCGGCCAGCCGTTCGGCCATTATGCCGGAGCCAATGACGGTCGCCGCCAGCAAAATTGAGCCCAGGACTTCCGCAGTCAGCCGCCTGAGCAGACTCACCCGACACCCTCTGGCGGACGCGCCCGGCCAATCGCATCCAAACGTTCCTGCAGCTTTAGCCGGTCCAGCGAGGCAAGAGGCAGGCTCGTGAAGATCTTGATTCGGTTGTCCAAGAGCCTGAACGCCTCACGAAAGGCCAGCCACTTCTCCGCATCCGAGCCTGCTACTGCCGCGGGATCCGGGACGCCCCAATGGGCTGTCATCGGTTGTCCGGGCCAGTAGGGGCAGACCTCGGCGGCGGCGGCGTCGCAGACCGTGAACACGAAATGCAACGGGGCAGCGCCTGGCGCCGCGAACTCCTCCCAGCTCTTGCTTCTCAGATTGGCGGTTGGGAAATTTAAACGCTCGAGCAACTCAAGCGCGATGGGATGCACTGCTCCTTTTGGGTGGCTTCCCGCGCTATAGCCGTGGAATTTTCCTTGGCCCCACTGATTCATCAAGGCCTCAGCCAAGATGCTGCGCGCGGAATTCCCCGTGCAAAGGAAGAGCACGTTGTATTGCTGATCAACCATCAGTTCGCTCCAGCGTTTTAGTCGGGCACAAGGCGCCGAGGGTATGAAGGTCTCCCAGGCAATTTGCGTCGTCAGGCGTACGCCCGCCGCAGCGGCGTGAGTTTGCGCGGCCGATTCATCCGAATATATTTTTATCTTATTACAATGATGGAAACAAGATGGAGACCATGACAGTTTCGTTTCACGTCGAGCACAACGCTCGGCCGCGCTTGCGCCTCGCCACCGCTTCTATATCATTAATCTTATGAAATCATCCGAAGTCATCGTGGGCCTGGCTGCGCTGGCCTCCGAGTCGCGCCTGGCCGTTTTCCGACTGCTTGTAAATCGCGGTCCTGCGGGCTACACGCCCTCAGAGCTTGCGGAGCTCTTACGGGTGCCAGCGCCAACGCTGTCGTTTCACCTGAAGGAGCTGGTGCACGCAAGACTCGTGAATTGCCGTCGGGAGGGCCGTAACCTGTACTACGGTCCTAACATCGAGCGTATGCACAAGCTCGTCGCATTTCTGACGCAGAACTGCTGCAGCTTGGCCGACGAAGTCTGCGATGAGAACTGTACGCCTCTTGCCGCGGCTGCACGGCCGCAGCGGCGACAACGCGCGTAAGCGTACGAGGATCGATAGCGACCTGTCGTTGCAGATCAGGGTGTCACGACTTCTCAAGGTGCAGCAGAGTGAAGCAGATGAGCTGGGCATGATTCTGGCGCACGATGCCGGCTGGACCGCGGTCCACCGGAAGTTCAGCCTTCGGTAGTGCCTTCAGGGTGCGGCTTGAATATTGGCCTTCCATGCCGCTTCAACCTGCTTAACCAGGGGTGCCGGTAGCGGCACATAGTTGAGCGCTTCAGCCTGCGGCTGGCCATGCTCCAGCGCCCACTTGAAGAAATCGAGCGCCGTCTTCGTGTCGGCGGGCACCTTGGGCTTCTTATACATGATCACGAACACCGTTGCGGAAATCGGATACGCATTGGCACCGGGCGCATTGGTAATCACGAGGTTGAAGTCTTGTGCATGCGTCCAATCCGCGGTCGCGGCGGCGGCCTGGAAAGAGCTGGCGTTCGGGGTGATGAACTTGCCAGAGCTGTTTTGGACCTGACAGAAGTTCATATGATTCTGCTGCACGTAGGCATATTCGACGTAGCCGATCGCCCCTTGGATCTGGCCGACATAGGCGGCGACGCCCTCGTTACCCTTGCCACCAACGCCTGTCGGCCAGGCCACCGCGGTATCCGCGCCGACTGCCTCCTTCCACTCCGGGCTCACCTTGGAAAGAAAATCGGCCCAATTGAAAGTCGTACCCGACCCATCGGAGCGATGCACGACTGAGATGTCCAGAGCCGGTAGTTTGATGCCGGGATTGAGCTTGAGGATGGCCGGGTCATTCCACTTGGTGATTTTTCCCATGTAGATGGCGGCTAAGACCGGCCCTGTAAACTTCAGCGAGCCGGGCTGCACGCCCGTCAAGTTCACGATCGGCACAACCCCGCCGATCACCAGCGGAAACTGTGTGGCTCCGAAGGCTGCCAGATCAGCGGGGTTCAGCGGCTTGTCGCTGGCGCCGAAGGTCACCGTCGCGGCCTTGATCTGTGCGATACCGCCACCTGAGCCGATCGACTGGTAGTTGAGCTGTACCCCGTTAATCGCGTTGTAGTCAGAAGACCACTTCGAAAGAATCGGATTCACGAAAGTTGAGCCTGCGCCGGTGATGGCGTTGGCGCCCGTAGCTTGGGCGGCGGCTCCTAGCAACGTGACGGCACACGCGGCCATGGCATGGCGGATAAATCTCATGGCAGGCAACCCCCTGGACTGGACCAAAGCTGTAAGCGAATTCTGGAGTGCCTTATTGAGCCCGGATAATATTACATTTGTATGACACCGGTTGTCCGTGACGGAGGTTGAGACGCCTCGGGGCGGTGTGGACCACGTTGCTGAGCCAACCAGCCAGAGGACGCTTGTGGGGAATCTTCCCCTAGTCCCGCTTGCGTTAACTTTGCCTTACGGAGTTAAGCTGGAAGCTGCGACGGCCGCAAAAGTCTGATTGCCTTCGAATACTCGGCTATCGGCCGCGCTCGGCGAGCCGATCCAGCAGCCGCGTGAACGCTGAGTTCTTCTGCACCTTCATGTCCACGTGCCTGATGCCGCCCTCGCTCACCAGCTGGCTGCGGCCACCCTCGATCTGCAGCTCATCGGCGCCGAGAATTTCCAGGGTCTCTTCCAAGGTTTTGGGCGCACGCTTCTCGTGGGCGTTCACCCGATTGCCGCGGCCCTTGAGGCCCTTCTGCGGTGCGCGCGCCGCGGTCGCCGTCTTGCGCGCTTCCATGGCCTTGGCGACGCCGGCGGTCAGCTTCGGCCGCTCGGCCGTGTCATCCAGCAATTTGAACTCGGCGGACTGGTCGGGCAGCCGCTCCGTGGGTCGATTCTCGGTAGGCGCAGGGGCCGTAGTGCCGCTGCTTGCGCCGCTGGCGCCATCACGTTCCTTGAGACTCACGGGTACTACCGCCACGGAGGAGAATTCCGACCGCACATACTGCGCGACCTGCTTGGCGGAATTGGCGTCACTGAAGAAGCCCAGGCGCAGGCCAAACCAGCGCCGCCCCTCGCGACTGCCCTCGACCGTATACAGCGTATAGGCCCCGAAAATGGCCAACGGCGGCACGCGCGCCAGGTCGATCGGCTGCACCGACCACTGCAGCTGCACGGAGAATGCGGCGGGCGTGCTGGTAGTGTTCAGCGGATCGCCCTGCTTCTGTTCCAGAAGGTGCAGCACCTTGGAATCCGGCAACACACCGGCTTGCCGCACCGCCGGCCCCGCGGGGATGACCGGCGCTGCCGGCACCGCCTTGGCGGGTCTGGGCGCGGGAGCGGCGGGCTTAGGTGCGACTGCGATGGGCTCACGGGCAGCCTCGTCCAAGGATTTGAGCACCTCGCGTACATTGGAGCGCTGGTCAAAAGGCAGGCTGGCATCGCGCTTGGGCGTACTGGCACGAACTTCCGTTTTCGGCGGTAGCGGCTTGGGGGCCGCCGCACCCGGACGAGCGGGAGCCGGCGCAGGAGCAGGAGCGGGAGCCCGAGCCGGAACTGCGGGAGCATGCCGCGCGGGTTCGCTGCCCGGGGCGGCCGAGAGCGTTGGCATGTTGGCCAGCACCGCGGCGCTGGGG
>JBARBG010000030.1:0-99398 GCA_049792815.1 Steroidobacteraceae bacterium | reverse complement strand
CCAGGCGAGCGCGAGCGCGACCGGCAATCCGACGATGAGAATCCCCAATAGCAGCCGATTGAGGGCTTCGGGCCAATGGAAAGCATGCCCCAGCAGGTCAGCGCCATGCGCGAATGCCAATGCGGCTCCGAGGTATGCAAGACCCCATTGCAGGACCTTGTGCTCTTTTACGTGGCCCCACCAATCGATGGGAGAAACGGCTACAGGGTGCCTTGGCGGCTCACCGTCCGGTCGGGTGACTTCATCTTCGGACGTCGGCGGCTCGTTCATTCGAACAGGTTCTCGGTTGGTCGCTGACAAGGCTAGGCAAAACGGGCGAGCCGTAGAGCATTTAGTTTTAGCCGATTCGGACCGAGTTGACCATGCGGTGTTCCGTCACACAAGCCGTCGGCACCAGTCGCATTGCGCCGCCGCATCGCAGCAAGAGCCCGGCGGCGGCGTTAATCGCGATGTCTGTCGCAGCAAAGCAGGCAGCTGGGTGCGCCGAAGCCGAAGCGGTCCGAGACGATCAGCGCCCCGCAGCCGCCACAGTTGCCGAGCGCGAGCTCGTCACCGCGCGCCAGCGCCGAGACCAGGAACACAGCGTGCTCGAAGCTGATGCCGTGTGCGGGCATTAGCTGCTGGTAGACCTCAAAGGCCTGGCACAACAGTTCGCCGCGTGCCAGATTGGCCAAAGCCTTCTGATTGAACTGCGTCCCCGCCTGTGGCAGCACGCCGAGCAGCGAGCACACGCTCGCCAGGAACGAACTTTCCTCCTTCAGTTGCGGCGAGCGCGTGAAGAACGCGCATTGCTGCGGCGACTTGCCACGCGGCCGTGATACGGCAAAGCCGGGCTCATTCAAATATCCGCGATAGAGCTTGCGGATCCGATCATCTGAAAGTCCAGTCCAGGCCCTGATGGTCTGGGTGCGGGCTTCGTGGCGGATGAAGCGCACGGCAAGATCAAGACGGAACCGGTCACGGCTGTAGCGATTGTCGGAAATGCGCATGGCGGGGGACCTGCGGTTCGGACGATTTTGTGATAAAAATAACAAAAATCGCGGACCGCGGCAGGATTAGGTGGGATGAGAAATCACCGCAAAGAGGGAGGAATGCGATGGCGACGACAATGTTGGGACCTCAGCCGTGGCTGGGTGCGGCGACTCTTGAGTCTGTGCTTGAGGTGAATGAACAGGCGCTGGCGCTGTTGCACGCGCAGTGCCGAGCGGGCGGCAGCTCGCCGCCATTGATTCAGGAGGTCAAGGACTTGCTGCTGAATCTGGATGCCCAGTCAATGCGGCGGGCGGCCGCGAGCGCGGTGCTGCTGGTGGATGCCGGATTCGCCGATGCCGGATTGTGGTCCTCCGCCATCATCGGTTCCGTCAATGACCGCCCGCAGGTCGAGCTGGGGCCCTTCTTTACCGTAGACGGAAGCGTGGCCTTGATGCGGCTGGTGATGACCCAGGCCTGGCACCTGGCCCGAAGTCAGCCGGCTGCGGCCCGCCTGCTCCTGGGCGTGTCGGTAGCGAATCTCAGCGTCATCGGCGATTGCACCCTCAGCCGCCTCACGCGCCTGGCGGAAACCCGCAGCCACTGGCTGCGGCCACGCTGGGAGAATCGCACCGGCATATGGCGCGATCTGCTGCGGATGGCCGGTAATGGCGAACGTGGGACTCTGGAGCGCATGCGCGCCCGCGGCCTGCAACTGCTGGCCGCCGACGCCCGGCCGGGGTAAGGTTCAGGATCTGGAGGCTCGCCGGCCGGTGTCGCCCAGGGGCGACGTCTGTCTGGCACCGCATCAGACCCGGTATAACTGGGGGTCTGCGTGTTCGCTGCTGTAACGAGGAGGACCTGACCCATGGCGCTCTGGAAAGAACCCAACGCACCGACCAGTCCGACAATTCCCCCGATGCCATCCGGCAACCCCACACCCCGGGAGACTCCCATGTCCGCGACCCCCCCGACGAACACGGAAGCACTGCGCCGTCCCCAGGCCGCACGTGCCGAACTGAAGGAGTCATTGATCGCGGCGGATCTGACCATCGAGGGCAAGATCGAGGGGTCCGGCCATGTGCGCATCGCGGGTTCCTTCAAAGGTGACGTGAACGTCCAGGGCAATCTGACCATCGAGGCCGGCGCCCGCGTCACCGGCCAGGTGCGCGCCAGCACCGTCATCGTCGGCGGCGAATTGCACGGCAATATCGAAGCCGCGGCCCGCGTCGAGATTCAGGAAACCGGCATGGTCGTGGGCGATGTGAAGGCAGGCTCCCTGACGGTTTCCGCCGGCTCGCGCATGCGCGGCCAGGTGGAATTCGGGTGGGGCGAGAAGAGCGTCAGCTCGCTGGTTGCGGCGAAGGTGGACCACGCGATCTCCTGATCCAAGGGATTCGCCATCTAGATGTCAGCCGGCAAGACTCGCACCTGTCCGCACTGCAAGGCCACGATCCTTGAAAGCGCGACAGTGTGTCCTGGCTGCCAGCATCACCTGAGGTTCGACCCCGCGGCGCAGCGCATGCTGCCCGCGGCAACTCCGCTGAAGGTGGAAGGGATCATCCGGCATCCGGCGGAAGGTGAAACCTGGGAGTACTCGATCGTCCTGGCCGTACGCAACGGTCGGGGCGAGGAGCTCACCCGCCAGGTCGTCGGCGTCGGTGCGCTCGCTCCCGAGGAAGTGCGATCATTTACTCTGGCGGTGGAGCTGTTCGTGCCACAGGTCCTGGGGCGCGATGTGCGCGAATCGCGGGCACCGGCCGCCGCGGCCGCACCCCCGGGCTCCGCACCGCGGCCCGCCCAACCCGCGGTGAGCAAATCACCTTTTCGCGATCCGCGCGACCCGCGCACCAGACCGCCCATGGCCGCACGTGACCCGGGCACCAAAGCGCCTCCGGGCCCACCGGCCTTGCCACGCGACCCGCGTCCGCCTGCGCTTGAGTCGCCGGTGCGGACTTTCCCCGCAGCGGTGCCGCAGTCCAAGGACCGACCCAAGGGCTGATGCCGCCGAGCCGGGCCACCGGCTTGTTGTGCTACCCTCTCGCGCCCATGCATGCGCTTTCAGTCAAGGCACTGACCAAGACCTACAAGAACGGTGTACAGGCCCTCAAGGGCATAGACCTGGAGGTCGAGCAGGGCGACTTCTTCGCGCTGCTGGGCCCCAACGGCGCCGGCAAGACGACTCTCATCGGCATCACCACTTCACTGGTCACCAAATCCTCCGGCACCGTCCAGGTGTTCGGCCACGACATCGACCGGGAACTGGAGGCCGCCAAATCCTGCATCGGCGTGGTGCCGCAGGAGCTGAATTTCAACATGTTCGAATCGCCGCTGACCATTGTCGTCAACCAGGCGGGCTTCTACGGAATCAGGCGCCGCATCGCGCGTGAGCGCGCTGAGAAATACCTGAAGCAGCTGAACCTGTGGGAGAAGCGCGACTCAATGGCCCGCGGCCTCTCCGGCGGCATGAAGCGGCGCCTGATGATCGCGCGGGCGCTGATGCACGAGCCGCGGCTGCTCATCCTGGATGAGCCCACGGCCGGCGTTGATATCGAGATCCGCCGCTCCATGTGGGACTTCCTGCGCCAGATCAACGACAGTGGCACCACCATCATACTGACCACGCACTACCTCGAAGAGGCCGAGACCCTGTGCCGCAACATCGCCATCATCGATGACGGGCGCATCGCCGAGCGCGACCGCATGAGCAGCCTGCTGTCGCGTCTGAACACCGAGACCTTCGTGCTGAACCTGCGCGAGCCGCTGAGTGCGGCGCCGGCGCTGGCGGGTTTTCCAACCACGCTGGTGGACGCCCACACGCTGGAGGTGGAGGTGTCCCGTGAGCAGTCGGTCAATGAGATCTTCCTCGGCCTGACCCAGATGGGGATTCACGTCGTCAGCTTGCGCAACAAGGTCAATCGCCTGGAGGAAATCTTCATGCGGCTGGTCGAAGGCCGGTCGCAGGCTGCAGGAGCCGGCGGCTGATGGATGCGAAAGTGAAAACCGACCTGCCACAGCCGGTGAACCTGGCGCAAGTCAACTGGTGCGGCTTCAAGACCATCATCATCCGTGAGTATGGCCGCATCATTCGGATCTGGGGCCAGACCCTGGTGCCACCGGCGGTGCAGGCGACCTTGTACTTCACCATCTTCGGCAGCGTGATCGGCAGCCGCGTCGGTCAGATGGGCGGCTACAAGTACCTGCAGTTCATCGCGCCCGGTCTGATCATGATGAGCGTGATCCAGAACTCCTACGGCAATGTGGTCGCATCGTTTTTTGGCGCGAAATTCGGCAAGCACATCGAGGAACTGCTGGTCTCGCCCCTGCCCAACTGGCTCATCGTCGCCGGCTACGTGGCCGGCGGCCTGCTGCGCGGCCTGCTGGTCGGCAGCGTGGTGACGGTGGTCTCGCTGCTGTTCGCCAATCTGCACGTGCTGCACCCGTTCATCATCATCGGCGCGGTGCTCTTCACCTCGATCGTGTTTTCGCTGGGGGGCTTCATCAACGCGTTGCTGGCCAAGAACTTCGACCAGGTGAACTGGATACCGACTTTCGTGCTGACGCCGCTCACATACTTCGCCGGAACCTTCTATTCGATCCACATCCTGCCGAACTGGGCGCAGGCCGTGTCCTACGCCAATCCGATTATGTATATGGTGAATGCCTTCCGCTTCGGCTTCTTTGGCGTCTCGGATGTGAATATCCCGGTCTCCTTTGCCATAACCATTGGACTGGCGGTGGCGCTGTTTACCACCGCGGTGGTGATGATGAATGCGGGGCGCGGCATCCGCGACTGAGACCCGGTTCACGCCCGGTGTGCATGGCAACAAAACCTTCACGATTCAGTCACTGAATCGCCTTGCAGCATTGCGAGGCTGTCGGCCTTATGAAGGCCGGAACTCTAAGCACCTTCGTGGCGCGCGTGGACGCTGCAGAATTCGGCATCTGCCGGACCCTCAATGCGTTGAGCCGGCGTTCGCCGGTGCGCCGGGCCTTCCTGGTGGTCAGCCGCCTCGGTGATGGCGTGATCTGGTATGCCCTGCTGCTGTTACTGACACTGGTACGGGGTCGCGCGGCGCTGCGACCGGTGCTGGCCATGGCGCTCATCGGCCTCATCGGCGTGGTGCTCTACAAGCTGCTCAAGCACACCCTGGTGCGCGAGCGCCCCTTCATCACTCACAGCGGCATCTCGCTGCACGGCGCGCCGCTGGATCGCTACAGCTTCCCTTCGGGCCATACCCTGCATGCCGTGGCCTTCACCTGGCAGGCCGTGGCCCACTTCCCCGAGCTCGGCTGGGTGCTGGTGCCGTTCACTTCCCTGGTGGCCGCCTCGCGCGTGGTGCTCGGACTGCACTACCCCACCGACGTGCTGGTCGGCGCGGCCATCGGCGGCCTCCTGGCGCAACTGGGCCTGGCGTTGGGCTAAAGAGCGTCTGCGATCCGCGACGTTGCGGTGGCGGGAACGGCGTGCCAACTACGCTACACTTGGGTCATGGGCAAACGGGCGTTGATCGTAGACGACTCGAAGTCGGCACGACTGTCTCTGGCCCGTATTCTGCAAAAACATGCCATCGAGGTGGACACCGCGGAGTCGGCGGAGCTTGCGATCGAGTACCTCGGCACGCATCGTCCCGATGCCATCTTCATGGATCACATGATGGCCGGAATGGATGGCCTGCAGGCCGTGCAGATCATCAAGAACAACCCGCGAACCGCCACCATTCCGATCATGATGTACACCTCTCAGGAAGGAGAGCTGTACGTGGGTCAGGCACGCGCCCTGGGCGCCATCGGCGTGATGCCCAAGCAGGTCAAGCCGGCGGACGTCACCAAGGTGCTCTACCAGCTGAACCTGGCGGCGGATCGGCGCAGCAACGAGCAGTCCAGTTTCCGGCCCGTCGAGCTGGTCGGGGCGGCGAACGATGATCAGCATCATGGCAGCACGTACCCGTCCCTCTACACCGAGGGCACGCTGCGTGAGCAGCTCCTTGAACTGCGCCGTACGGTGCTCAGCGGCTTCGACGGCCAGGGTGACCGGTTGCTCGCCGACATGCGCGCTGTGCTGCAGGAGCAGCACCCGCGTACCGCGCCTGGCGAACCGCAGGCACCGCGCACCGCCTGGTTGCCGTGGCTGCTGGTGGCCGCGATGGCCGGCGCCTGTGCCGTACTGGCCGTCGTCTTCTCAGCGCAAGGCTCGCGCCTGGCAGCGGTTGAGACGCAACTGGCGCAGCTCACGGTGGTCCCGCCCGGTGGGCAGGCGCCTGCCGAAGGTGTTCCAGCGGCACCCGAGGTGGCGGCCGCGGCGGCCCCCCAGGCCGCCCCGCCTCCCATCCTCAAACCCATCGTCCAGAGCGTGCCCTACGGCACCGAGCCCTTCAGCGGTACGCGCCTGGATGCCATACGGCAGCTTTTTGACCGGCTCGCGGCCCAGGGTTTCCAGGGCAATGTCGACATCAGGACCTACAGCGGCCGGTTCTGCCTGGTCGGTAACGCCACCGATGGCTATTCCCTGGCACCTGATGACCTGCCGTATGCCCGCTGCGATACGGTTTCCGCCGCCGCCACCGATCAGCCGGGCAGCGGGGTGCGCATTCCCGTGGTGCTCGCGGATCTGATGGGCGCGCTACGCGCCAGCAGTCACGACCAGATCCACGTCCAGGTCAGCGGCGGCGACGGCACCGGCAGCGCGGGCTATCCACCGCTGACTGACACGCTCACGGCCGGGGAGTGGAACCGCGCCGCCGGCGCCAACAACCGGATCGAGATCCACGTCCGCTAGCAGCCATTGGAAGCGACACTGGAATATGCCCAGGAGACGGGCTTCAGGCCGCCGTGGTGGCTGCGCAATGCGCATGTGCAGTCCATCCTGCCCAGCCTGTCGCTGCGCCGTGCCATCCTGAAGTGGCGCTACGCCCACCTCCGCGAGCACAGTCGCCCGCTGCTCCTGGACTGCGGCGATGACGTGCGCCTGCTCGCGTATCACACGCCTGCGATCCGACCCACTCCCAGCGGCGCCGTACTCATGCTGCATGGCTGGGAGGGCGATACCGACGCGATGTACATGCTGGCCCTGGCGCGCCGTCTTCTGGCCAGCGGCTTTGAAATACTGCGCCTGAATCTTCGCGATCATGGTGGCACCCAGGCGCTGAACCCGGGGTTGTTTCATTCCTGTCGGCTGCCGGAAGTCATCGGCGCGGTGCGCCGCGCCCAGGAGCAGTTCGAGGGTCTGCCGCTGCATCTGGCGGGTTTTTCGCTGGGCGGCAATTTCCTGCTGCGCGTGGCCGCGGCCGCGCCGCAGGCAGGATTGAAGATCGCCAGCGTCGTGGCCATCTCGCCGGTGCTCGAGCCGCGCGCCACGCTCACCGCCATCGAATCGGGCTTAAGCGTCTACCAGCGTTACTTCGTGCGCAAGTGGAGCGCATCGCTGCGCGCCAAGCAGAGTGCCTGGCCGCAGCATTATCGATTCGGCGATCTGGAAGGTTGCGTGAGTCTGCGGCAGATGACGGCCGCGCTGGTGGAGCGTTACACCGAATTCAACTCTCTTGAAGAGTACCTGGATGGTTATGCAATCACCGGGCGGCGGCTTGCGGGGCTCGCGGTTCCCGCGACCATCATCACCGCGGCGGATGATCCGATCGTACCGGTGGGCGACATCACCCGCCTCGCGGCCTCATCCAATCTGCGCGCGCTGGTCACACCCTGCGGCGGACATTGCGGCTTTCTGCTGGGACTGAGCGGCGACACCTGGGCCGAGAATGCAGTGGTTGCGCAGCTGGCGCGCTGAGGGCGCAACTCAGGCTTCAGGGCGCGCGCTTTTCCTCGAATCTGACGATGGGTTCGCCGCTGGTCACGGTGACCTCGCCCTCAATGACAGCGCCCTTGGCAATCGCGAGGCTGCGCGCCGTGACCCGGCCGCGGATCTGGGCCGTGGCGCGGATCTCCAGCTTCTCGTCAACCCGCACGGCACCCACTATGGCGCCGGCGACGACGCCGCTGCGCGCATGCACTTCGCCCTCCCAGCGCGCACCTGCCGCCACGCTCAACGCCCCTTTGACATCCCCGTCGCCGCGCACCTGGCCGCACATCACCAGCGCGCCGGGAACCTCGAGATCCCCGGTGAAGCGGCTGCCTGCGGCCACGTAGGTGGGCCCGGCACCCAGCTGATCCAGCAGTCGCCGTTTGGGTGTGTCCGCCATGGCCTTCCTGTGATGAAACAAAACCGCAAGCATTGTGACGCATGCACGGCCTAATGGCCCGCCATGGGACCACAGCGGCGCGCCACGTCAGTTCCTGACACATTACGTCAGATGCGCCGCCTTGGCCGTAGATCCGTAAGTATCCGAAAATCAAGCAGTTTGAACATTGGCACAGGCTTTGCTTTAACAAAACCACGACGCGAACAACTCCCCCGGTGTTCGCATTCGAACTGGCCGCGATGCACTTTCAAGCGCTCGCGGCCTTTTTTTGCGCGCTGTCGGCGGTACCGCCCGCAAGCGCCTAATTCGCAAGGAAATGGCGCAAAACAAGCCAAATTCGCGCGATTTCCCCGTGAACAAACTTTAACCCATGGGGTCTACTGTCGGGTGAGTGGCGGACTGCGGCAGGGGCTAAAATTCCACTGCGGGCATACCTGCCTGCTCCCGTCCCGGCCGCTTCAGGCTGGTCCGACCATCCACCAAGGGAATGCATGAACAGGCCAGGCTCTCCGCCGCTGCCGCGTCGTCAGTCCGCCCGCGCCGCGCTGGGTACCGCGCTGGTGCCGGGCCAGGCCGCCGTGCGTTCACAGGTTCTGGCTAACGGGCTGAAGGTCATCGTGTGGTCGGACCACGCGATCCCCAGCGTGGCGCTTCATAACTGGGTGCGCGTCGGCAGTCGCAACGAAGTGGCCGGGCTGACCGGATTGGCGCATTTCTTTGAACACATGATGTTCAACGGCACGGCGCGCCATGGCGCCGGCGAATTCGACCGTCTGATGGAAGCCCAGGGCGGTTCCAACAATGCCTTCACCTGCGACGACGTGACGGTCTATCAGGACTGGTTCCCGCGTGGCGCTCTGGATCTGGTGTTTGCACTGGAGGCCGACCGCATTCAGGGCCTGAGTCTGGATCCGAAGCTGATCGAAAGTGAGCGCGGCGTGGTGTATTCGGAGCGTCTGCTGCGCGTCGATGACAACAATGCGGCTTACCTGAGTGAACAGGTGCAGGCCCGGGCGTTCCTTGCGCACCCCTACCGGTTTCCAACCATCGGCTTGCCCGCCGACATCGGCAATTGGACTGCCGACGATCTGTGGCAGTTTTATCGCACTTACTACGCGCCCAACAACCAGACCATAGTGCTGGTCGGGGATGTGAGCCACGAGGAGGCCTTCGCGCTGGCGCGGCGGCACCTGGGGCAGCTGCCGCGCCAGCCCGATCCGCCCGCGATCCGCGTGCGCGAGCCCGAACAGGTCGGTGAACGGCGCGTCGTGGTGCGGCGTGCGGCGCAGATGGCGCTGCTGCAGTACGCCTACAAGGCACCGGCGGCCGATGATCCGCTGGGGCCGGCGCTGAATCTGCTGCTGACGGCGCTGGCGGACGGCAATGCTTCGCGGCTGCACCGCCTGCTGGTCGAGCAGCGCATGGTTGCGCAGGACGTGTCAGCCGAGTGGCATCAGGGTTTTGATCCCGCGCTGTGCTGGTTCTGGTTCACGCTGGCTGAGGGCATCGATCCGCATGCGGCGCGCGACATCATCGATACCGAGCTTGCCGGCATCGCCGCCGCGGGCCTGGATGAGGTGGACCTCGCACGTGCGCGCAACCTCAATGCCGCGGGCTTCTGGAAGCAGCTGTCGACCATCGATGGCAAGGCGCATCTGCTGGGTGAGTACGAGGCGCTGCGCGGCGGCTGGCAACAGTTGTTCCAGGCGCCTGAACGGCATGCCGCCGTGACGCGGGAGGAGATCGCCGCGGCGGCGCGCCTGCTACTTGATCCGCGCCGGCGCACCGTCGGCATGCTAGTGCCGTGATGTCCCCGGTTGCCCGCATCATCGAACTCAACCGCCGACGCTTTGGCGTGCCGGCGCATGAGCGCATCGTGTTCGCCAATGGCATGACCCTGGTGATCGTGCCGCGGCGCGCGGTTCCGCTGGTGGCCTTTCAGCTGCTGATACGCGGCGGTGCGCTGGGCGATCCGCCGGATCGCGCCGGAGTTGCGAGTCTCACGGCGGGGCTTTTTGACAAGGGTGCGGGTGAGCGTGATGCCGCAGCCTTTGCGCTCAGCGTCGAGGGGGCGGGGGGGAGCTTTGCGGCCAGCGCCGCGGCGGAATGCATCAGCGTCAACGGCCAGTTCCTGGCCCAGGACCAGGAGCGGATGCTGGCATTGCTGGCCGACGCCGTCATGGCGCCGCGTTTTGCCGCGGCGGAGTTTGCGCGCCAGAGGCAGCGGCAGATCGGCCATATACGCTCCCTCAAGGACTCCGATCCGTCCGAGCTGCTCTCACAATATGGTCGCGGCCTGCTGTTCGGTGGCCATCCCTACGGTCGGCCGGCCACGGGCAGCGAGGACACGCTGCAGGCGATCACGCTGCGTGATGTGATCGAGTATCACCGCCGGCACATCGGTGCCGACCGTGCCGTGCTGGTGGTGGCCGGTGACATCGATGCCGCGTGGCTGAAGGCGCAAGTCGGGCAACGCTTCGCGACCTGGCGTGCGGCGGCCGCGGCGTTGCCCACGCTCGCGCCCACCCTGAAACTACGGCAGCGCCGGGTGCTGCTGGTGGACGCGCCCGGTGCGGCGCAAGCCTATTTCTGGCTGGGGGCGACGGGGCTGGATCGGGCCTATCCCAAGCGCGCTGCGCTTGATCTGGTCAATGCACTGTTCGGCGGGCGCTTCACTTCGCTGTTGAACACCGAGCTGCGAGTCAGGACCGGCCTTTCATATGGCGCCGGATCCGGATTTACGCGTGGCCGCGTGGCCGGTGAGTTCGCCATCCGCAGCTTCGCCGAAACACGCCACACCGTGCGGGCGATTGACCTGGCGCTTGCGACCCTGGCGAAACTGAAGCGCGCGGGCGTCACGCAGGCCATGCTGGATTCGGCGCGCTCCTACCTCATGGGCCAGTATCCCATGAACCTTGAAACCGCGGCCGACTGGGCGGCACAGCTGGCGGAGCTTGAACTGTATGGGCTCGATCCCGGATACATCGAAGGCTATGGGCCGGCACTGCGCCGCGCGAGCCTCGAGGATGCGCGCCAGGTGATCGACGCAGCCTTTCCGATCGGGCGGCAGCTGGCGCTGGTCGTGATGGGTGATGCGGCCCAGCTGCGCGGGCGGCTCGAACGTTACGGACCGGTTCAGCAGCTTGCCATGGCTGCAGGCAGCTTCACGCCAGTAGTGGGAAACGGCGCGCCCTCAAGCGGACGCGCCGTCTCGCGACTCCCCTGACGACTTCATTGCTTTTTTCCCTGGTTACGGCTCATTCGCCCGACAGACGGGTGAGAACGGCGCGATTGGCGTAGGCCACGGAGAGCGCATCCTCGTGAGCCAGCCGCTCGAGCAGGGAGTCACTCTGATCCAGGCGCGCCATGGCGATGGCTTCATCGCAGGCGCCGTGGGCTTGCTCCAACTTGCCGGTGGCGACATAGGCCACACACAGATTGGTGCTGGCGGCCACTTCGTCGGCATCGTAGGCGATGGAGTGCGACGCCAGTTTCCGGATGACGGCGGCATAGTCGCCCGCCATCAGCTGATCGCCCGCCGCAGCATCTTCGAATCCGGACAGCACGAGCTTGCCGGACGCCGCGGCATGCGCGGCTGATGCCACCAGCACCGTGGCGGCGAACGCTGCCGCCAGGGGTATTCGGGCACTTTTCAGTAATTGCAGTTTCATGATGGAACTCCTTGGGAAGCTTGTTACGGCGCACCGGTTGTGGGTGCACGAACAAGCTAGGAGTTTTGCTGCACTGAAACAAACGAATAGATTTGCGGCTACGCGTGACTGCGGTTCATGGGTGAACCGGTGAGTGAACGTACTTCATCGAGCAGCCACTGGGTCATGGCCCGGACTTCGGGCTTGGCGGCATCCTTGGGTCGGCTGGCCAGATAGTAGGTGTCACTGGTGTGCAGGTTCAGCGGAAAGATGCGCACCAGGGAGCCAGATTCAAACCACGCGCTGCATAGAGCCTCGGGCACCAGCGCCACGCCGACGCCGCGCTCGGCCGCGCGCACCACCGCGGCCATGGTGTCGAGTTCAATGACGTTCTTGGGCTCGGGTGCCTCCAGGCCCAGTTCCTCGGCCCAGCTGTTCCAGGCGAAGGGCCGCGCCTTGTGCACGATCAGCGCCATGTCACGAAACACATTGGAACCCAGGCGCTTTACGGTGTCGGCGTGTTCACGCGTACAGGCTGCGACCAGCGACAGGGTGAACAGCGGTGTGAGTGTGACTCCCACGGGCGGTGTGTCGGACAACAGCACCGAGATGTCCGCCGTCAATGGATGCGCCACCGGCCGCGGATCGCGCGTGTCCACCTGGATGTCGATGTCGGGCCATGCGGCGCAGAAGTTCGCCATGCGCGGCACGAAGATCTCCGTCGAAAAAAACGGTGGCAGCAGCATCCGCAATGTCACCCGGTTGTTGCGGCGGGCGATGCGCGTGAGGCTACGGTCGATGGCATCGAGCAGGGGAGCGACTTCATCGAGCAGCGTATGCCCGGCCGAGGTCAGTTCGACGGCGCGCGTCTTTCTTTCGAACAGCCGCACGCCAAGGGAATCCTCCAGCTCCTTCATCTGGTGACTGACCGCCGACGGGGTCAGGAACAGTTCATCGGCCGCAATCTTGAAGCTGCGGTGGTGGGCGGCCACGCAGAAGGCGCGCAGGTTGCGCAGATGCGGAGGTCGCGACAGGCGCATCAGCATCGGCCGAGGTCTGGGCGTACGGGCATGTCACGAAAGGTGCAATTTCGATGCCATCGGCCGCGGGTCCAGGGTGCTGCGCCGGGCGTGAAATAACGGCCGTTTGGCCGCGATCCGACCGGTTCACCTGACCTGAAATGGGCACCCCGGCGTGCCCGACGCACCGCCGGGGCGCAGTCTGCCTTGCGCAGGACATTACGGTGCAGGATTGAAAGCGGTGGGGTCTCGTCCCCATTATGATGAGAAATGGAATTTCGCGACTACTACAAGACCCTTGGAGTCGAGCGCTCGGCGTCGGCGGATGACATCCGCAAGGCCTACCGGCGCCTCGCCCGCAAGTATCACCCCGATGTCAGCAAGGAAACCGACGCGCTCGAACGCTTCAAACAGATGCAGGAGGCCTACGAGGTCCTCAAGGACCCGAAGAAGCGCGCCGCCTATGACGAGCTGGGCGCCAACTGGAAGCAGGGCGAGCAGTTCCGGCCGCCGCCGGACTTCGGTGCCGGCTTTGATTTCAGCCAGGCGCGGCGCGGCCGGGCGCAATCCAGCGCCTACGGTGGCGCCAGTGGTGGTGCGGACTTCGGTGGTGGCGAACAGTTCAGCGACTTCTTTTCGTCGCTGTTCGGCGGCGGCGAGCAACCCTTCAGCGGCGCCCGCCGTCGCGGCGGGCGCGACCAGCATGCCAGCATCGAACTGGACCTGGAGGAGGCCCATCGCGGCACCGTCCGCAACGTGACGCTGCAGCAGGCTGCCGCGCCGGGCCAGCCGCCCAACGAGCGGACCCTGCGAGTCACCGTACCGGCCGGCGTGACCGAAGGCCAATCGATACGACTGGCCGGACAGGGCGAAGCGGGCGCCGGCAAGGGCCGCGCCGGGGATCTGTACCTCACGGTGCATATACGGCCGCACCGCAATCTGGAGCTGGACGGCCGGGACGTGAAGCTGACACTGCCGGTCGCGCCTTGGGAAGCCGCGCTCGGGGCGACGCTGACCGTGCCGACGCTGGGCGGTGCGGTGGATCTGCGCATCCCCGCGCAATCACAGACCGGGAGCCGGCTCAGACTGCGCGGACGGGGCCTTGCCGGCGACCCGCCCGGGGATCAGTACGTGGTGCTCAAGGTGGTGCTGCCGCCGGCGGATACGCCCGCGGCCCGTGAGCTTTACGAACGGATGCGCCAGGAACTGGCCTTCGATCCGCGCGCCAGCCTGTAGCGGGCGCCGTTCTGAGGATCAGGCCGCTCCCGCGCCATGGGCCAGCAACCAGGCGTGCTCTGCGGGAGTGGTGACGCGTCCCAGGACGCGGTTGCGCCGTGGGAAGCGGCCGAAGCGGGCGATGATGTGGTGGCTGTGTTCCGCGGTGCGCACGGCCGAGGCCGCCAGCCGGCGTTCGGCGCCGGTCGCCTCGCGCGCCAGCCGCTTGAACATCACCAGCGACTCCTCCTGCACCGCGAGCGACTCGGCCCGTTGCAGCGGCATGCAGAAGTACAGGCGTTCGATGAGGCCGAGCGCGGCATCCGCACCGGACTCGAAGCCAGCCAGGGTGGTGGCAAGCGCCTGGGCATCGCAGGCGTAGGCCCGCGCAGTGCCCTGGTGGATGATGCGGGAGAACTGGTCCAGCAGGATGATGAGACTCAGTAAACGGCGCGGACTCATGGTCCAGGCCGACAGCTCGCCGGCCGCGGCCTGGTCCAGCAGCGCACCGAAGCGCTCGCGCACCAGCTGCGCGCTGTAGGGAGCGCTTCGGTTCAGCCGGCCCGGGTCCAGCCAGAAATTGCGGACCTCCCGTGCCAGCTGCTCGGTCATCGCCTCACACTACTCGCACAGACTTTCCATGTAGCCCTGTGCGACCGGCGACAGTCGCTTGCGGGCCAGCTCACGGGCCTTGGGCGCATCCACGATGTACTCCAGCGGTCCTGTCACCAGGATCTGGCGGATTCGTGGGTGTCTGGCCGAGGCCCGGGCCATTTTGTTGAGGACGGTGAAGCCGCGCGCGATCTTGCCGGGGGAGGCCCGGTTGGTCTCGATGACGCGGGCGAGGTACTGCCCGAAACGGGAGTACAGGAAAAAGTCATCATCCCCGACCAGGAAGCGCGCTTCCGCAAAAAAGTCGGGAAAGTTCTTCTCTAGATATTGAGAAACTCGTTGAAGACGGGGCCCAGGGTCGCTCGTGGTCGACGCTTTGCGGTTCTTCATCACTGTTCTCGCTACACCTCCAAGGGGTCCGGACCACCATTTCTGGGCGTCACGAGCGGTACCACACCTCGCAACGCGGCGCGAAAGTTACGGCAGTTGACTCGACGATGCAATAGTTTTGATTGAGAACTTCTCCGCGCTTTTGCGTAGGAGCACGCCGGGTGCCGCGGCTGCGGGCCGCTGCGACGGCTTGGGACCCGCGCCAAAGTGCCATAATGTCCGCAAAACCGCCGACACCAAGCCTTGCCGACTTCCAGTTTCAACCCCTGCGCCATCGTTCCGGTGTTCGATCACGAGCACGCCGTGGCGCAAGTCGTGGCGGCGGTGCGGGCCGCGGGGCTGCCCTGCATGCTGGTCGACGATGGCTCAGGCGCGGCCTGCGCCCGTGAACTGGACCGCCTTGCTGCGACGGTGCCTTACACCAGCGTACTGCGCCTGCCGGTCAACGGCGGCAAGGGTACGGCGATGCTCGCGGGCTTTGCCGCAGCCTGGCAGCGTGGCTACAGCCATGGCCTGCAGATCGATGCCGACGGGCAGCATGCCCTGCGGGATATTTCGACCTTCCTCGAGGCAGCGCGCCGCCAGCCGCAGGCCTTGATCTGCGGGCGGCCGGTGTTCGACCGGAGCATACCGGCCGTGCGCCACTACGGCCGCTATCTCACGCATGGCCTGGTGTGGCTGAATACCCTGTCCTTGTCGATACCGGATTCGCTGTGCGGCTTCCGCGTCTATCCGCTGGCCCCCGTCATCAGCCTCATGGCCGAAGAGTACATTGGCCGGCGCATGGACTTCGACGTGGAGATCATCGTGCGTTTGCACTGGCGCCGGGTGCCGATGCACTGGATTGCCACGGCGGTCACCTATCCGCTGGACGGGGTCTCGCACTTTCGCATGTTCCGGGACAACGCCCGCATGGTGGCGCTGCAGATGCGGCTGACGGGCGGCATGCTGCGCAGGCTCCCGCGCCTGCTGCGGAGCCCGCCTTGAACCGCCAGGCGGACTTGAGGGACTCACCGACGACGTGGGCGGCCACGCGCGAGCGCGGCGCGCTCGTCATGATGTGGCTCATGTTCCACGGCGTGAAGCTGCTGTCGCGGCCGCTCGCAACACCGTTCATATACCTGTCGACAGCGTATTTCTTCGTCTGTGGCCGCGGCGCCAGGGCGGCCTCGAGGGACTACCTGGCGCGCGTGGCAGCGGCGGCGCCGGACAGTGGCATCGACCCGCGCCCCGTGAACGTCTACCGGCACTTCGTCAGTTTCGCGCGCGCCATCGTCGACAAGCAAAATGCCTGGCTGGGACGCATCGATTACAGCCAGGTCGGCATCGAGGACCACGCCCGGATGCGCGTCATGGCACAGGGCGCGCGCGGCGTGCTGCTCATCGGCTCGCATCTCGGGAATCTTGAGCTGTGCCGTGCACTGGCGACCCTGAATCGCCGCGTGCGGCTCAACGTGCTGGTACACACTCGTCATTCAAAGAGCTTCAACCAGGTCCTGCGCATGGCAGGGGCCACACAGGTGGAGCTGATCCAGGTGACCGAACTCTCGGCCGCGACCGCGCTGATGCTGAAGAGCCGCATCGATCAGGGTGAATGGGTGGTGATCGCCGGCGACCGGGTCCCGGTCCACGGTGGCCGCACGGTGGATGTCCAGCTGCTCGGCGGCGCGGCGCCCGTGCCGGTCGGTCCCTACGTGCTCGCCTCGGTACTGGAATGCCCGGTGCATCTGCTGTTCTGCCTGCGCCGGCCGGCGGGTTACCGGGTGTATTTCGAACCCTTCTGCACGCAGGTTCGCTGGCAGCGTTCGCAGCGGGATGCAATCATTGCCGACTTGGCCCAACGTTTTGCGGTCCGCCTGGAGCACTACCTGCTGATGGAGCCCTTGCAGTGGTTCAACTTCTACCCGTTCTGGCATAGCAAGGCGCCGGCGCGCGACGTCGGCAGCTCCTCATGACGGACACCGTCCTGGTCACCGGGTCAAGCCGCGGCATTGGCCGCGCCGTCGCGTTGCGCCTCGCGAATGACGGCTACGATGTGGTCGTGCACTGCCGCTCGCGTCGCGGGGAAGCCGAACAGGTCGCCGACGGCATCCGCCACATGGGCCGGCGCGCCCGGGTCCTGCAGTTCGATGTCGCCAATCGCATGGCCTGCGCCAGCGCGCTGGCCGAGGATATCGAGGCCAATGGCACGTACTACGGCGTGGTCTGCAATGCCGGACACGCCCGCGACGACGCCTTTCCCGCGATGACCGGCGACACCTGGGACAGCGTCGTCCATGGCAACCTCGACGGCTTCTACAATGTCCTGCATCCGCTGGTCATGGCCATGGTGCGCCGGCGCGCTCCCGGACGCATCGTCACCGTGTCCTCGGCGGCCGGCGTGATGGGTAACCGCGGCCAGACCAATTACAGCGCCGCCAAGGCCGGCATCATCGGCGCCACCAAGGCGTTGGCCCTGGAGTTGGCCCGACGGCAGATCACCGTCAATTGCGTGGCTCCCGGCTTCGTCAATACCGAGATGCTGCAGGCCCGTCCGCCGCTCGAAGAGGTGGTGAAGGCCATCCCGATGCAGCGCGCGGGAACGGTGGAGGAAGTGGCCGCGATGGTGAGTTTCCTGGTCTCTCCCGATGCCTCCTACATCACGCGGCAGGTGTTCGACGTGAATGGCGGACTGTACTGAAGCGGGCCAGATAGTGCCGCAGCTGCTGCCGCTGATCGCCGGATTCGAGGCCGCGGCGCCCCTGCTGTGGCAGCGTGGTGTCGCGGTCACGGCCGGGCAGTTCCTGGTTCAGGTGCTGGCGGTCGCCGAGGCCTTGCCGGACCGGCCCTACCTGCTCAACCTTTGCGAAGAGCGTGCGAATTTCCTGGTCGCCTGGTGTGCGGCGCTCGTGCGCGGCCAGACCAATCTGCTGCCCGCTTCGCGCGCACCGCAGGTCATCGCGGACGTCCGTGCCGGCTACCCTGACAACCACAGCGTCGATGACGCGTGGGTGGGCAAGGTGCTGGCGAGCGCAACCGCCGGGCGCATCCCGGCGCTGCCGCAGATCGCCGCTGACCACATCGTCCAGGTCGCGTTCACCTCAGGCTCCACCGGAACTCCCACTGCGCACGCCAAGCGCTGGGGGAGCCTGCACTTCAATACCCGCTTCAACGCCGAGCGCATCCGCGAATGCATCGGCGCCGGCAGCGGCACTTTGCCCACGGTCATCGCGACGGTGCCGCCCCAGCACATGTACGGCACCGAGACCTCGGTGCTGCTGCCGCTGCTGGCGCGCATGGCCGTGCACGCGGCCCGCCCCCTGTTTCCGGGCGATGTCGCCGGCGCCCTGGCGCAGGTGCCCGAGCCGCGGGTGCTGGTCACGACGCCCGTGCATCTGCGCACCCTGCTCGCCTCGACCCAGATTTTTCCCCCCATCGCGGTGGTGGTCTCCGCCACCGCGCCCCTGGATGCGGCGCTGGCGCTGCGCGTGGCGGGGAGGTTGAAGGCACCCCTTTTGGAAATGTTCGGCTCCACCGAAACCTGCGTGATCGCCACGCGCCTCACCGCCAGCGAGAGCAGCTGGCGCCTGTACCCGGGAGTCACCCTGGAGCCGACCGCGGATCACACCTGGGTGCGCGCGCCCTGGTTCGATCAGGCGACCCGGCTGCAGGATGTCGTGGAGGTCGCCGCGGGCCGCATGCTGCTGCGGGGTCGCAATGTCGACATGATCGAGATCGCCGGCAAGCGCGCCTCGCTCTCAGACCTCACCGGCCGCCTGCTCGGCATCCCCGGCGTCCAGGATGCCGTGGTGTTCCAGCCCTCGGATGCCGAGGCCGAAGCGCAGGGCGTGGCACGGGTGCAGCGCGTGGCGGCGGCCGTGGTCGCGCCCACCCTGAGCGTCGCGGAAATTCTCAACGCGATGGCGCATGGCGTGGACCCGGTGTTCCTGCCGCGGCCGCTGCTGCGGGTGGCCGAACTGCCGCACAATGAACTGGGCAAGACCACGCGCGCGCAGCTGCTGGAGCTGCTGCGGCAGCACGCGAACTGATCAGCCGCCGTGCCCCAGGTGCACGGCGTCGATCTCGACCAACAGCTCGCGCCGGCAGATATCCGCGCCCAGCACCAGGAACTGGACCTGGGGCGGCAGGTGGCGACGCATGAAGCTGGCGACGAAGCCTGCCGCGCTGGCATCGCGCAGGTAGATCTTCAGCAAGGTGCCGCGGCCGGGGGCCGGTGCAGGATGACCACCGGCCTGACGCAGGCTCGCCAGGTTGCGCAGGATCTCGTCCAGCTGCGCGGGCAGATCATTCGGATGATGTGAGCAGTGGCCCAGGACGCTGGCCGTGCCGGAGATCAGCATTCCGTCCGCCATCTGCATGGCGCGCGAGAAATGCGGGGGCGCGGGCCCGTACTGGCGCGGATAGTGAAAGGCGCTGACCTGGCGCGGGTTTTCCAGGGGCCGGCCCGGTTCATCACTGGCGAGCCAGTACACCTGCAGCAGGCGGCTGTGGTCCTGGCGTCCGATGGCCGTCGCCGCGGGCCACGAGCGGCCCTGCAATGCCTTGAATCCGGCCGCGCGGCCGCTGCAGAAAACCTTGTAGCGTTCCGCGTCGCCCTCACCGGTATTGATGGCCGAGAAATAGTTGTACATGCGCAGCAGGTGCGGGTGGGCGCTGCGCAGGGTGAAGCGACTGATGGCTTCGTAGGCCGCGGCGGCCGCGGCTGCGAGGCCGCCGACCGCCAGTTCATCGATCACGACCTGACCGGCGAGGTAGTGTCCGGCGCGGGCGAACTGGATGATGCCGTCACGGCCGGCCGCGACCGGGCCATCGGCATGCCACAGTTCGACCAGGCCCGTGGGCATGAGCGTGGGCAGGTTCACGTGGACGCGCAGCGCGCGCGGCGAGCTCGATTCCACCGGCGGCTGGGCCCCGAAGGTGATGGCGCACAGCGCCGTCGCGGACAGCCGTTCGTGCGCGCCCAGGCGCCGGTACTCCATGCGTGGCAGGCCGCCCGCGAAGGCTCGGGCCGCGGCCCGCGGGCTGTTCAAATCAGGTCCTCGCCTTCGAAGGTCACGTCGACCTGGCGGCGGCGCGTGCGGTTATTACGCAGCGATCGCCGCCACAGGGTCAGCCACGTCGACAGGTAGATCAGCTTGAACAGCTGCAGTCGCCACCACACCCGCGGGCTGCTGAACACATCGCCGGCCAGCATCGACACCATCGCCCTTTCCACCTGCAGGATGTCGCGTGGATGCGCGAACAACCGCAGCATCGCCGGTGAGGTGAAACGGAAGATGAACCAGGACAGCCGCCCGAGCCCGCGGCGCACGAAGCGCTCGTAGCCGCGCTGCAGTGCCGCCGCGCGCCGCGGCTCGCGCAGGCAGGCGGCGACCACCTCGGCCGCCCGCTCGGCGCTGTTCATGGCCAGGTAGACACCGCTGGAGAAGATGGGGTCGAGGAACGCGAAGGCGTCGCCCACCATGATCCAGCGCTGGCCGCTCATGCGGCTGCACGAGTAGGAGTAATTTCCGGTGGCGTGCAGGTTGCCGACGATGCGCGCCCCCTTGATGCGCTCACGCGCGCCCGGGATGCGCTGCAGCGTGGCGAGCAGGAAGTCGGCGTTGCTGCCGCGGCGCTCCTTAAGGTATTCCGGATAGCACACCGCGCCGATACTGGTGCAGTCCCCGGGCAGCGGAATCACCCACACCCAGCCTGAGGGGAAGCGGTAGATGCTGATGTTTCCCGCATCCTCCCCGCGCCGCCGTTCGACGCCTGCGAAGTGTGCGAACAGCGCCGCGCTTTGATGGCGCGGATGCTTGCGCTTCAGGCGCAGCGCCTTGCCCAGCAGAGTATCGCGGCCGCTGGCGTCCACCACGTAGTCGACCCGCAGCTGCGATTCGCCGCCATCCGCCGCCCGCAGGCGCGCGGTTGCGGCGTCGGCGGCGAATTCGATCCCCAGGACCTCGGTGTCCTGATGGGTCTCGGCGCCGCAGGCGGCGGCGTGTTTAAACAATAATGAATCGAGCTCTTCGCGGCGGATCTGCACCGCGTAGCCCGACCCCGGGTTCAGGGTACGGTCGAAGCGGAAGACGTTGTAGCCGCAGTCATTGGGCGCCGGGAAGTCCGCGCCCAACTTGCGCCGTCCAATGGCCATGACCTGGTCGAGCACGCCCAGGCGTTCGAAAATCGGCATGTTCATCGGCAGCAGGGATTCGCCGATGTGGAAGCGTGGATGGCGGCTCTTTTCCACCAGGGTGACGCGCAGGCCCCGGCGTGCCAGCAGGGCCGCCGCGGTGGACCCGCCGGGTCCGCCCCCCACGACCAGGACATGTGCGCCAGCGCGCTGTTGTGGCAAACCCGCTTCTCCTTGCCGGACACCCTACACCAGGCCGGGTCGCCCGGCCTCCATGTTAGGATTTGCATTATGCCTGCCACACAGACCACCGCCGAAAACGACCTCGCCGAACTCATCATCGCCGCCGTCAACCTTGAAGGTGTGCGGGCGGCCGACATTGATCCCGAGGCGCCGTTGTTCGGCGCCGGACTGGGGCTTGATTCCATCGACGCGCTGGAAATCGCGTTGGAAGTTTCGCGGCAGCACGGCCTGCAGCTGCGCTCGGATGATGCCGACAACCGGCGCATTTTCGCCTCGCTGCGCTCACTTTCGGCCTACATCCAGGCGCATCGTCAGCCCGCCTGATGCTGCCGCTGGCCATCACCGCGTACTCGGTGGTTTGCGCGGCGGGCTTCGGCGAGCGCGCGCTGCTTGCCGCATTGCAGGAGCGGCGCGGACCGCTTACGCCCAACGACTACACCCCACAGCCACTGCCCACCTGGATTGGGCGCGTCGCTGGCCTTGAGGCCCCGGCGTGGGACCTGCCCAGCCCCCTCGCCGCTTGGGCGTGCCGCAACAACCGGCTGGCCTGGGCCGGTCTGAACACCGATGGCTTCATGACGGCAGCTGCCGCCGCCCGTGAGCGCTATGGCGCCAGACGCGTGGCGCTGGTGATGGGGACATCGACCGCCGCCATCGATGCCACCGAGGCGTTCTACGGCCACCTGGATGATGCTGCGGGCACACCGCCCAACCTGCGTCGGCCCGAGCTGCATACGCCGCATTCGCTGGGCCACTTCGTGCAGCGCGCGCTGGGTCTGGAGGGACCGTGCTTTACCATCGCGACGGCCTGTTCATCGAGCGCCAAGGTTTTCTGCCAGGCCGAGCGCCTGATGCGCCTGGGGTTGTGCGATGCCGTGGTGGTGGGCGGCGTCGATACCCTGTGCAACAGCGTGCTGTATGGCTTTGCCTCGCTGCAGCTGCTGTCGCCGCAGATCTGTCGTCCCTTTGCGGTCGACCGCCGCGGCCTGAATATCGGCGAGGCCGCAGGCTTCGCCCTGCTGGAGCGCCCGGAGTCGGACCCGCGGTCGGACCTGCGACTTCTGGGCTATGGCGAGAGCAGTGACGCCTACCACATGTCGGCCCCCCATCCCGAAGGGCTGGGTGCGCGCCTTGCGGTCGAGCAGGCGTTGTCGCGGGCCGGGTGCCGGCCCGATGAGATCCAGTACATCAATCTGCATGGCACCGCGACGCCCAAGAATGACGCGGTGGAGGCCCGCCTCGTGGCCGAAATGTTTCCGGCGACCACCAAGGCCAGTTCCACCAAGGGCTGGACCGGACACACGCTCGGCGCCGCCGGCTGCCTGGAAGCCATCATCAGCTGGCTGTCGCTGCGCACGGGTCTGATTCCGGGGACCTTGAACACCCAGGAGCTCGATGCGCAATGCGGCCCGCAGATCCAGCTGGAAAACAGCGAGGCTGTGGTGCGCCGGGCCCTGTCCAACTCGTTCGGGTTCGGCGGCAGCAACTGTGTCCTGCTGTTCGGGCGTGACCCCGGATGAGCGCGACGCTTGAAGTCGGCGTTGCAGGACATGCGCTATGGAATTCGACCGTGGCCGCAAGACCGCAGCCTGCGATCCTGCCGCCCAACGAGCGCCGCCGTGCCCCCGACTCGGTGGCGGTAGCCTTGGAAGTCGCGCAGGCGGCCTGCATCAATGCCGGCCGCAATCCCGCACGGCTGCCCACCGTCTTCGCCTCCACCTACGGGGATCTCGCGATCACCGATTACATGTGCGGCACGCTCGCCAGGGCGCCCACGACGCTGTCGCCCACCAAATTCCACAATTCCGTGCACAACGCGGCGGCGGGCTACTGGACCATCGCGACCGGCTGCCAGGAGCCCTATTGCGCCCTCGGCGCCGGCCTCTACAGCTTCGCCGCCGGACTGTTCGCGGCCGCGGTGCAAGTCTGTGCCGATCAGTGCGAGGTACTGCTGGTGGCCTATGACATCGATGCACGAGGCCCGCTGGCCGAGGTTACCCACAGTCGCGGCATGCTGGGCGCGGCGCTGGTGCTCACCCCGGGCCGTGGTGCCGCGCAGTCAGGGCTGCAACTGAGCGTTGTTTCAGGCGGCTCCGACAGCCCCTGCGGTGGCAACGCCATGGCGGCCTGCCTGCCGCTGCTTGCGGCGCTTCAGAGTGAGGCGGCCGATGTGCTCAGCCTGCCGCTGGGCCCGCAGTCGCAGCTGCAGATCAGGGTTCAGCGCGGGACTGTGAAAAAATTTCGTTGAGTTCCTTGCCGGAGGCGGCATCGCGCAGGTACCCGAACGTGCCGTGCTCCTGCACTTCAGCTGCCGCGCGCAGCAGTGCGCCGTAGGCGGCCCTGGCCAGAGATGCGCCGAGGCTGATGCGCGTGACCCCGAGATCCTGCAGGGCGGCGACGCCCAGCGTCATGCCGGTGATGCCGGCCAGGACGTTAAGCGGACGATCAATCGAATGCAGCACCTGGCTGATATCTTCGCGGGTCTTGATGCCCGGCGCGAACAGCACATCGGCGCCGGCCTCCTGGTAGGCCTGTAGCCGGCGAATCGTGTCCTTGAGGTCCGCTCGGCCATAAAGATAGTTCTCGGCGCGGGCCGTCAGCATGAACTTAAAGCCCAGTGACCTGGCGGCCACCGCGGCATGGCGGATCCGTTCGGCCGCGAGTTCCAGGGGGTAGACCGGATTGCCGTCATCCCCGGAGGCGTCCTCGATCGACCCGCCGACGATGCCGGTCTTGGCAGCCTGCAGGATGGTCACGGCCATGTCCTCAGGATCATTACCGAAGCCATTTTGCAGGTCGGCGCTGACGGGGAGCGAGGTGGCCTGGCACACGCCGGTCAGGTGCGTCATCAGGCTGCTCTTGCTGATGCTCAGGTCGCTCTTGGCGATGGAGAACGCGAAGCCAGCGCTGGAGGAGGCCAGGGCCTTGAATCCCAGGTGCTCGAGCAAGCGCGCTGACCCCAAGTCCCAGGGATTCGGAATCACGAAGCACGAACCCTTCGCGTGCAGCTTGTGGAAAGCCTCGGCCTTTTCGGTTTGCGCTGTCATACCTTCTTCCTGCCGGCTCCGGAGATGCGGTGCGCCTGGCCGCGCATCATCGTCTTGATGTGTTCCACGCGCCGGAAACGCAGCGCCGACCAGTCTTCGTCGATGGCGACCATGCGCACCGGCTCGAAGCCCGCTGCGCCCAGCACCGGCCAGCCGGAGTCACGGTTGCACTCGCACCGGTACTTCCTGGAGGTCCCTTTTGGATACACCATCCACAGTATGGCGTCCCCGGCGCAAGCCGCGGCGAGCTTGCTGCTCGCCGCCTCAAGCTCGGCCTGCGTGATCACGAAGGCCATCGCGAAGTTGCTCGGGCCGGACACCGAACGTTTCACCGTGACGCCCTTGAGTGCGGCCAGTTCGGGCTCGAAGGACTTGGGTGCATTGAGCACGTGAATCACGGCATGGGTGCCGAGATTGAGTTTCTTGAACAGTGGTGTCATGTCACAGCCTCAGGGTCATGTACACGCTGTGCGGGTCTTCTCGGTAGTCGCCAAAGGGTCCGCAATAGATGAATCCGGCGCTCGCGTACAGAGCCTGTGCCGCCTTGAATGTCTGCATGGGACCGGTTTCAAGACTGAGCCGCTCATAGCCGCGGGCGCGGGCGACGCCGATGATGTGGTTCAGGATGGCTCTGCCGGCACCACGTCGGCGCAGAGCCTGGGGCGTGCGCATGGATTTTATTTCGCCGTGGCGCCGGTCCAGTTCCTTCAGGGCGCCGCAGCCCATCAGCTCGGACTCCTCCCACGCCGTCCAGAAGGTGATGTCGGGGCCGCGCAGCCGCTCCAGATCCAGCGCATGAACGCTCTCGGCAGGGGTGATCTCATACATGTTGCGCAAGTGCTCGTTGAGCAGCGCATGGATCTGCGGACCCGACAGGTCGTCCAATTCAATCCGCATGCGAACGGCTCAGTGCACGCATCAGCTACTCCCCCGACTTGCGCCGGATGATAGCCAGACGGCCGGCCGCCAGTGAATGGCCTGCGTGGGATGCCACAAACCGGTACTGCCAGCTATTGCCGTCCTGCAGCAGCAGTTCGGCACGTATCTCGAGCTCACCGTCCAGATCTTCTATATGCGTGCATGTAAAACTCACGTCATGCAGTGACACAAGATAGCCCGGCGCCGCGCTGGCGCCGGCCGCTCGGGCAACCAGGCCGCCGTGCAGCGCCGCTGCCTGCGCTGCGTACTCACACAGGTGCACCGCCCGCAGCCGGCCATGGCTGCGCAGGGGGTGATCGCTGGCGCGATGGGTGGCCGACAGTGCGACGATGCTCGAGGCATCCCAACCCGCCACACGATCCAGCAGCGACATGGCGCCCTGGTGCGGGATCAGCTGTGCGATGAGGGCGCGGTCCGCGACGCTCATCGTGCCACCCGGCGCCGGATCAGCAGCTGCGACAACACAAAATTGCTGATGACTCCCAGGACCACGGTAATGCCGATGGAACGCAGTACCGGCAGCGCCGAGCTGCCCAGGACTGCGAACACCACGCAGGCGGCGGTGGCGCATATGGTGACCGTGTGCAGGGCGCGCCGGTGCGCCATGGGCTCGTGGCTGGCACGCTCGAGGAACAGTCCATAATCGAGGCCAAGCCCTGCCGCGAGGACCAGGGCGATCAGGTGGAACAGGTTCAGCGCGACGCCGGCGCCGTGCAGCAGCGCGAGGGTCACCAGGGTCGACAGGGCCATGGGCGTGACGACTCGCAGCATCCTTCGGAACGAGCGGCAGGTGGCGGCCACCACCAGCACCAGCAGCACGGCGGCAGCGGCGACGCTCATCAGAATCCGTTGCCGCTGATGCGAGACCAGATCCTCGGCGGCCTGCTTGAGGTCCAGCAGCTGCAGTGTGCCGTGGGAAGCGGCCGCGAGATCCGCCAATTGCTGCGGCCCGCGCACGTCGGTCAGTGTCACAAGGCCGGTCCAGCTACCTTCACGCGACTGCAGCAACGAGCCCACCGTCAGGGCCAGCGGTGTGCCGGCGATCGTGGCCTGCGTCAGCGGCGGCAGGCTGCGGGCGCGCGCGACATCCGCCAGAAACGGCGCGAACAGGCCGGGCTTGAAGGCCATTCCGGTGGCGGCCTGATCCACACTGGCCTGCAGGGTCCGCGCATCGGGCAGCGCCGCCTGGCGACGCCGCTGCACGGCCGCGCTCGGCAGGTAGCGCGAGGCCAGGTCGAACCCGCCGATGACGTGCTGTGCCGTAAGGCCGTCAAGCGATCTTGAGAGCTGCTCCTCGCGCGTCAGCAGCGCATCGGGGGTGGGTGCCTGAAGCGCCAGCAGGTAGCGTACATCCGGTGCGCCGAGCGCCTGCTGCAGCGATTCGTACTCACGCAGCATCGCTTCGGGCACCGGCGTCAGATGACCCAGGTCGGTGTCCCACCAGGGGCCGCGAACGCCGAGCACGACCGCGAAGGCAATGACCGCGATCACCGGCGCGAGCCACGGCGGCGCCGGCAGGCGTGTAGAGAGCCGCGCCAGGGCCGCGGCGATGCGGCTCTCCCCGTAGTCATGGGCGCCGACCGGAAGCAGGCGCGGCAGCAGGTAGCGCGTGGACAGGCCGGCCGCCGTGAGGCCCACGATATTGAACGTGGCCAGTTGTGCGAGGCCCAGGACCCCTGAGACCAGGAACGCCAGGTAGGCGATGCACACGGCAGCGACCGCCGTGGCGAGCGTGGGCCAGACGCCGCGCGCCACGGTCAGCGCCGGCACCCCCGGCTGCTCATTGCTGAAAAGGTAGATGGGATAGTCCAGCGCCACCCCGGTGAGCGTGAAGCCGAAGGCGATGGTGATGCCATGAACGCTGTTGAACAGCGCGGCGGCGGCGCCCAGGCCGCACAGGCCCGCGGTGGCGAGCGGCATGGCGCCCAGCAGCACGCGCCGCGGGCTGCCATAGGCCAGAAGCATCAGCAGCACCATGCCCACCGAATCCAGAATCGCCGCCAGGCGGGCATCGGCCTCGCTGCGCGCCTGCATGGTGACGGCGAAAGCACCGGAGCCGCTGATCGTCAGCTGCATGGCGGGGAGGGTCCGTACAGCATTGAAATGGCCGCGCAAGGCTTCGATGGCGAGCTTCTGACCGGCCGGATCGAAGCCGGCCCCACGCGTCTGCACAATCATCAAGGCGGCATTGCCTTCCTTGTTGAACCACACATCGAACAATTGCTGGGCCTGCTGCGCCGGCTCCCAGGCCTGCAGCACCTTGAGCAGTTCCAGCGTCGGATCGCGGGGCAGGAGCGGTGTGAGCAAGGTGGCGGCAGGGGAGGCCAGATCCTGCTCGCGCTGTTGCAGCTGATCGCGCAGAAAGTCCGTGTCCAGGGGCTGGGTATCGAGCGTCGTGGAGAGCAGGTACCGGTAGGGCAGCAGTGCATCCGGCACCATGTCGAGCCGTTGCTCGCCATTGCTGACGAACCCGAATGCCGGATCGGCGCGCAGCGCCGCGCTCAGTTTCTGCGAGGTGGCCGCGAGCGCTTCGGGCGGCGCGCCGCTGATCGCGATCAGCAGCAGTTTGGCGGCCGGCCCCTCGCTGACCTCTTCGAGCAGCAGTCGACCCACAGGATCGTGGGCGGCGGGCATGAACAGGCGCAGATCACCGCTGATGCGCAGGCTGTGATGGACCACCAAGCCCGCTGCGGCCAGCAGGGCCAGCCACAGCAGCGCCGTGATTCGGGCGGAGCCGCGCATGCGCGAGTTCAGTGGCACACCTTGTCAAGACCCGCGCGGTCGATGTCGGCCGGCACCGCGGTGCGGGCCGCATCTTCCATCAGCATCACCGTCACGCTGCCGTCCGCCGCGGTTGTGAACATGCAGCGCGTGCTGGCGGCCGCGCCGCTGACCACGATGTGCGACACGAGCTGGCTGACCCGGCTGTCGCGCGGCGTGAGCGCCAGTGACCAGTGCGCCTCGTCACCTGACAGCGCCAACGTGAACCCCTGTTCCAGCTGCTGGCGATCCCCGCCCAGAAGCGCCGCAAAGCTGCTGAGCAGGATCTTCAGCTCCGGGGCGCGCTGCAGGGAAAATATGCGTGGCTTGCCGCTGCCGCGGGTCACGGTGACCGTGTCGCCCTGGATCCGGGTATGTTCGGAATAGGGTTTGTCCACGGTGCGCGCCAGCGCGTCCGGGCCGTCATATTCGAGCTCGCCCGAGACCATGAGCGGCCGGCTGAGCAGGGGCGAAAAATGGACCTCGACGAAGGGCGTGGTCGCCGGGGCCGGCCGCGCCAGGCGCTGCACCAAGGCATCCAAGTCCGGGGCCGAAGAAGCCGCCCCGCCCAACGCCGCCGCTGACGGCAGCAGCAGTGCCAGGACCAGCCATCGCGAAATTCCCATCAGCCGCGCTCCTGCAGTTCGAAAACGCCCAGCGCCAGGGTCTTATCGGTGGCTGTGACTTTGAAGCGCAACAGCCGGGCGTCGCGCTCCAGGGTTGCCAGCACCTGCATTCCGGGCAACCAGGGGGCAGGGAACTTGGCCTGGCGCAGGCGCAGCGGCTGGACCTCCCTACCGAGCCAGCTCTGGGCGGCATCCAGCACCTGCGAGAGCAGCAGCACCCCGGGCACCACTGGGGTCCCCGGGAAGTGACCGGGTAGCGCCGGATGATCGGCGCCGATGAACAGCGGCTGCCGGTGGCACAAACTGTGGTCGTCATGGCTCATGCAGGAACATTAGCATCCCCGCACCGCCGCCCGCCCCGCAGCTGTGCATGACGCCTGTTGCGCGTCCCGAAACGGGGCAACTGCATCGCGCGCATTGACGCTGCCCGGCGGGTCGGCAATATTCCCCCAGGACATCCCAATGGTTGCCGGGGATGATATCGTTAGAGGTTCGGACCTCTGAGCCCTCCCCCGGCTCCAGTGCGCAAGGGCGCCACGAGGCGCCGCGTTGGTTTTCGGAGTAAGCATGAGCAAGACAGGCAGGACTGCGCCGGGGCAAGGCACCGGTGCTCAAAAGGTGTCGGCAAAGTCGAAGGCGGCCCCGCACATGCGTCCTGGCAAGCAGGGCCTTTATGATCCGCAGTTTGAGCACGATGCCTGCGGAGTCGGCTTCGTTGTCGACATAAAGGGCCGCAAATCCCACAAGATCGTGCAGCATGCGATCCAGGTCCTGCGCAATCTGGATCATCGGGGTGCCAGCGGCAGTGAGATCAATACCGGCGACGGTGCGGGGCTGCTGCTGCAGATGCCCCATGCCTTTTTGAAGGAGGTCGCCCGCAAGGCGCGCCTGACGCTGCCGGGCCCGGGGGCGTATGGCAGCGGCATCATTTTCCTGCCACGCAACCCGACCCGCCGCCGCCGCCTTGAGGAACATTTCGAGCAGATCGTCCAGTCCGAAGGCCAGAGCATCATCGGCTGGCGGACGCTCCCCGTCGACAATTCCACCCTTGGTGAGACGGCCAAGGCCAGCGAACCGTTCATGCGCCAGGTGTTCATCGCCCGCGATCCGGCGCTGTCCGATGAGGCGGTGTTCGAGCGCAAGCTTTATGTCATCCGCAAGCGCGCCTACAGCGAAATCCGCGCCTCCACCATGGATGGCGCCGAGTACTGGTACGTGGCCAGCCTGTCGCACAAGACCATCGTCTACAAAGGCATGCTGCTGACCGGGCAGCTGCCCGAGTATTTCAAGGATCTGAACGACCCGGCCATGGAGACGGCGCTGGCGCTGGTGCATTCGCGCTTCAGCACCAACACCTTTCCCAGCTGGGACCGCTCGCATCCCTACCGCTATATCGCCCACAACGGCGAGATCAACACCCTGCGCGGCAACATCAACTGGATGAAGGCGCGCGAGGCGCTGTTCGAATCCGATGTGTTCGGCGACGACGTGAAGAAGATCCTGCCGATCGTCAATCCCAATGGCAGCGACTCGGCGATGTTCGACAATACGCTGGAGCTACTGGTGCTGGCCGGGCGCTCGCTGCCGCACGCCGTGATGATGATGATTCCCGAACCGTGGTCGAACCACGAGAACATGGATGATTCATTGCGCGCCTTCTACGAATTCCATTCCAGCCTGATGGAGCCCTGGGATGGCCCGGCGTGCATCACCTTCACCGACGGGCGCAAGATCGGCGCCGTGCTGGACCGCAATGGCCTGCGTCCGGCGCGTTACTACGTGACCAAGGACGACATGGTGGTGATGGCCTCCGAGGCCGGCGTTCTGGATATGCCGCCCGAGGATGTGCTCATCAAGGGCCGCCTGCAGCCGGGGCGCATGTTCCTGATCGACACCGAAGCCGGTCGCATCGTCGAGGACGAGGAGATCAAGCGCCAGGTGGCCAGCGAGCGCCCGTATCGGCAGTGGCTCGATGAGCATCTGTTGCATCTGGAGGATCTGCCGGCGGCCCCCGAAGTGCCGGTGCCGGACCACGACACGCTGGTGCAGCGCCAGATGGCCTTCGGCTACACCTTCGAAGACCTGCGCGTGCTGCTGCTGCCCATGGCCAAGAGCGGCGTCGAGGCGGTGGGCTCCATGGGCAATGATGCCGCGCTCGCGGCGCTGTCGTCGAGGCCGCGCCTGCTGTACGACTATTTCAAGCAACTGTTCGCGCAGGTGACCAACCCGCCCATCGACTGCATCCGCGAGGAGCTGATCACCGCCTCGGAGGTGTGGCTCGGGTCCGAGGGCAATCTGCTGATGCCACAGCGGGCCGATTGCCGCCGCCTGGAACTGCACGCCCCGATCCTCACCAATGAGGAGTTCGCCAAGATCCGGCGACTGCACGCACCGGGGCTCAAGGTCGGCGTGCTGTCGATCCTGTTCCGCGCCACGCGCGGCGAGCGTGGCCTCGTCAAGTCGATCGAAGAGCTGCGCCTGGCGGCGCGGCGCATGGTCGAGGACGAGGAGGTCAACATCCTCATCCTCAGCGACCGGGGTGTGAACCGCGACTTTGCCGCCGTGCCTTCGCTGCTGGCGGTTTCGGCCCTGCACCACTACCTGATCCGCGAAGGCCTGCGCACCCGCGTGAGCCTGGTGCTTGAAACCGGCGAGGCGCGTGAAGTGCATCACTTCTCACTGCTCATCGGCTATGGCTGCAGCGCCATCAATCCGTACCTGGCATTCGAGACCCTGGACGGCATGATCCGCGATGAGTTCCTGCAGGACATCGATCACACCAAGGCCTGCAGCAATTTCTCCAAGGCCGCCACCAAGGGCGTCATCAAGGTCATGTCCAAGATGGGCATCTCCGCGGTGCAGAGCTATCACGGCGCCCAGGTGTTCGAGGCCGTCGGCCTGCGCCAGGACGTTATCGATGAGTACTTCACCTGGACGTCGTCGCGCATCGGCGGTATCGGCATGGACGTCGTCGCACAGGAAGTCATGCTGCGCCACCGCGCCGCGTTCCCGGCGCGTGGCACACACGGCGGCGCCTTGACCGCCGGTGGCCAGTATCAGTGGCGCAGCGATGGGGAGACCCATCTGTTCAGCCCCGAGGCCATTCATCGGCTGCAGAAGTCGGTGCGCACCAACAGTTTCGCAACCTACAAGTCATACGCGCAGCTGATCGACGATCAGTCCACCAACCTGTGCACTTTGCGCGGCCTGCTGGAGTTCAAAAGCGGCGATGCGATTGCGATCGAGGAGGTCGAGTCGGTCGAGTCCCTGGTCAAGCGCTTCAAGACCGGCGCCATGTCGTATGGCTCCATCAGCAAGGAAGCGCACGAGACCCTGGCCATCGCCATGAACCGCATCGGCGGCAAGAGCAACACCGGTGAGGGCGGCGAGGACCCCGAGCGCTACCAGCCGCTGCCCAACGGGGATTTACGCAACTCCGCCATCAAGCAGGTGGCCTCGGGGCGTTTCGGCGTGACCAGCGAATACCTGGTGAATGCGCGCGAGCTGCAGATCAAGATGGCGCAGGGCGCCAAGCCCGGCGAGGGCGGCCAGCTGCCGGGCAGCAAGGTCTACCCCTGGATTGCCAAGACCCGGCACACCACCGCCGGCGTCGGCCTGATTTCTCCGCCGCCGCACCATGACATCTATTCCATCGAGGATCTGGCCGAGCTGATCCACGACCTGAAGAACGGCAACCGCGACGCGCGCATCAGCGTGAAGCTGGTAGCCGAAGTCGGCGTGGGCACGATTGCCGCAGGCGTCGCCAAGGCGCACGCGGAAGTCGTGCTGATCAGCGGCTATGACGGCGGCACCGGCGCCTCGCCGCAGACCTCGATCACCCATGCCGGTCTGCCCTGGGAGCTGGGCCTGGCCGAGACCCACCAGACACTGGTGCTGAACAATCTGCGCAGCCGCATCACGGTGGAGACCGACGGGCAGTTGAAGACCGGTCGTGACGTGGCGATCGCAGCGCTTCTTGGCGCCGAGGAGTTCGGCTTTGCGACGGCACCGCTGGTGGCGGTCGGCTGCATCATGATGCGTGTGTGCCACTTGAATACCTGCCCGGCAGGCGTTGCGACCCAGGATCCGAAGCTGCGCGAGCGCTTCGCGGGCACACCGGAACATGTCGTCAATTTCATGCGCTTCATCGCGCAGGATCTGCGCCAGATCATGGCGCAGCTGGGCTTCCGCACCCTCACCGAAATGGTGGGTCGCGTGGATCGCCTGGAGCCGCGCAAGGCCATCGCCCACTGGAAGGCCCGTGGCTTCGATTTCTCGAGCATCCTGTACCAGCCTGACCTCGGACCGGAGATCGGCCGCTTCTGCACCGACACCCAGGACCACGGTCTGGACAAGTCCCTGGACGTGACGACGCTCCTGGAGCTGTGCAAGCCGGCCATCGAGCGCGGTGAGAAGGTCAGCGGCGAGCTCAGCATCCGCAACGTGAACCGCGTCGTGGGCACCATCACCGGCAGCGCCATCACGCGCCGCTGGGGTTCCAAGGGTCTGCCCGAGGACACCATTCAGCTGCTGTTCAAGGGCTCGGCGGGGCAGAGCTTCGGCGCCTTCATGCCGCCCGGCATGACGTTCCGTCTGGAAGGCGATGCCAACGACTACGTCGGCAAGGGACTTTCGGGCGGCCGCATCATTGTCAGCCCCTCACCGGCCGCGACCTTCGTGCCCGAGGAGAACATCATCATCGGCAACGTCGCGCTGTATGGGGCGACCACGGGCGAGGCCTATTTCCGCGGCCGCGCCGGTGAGCGTTTCGCGGTGCGCAACAGCGGGGTGAGGACCGTCGTTGAAGGTGTGGGCGATCACGGTTGCGAGTACATGACCGGGGGCCGCGTCGTGGTACTCGGACCCACCGGCCGCAACTTCGCGGCCGGCATGTCCGGCGGTGTCGCCTACGTGCTCGATGAGAACGGCGATTGCCGCAGCCACATCAACCAGCAGATGGTGGCGGTGACCGGTGTCGAGGATGCCGCGGATATCGAGGAGCTGCGCGAGCTGATCGAGCGGCATTGGCAGCTCACCCGCAGTGGTCGCGCGCGGCGGCTGCTGGATGCGTGGGAGCTGAGCGCCCCGAAGTTCGTGAGAGTCATGCCCAAGGACTACCAGCGCGTGCTGTCCTGCATCAGAAAGGCGCACGACCAGGGTTTGACGGGCGACGAGGCCATCATGGCCGCGTTTGAAGAAAACGCGCGCGACCTCGCGCGCGTGGGTGGGAATTGAGTTCATCATGGGAAAGCCGACCGGATTCATCGAGTATCTGCGGGAACTGCCCGTCGATCGCACGCCACTGGAGCGCATCCAGGACTGGCGCGAGTTCCATTTCCACATGGAGGACAAGCGCCTGCGCCAGCAGGGCGCGCGCTGCATGGACTGCGGCGTACCGTTCTGCCACACCGGCAAGCTGATGAACGGCGGCGCTTCGGGCTGCCCGGTGAACAATCTCATCCCGGAATGGAATGACCTGGTGTACCGCGGCCTGTGGCGCGAGGCGCTGGAGCGGCTTCACAAGACCAACAACTTCCCCGAGTTCACCGGCCGGGTGTGCCCGGCACCGTGCGAAGGCTCCTGTGTGCTCGGCATCAACGCCCCCCCGGTGACCATCAAGAACATCGAAAACGCCATCATCGACAAGGGTTGGGATGAGGGTTGGGTGTTCCCGGTCACGCCCCCGGACCGTACCGGCAAATCGGTTGCGGTCGTGGGCTCGGGACCGGCGGGCCTCGCCGCAGCCGCGCAGCTGAACCAGGCAGGCCATCTGGTCACCGTGTTCGAACGCGAGGACCGGCCGGGAGGCCTGCTGATGTATGGCATTCCCAACATGAAGCTTGATAAGCGCGAAGTGGTGATGCGCCGGATCAAGCTCATGGAAGACTCGGGTATCAGGTTCCAGTGCGGCGCGAATGTCGGCACCAACGTGGATGCACAAACGCTGCGCAAGGACTTCAACGCCGTGGTGCTGTGCACCGGCGCCACGGTGCCGCGTGATCTGAATGTGGACGGCCGCCAGCTCGGTGGCGTGCATTTCGCCATGGATTACCTCACCGCCAGCACCAAGGCATTGCTCAACGGCGGACCGGACAAAGCGCCAATTCATGCCAAGGACAAGGACGTCATCGTCATCGGCGGTGGCGACACCGGTACGGATTGCGTGGGTACGGCCATGCGTCAGGGTTGCCGCAGTCTGACCCAGTTTGAAATTCTGCCCGAGCCGCCTCAGGACCGCGCCGCGGACAACCCCTGGCCGGAGTGGCCGAAGATCTATCGGATGGACTATGGCCAGGAGGAGGCGGCCGCGCGCTTCGGCGCCGATCCGCGGGTCTTCCTCACCACGGTCAAGAAGTTCTCCGGCGATGCCAAGGGCGGCGTCGTGCAACTGTCCACCGTGAAGATCGGTTGGGAGCAGGGCAGCGATGGCCGGCTGCGTCCGGTCGAAGTGGCCGGCAGCGAGGAGACGCTCCCGGCGCAGCTGGTGTTGCTGGCCATGGGTTTCCTGGGACCGGAGTCACAGCTGGTGTCGGACCTCGGCCTGCAGATGGACGCGCGCACCAATGTCGAGGCCGAATACGGCAAGTACGCGACCAGCGCGCCCGGCGTGTTCGCCGCGGGCGACTGCCGCCGCGGTCAGAGCCTGGTGGTGTGGGCCATCAACGAAGGCCGCGGGGCCGCGCGTGAGTGCGATCGATTCCTGATGGGGGCGACGGATCTGCCCTGACTGGCGCAACCTGCCGGGTAGCTAGGCGCGGGCAATCAGCGCCAGTCCTGCGACCACGGCGACACTGCCGATGGCTTGCGCCACGCGCCCTGCGGCCGGAGCGAGGCGTTCAGTCGTGATCGCCAACATCACGATGGCCATGGCGCGCAGGTCCATGGCTCCAAAAGCCAGGAGCACCGTCGTGGGTCCGGCACAACACAAGCTGCAGTGCAGGCCGCAGCGCAGACCGTGGCGCCAGGCTGTGCCGGCATCCGCCGGTAACCCGCGGCCATGCCCGGGTGCGCTCTGGCAGCAGGCGAGGTGACGGGCCTTCCACGCGGTAAATTGCAGCATGCCCGCGATCAGCAAGATCACGCCAACCGCCACCGGAACGGCCCGCGCCATCGCGGGCACCCGCGTCCCGATCGCCGCCAGTGCGACGCCCACAGGAAAGGCGGCCAGTCCCAACGCGCTCCACACGCAGAAGTAGCCGATGGCCACCAGGGTCGTCGGCAGACCCAGGCGAGTCTCGTGCAGCTCGCGCAGCGCCCGGCGGTAGCGCCGCAGCATGGGCACCAGGGAGGGCAGCATCATGGCCACCATCATGGCCACCCACATGCCGAGGAACCCCGCCGCGACCCCGGGCCAGGTCTGACCTGGCATCCGCATCCACGGCATCGACATCGACGTGGACAGACACCCGTGGACCGTCACCACCGCAGCGATGCCGAAGACCAGCGCCGCGGTGGCGAGGAAGGCTGCGTCACCTGCCTCCCGCCAACGCGCAACTTCAGCGCTTGCCGTATTCATCGTGCCGCCGCCACCAGATGCCCGTCTCATTGCGCCCCTTGGGTGCACGGTCCAGCCACGAGTACATGCCCCAGAGCCCGTCCAGTCCACGCGCGAAGGCCGAATAGGTGTGATAGACCGTGGCGTTCTCGAGGGCAAACGCGCTCATGCCGGGACGTTCGCGCGTGTAGGTGGCCACATCGGTTCCCGTCATCGCCGCATGCTCGGCGACCGGTCCCTCGCCGCGCTTCGTCATCGAATCGCCGATCCCGGCCACCTCCCAGGCGGGTTCGCGCCGGTAGTTGTATTCGATGCCCTGCCGCTGCTGCTCCTCGGTGAAGGACACGTTGAAATCGGCGTTGAAATCCCCGCCATGGGCCGACACCCAGGGAAACTCCCATCCCATCCGCCGTCGGTACGCCAGTAACTTCGGCAGCGGCGCGCGCGATATCGCTGCAAACGCGACGTCGTGGTTCTGCAGGTGAACGGCGATCCCGTTGAAACCGTCCGCGATCGATGAGCAGGACGGACACCCCGCGGTGTAGTCGGGTCCGAACATGAAGTGATAGACCATGAGCTGCGAGCGCCCGCCAAAAAGCTCGGCCAGGGAGGCGCTGCCGCGCTCGGTGTCGAATCGATACTGCTTGTCGATCCGTACCCACGGCAACTCCTGGCGCTGCCGCGCCACCTCATCAGCGCGTCGCGTGAACTCCTTCTCCGTATCCAGCAACTTGACACGCGCCGCAAGCCAGTCCTGGCGTGTGCCGATTCGGTGTTCTGTCATCGCAATGCTCCTTTATTCGACCGTGGTTCGTAGTGGGGTAATCTAATCGCCCTGCATTGAATGTTGGGAGTGACAAGTTTGGCGGGATTGCATTGGACTCACTGATCAATGCCGCGGCGCGTGCACTCGCAGTGGGTGACAGCCTGGGCGCGCTGAAGCGGGTGGCATTGCGCGAGGACGCGCCGGCGCTCGCGATTCGCGGCATCGCGATGGCGCAGCTGGGTGATCTCGTTCGGGCGAAGGCTCTGCTACGCCGTGCCGCGCGCGCCTTTGGTCCGAAGGAGGCCGTATCCCGCGCGCGGTGCTTGGTCGCCGAGGCCGAGATCGCGCTTGCCGCGCGCGACCTGGGGTGGCCGGCGAAAACACTCGAGACGGCCCGGGCAACTCTGGCGGCCCATGGCGACTCGGTCAATGCGGCACATGCACGATTTCTTGAGGTCCGGCGGCTGCTCCTGATCGGGCGCCTGGATCAGGCCGAACGCACGCTTGGCAAACTCGACCCCGCGCCCTTCCCGCCGGCATCTCAGGCCGCCTATGAGTTGGTCGTCGCATCGATCGCGATGCGACGCCTGCAGACGCACACGGCGCGTGCGGCGCTGGCGCGCGCCGAACGCGCCGCCAATCAGGCAGGCATCCCGGCGCTGTTGGCGGAAGTCCAAAGTGCGGTGCGCACCCTCAACGCCCCCGCGGCGCGCCGCATTGGCCGTGAGGAGCAGCAGATTCTGCGGCTGGAAGACGTTGTGGCGCTGCTGGCGTCAAAGGCCCTGGTCGTGGACGCGTGCCGTTACGTCGTGCGCGACGAAAGCACGGTTGTTGCCCTCGCGCGCCGCCCAGTGCTCTTTGCGATCGCCAGCACGCTGGCTGAGGCGTGGCCACACGATGCATCCAGGCAGGAGCTCGTGGCGCGGGCATTTCGCGCGAAACGCGCCGACGAATCGTATCGCGTGCGGCTGCGGGTGCAGATTGGGCGGTTGCGGGTGGCGCTTCGAGCGCTGGCCGGCGTGAACGCGACCCAGCGTGGTTTCATGCTGGTGCCGCGACGCTCGCACGAAGTCATCGTGTTGGCGCCGCCCGTTGCGGAGAAGCATGCGGCAATGCTCGGCCTGCTCGCCGACGGGGAGCCGTGGTCCAGTTCAGCGCTGGCGCTGGTGCTGGGTGGGAGCCAGCGTACGACCCAGCGCGTACTCGATGCGCTTGCGGCGACCGGCAAGGTGCAGGCGTTCGGTCGCGGGCGAGCGCGCCGCTGGACCTCCTCGGCGCTGGGATTCACGACGATCTTGTTACTCCCCACGGCGCTGCCCATTGCTTAAGATGGCGGGTATGAGTCGTTCAACCGCCGAAATTGTCCGTGAGTACGGTCCCTTTCCGGGTGTCGATCGCGTCAATGGCGTCACCTATGACGGACAGAGTGTCTGGTTTGCGTCCGGAGGGAAGCTGACTGCCTTCGATCCTGCGAGCGGGTCAATTCAGCGCTCAATCGACGTCGCCGCGCATGCCGGTACGGCCTTCGACGGGGAGCACCTGTTTCAGCTCGCCGAGGACCGCATCCAGAAGATCGATCCCAAGACCGGCAATGTGCTGGGCAGTATCCCGGCGCCCGCCCGCGGTGGTGACTCCGGACTCACCTGGGCCGAAGGCACGCTTTGGGTGGGGCATTATCGGGAAGGAAAGATCCACCAGGTCGATCCGGACACCGGGGCGATTCTGCGTACCATCGATTCAACGCGCTTCGTCACCGGGGTCACGTGGGTCGACGGCGACCTGTGGCACGGGACCTGGCAAGGCGAGGCCAGCGAATTGCGGCGCGTCGACCCGCAAACCGGTGAGGTGCTGGCGGCGCTCGAGATGCCCCCGGGAGTGGGTGTCTCGGGACTCGAGTCCGATGGCGGCGACCGCTTCTTCTGTGGCGGTGGTACCAGCGGCAAGGTCCGGGCCGTGCGACGGCCCAAGCGCGCGCGCTGAATCTAAGGTTGGGTGAGCTTGTGCACCAGCCACAGCCGCCAATCATCCTTCGCCAGCCTGATGCCCGACGGGAGCAGGTCTTGCGCCAGCTGCGGCTTCACCTTCAGCCGTGCCTGGAAGCCTGCAAAGTCTGTGCTGAATTCCTGGTTCGCCTTCAAGGCCTCCTCGGGGTTCAAGCGCGTCCAGAACGTCCACCACTGCTTGTCCTGCAGCATGGCATCTTCGATTGATACCGCGCCGCTCTTGCAGACCGCGGGAATTGGCGCGCTGTCCGGAACGTCGTGACTGCTTTTCCACTGGCACAGGTAGAGCGCCCGCTCCAGGGTCTGGCGATCGATCGGGTCGAGGCCGGTGTAGTCGGCGGTGAGTGCGCTCGCAGGCCCGAGCAGTAGCAACACAAAGCCCGCGATCAGCATGACCCGCTGATCAGTCGTTCGTGACTTCACTCGACGCGGCTCCAGGTCTGGGTGCGGAAGAACGGACCGATGTAGCCGCGTACCTGAAGCGTTCTGCCGCCGTCCACCGGCTTCAGCCGCACGGTATAGATCTTGCCGTTCTCAGGGTCGAGGATGGTTCCGTCCTCCCACACCTCGCCGTGCTGTCTGAGTCCTTCAATGATCGAGAGGCCGACGATGGGTTTGCCCTGGCGCTCGTCGCGGCATTTATCGCACAGCGGATTGGGCTTTGACGGATGCAGCAGCTTCTCAACCCTGCCGCTCACCACGCCACCGGACTCGCTGATGCGAACCAGTGACTTGTCCTGTCCGGTGTGGTCGTCGACGGTCTTCCACAATCCCACGGGCGTGTTCTGCGCATGCGCTGCAGTGCCCACCATGCATATGCACAAGAGCAGCGCAGGAAGTATTCTCAATGACCTCTCCTTGGGGGCGCGGCAGGGGCTGTGCGCCAGGGCGAGTTTGGCATGGAAGCCATGTGGATGGGTCTATTGGAGCGGGTAGTGGCTCAATATGTCCGTAAAATATTGATATTGTATCGTATTGGATACAAATGTCGGTCTCGCCACCCGCATCAAGGAGAGCTCGAATGCTGAGAGGATATCTGCGGCTCGTGGTGTTTGCCCTCGGTCTGCTGGTGGGTGTGCAGGGGCCGGGCTTCGTGGATCAGTACGCCAAGCGCGTGAGCGCGCACTACCTGGAAGCGAAACAAAATTTCACCGGTTTCCAGCAGGCCGCCGACCAGTATTTCAACGGTGACGTGAGCGCGCTGGTTGCACACCACCTGCAAAGTCCCGACAAGGTGTTCAGGGGCGAGGCGAAGACCATCGGCGACCTGTTCGCGCGCATCCGCTCGCTGGCGGCCGAAATGGCTGCCCTGAATGGCTCGACACTCGCACGATTGATTCACATCATCGTGAATCCGAATCGCGAGATTCTTCAGGAGACCGTCGCCGCGTATTCCTACACGGTACCGCTCAGTCCCGAGGCCATCTCCTACGGGGTCACCGTAGGACTGCTGCTGGCACTCGCGGTGGAGCTGATCCTCGCGGGGTTGGGGACGTTTTGCTGGCACCAATGGCAGCGCGTGAGACGGGGCGGCAGGCACCCGCCCGCGCGGCTCGAGCGTCGCGAACCCTCGATCGCCGAGTCTGATCGCGGCCGGCATCGTTAGCATGGTGCGCGACCTAAGACAAAAAAAGCCCCGCAGTAGCGGGGCTTTGAGTGGGTCCTCACCGACCGGGTCAATCGCTGTCAGCTCCGGCCAAGTGCGCAAAACAGCGCGCTTCGCGTCGCGTCGACACAGGCCTTAATCCAACACGGTTTGGCAGTGGAGCTAACCAACTCCGGTCTGGCAAATGCAGACTGCGTGTTATTTCACGCTACCCGCCCGCGGCCATCGCGCAACTGGCGATGGCCCTCCGTGCCTGTGTTAATCGCCCGAGTTTCTCACTTCTTCGTAATCACAATCTGTTCTCTCTGCGCATCACTTGTGGTTAAGAATCGGTAATTCTTGTGTGCTACAAACTGATCCGAGAGAAGTAAAAATAACTGAAACATGTGGTTATGGAGGCTTCCCGACATAGTCCACATTGCAATTCTAGCGGCTTTTCTTGCCTGACGCATGTAGCAGTTGTGCTACAGCGCGCTGAATCGGCGTTAGCCTGAACGTGGCAATACAATCCGGAAGCGGACGCCACTGCCATCGGCCAGATTGTCAGCCTGTGCCGTACCCCCATGAAACTCCGCAATCAGCCGCACGATGTACAACCCGAGGCCGAAGTGCGGGCGACTGTCGCCGCCCGAACGCGACTGCCACAAGGATTCGAACAGGTGACTGTGTCCCTCCCCGGACAGGGTCGGGCCGGGATTGTCGACGTCGATCAGCATCTGGCCGCCATCGGCGCTGAGCCGGACCGTGAGGAGGGCCCCTTCGGGGCTGAAATCCACGGCATTCTCGATGAGCTTGTCGAGCATCTGCACGATGAGGTCCGGTGCGCCGGTGAGCGGGACTGCGGCGGCCGGCAGTTCCGCGCTGAACTGCCGCTCGGGAAAACCGGTGCGATAGGCGCCGACGGCACTGTCGATGAGGGCGCGCAAGTCGAAACGGGAACGCTCGGCACTTTGTATGGCCTCTTCGACCCGGGTCGCGGCACCCATGGCCAGGAGGATTGCGCTTAAGCGCTCGCTGCCCTCGCGCGCCCGGTTCAGGTAGGTGCGTGCAGCGGGGCTCACCGGCTCGGACTCGAGGTTATCCAGCGAGGAGCGCACGATGGTGAGGGGGGTGCGTATTTCATGGGCCAGCTTGCCCGCCAGGGTGCGCAGGTATCCGGTGTACTCGTTGAGCCGCCCCAGAAGCATCGAGAAGCTGCGCGCCACATCGCCGAGCTCATCCGGCGCGGCGGTTTCCGGGAAGGTGGTCACGAGACCCTCGCGGGTCAGGGCCGACTCGCTGGCCTGGCGCAGCCGCGCCAGGCGCCACGCCAGCCAGGCCGCGAAAGTGAACATCGCGATGACCACCAGGCCGCTGGTGATGAGCGTGAAGTCCAGCAGCTGCGTCAGCGCCTTGTCGCGCAGTGTCAGCGAGCGCTCGGCGGTCTCGACGATTTGCACCGTGCCCAGGGTCTGGTGCAGATCCAGGGCGGCGATCGGCGCCTCGGCCTCCACCACCTTGCGATCATCCGGGCGCTCGAGCATCCGGCGGTACAGTTGCGGCAGCAGGCCACGCTCGGCGCGACCGACGGTGGCCACGGACAGCGCGTCCACCTGGCTCAACAGCGCATGGTCGGTCCCGCTCACCGTCAGCCGCAGGCCGGGCTGGATGAACTGCGCCAGATAGTTGCTCAGTTCCGGCGATGGAACCAGCAACCGCCCCAGCGGGGCCAGGCTGTCATGGTCCAGGGTGCCGAAGCTCACCGGGTCGGCGCCGCGGTGGTCGCGTTCGTCCACCAGCACACCCAGGCGCGCGCCGAGCATCGATATTGGAATGCGCAGCTCCACCCGGTAGCCGCCGTTCATGGGCTGCCAGCCACCGACAATGCGCAGCTCATCGATGGCGACCTGTCGGCCCAGATCCGCGGTCTCGATGCGCCGCGCATGCACCGGGCCGGGTCCGGAACTTGCGATGAGGTACTGATGCTGGGCCCCTGCAGCATCGGTGAAGGCCACCCACACACGGTCGCCGAAACTTGCCGGCTCCAGCACATCGGCGCCCGGGGCATCCCACACCACATGGGGCTCGCGGACCTCGATCAGCAGGTAGACCATGCGTTCATGCACACCGGCCAACAGCGTCAGCTGGCGCGGGCCGTCGGCGAAGACGCGGCGGAACGGTGAGCCATGCGGCCACTCATCGGCATACCCATCCAGGAACGGCGCGGCGACCAGCGGCACCGCCTGAAGATCCTCAGGCCCCGGTGAGGTCAGCCCCGACTCCGGCGTCATCCGATACAGCAGGTCGGTGCGGCCCTGGAGCGAGGTGGCGATGGTCTGCACGATGGCCTGCAGCGACTGTTGTTCGCTCACCCGCAGCGCCGCTTCCATCGCACGCGCATATTCGTAGCCGGCCAGGGGCAGGACCAGTGAGGCGAATCCCAGCAGCAGCAGCTTCAGGCGCAGTGACATCGATAGCGCTCTGGACGGATCACTCCACCCAGCGATAGCCCATGCCGTACACCGTCTGTATGGCATCGAATCTGGGATCGAGCTGCTGGAACTTGCGGCGGATACGCTTGATGTGCGAGGTGATGGTGTTGTCATCCAGCACCACATTGGCGGCATCCATGAGCTGCTGGCGATTGCGTACATGACCGGGATGGCGCGCCAGTGCATGCACGATCCAGAACTCGGTCAGCGACAGCAGCACGACTTCACCTTCCCATTGCACCTGCATGCGCTCGCCGTCGAGCAGTAATGGCCCGCGCTGCACCGTCTGGCCGGTCGTCGCGGGTTTGCGCAGCGCCTCGATGCGGCGAAACAGCGCATTCACCCGCGCTATAAGGTGCGGAATGCTCAGGTCCTTGGTCAGGAAATCATCCGCTCCCAGGCGCAATCCCGACACCGCGTCCAGGTCGCTGTCGCGCGCGGTGAGAAAAATGATGGGTAGTTCGGCGGACATGGAGCGCAACGCGCGGCACAGCTCAAAGCCGCCTTCGGGTTCGTCCTCCAGCGAGATGTCGATGACCGCCAGATCCGGCAGACGCGCGGCGCAGGCGGTCATGGCCTGCTTGCGGTTGCCGTAGGTGCGCACCGCATAGCCCTCGCGGGTGAATGCCGCGGCGTAGTTGTCGCGAATGGCCGGTTCGTCCTCGATGATCGCGATGAGTTTCATGGGCACAGCGTACTGCAACGGCGCGTTGCGCGGCAGGGCCTTGAGCGCTTGCCATGATCCGCCACGATTGGCCTGCCCGATGCCCGATTCGCCGCCCGGCCGCTGCCAGCTTCACGGCGCCCAATGTCATCAAGGGCCGCGGGCCCGGCAACCTAAGGTGACTCCCATGACCATACTGATTGCAGCTCCGAACTGGCTGCCGAAGCTCATCAACTGGCTGGCGGTCCTGGTGCTGGTGTCGCTGGGCGTGCTTGTTTGAGGGCGCCCTCAGAAAGCGCTGAGTCCGGTGAGCGCGCGCCCGACGGAGAGCTGGTGAATGGTCTGAGTACCCTCGTAAGTGACCACGCTTTCCAGGTTCAGCATGTGGCGCACGGGGCTGAATTCGGCGCTGATGCCGGCAGCGCCGAGCAGGTCCCGGCAGTCGCGCGCGATCTCCAGCGCCATGCGCGCGTTGTTCCACTTGGCCAGCGAAACCTGCGCAGGGGCGAGCTGCCCTGAGTCCTTGAGGCGCGCCAGCTGCAGCGACAGCAGTTGTGCCGCCGTGATGCGGCGTGCCATATCGGCCAGACGTATCTGGACGCTTTGCGTCGCGGCCAGCGGCCGCCCGAACATCTCACGGGTCCGGGTGTATTCAAGCACCGTGCGCAGGCAGTCCTGCGCGGCACCGATGACGCCCCAGGTGATGCCGTAGCGGGCCTGGTTCAGGCAGGACAGCGGCGCCTTCAGTCCCGTGGCGCCTGGCAGCAACGCGTCCTCGGGGACGCGCACGTCGCTCAGGAACAGGGCCGCGGTGTCCGAGGCGCGCAGCGACATCTTTTCCTGGATTTCGGTGGCCTCGAACCCGGGCACCCGGGTGTCGACCAGGAAGCCGCGCATGCCCTCATCGGTGCCGGCCCAGATCACGGCGAGGTCGGCGATGCTGCCATTGGTGATCCAGATCTTTGAGCCGTTGAGGACCCAGTCATCACCCCGGCGGCGGGCGTGGGTGCGCAGATTCGCAGGATCTGAGCCGCCGTGCGCCTCGGTGAGACCGAAGCAGCCGATGAGCTCGCCGCGGGCCATGCGCGGCAGATACTGCAGCCGCTGGGCATCGCTGCCATAGGCGTGGATGGCATGCATGGCCAGCGAGGATTGCACGGACACGAAACTGCGCAGCGCCGAATCCCCACGCTCCAGTTCCTGGCAGATCAGGCCATAGCTTGCGGCATTGAGTCCGGCGCAATCGTAGCCCTGGATGCTGGCGCCCAGCACCCCGAGGTTCGCCAGCCCCGGGATCAGCTCACGCGGAAAGCGGTGATGCTCAAAACATTCACGAATCAGCGGCATGGCCTCGGCGCTGATGAAGCGCGCCACGCTGTCCTGCACCAGCCGCTCCTCATCGGTCAGGCAGGCGCGCACGCCGAACAGATCCAGGGGGTCCAGGGGCTCTTGCGACATGGCGCCAGCCTAGCCGCCGGACGGGAGCCGCGCCAGTTCTGTAGAATTCCCTGCCGTCATGAAAATCCCGGAAATCATCATCGTCGAGGTCCTGCATCAGCCCGGCAGCCTCGCCAAGGTTCTGCAGGTCATCGCCGAGGAAGGGCTGGTGCTGGAGCACCTGAGCGCGTTGCGGCGCGAACAGGGCCGGACCCTGTGGGAAATCACCCTGGAGATGGACGAGGATGCCAACCGCTCGCTCTACGAGCGCATCGACCAGCTGCCGAATGCGCGCTTCGTGGGCAAGTCCGACCGCGTGTTCAACCGGCATCGCGGCGGCAAGATCCGCACGGTGTCGCGGGTGACCATCAACACCCTGAACATCCTGCGGGACGTGTACACCCCGGGTGTGGCACGCGTGTGCCTGGCCATCAAGGCCGACCCGCGCAAGATCCATGACTACACTGCCATCGACAATACCGTGGCCATCATCACCAACGGCACCGCGATTCTCGGCCTCGGCGACATCGGTGCGACCGCCGGCCTGCCGGTCATGGAGGGCAAGGCCGCGCTGTTCGCGGAGCTTGTGGATCTGAACGGTGTGCCGATCCTGCTGAAGACGCGCGACCCGGACAGCGTGGTGGCGACCATCATGGCCATCGAGCAGTCCTTCGGCGCCATACAGCTGGAGGATTTCGCGGCGCCCGAGTGCTTTGAAATCGAGGAGCGGCTGTGCCGGATGCTCGACAAGCCGGTAATGCATGACGATCAGCATGGCACCGCGGTGGTGACGCTGGCGGCGCTGATCACGGCGACGCGGCGCCTGGGTCGCAGCCTGCGCGTCAGTACCGTCGGGCAGATCGGCCTGGGCGCGGCGGGGACTGGCATCGTGCGGCTGCTGCGCGCCTATGGGGTGGGCAAGGTACTGGGCGCGGACCGCAACCCCAACGCCATCGAGCGCATCGAAGCAATGGGCGCAGAAGGGTCGACGCTGGCCGCCATCATGGCCCGTTGCGATATCGTGATCGCGACCACCGGCGTCAAGGATCTGATTCCCGCCGCGAGCGTGCGGCCCGGACAGATCATCCTGGCGTTGTCCAATCCCGAAAGCGAGATCGATCCGCTGACCGCCATGGAGCGCGGCGCGGCGTTCGCCGCCGACGGCAAGGGAGTCAACAATGTGCTGGCTTTTCCGGGACTGTTCCGTGGTGCGCTGGCCGCCCATGCGCCGCGCTTCACCGATGCCATGCTGATTGCCGCCGCCGACGCCATTGCACACGCTGCCGGGGATGATCTGGTGCCCAGTGCTCTGGACAAGCAGGTTCACGAGCGGGTCGCGGCCGCGGTGCAGGCCGCGGCCAGCTGATCAGGAGCGCAATCAGGCGGGCGCCATCATGCCCTTGAGTTTGCCCATCGCCTGGGTCTCGATCTGACGGATGCGCTCCGCGGAGACCTTGTAGCGATCGGCAAGCTCGTGCAGCGTGGACTTGCCTTCGCCGGTCCAGCGGCTGATCAGGATGTCACGACTGCGCGCGTCCAGCCGGCCCAGGGCCGCCTGCAGATTCTCGTGCGTCACGTCCTCCCACTCCGCCGCTTCGACGGCCTCGGCGGGGTCCGCCGCCGGCGCCGGCAGGTACGAGGCCGGACTGTAGCCCCCATCCTCCTCATCACCTTCGGGCATGGGATCAAAGGACATGTCACGGGCCGAGAGCCGCTGCTCCATCTCGGTCACTTCAGCGGTGCTGACACCCAGATCACGGGCCACGGCCGCGGTCTCCTCGTGCGACAGCCACGACAGGTTCTTCTTCATGCGGCGCAGATTGAAAAAGAGCTTCCGCTGGGCCTTGGTGGTGGCCACCTTGACCAGGCGCCAGTTGCGCAAGACGTATTCGTGGATCTCGGCGCGCACCCAGTGCACGGCAAAGGACACCAGGCGCACATTGACCGCCGGGTCAAAGCGCTTCACGGCCTTCATGAGGCCGACATTGCCTTCCTGGATCAGATCGCCCATGGGCAGTCCATAGCCGGTATAGCCGCGGGCGATATGCACGACGAAGCGCAGGTGCGACAGCACCAGCTTGCGCGCGGCGTCCAGGTCGTCTTCCGATCGGTAGCGAACGGCCAGGTCATGCTCTTCCTCGCGCGACAGCACGGGGATGCGGCCGACGCGATCCAGGTACGCGTCAAGGCTGCCAAGCGGCCCCGCCAGGGCGAGGTCGGACGCAGGAGCGACCAGTGCAGTTGCGGTAGTCATGCGGGCTCCCAAGGTTCGAACTTAATGTGAGGCGAATTTTAGCACTCAGGGTATTGGAGTGCTAAGACCTTCCGGAGTTCCCTTTCAATCGAACCGTTATAATCAATTTAAACAATGACTTATTACTGTTAAGCTCTCGGTTCGATACCCCGCAGGTGGCGGGCTGCCGCCAGCCACGCGCCCAGCCAACCTAGACCCAGGCCGGCGCCAATCACCAGGCCTAACTCCTGCAGACCAACCCCGTGCAGGCCGTAGCTGCCGCCGTACAGCCGCGCCAGGTCCGCGACCGGCGCACGCAACAGCGTCACGGCGCCTGCGACCATGGCCCAGGCCAACAGGGCGCCCGCGAGGCCATAAAGCATGCCGGTGTACAGGAAGGGCCGGCGCACGAACCCCGTCGACCCGCCGACCAGCCGCACCACTTCTATTTCGGTACGTCGACCCTGGATTTCAAGGCGGATGGTATTGCCGACCACCGCGAGCACGCCGGCGCCGAGCAAGATTGCGGCGATGCCGAGCACCCTGTGCAGAAGGTCCAGGATGGCGTTGAAGCGCAGCACCCATTCGGAGTCCACCTGCACCAGGTCCACTTCAGGCCAGGCCGACAGGTAGTGCTGGAGGGTCGCAAGGTCAGCCGGGGCGGTGGCATCGCCGGCGGGCCGCACGTGCAACACATTCGGCAGTGGATTCTGCCCCAGGGCCTGCAATGCCGTCCCGAAGCCTGAGTACTGCCTGAACTCCTGCAGTGCCGCGTCGGCGCTGATCACTTCCACCGCCGCCACTCCGGCGCGCCCGCGCACACTCTGCGCCAGCTGCTGTACCCGCGTCAGGGCCACATCGGGTTTGAAGTACACCGACACGTCCACGGCGCCCGTGAAGCCGCCGGTGGCGCTCATGGCGTTGGACACGAACAGGCCCAGCGCCAGGGGCAGCGCCAGCGCGAGGCCGATGACGAGTACCGTCAGCGTGGTCGCGAAGGGTGCGCGCGCCAGGCGCCCGATGGAACCCACCAGTGACTGGGCATGGTGTGTCAGGTACCCCAGCATTCAGCGCGTGGCCGTCATGCTGGGCAGCGGCGTATCGCCGCTGCCCAGGACCTGGCCGTCCTCGAGCACGATGCTGCGCTGGCCGAATTCGTGCACCACCTGCAGGTCGTGGGTGGCGATGATCACCGTGACACCGACATCCTGGAAGCGCTTGAAGAGCTTCATGACCTCAAGGGACAAGGCGGGGTCGAGGTTGCCCGTGGGCTCATCGGCGATCAGTACCGAGGGTTTGGCGACCACCGCCCGCGCGATGCCGACGCGCTGCTGTTCACCCACCGACAGTTCGTTGGGCAGCATGCGCTCCTTGCCCAGCAGGCCGACCTGGTCCAGCGCCGCGCGCACGCGCTTGTCCAGTTCCACGGAACGCGCGCCGGCCACGACCAGCGGCAGCGCGACATTATCGAACACCGGACGATCATCAAGCAGGCGGTGGTCCTGGAACACCACTCCCAGAGTGCGGCGGTAGGCCGGAAGGTGCCGCGACTTGAGCGCACCGAGATTCTGGCCGTTGACCACGACCTTTCCCCGGGTCGGTCGTTCCAGCATCGCGATGAGCTTCAGAACAGTGCTCTTGCCCGCCCCTGAGCGCCCGGTGAGGAACACCATCTCACCGCGGTCGATGCTGAAGCTCGCGGCGCGCAATGCCTCACGGCCGTTGCGATAGCGCTTGGTGACCCGTTCAAAGAGGATCACGCGGTTGCGCCCGCCCCATCGACGAGCGCGGCGGCGAAGGCCTCGGCATCGAACTCGCCGAAGTCACCGGCCTGTTCGCCGATGCCGATGAACCGTATGGGCAGTTTGAGGCGCCGGGCGATGGCGAGCACGATGCCGCCCTTGGCCGTGCCATCAAGCTTGGTCAGCACCAGCCCGGTGACACCGATGGCCTGATGAAACTGTATGGCCTGGGTGAGGGCGTTCTGCCCCTGGTTGGCATCCAGCACCAGCAGCACCTCGTGCGGGGCGCTGGCATCGACTCGCTGGAGTACGCGGCGCACCTTCTTCAGTTCCTCCATGAGATGCGCCTGAGTTTGCAGGCGCCCGGCAGTATCGGCGATCAATACCTCGACGCCGCGCGCGCGGGCCGACTGCACGGCATCGAAAACCACCGCCGCAGGATCGGCTCCCGCCTGCTGCGCGACCAGTGCGGCACCGGTGCGCGTCGCCCACACCTGAAGCTGTTCGATGGCGGCGGCGCGGAAGGTGTCACCGGCCGCGAGCATCACGCTGTGACCGCTGTGCGCCAGTCTCTGGGCAAGCTTGCCGATGGTGGTGGTCTTGCCCGAACCGTTCACGCCGACCACCAGGATGACATACGGACGATGGCTGGGGTCGATCCGCAGGGGCTGCGCGCAAGGTGCCAGTATTTCCGCGACGGACCGGCGCAGGGCTGCGATCAGGGCCTCGACATCGGCGAGTTCCTGGTGGGCCACACGCTTGCGCAGATCCTCGAGGATGTACTGCGTGGCCTCCACGCCCACATCGGCCGTCAGCAGCCGGGTTTCCAGCTCCTCGAGGATTTCCGCATCGATCTTGCGGCCCCTGAACAGGGTCGCCAGGTCCATCGTCAGCCAGGAGTTGCCGCGGTTGAGTTTCTTGCGCAGCCGCTGGAGGAACCCACCGGATTCCTCACTGGCCGCGTTGTCGCGCCGGAAAAGCATGGCGCTATTGTATGATGAACCGTGACCGGCAAGTCCGATATGCGCTCGCCCACCCCGCACGTCGAGCGCGGCAAAAAAGCGCGTACGCTGCGCATCATCGGCGGCACCTGGCGCGGCCGCACCTGGCGCTTCCCCGAGGGCGACATCCGACCCACGCCCGACCGGGTGCGCGAAACCCTGTTCAACTGGCTGGCGCCCTGGATCACCGGGTCACGCTGCCTGGATCTGTTCGCCGGCAGTGGCGCGCTGGGCCTTGAGGCGCTGTCGCGCGGCGCCGCCAGCGTCGTGTTCGTGGAAAATGCCGCGGCAACGGCCCGGGAACTGCGCCAGACGCTGGCGGATTGGGGCGGAGAGCGCGCCGCGGCGGCGCAGGTCCACCTCGTCGGCGCGAAGCATTTCCTGCTCGGGGCCGCGCAGGTGTTTGATGTGGTCTTCCTGGATCCGCCGTTTGCGGGCGGATTGCTGGGCCAGGCTGCCGCGCACCTGGAGTCGGGCGGGTGGCTGGCGCCGAAAGCGCTGATTTACGCCGAATGCCCGGCCCGCGACCCACTGCCGGCCTTGCCCGCGGCCTGGCGACTCGCCAAATCCGGGCGGGCCGGTGAGGTCGGGTATCATCTGCTGCGGAGAACACCTGCATGATGAATCGCCACGCCCTGTATCCGGGGACCTTTGATCCCATCACCAATGGCCATGCTGACCTCGTCAGGCGCGCCTGCGGCCTGTTTGACCGGGTGGTCGTGGCCATTGCCTCGAATGCCGGCAAGGCACCGCTGTTCACGCAGGACAAGCGCGTGGACCTCGCCCGCAAGGTGCTCGCCGAGCTGCCCAATGTCGAGGTGGTGAGCTACTCAGAACTGACGGTGGACTTCGCCCGCCGCCACCAGCTGGGGGTGATCATCCGCGGCCTGCGCGCCATATCTGATTTTGAGTTCGAGTTCCAGCTGGCGAACATGAACCGCCATCTTTGCCGCGACATCGAAACCGTGTTCCTGACGCCTCAGGAACAGTTCACGTTCATTTCTTCTTCTTTGGTGCGCGAGATCGCCGTGCTGGGGGGCGACGTGCACGAGTTCGTGCATCCGATCGTGTTCGAGGAGCTGCGGAAGCTGCGGCGCGCTTGAGTCTGCGCGCCGGCCGCTTCGCCGCCTTGCGCCGCTTGCGGGGCAACCGTGGCAGCTTCGTGACTTCAATGGGGGGCGGCAGCTTGCCCGAGCGCGACAGATCCACCGCCCGCCACAGGTACCAGGCCGCCGCGCTTCGATAGGGCGCCCAGCGCTCGCCATACATCGCGAGCACTTTTGGCGCCGGCATCTTCTTCAACCCATAGGCGAGCTGGAATCCCTGACGCACGCCGAAGTCATCCACCGGCAGCACATCGGGCCGGCGCAGCTGGAACATCAGCAGCATCTCCACGGTCCAGCGGCCGATGCCACGCACCGCGGTGAGGCGCTCGATGATTTCAAGATCGCTCAAGCCATGCAGCGCAGCGCCGATCGGGACGATGCCGCTCAGGGTCTTGGTCGCGAGGTCCCGCAGGGCCGCGATCTTTGAGAACGAGAATCCCGAAGCACGCAGTGCCGACTCCTCCAGCGCCAGCAGTCCCTCGGGCGAGGGGAATGCCCCCTGGCCACAGGTGCTGACGAAGCGGTTCAGGATGGACTGCGCGGCCTTGCCGTTGAGCTGCTGGTGCGCGATGGCGCGCGCCAGGGCCTCATAGGGGGAATGATGCTCACGCAGCTCGATCGCAAAGGGGCCGGCGGCGGCGATGAGGCGCTTCATCACCGGATCGGCGCCAAGATGCGTGATGATCTCCCGGCTCAAGGGTTCACCTCTGACAGGTCGGGCAGTAATACGTGGAACGCTGTCCCTGGGTCAAGGCGCGGATCAGCGTGCCGCACTTGCGGCAGGGGTCGCCGCCACGTTCGTAGACATACAGCTTCTGGCGAAAGTATCCGGGGTTGCCGTCCGGATTCACGTAATCGCGCAGCGTCGTGCCGCCGACGCGAATGGCCTGGCGCAACACCTTGCGGATGGCTGCGACCAGGCGCGTCACTTCATCGCGCTTCAGGCTGCGGCCCTGGCGGCGCGGGCGGATACCCGCATGGAACAGCACTTCACTGGCGTAGATGTTGCCGACGCCGGTGACCACCTGGCCGTTCATGATCAGTTGCTTCACGGACACTTTGCGGGCCCGCGAGACGCGCCACAGGTACTCGGCATTGAATGCCGCAGCGAAAGGTTCGGGCGCGAGCTTCGCCAGCAGCGGGTGGGTCTGCGGATCGCCGGTCACATAGATGACGCAGCCGAAGCGGCGGGGGTCATTGAAGCGCACGGTCCGACCGGAGGCGAGGGCCAGATCGATGTGGTCGTGCAGCTCGACGTGCGAATCGCTCGGCACGATGCGCAGGCTGCCGGACATTCCCAGGTGCCACAGCACCGTGCCATGCGTCAGGCGCAGCAGCAGGTATTTGGCGCGACGATCAACCGCCTCGACTCGCTGCCCGGCGAGCGTCTGCGGCAAACGTGCATCCACCGGCCAGCGCAGGCGGTGATCGTGGACGGTCAGCTTGAGGATGGTCTGGCCCGCCAGGTGCGGCTCGAGGCCACGGCGGGTGGTTTCGACTTCGGGAAGCTCGGGCATGGCGGCCAGAGTACTACGAATGTATTGCGCGCAGCCTGCGAGCCTCCTGCAGTTGCCACCACAACAGTGGCGGCAAGCCGCACAGGACTTCGCGGGCGCGCTTGACGGCCGACACCGCCAGCGCCAGTTCGGCACTGAGGCCGAGGGCGTGACCGAACAACACCAGCGCCGCTTCCTGCACGCCAAGGCCCGCGGGAACGATGAAGGCGAGATGGCGCACCGCCTGGGTCAGTCCCTCGAGCATGATCGATGAGGAGGCACTCACGGGATGTTCGAACAGGCGCAGCGCCCACCAGATTTCAAACGACGCGGAGACCAGCGCCACGAACTGCAGCGAGCCGGCGAGCAGCATCGTTCCCACCCGATCCAGGCAGGCGCGCAGGTCCGCATCCAGCGACACTGCCGTGTCGGCGCCGCTGAGCCCCACGAGGGGGCGCAGCCAGCGCTGCAGACGTTGGAACACCGCGCCGTAGCGCAGCAGCAGCAAGGATACGACGGGTATGGGCAGACTGAGCGCCAGCACCACCACGACCAGGGTGTGATCCCCGGACTGCGACCCGAGCAGAATCAGTGTGGCGAGCCCGCCCAGGAGGTATACCGCGGCGAGCGTGAGCACGATTTCAGCGATGATGGTCGCGCTGATCGGTGCCACGGCGAGGCCACGCCAGCGGATCACCCGCACTCCCACCACGCTGCCACCGAGACTCGCCACGGGCAGCAGACGATCCACCCCTTCGCGCACCATGGTCGCCAGCAGAACATAGCCGAAGTCGAGCCTTCCCTGAGGATCGAACGGCCGCAGCAGCGCGCGCCAGCCGATGGCATAGAGTGCAAAGAAGATCAGACGATAGGGAACCAGCCACAGCAGTGCGGGACTTGCCAGCTTCCAGGTTCGAACCAGCACCGGCAGGTCGGTGTGAATGACCAGAACGGTGAGCAGCGCGAGGCCCAGCAGCCCGGCAATATATGCCGCCGTCTTCAAGCCAGTCCCGGGTCAGGCGATGCGGCGCATCACGCCGGCCGCATCGACGTGGAAACTCGTGCCGCGCCAGGTCACGCGCCGGCAAAAGAAGCTCTGGCCCCAGTTCCAGCACAGCAGCAGATCGCGCAACGGCACCAGCAGCAGGTCTTCGAACAGTGGGCGGTTGCGTCCGAGGCGCTGCACAAAATGCAGCGCCAGGCGCGCGCCGGCGACGATCCAGAACAAGACCCACGCCAGCGCATGCCACGGTGTCGCGGCCATCAACCCCAGTCCAAGCGCGGCCAGCGGCAGCGTGAAGGTCATGAAGATGCCCCGGAAGCTCCAGGGGCTGACCGCGTGCAGCGTGCGATTCCAGCGCAATTCGTGGCGGCACAGCGCGGCGAGATCCGGTTCGTGGTGCTGGGCCTGGATTTCGTAAGCGGAAAGGATGATCCGCAGGCCCAGCTTCCTGATCAATTGTCCGAGCTGATAGTCATCTGCCAGGTGATCGGCGAAGGCCCGCAATCCGCCGATCGCATCCAGCGTACGGCGCCGCAGGCAAAGTGTCTGACCTGATGCGTAGTCCTGGTGCCCGAAGAGCCACGCCGCCATCACTGAGGGGAAGAACCACTCATTGATGTACATCGCGCCCAGCCGCGACCACACGCCGCGCGTTGGAACGTCATACGACAGGCACGTCACCAGGCCGACATCCGCATCCACCAGTGGCGCGGTCACCGCGGCGAGGTAGTCCGGTCCCACCGAAATATCGCTGTCGGCAATGAGCAGCAGCGGATGGCGGGCCTTGACCAGCATGTTGATGAGATTGCTGCTCTTGTTATTGTGCCCATGGCGCTGCGGGTTGGCGACGACATCGATGGGCAGTTCGGGGAACTCCGCGGCCAGGCGCGCCACGGTGGCCAGTGCCGGATCGTCCGCATCCAGAGTGCCGAACACGATCTGGTAGGCCGCGTAGTGCTGCTGGCAGAAGCTGCGCAGGTGCTCATACAGCGCCGGCTCATCGCCGCACAAGGGTTTCAGGATCGTCACCGGCGGTTGGGCACCGGTCGGGCGCCACGGACGGGTGGCAAATCGGCGCCAGGCGAGCGCCGCGATCAGCGCCGTCAGCGCATAGCCCACGGCGATGCCGAGAGCGGCGAACCCGGCTACCGTGCAGAGGGTCTGGGCCACAGTCATGCTTGCTGAGCCGCCAGGGCGGTGGTGATCTCGTGCCTGACTCGGTTAAACGCGTCTCACGCCTGATGGGCCCGCAGGAAGCGGAAGAACTCAACGCCCTCGCGCAGGCGGCGCTTCATCATCTCCCAACTGCCCAGCATTTCGCGGACGATTTCCCAGATCTTGCCCGGCCGGAAGTAGAAGCGTTTATAGAACACTTCCATGCTGTGGAAGATCTGCTCCTTTGAAAGATGCGGATAGCTGATCGCGGCCAGCTGCACGCCATGATCATTGACCAGGTTTGCCGCATCATTCTCCTGCAGCCAGCCATTCTCGACGGCCTGGCGGTACAGGGTCGTGCCCGGATAAGGCGCCGCCAGCGATACCTGGATGGTGTGCGGATTGATCTCTTTGGCGAAGTTGATGGTCTTCTCGATGGTCTCGGTGGTCTCACCGGGCAGGCCGAGAATGAAGGTGCCATGGACCAGAATGCCGAGCTTGCGGCAGTCCTCGGTGAAGCGCCGCGCGATGTCTGTGCGCAGGCCCTTCTTGATGTTCAGCAGGATCTGGTCATCGCCGGATTCGTAGCCGACCAGCAGCAGGCGCAGCCCGTTCTCCTTCATCACTTTGAGCGTCTTGTAGGGAACATTGGCCTTGGCATTGCAGCTCCAGGTCATGCCCAGTTCCCCCATGCCCTTGGCAATGGCCTCAACGCGCGCCAGGGCCGAGCTGTCGGTGAAGGTATCATCATCGAACATGACCTCCTTCACCTCCGGCATGTTCTGCTTGATCCAGCGCACTTCGGCGATGACGTTCTCGGCCGATCGCACCCGGTAGCGGTGACCCCCGACGGTCTGGGGCCACAGGCAGAAGGTGCATTTGGAACGGCAGCCGCGACCGGTATAGAAGCTCACATAGGGGTGCTTCAGATAGCCGATGAAATAGTTGGCGATGGTGAGGTCGCGTTGGTACACGGGCGCAACGAACGGCAGATCGTCCATGTTTTCGATCATCGCGCGCGGCAGGTTGTGTACGACTTTGCCGGTGGCATCGCGATAGGACAAACCCTTGATGTTCTCCAGCGCGGCGCCCTCGGCCACTTCCTTGCAGGTGTAGTCGAATTCCTCGCGACAGACGAAGTCGATGGCGGTCGTGGCTTTGAGCGAGCCTTCCGGATCGACCATGGGTTTGGCGCCGACCAGTCCGATGCGAATCTGCGGATTGTCCTGTTTGAGCAGCTCGGCAAAACGCGCATCGGTGGGGAAGGAGGGCGTGCTGGTGTGCATGATGACCAGCTCGTAGTCACGGGCGATCTTGCGGGTGGCATCGACGGTCAGCTCATCGGCTGGGGCATCCACCACCCGCGAGTCCGGGACCAGGGCAGCCGGCTGCGCCAACCAGGTAGGGAACCAGAAAGACTTGATCTCGCGCTTGGCCTGGTAGCGCGAGCCCGCGCCGCCATCGAAGCCTTCGAATGAGGGCGCCTGCAGGAACAGTGTCTTGAGCGGGCGCGGGATCTGGGACTGGGAATTCATTAGGTCTTCCGGGTGAAGTCAGAGCTAGGACTATACTTTACATCACAGAGTTCATCGAACTCCGTCAGACATATTGGACGGGTACCGCCAAGCCTTGGTGCTTGGCCCCTGAACCTGAAGTGTTACCCTTGTAGCATTGCAGTGCAAACGATACTACCAGGCTCCCGCATGCGACTTCATCCGACCGGGAAATTCGATAACCACGCTGCCCCGTACAAGCATATCCAGGTGCGTCCCCTGGCGGCCTCCATGGGCGCCGAAATCTGCAACCTGCAGGCCGCTGAAGTCACGGACGCGCAGTTCGAGGAGGTCCGCCACGCGCTGTTCCGTCACAAAATGATCTACCTGCGCGGCCAGCGGCTCAGCCACGAGTCCCATGAGGCCTTCAGCCTGCGGTTCGGACCTTTTGCCGAGGATGCCTATACCCAGGGGGTGCCGGGTCACCGCAACGTCCATCCCCTCATCAAGGAGGCCGACGATCCTTCCAAGATGGTGTTTGGCGAAGGCTGGCACACCGACTCGCCGTTTCTGCCGGAGCCGCCGGCCATCACCAGCCTGCGCTCGGTACAGATTCCGCCCTTCGGCGGCGACACCACCTGGGCCAACTCGGCGCTGGCCTATGCCAATCTGAGCGAGGCGTACCGCCGCATGATCGCGGACCTCAAGGTGCACTTCTCGCTGCGCGATGTGCTGCGCTCCGCCCAGGAGGCGGTGCAGGTCGGAGACAGTCCCATCGGACAGCTGGCCGCGACGCGCGGCGCCGAGAAGCTCTCGGAGAGCCTGCAGCGCAAGATCAAGGGCAACTGCCACCCCATGGTGCGCACCCATCCGGTCACGGGTGAGAAGGCGCTGTATGTGGATCCCTCATACGGCATCGGCATCGAGGGCATGCATGAGGAGGAGTCGGCGCCCATCCTCAAATACCTGACCGACCATCTCATTCAGCCGGTCTTCGCCTGCCGGCTGCGCTGGGAGGTGAACATGCTGGCATTGTGGGACAACCGACTGTGCGTGCACCAGGCCTACAACGACTACCAGGGATATCGGCGCGAGCTGTACCGGACGACGGTGCGCGGCGAAAAGCCGGCCTGAGGGGCCCAGGGGTTGCGCCCTCGCGCCGGGACCATGCCAAATACTATAATATAGTTGCATTAAATAGCATGTTTCAGTATATTATAATATATGGGAAAGCGATCAAACGCCCAAGACCGACTTCCGCCTGCGAGTCTGAATGCCTTGGGCAAACTCGGGGCGGATCTCGCCGTTGCGCGCCTGCGACGCAAGGAATCACTGGCTTCTTGGGCCACCCGTATGGGCGTCACAGTTCCTACTTTGATGAAAATGGAAGCGGGCGAGCCCTCGGTCGGGATCGGCATCTACCTCACAGCCTTGATGCTGATCGGGCGGGATTCCGCCCTCGTTGAGCTGGCTGCTCCGGAGCATGACAGCGGAGCCATCGAGCTCGACGTGCGCGCCGCCATCGAGCTTGGAAAAGCGCGCGCCCGAGCCTCGGCGCAGGCCCGACAAAGTCGCAGGGAAAAACATGAGTAGTCGGCCACCCGCATCACGTTTTGACACCTTGTGGCTGTGGTTCCTGGGACTTCCCTCAACCCCGCAGCTCATCGGCGAACTGAAGTACCTGACCCTTGGCAAAGGAGTGTCTCTCACTTATGCGCAAAGTTGGCTCAAGGAAGGATTTCGGATCAGCGAGGATCTGCCCCTGCTTGACAGCGAATTTTTCCCGCGCTCGCCCGGGCGCGCGGTAGGTGCCGTCGACGACGCCCGGCCGGATCGCTGGGGTGAACGTGTCATTCAGTTCGTCGACCGACCCTCCAGACTCTCCGTGATGGAGTACCTCTACTACGCAGGAGATGACCGATTTGGCGCTTTAGGGGTGTCCACTTCCCGCGAAGAATATCTGCCACGCCGTTCCGGACCCATGCCGCGTATCGCGCAGGCCCAAGCCATGAGCGAGGTCATGCGCAAGATCGGCGGCAAGGAGCCTTTGAATGAGATGGAACGCCAGATCGCCTCCGCCGGCGGGAGTCTGGGTGGGGCGAAGCCCAAGGCAGTCATCAGCATTGATGGCGCGGAGTGGGTCATCAAGTTTTTTGCGGGTGAGCCAGTCGATGTACCCTTGATCGAACATGCGTCGATGACCCTGGCCGCCAAAGCCGGGATCAATGTTGCCAAGACCCGGCTGATTCGGCTACACGGCGAGAACGCGATTGGCGTGTGTCGTTTTGACCGCACAGCGCAGGGTCGAGTGCATACATTGTCCGCCGGCACCGTGCTGCGAGCGGCTTCACCTGAGAGTCCTGATCTGGGATATCCGGCGTTGGCGCAGGCTCTGCGCCGCTACGGTGAGACCGCACAGGCGGTGAGCACGGCGCAAATGAGTGAGGTGTTTCGCCGCATGGTGTTCAACATACTCATTGACAACACCGACGATCATGAGAAGAACCACTCCCTCATGTACGTTCCGGCATCACCCGCAGGAAAACTCCAGCTGGCGCCCGCCTACGACATACTGCCGACCAACTCAGGCCAAGGACACCAGGAGTTCAATGTCGGAAGCGACGGTCGCGACTCGACGCTGACGAATGCAATGTCTCAGTGTGCGCTGTTTGGCATGGAGCGCCACGCCGCAGCGCAAGTGGTGCTTGAGATCATTGCCATCGTCGACACGTGGCAGGAGCACTTTGCCAGAAGTGGCGTCAGCGCCTCCGATATAGACAATCTGGCTGATCGCATCGATGGCTCAGAACTCTTCGGGCAACGTCGCCGTTTCGATTCTGCGGCCTATGCCTCACCGGCGCCGCGGCGGCCGCGCCGCCCGTTCTGAAGCCACACCAATACGATGGGCGGAGCCGCCGTTACTTGATCTTGGTCTCTTTATAAGAGACGTGCTTGCGCACCACGGGGTCAAACTTCTTCACCTCAAGCTTGTCCGGGTGCAGACGCTTGTTCTTGGTGGTGACGTAGAAGTGACCGGTTCCGGCCGAGGACAGCAGTTTGATTTTCTCGCGCATGACTTGCCCTTCAGATCTTCTCGCCCTGCTCGCGCAGTTGCGCAACGATCACGTCGATGCCCTTTTTCTCGATGGTCCGCAGGCCGTGCGTGGACACGCGCAGCGACACCCAGCGCTTTTCGGACTCGAGCCAGAAACGCTGGTGGTGCAGGTTCGGCAGGAAGCGCCGGCGGCGGCGGTTGTTCGCGTGTGAAACGGTATTGCCCGTAGCGGGGCCCTTGCCGGTGACGTCGCAGACGCGGGACATAAACTTAACCTTTGCCATCAATTAGTTACGGAATGCCGGATAACTCGGACAGTCCGCTGGGGCCGAGCTTTATACCAGCCGCAAAGGCTTAGAGCAATCCCCGCTCGGCGAACGACAGGCAGCGCTCACCGCCCACTATCAGATGGTCGAGAACCCTCACGTCCACCAGCGCCAGGGCATCGCGCAGCCGCTGGGTGATGAGCTCATCGGCCTGGCTGGGCTCGGGAACTCCCGAGGGGTGGTTATGCGCCAGGATCACCGCCGCCGAATTTCGGGCCAGGGTCTGGCGCACCACTTCGCGGGGGTGAACGCTGGCCCCGTCGATGGTGCCGCGGAACATCTCGTCGAAGGCGATGAGCCGGTGACGGGTATCCAGGTGCAGACAGCAGAACACCTCGTAGGGCCGGTCGCGAAGCTGCGCCAGCAGGAAGCCGCGGGCGGTCTCCGGCGAGTCCAGGGCCGGGCCCACTTTGAGGGTTTCACGATAATGCCGGCGCGCGAGCTCCAGGGCCGCCTGCAGCATGCAGTAACGGGCCGGTCCCAGGCCATGTCCGGCCAGGGCCTGTTCGCGCTCGGCGCACAGCAGTTCGCGCAGCGAGCCGAAGCGTGCCAGCAGCTGGTGGCCCAAGTCCACCGCGGTCCCGCCGCGGTTGCCGGTGCCGAAGAACACCGCCAGCAGTTCGGCATTGGACAGGCTCTGAGCGCCATGTTCCATAAGCTTTTCGCGCGGTCGTTCGCAGGGCAGCCAGTTGCGCATGGGCATGAGCGTCAGTGTCGGGCCCGAACCCGATATGCGGCCAGCTTCTAATCGGGTGCAGATATCGTTATTTGCAGGCCGTGACAGTGGGTCCGATAATGGCCGCAAGAGGTTCTATGCACGGCAAACACATCCTGCTAGGCGTCACGGGCGGCATCGCCGCCTATAAGAGTGCGGACCTGGTCCGCCGCCTGCGTGAACGGGGTGCCGAAGTCCAGGTGGTCATGACCGATGGCGCACGCGAGTTCGTGACGCCGATGACCTTCCAGGCGCTTTCCGGGCGGCCGGTGCGTACCGATCTGTGGGACCCCGCCGCCGAGTCCTCCATGGGCCATATCGAGCTCGCCCGCTGGGCCGATCTGGTGCTGATTGCTCCGGCCACGGCCGACTTTCTTGCGCGTCTGGCCGGGGGCCGCGCCGATGACCTGCTGGCCACGACCTGCCTGGCTACCGCGGCGCCGATCGCCCTGGCGCCGGCTATGAATCAGCAGATGTGGGCCAATCCTGCGACCCAGGCCAATGTAGCGCTGCTAAAGGCGCGCGGGGTCCACATTTTCGGACCCGGCAGCGGCGACCAGGCCTGCGGGGAAGTGGGCCCCGGGCGCATGCTCGAGCCGACCGAACTTGCGGCGCTTGCCGATTCGACCCTGGTCCCCAGCGGCGTGTTGAGTGGCCAGCGGGTGTTGATCACCGTGGGCCCGACCCGTGAGCCCATTGATCCGGTGCGCTTCATCAGCAATCGCAGCTCCGGCAAGATGGGTTTTGCCGTGGCCGAGGCGGCCCGGGAAGCCGGGGCCGAAGTGGTGATGATCTGTGGTCCGGTGGCGCTGGCGACGCCGGCTGGCATCCGGCGCGTGGATGTCGAGAGTGCCGCGGACATGCTCGGCGCAGTCCAGGCTGAAATCCTCCGCGAGGATATCTTCATTTCAACGGCGGCCGTGGCCGATTACCGGCCGGCGCAGGCCGCGGCTCAAAAGATCAAAAAGACCGAGGAAAGCCTCGCGCTGCAGATGGCGCGCACCACGGACATCATCGGCACCCTCGCCGCCGGCGCGCAGCGTCCGGCGTTCGTCGTGGGCTTCGCGGCCGAAACCGATACGGTGGAGCAGAACGCGCGCTCCAAGATGCTGCGCAAGAATCTGGACATGATCGCCGCCAATGAAGTCGGCCACGACAAGGCCTTTGACTGCGCCGACAATGAACTCATCGTGCTGTGGCGCAATGGCCGCAAGCTCCTGCCGCGTGCCGCCAAAACACAGCTGGCGCGCGAACTGATCGAACTCATTGCGGCAGTGTATGCGGAGCGGCGCGCGGATACGGCGCGCAGCGCGGCGCTGCCGGCCGCCGCCACCAAAGGTTGAATATGGATGTGTCGACCCGCAGGCACCCGCTGAAGGTGCGAATCCTTGACGCGCGCGTCGGCCAGGCCTTTCCGCTGCCCGCCTATGCGACCGACGGCTCCGCGGGAATGGACTTGCGCGCCTGTCTTGATGCGCCCCTCATCCTGGCCCCGGGACAGACGCAGCTGGTCGCCACCGGCCTTGCAATCCACATCGACGAACCGGGTCTGGCGGCGCTGATCCTGCCGCGTTCGGGGCTGGGTCACAAGCACGGCATCGTGCTCGGCAACCTGGTGGGCCTTATCGACTCGGACTACCAGGGTCAGCTGATGGTCTCGCTGTGGAATCGTGGGCAGCACGCCTTCACCATAGAACCGGGCGAGCGCATCGCGCAGCTGGTGGTGGTCCCGGTGGTGCAGGTTCAACTCGAGGTGGTCGAAGATTTCGCGGGCAGCGCCCGGGGGGCGGGCGGCTTCGGGCACTCCGGTCGCGGCTGAGCCGCGCCGCTTCAGCGCACCACGGCCTGGGCCGCGCGCAGTTCCTTGTAGCGGTCGATGTCGGACTGAAACTGCGCCTCGGTCTTGACTTCCTCTTCCTGGCTGGTGCTCAGGGCCGCCTTCTGGGCACGGATGTCATTGAGTGTGTGCACCATCTGTTCGGCCAGATCGTCGGGCATGCGATGGGCATCGGGGCGGGCGCTGTAGGGCTTGAAGTTCTGCGCCCGGACCTGCAGTGCCGAGAGCCGCTCGCCCAGGGAGGCGACGTACTGCTCGGCGGCCACGCGCTGGACCTTGATCTGCTGCAGCCGCTCATCACGCAGCTGCTCGATATCCTTGACCGACGTGTAGGTGTTCAGCAGGAAGGAATCGTGCTGCTTCTGGCGCGCCAGCTGTTCCTGCGCCGTCGCCTCCGCAGCCAGTTCAGCGGGGGACTTGGCGGCGGCGTTATGGCCGACGGGCACGCCCTCCTTGTTGAGGACCGTGCTTTCCTTCTGGGCGTACTGCGGGGGAATGCTGTCGCCGTAGTGCGTCACGCCCTGGTCGTCCACCCACTTGTACGTCTGGCCGTCGGCCCACGTTGCGGCACTGCCCGCGCACAGCCACAGCATGGCCAAACACAAGGGCACGGCGCGGACTGGTCTTGGCATGGCCTTAATGTATTCGGACAGCATCTTGCCGCGCATCATGTCCCCGTCGCATCCGACGCTGCAAGTCTCACGAGACCCCAAATTGTGCCCGATAAGCCTTCAGCGCCGTGAGCTGCTGCGCAGAAATACGGGCGCGGCCATCCGGGGGGTTCTCCAGGACGGCCATTAGCTCACCAAGTGTGAGGATGCTCACACAGCTGACGCCATGCGCCGCGTAGATTTCCTGGACTGCGGAAGCGCGCGCCTGGCCCCGTTCCTGCCGGTCAAGTGCCAGCAGAATGGCCGCGGGCGTCGCTCCTGAACCCCGTATCAGCTCGATTGCCTCGCGCTTGGCGGCGCCATCGGAAATCACATCATCCACGATCACCACCCGGCCCCCGAGGGGCGTCCCGACGATGGTTCCCCCTTCGCCATGATCCTTGGCCTCCTTGCGATTGAAGGCGTAGGGGACATTGCGGCCGTGATGCTCAGCCAACGCGATGGCGGTGGCGGTGGCCAGCGGTATGCCCTTGTAGGCCGGCCCGAACAGCATGTCGTACTGCAGTCCCGAGGCCACCAGGGCGCCTGCGTAGCAGCGGCCGAGGGCGCTGGCCGCGGCACCGTCGCTGAACAATCCGGCATTGAAGAAATAGGGACTCTCGCGGCCCGACTTGAGCGTGAAACGGCCGAAGCGCAGGGCTTCGCGCGCGAGCGCGAGATCGATGAATTCAAGCTGATAGTTGTGCATAGTCGTCACTTTGTGGAGCACTAGATTATTACATCGAATCCCACTCACCGATGGTCGCAGGCGGCGCAGGTCTATTTGCAGGCCCGGGTCGTGTCCATGCTGTTCCTGGGTTTCGCAGGCGGCCTGCCCTTCTACCTGGTGTACAACACGCTCTCGGCATGGCTGCGCCAGGACGGCATTCAGCGCAGCACCATCGGCATGCTGGCCTGGGCGGGCCTGATTTACACGCTGCAGATCCTGTGGGCGCCGTTTGTCGACCGGGTGCCACTGCCGCTGCTGAAGAGGCTGCTGGGAAGGCGCCGCAGCTGGATGCTCCTCGCCCAGCTGGGCGTGGTCGGCGCGCTGGTGAACCTGTCGCTGGCGCATCCCGCCGCCAATCTCACCCAGGTCGCCGTGGGCGCGGTGTTCCTGGCGTTCTGCGCGGCCACCCAGGACATCGCCATGAGCGCCTGGCGCATCGAGTCCGCGCCGGTTCAGGAGCAGGGCGCCATGGCGGCGGCTTACCAGATCGGCTTTCGCGCCGCACTGATCTGCGGCTCCGCGGGCGCGCTGGGCCTGGCGCAGGTTGCGGGCTGGCACGCCAGCTACGCAACCATGGCAGCCCTGGGGCTGGTCGGGGTGGTCACGACCCTGCTGGTGCGCGAGCCGCAACCCCGCGTGGCACCCGTCGGTGAACAGCAGGAGCAGCGGGTGCGCGACTGGCTGGCCAGCAGGGCGCACTGGCCCGGATTTGCGCAGACCGCGGGCGCTGCCTTTGTGGGCGCCGTGGTGTGTCCGCTGACCGATTTCCTAGGGCGCTTCCCGGTGCGCATCGCCGCCCTGCTGCTGTTGCTGATCGGCAGTTACCGCCTGACCGACTTCACCATGGGGGTCATGGCCAATCCCTTCTACATCGATCATGGCTACACCCTGGAACAGATCGCCACCGTGGTGAAGGTCGTGGGCCTGGCGCTGTCGATGATTGGCGTCCTGCTCTCGGGTGTGTTGATCGCGCGCTACGGCCTGGTGCGTGCCCTGGTCCTGGGCAGCATCATGGAGATGCTGTCGAATATTGGATTTTCATGGCTGGCAACCAGCCACGGGCCTACGCTCCTGGGTCTGGGCTTTGCCAATGGACTGGATAACCTGGCGCTGGCGTTGCACGGCACGGCGCTGATTGCCTTCCTGTCGGCGCTCACCAGTTCCCGTTATACGGCTACGCAGTATGCTCTGTTCGCATCGCTGTACGCACTGCCGGGCAAGCTGCTGGAGGGGACCTCAGGGTTCGTGGTTGACCGGATCGGCTATCCGCATTTCTTCCTGTATACGGCGTGCCTGAGCATTCCCGCGCTGCTGCTGATCTACCTGCTGACACGGCCGGCGCACCGGCATGCATTGCCGTGATCGGGCTTTGATTCAGGTGCCGTCGAACATGTCGATGCCGTCAAGTGAGCCGGCCTTGAGGTCACTGCCATCAACGTAGCGGTCGAAGCGGGTGTGACCCTCGTCCGCCTCGACATCGGCCGAGTCGCTCCAGTCCTCGGAAGGATCGGCAATCTCCAGAGTGCGTTCGTCGCACCAGGACTTCCAGTCCTCCCGGTCGAGCTCTTCGAGGGTGCCATCGATGTACTGCACCTCGATGGTGCCGTCATCGTCATCCAGGGCGACGATTTCGAAGGGCGGGCCGCCTCGCAGTCGGTACCACGAGCCGACGCCGGGATTGGGACTCGACATCGTAAATCTCCTGCAGTGGGAAGATTCCTTACAATGTGCGGATTGATGTTGCGCCTGATTTACAGTGCTTTCAAGAATAACGCGCTGCATTGGACAAGCTCGCGCTGCAGGATGAGTATTTGTTATGTCTTCGATATCGATTGATCAGGTCCTCAAGTTCTTCATTGTGTTCTTTGTCGTGGTGGAGCCACTGTCCATCGCGCCAGTGTTCGTCAGTCTCACCAGCGACGCCACTCCCGAGAACCAGCGCCGGATGGCCTTCAAGGCGGTGTCGATCTCCGCGCTGATCCTGTTGATGTTTTCCCTGATCGGCACCCCGTTCCTGGCGGCCATGGGCATCAGCATCCAGGCGTTCCGGATCTTCGGCGGCCTGCTGCTGTTCCTGATCGCGCTGGAGATGGTGTTCGCCCGCGAGTCCGGCACCCGCACGTCCACCCACGAGCAGGCCGAAAGCCGCCGGCGCTCGGACGTCTCGGTATTTCCGCTGGCCTTTCCATTGATCTCAGGGCCGGGCGCGCTGGTCACGATACTGCTGTGGTTCGGCCCGCTGTCGCTCACCGCGCATCCGCTGCAGTTCGTCGCCATGGCTGCCTGTGTGGCCCTGGTGCTGCTGATCACCCTGGTGGTGATGCTGCTCGCGGTGCCGTTGATGCGCACCCTGGGCGTCACCGGCACCAATGTGGCCAACCGCCTGTTCGGCGTGATTCTGGGAGCACTGGCGGTGCAGTTCGTGATCGACGGGATCCGCGCAAGCTTCTAACGGCGGCGGAAGGCCAGGTCCCACACGCCATGCCCCAGGCGTTCGCCGCGAAGCTCGAAGCGGGTGGCCTGCCGGCTTTCGGGGCGCGGCACATACCGGCCATCGCCGGCCGTGTTTTCCAGCAGCGGGCAGCCGCCCAGCACCTCGAGCATCGCGACCGCGTACGGCTCCCAGTCGGTTGCGGCGCGCAGCACGCCGCCGCTTTTCAGCCGCGTCGCAAGCAGCGCCACGAACGCTTCGTTGAGCAGGCGGCGTTTGTGGTGGCGTTTCTTGTGCCAGGGGTCGGGGAACAGCACCAGTACTTCATCCAGGCAGCCCTGCGGCAGCTGTGCGCCGATGACTTCGACCGCGTCATGATTGCTGACGCGCAGGTTGTGCAGGCCCAGACGCTCGATATCCATGAGCACCCGGCCCACGCCCGGGCGGTGTACTTCAATTCCCAGGAAGTCCGCCTCGGGTCGCTGCGCCGCCATGCGAATCAGATTGGCGCCGTTGCCGAAGCCGATCTCGACGACCCGTGGTGCGGCGCGCCCGAACAGGGCGTCGAGCTCGCAGGGGATCGCACTGTATTCGAGACCGAAGCGCGGCCACAGGGTTTCAAGCGCGCGCTGCTGGCCGTCCGTCATGCGCCCTGCGCGCAGTACGAAGGAGCGCACACCGCGCGGATGGGTCTGGGGATTCATCGCCGGGCGAAACTGGGCGTTTGCACACTGAGCCGGGCGTCGGGGCCGCATTGCAGCTCCGCGCGGGTATGAAAAAACACCGGACGCTGGCAGGGCCCATGGCCCGTATCCATTCCCGCGAGCACCGGAATGGTCACAGTCCCGGCGAAGCGTTCCAGGACGGCCGCCCCCAGGTTGCTGCCATCCACTTCGGCGCCGCCCAGAAAGGTGCCCAGGATGACGGCCTTGAGATTGCGCAGCACGCCGGCCTGGCGCATCTGTTCGAGAATGCGGTCGATGCGATAGCCACGTTCGCCAATGTCTTCCAGGACCAGAATCGCCGCCGGACGGCGCTGCAGCGCGGTGCCCAGGGTACTTTGCAGCACCGTGAGGTTACCGCCGGTCAAGCGGCTGACAATGCGCTGCCGGCGTCGGGCGGCGGCATTGAGCGGCACCAGGTTGGCGAAGGTGGTAAGCGGTGCACCGCCGAACAGCACGGCGTCCAGCTCGAGACGCTCCTCGTCGCGGACTTCGGCGCCGCCGAGCCGGTCCAGCAGCGGGCCGTGCAGCGACGGCCAGCCCCAGAACAGATTCAGGAGCTGGTGCAAGGTGGTGGCATCGCTGTAGCCGATGAGCAGCTTGGATCGGCGCGGCGCCTTCAGGGCCTGCAGGCGCTCGATGATGCGGATCGCACCATAGCCGCCGCGAACACACCAGATGGCGCGCGAGTCACGCGCGAAAAGCGCCTTGCGCAGCTGCGCGAAGCGCTGGGCATCGGAATTGGCGCACAGCAGGTCCGCGCCGAACAGCTCCGCAGATACGCGCGGCACCAGGCCACGGCGCTTTAGAAAGGCGACCCCTCCTGCAAGCTGCTCCGGCGTACAGCGGAACCCTGGCGCGACGACGTCGACGACATCACCCGGAGCGAGTAGCGGCTGCTGCATGGTTTCCTTCGACTGTGGCCTTCGATTACGCATTCTACCCGGCAGTATTATCTATGGCAGAATCAAGGCAATGGTTCAGAGCCTGGTCATCGGACTGCTCCTCGTCCTGGCGGCCATCGCCGGTGTGGCATGCGTGTGGCTGCTAGTGCGCGGCCTCACCCGTCCCGCCACCGCGTCGTCCGACACGGCGCACCTCAAGGCCGCTGCGGCTGATCCGGCGACCGTCACCTTGCCTGCATTGCCGTCCCGGCCGCCCCCCTGGGATCCGGCCGCAACTGTCGTTGATGTCAAGGAGTCGCAGGTCCTCGATCGCGAGCAGACCTTCCAGGCCATGTACGAGCTGGCCTTCGGCAAGCTTTCCCGCCAGCCGCCGCCGCAGCGGGAAATGCGCCTGATCGCGGAAAACGCCGACGAAGTCTTCGAGAAGCTGGCGACGGAACCCAAGTACATCATGCGCCGGCCGATGATGCTGCCGCAGCTGCTGCGCGCCGTGCACGACAAGAAGAGCACGCAGCATCAGCTGGCGAATATCTTTGCGCGTGATCCGGCACTGGCCGGTAACCTGCTCAAGGTGGCCAACAGTCCCGTCTACCGGGTGAGCGAGGATCCGGTCGAGAGCCTCGACAGGGCCGTCGCCATGCTGGGCACTGACGGGCTGCATTCGCTGATCGCCACTGCTCTGGTGCAGCCGGTGTTCAAACTCGCGTCCACCTACTACCCGCGCTTTCCGGAGATTGTCTGGGAACACACCTTCCGCTCGGCCAGCGCCGCAGAGAGTCACGCCACGCAGGTGGAAAGCGGCGACCCGTTCGCCGCGCAGCTGCTGGCGCTGACGATGGGACTGGGTGCAATCGTGATCTTTCGCATCGTTCTGGATAAAAGCAAAGCCTTGCTGGAGGGACGCGCCCCGCATCCGGCGGTGATCATTTCGCTGATCGACTCGCAATGTGCGGGGGTCGCCAAGCGGATCGCGGCGAGCTGGGAATTGTCCGAGAGGGTTCTCACGGCCCTCGAGGAGCAGCGGCCGCGCCGTGCGGGGCAGCCGGAAGTTGCGCCGTCCCCGCTCGGGCGCTCGCTCGCCTTCGGTCGCAAGCTCGCGGCGCTGGCGGTGCTGCACGAGCACGGCAAGGTCTCCAACGGTACCGTCCGCGCCTCCATGGCCTTGGACGGACCGGTCGCCGAACAGTTCGACAGCATCTGGATCAAGCTCATCGGCCACGAAGATCGGCCAGAGCGGCCGGAACGGCCACGGGGTTGAAGGCGCGGCCTGGCGCCTCCACATAGGACGTTAACGTTACGTAATCCCACAGAAGACCGTTGATTCTTCAGGAGTGTCGCTCGGGAGTATAATGTCATCGCAGAGCCTGCCGGTGCGTTTAACAAGGCATGGGGCAGAGACATCGGACCCCGACTTGGAAACGATGAAGCGGAATCATTTTCAATCCGCGACGGAGCAAACCATGAACGCCAAGGTAAGTGCCAATGGCCGAACCAAGGCCGGTGAAGTTCTAAAGGTGGTCGGACTCGCAGCCGCCCTGTTGGTAGGCTCGTCCGCCGTGTTTGCCGAACCCCATGGCGGTGGTTTCGGTGGTGGGAGCCATTTCTCAGGTGGCGGCGGCGCCCATTTCTCAGGTGGCGGTGGCGCCCATTTCTCAGGTGGCGGCGGCGCCCACTTTTCAGCGGGTGGTCACGTCGGCGCGCCTCAAATGAACGTTAACCGCGGCTCGGTGGGCGGTCATTACTCTGCGGCGCAGCATTATTACGCTCCCGCCGGCGGACATATCGCGGGTCGGGTCGGCGGCGCCTATACATATGGTCACGGCTACGGCTACCGCGGCGGCTACGGGTACCGGCCGGCCTGGGGCGGTGGCTATTGGCATGGTGGCTTCTGGCCGGCCGCCTACTATGGCTGGTCGTATCCCCTGTACCTGGGGTTCCTGCCGGCCGTGTACGCCACCTACTGGTGGGGCGGCATCCCGTACTACTACGTGGACAACGTTTACTACACCTGGAATGCCGCGGATAACGGCTATGTGGCTGCGGACCCACCGCCGGCTGCCGATGGCTATTCGGATGATGTAAACGCGGCGGATGCCGCTGGACCGGCCGCCGGCAATGCAGCAGCGGATAACGCGCCGCCGGACGTGGCCCAGGGCGCGCAGAGCAATCTGGGCATCATTGCCTACCCGCGCAATGGCCAAAGCGAGCAGCAGCAGTCGACGGACAAGTTCCAGTGCCACACCTGGGCGAAGGGCCAGGCCGGGTTCGACCCGAGCAGCCAGTCATCCTCGAATGCCTCCGCGGCCGCACGGTCGGCCTACGGCCGTGCCATGTCCGCCTGCCTCGAGGCCCGCGGGTACACGGTGCGCTAACGCGCAATCGCACTGCGATTTGCTTCTCAGCGTCGACCGGGCCGGGTGATCACATTCACCCGGCCCGGCCGTATTTGGATACAATTCTCCCCGCGGCGGAAATCAAAATAATCCGGGGAGGGGTCGTGCGTACACAGCGATTCATCGTGGGAAGTGTTGTTGCCTTCTTTCTTGGCGCCGTGGGTCTGCTCGCCATTGCTCAGGCAGCCGATACGCCGCCTCCACAGATTCCGACCTGCGACAAAAAGATCGGCACGCTGGCGGTCACCGAGCCTGAGAACAACTGGTGGGTGCAATACCAGCTTGATTCGCCCGAGGCGCTGATCAAGGTATTCGTCTCGCAGTCAAACTGTTTCACCCTGCTCGACCGCGGCAAGGGTCTGGCGGCGGCCGAGAGAGAACGCGCGCTTTCAGCCAATGGCGAAACGCGCGGCGGTTCGAACATCGGCAAGGGGCAGATGAAGGCGGCCGACTACGTGCTGGTGCCTGACCTTGTCACCAAGAACGGCAATTCGGGCGGCACCAATATCGGCGGTGCACTGGGCGGGTTTCTGCATGGCATGGCCGGCGCCGTCGTCGGCGGCATCAGCCTGAAGAGCAAGACGGCCGATGTGGTACTGACGCTGACCGATGTCCGCTCCACCGAGCAAGTGGCGCTGGAGCAGGGCCACTACAAGCAAACTGACCTGGGCTGGGGCGCGGGCGGTGGCGCCTTCTTCGGTGGCTTCGCGGCGGCCGGTGCCAGCAGCTACGCCAATACCGAGATCGGCAAGGTCATCACCATGGCCTATCTGGACGCCTTCACCAAGATGGTCACTCAGATTCGCGGCATGGATCTGAATGCCAAGGCCGACAATGTCTCGCAGTCAGTGACCATGTCCAAGCCCGGCAAGATGTATGCGTCCGCGAACCTCAAGGCCAAAGTCGTTCGCGACCTGGATCCCGGCATGACGCTGTATCCCAGCGGTGACAAGGACGGAATCTGGTGGAAGGTGACCGATGAACTGGGTAATGAGGGCTGGGTGCCCTCAACCCTGTTCCAGCTGGCGAAATAGGAGCCTAGAGCACCTCGTAGAACCAGAGCACCACGGCGTCCGCGAGGCGGGCGCCGCTGCAGAGAAAAACGCGGCGGTTCAGCCACGCGTAGTGTCCGGCGGGGGCGCACAGCCGTGGCGTCGCGCGGAAGTAGTATTCAGCCGGGTCGACAGTCTCGCCGGCGCCGAGCCGGCGCATGACAGCCTCGGGGCCATGGCGCATACCGCGATTGTTCACCTGGATGATGACTCCGTCATCCGTGCGCAGCAGGTACTGGGCCTCGACCATCATCACCCCATCGGCCCGCAGGTACTGCCAGTCGGCGCCGCCCGGCAGCACGGTGCCGCGCAGCCGGATACCCTCAAAAGTCCCACCGCGGATCGGCACCACGCGGCGCGCACCCTCGGGGACTTCCCCCACCAGAATGGGTGCTTCCAGCGTTGCGCGCACTTCAAACAGCAGCTCAAGACCCGGTTTCACAGCCTTGATTATAGGGGCATGCGCCCCTGCCGGATTCGGGAGCCGCGTCGTTGCGCCGCCATCCGCACTGTGGCAGCGTTCATCGGAACATTAAGTTGCATGTTTGTCCGCCCCCTGGAGGCTTTTTGACCGCTCGTGGTACCCCGGCCGTCACCGATGATCCGCGTGTTATTGCACTGCAATATCGTCGGGCGCGGCTGTACCTGGGCGTGGCGTTGCTGCTGCTCGCCGCGACGGTGCTGTACCTGGTGGCAATCGGCGGAGTTCAGATCTGGGCGGGCGCGCGCACCAGCCTGCTGGACCTTGCCGTGGACCTTGATGCTGCCATCACCGGGGGACTTGACCAGACGGCGCTGAATCTTCGTGGACTCGGCAATGAGCTTGCCAGGCCGAACCAATCGCCCGCCGAGCTGGACTCCGCCCTGGGTCGCGTCATCGGCTTTGACGCCAACTCCGCAATCCTGGGTATTGGCCGATCCGACGGAACGCTCGCCGCGGTCGACCGGACCGGCCATGCAGTGTCGGCTGAAATCGCACAGGCATTGCGCCCCGTGATGCAAGGGGAGGGCACGGGAGTCGTCATCCAGCAGCTCATCCAGCTGCCGCACGCGCCGGATTGGTATCTGCCGCTGAAGCTGTACCTGCCGCGCCAGGGGCATGACCGTGACGTGATGCTGGCACTCGTGCCCGTCAAACGCCTCACCGGCGAAAGCGGCAGCCTGCGTTTCGTCAAGGACAGCTGGATCACCGTGGTGACCACCTCCGGCACACGGCTGTTCAGCTACTCAAAGACCCTGGATCAGCTTGAGGTCAATGGCCCGCCGTTTCCTGACAGCATCCTGCGCCTGAACGGCCCTGGGCCCACCGGTAATTTCAAGGCCCGCGGGCCGGTCGATGGGATCCTTTACGAAGTCGGCTTTGCACGCTCTGACTCCCTCAAGCTGTATGTGGCCTCGTCCGTGGCCGAGGAAACCCTGTACCTCACCTGGCTGCACCAGTCGCTGCCCGCCGTCGTCGTATTTTTTCTGGGCCTGGCCGCTGTCGTCGTGTTCCGGTTGCAGCTGTATGCAGCGCTGCGCCGCCAACAACTCTATGTCGCGCAGCAGGAGTACCGCGCCAAGCATGACGCGCTCACCGGACTGCTCAATCGCGAAGGGTTCATGCAACTGCTCGAGCAGGCGATTGCCGACTGCGGTCAGGGTTCGATCGCGGTTGTCCTGCTCGATCTGAACCGCTTCAAGGACATCAACGACACACTGGGCCACGCGGCGGGCGATCAGGTTCTCGAAGACGTCGGCAAGCGGCTCGAAGCGCTGCTGCGCGACGAAGACATCCACGTGGCGCGCCTCGGCGGCGATGAACTGGCGCTGATCGTCAGCGAGGCGGCCGATGATGGCTCCCTTGAGCTGACGTGCGCACGGGTTCAGGCCTCACTGGGGCACACCATCCGCGTGAGGTCGGTCGAGATCAATCTTGCGGCGAGCATGGGCGCCGCGCTTTATCCCCAGGACGCGAGCACGGCGAGCGAACTGTTGCGCTGCGCGGATATCGCCATGTACGAAGCCAAGCATGAACTGCGCCCCTACAGCCGCTACTCGCAGGCCATGGACAATTTCACGCCTGACATGCTGGCGCTGCAGTCGGAATTCGCCAATGCCCTGCAGCAGGGACAAGTCACGGTCGAGTACCAGCCCAAGATCAGGCTCGCGGACGGCGCCCTGATGGGGCTCGAGGCTCTGGCACGCTGGTTCCATCCCACTCGCGGGTCGGTGCCTCCGGCCCAGTTCATCTATCTTGTCGAAGGCACCGAGCTGATTCATCCCTTCACGCTTTACATCCTGGATGTCGTCACCCGGCAGATGGCACTGTGGATCGCCGCCGGCCGCAGCGTTACCGTGTCGGTCAACATCAGCGCCAACAATCTTCTGGACAACAGTTTCATCGAGCGACTGGCCGATGTGCTGCACAGTTCAGGCGTACCGGCACCGTTGCTCGAACTTGAAATCACCGAAAGCGCGGTCATACGCCACCCGGAGACCATACTCAGGCGCCTGCAGCAGATCCGTGATCTCGGAGTAACCTTGTCGATCGACGACTTTGGAACCGGCTACACTTCCTTGTCCTACCTCAAGCAGCTCCCGGTGCAGCAGCTCAAGATCGACAAGACCTTCATCATGAATCTGACCAGCGACTCCGCCGACCAGCGCATCGTCCGCAGCGCCATCCAGCTGGCCCATGGCTTCGGCATGACCGTGGTAGCAGAAGGTGTCGAGTCCCAGGCAGTCGCTGCGCAGTTGCTTGAGTATGGCTGCGACTACGCGCAGGGCTTTCACCTGGGGCGGCCGCAGGGGGCCGCCAGTATCGAAGCGAACTGGCTGGCGCGTTGGAAGACCCGGGAACTGTCCGACGCCAGTGCCTGAAGAGGCTGGGACTGATGTCATTCCGCAAGTACGCCGGTGTTGTCCCGACACTGGTGGCAGCGTGGCTGCTGTCCGGCACTAGCGCGCCATTGCAGGCGCAGGAAGCTCCCGACACCACCGCAGCTGCCCCGCAAACCCTCACCGTCATCGTCAGCGCGCGCAAGCGTGAGGAGCCGGAAATCTCCGTGCCTGCCGCGATGACGACGTTCACTGCGCAGACGCTCGAGGATTTCGCCATACACTCGTTCAACGACTATGCGGCGATGACGCCGGATCTGTCGTATTCCTTTGGTGGCGGACCCACCGGTTTTACCACTGCCAGGACCGTCGCGATCCGCGGTGTTTCGGGCCAGAACCTGTTCGGGACGGCCGGCGCGACCGGCCTGTACCTCGACGATACCCCGGTTCCGAACTCCATCGATCCGCGGGTTCTGGATATCCATGACATCGAGATATTGAAAGGACCACAGGGCACTCTTTATGGCGAGAGCGCACTGGGCGGAAATGTTCGCATGGTCGTCAACCGTCCGGCCTTGAACGGCAATGCACTTGATTTCGCCGCCGACGCCGGCGGTACCGCGGGCGGCGCGGGCCCGGATCTCGGTGCCAGCTCGATCGCCAACCTGGTCCTCATTCCCGGGGAACTAGCGGTTCGCGCGGTTGTATTCGGTGATCACGATACCGGATACCTGGTGCGCACCTATCCGCAGCCGAGCAGTGCTGCGACCACCGACCCCTTTGCCGATGTCGCGCGCTCACCAGTCGGCAATCAGGGCGCGGACACCAGTTTCGGCGGCAGCATCACCGCGCTGTGGCGTGCCACTGATCGGCTGGAACTGCAGTTGCGCGTGCTCGGGGAGCGACAGACATACAACGGATTCCCGGCCGCCTTTGCGCCCCTGCCGCAGTTCCGGCCCGTGTATACGCTCGATCGCGCATTCGACGTGCAACCCAGCGCCACCGACGAGTGGACCCTGACAGCGCTTGAAGTGACCTACCAAGGCACTGGGTGGACCGTCGTGTCCTCGAGCAGCTTCTTCGACCGAAGTGCCGCGGATGTCGAGGATTCCACTTACGGTACCCAGCAGGTGCTGACAGCGCTCTACGGAGCAGCGGCAGTGCCGGGGCAGCCCTATCTGTGGACCGGCAGGCACTCTGAGCGACAGGTGACGAGCGAAACGCGGCTGTCGTTCGCGCCCCTGCATCGGCTGAGTGGCACCGTGGGTGTTTTCTATTCAGATGCGCGCACCAGTTTCGACGTAGCGCCGATCTATGCGAACGGACTGGTGGCGGCCACACAAGCGGATCCGATCACGGGGCCGGCGCCCAATGATCTGCTGTGGACGCAGTCGAATCCGGGAACACAGCAGGATGAGTCCATTTTCGGTGAGCTGTACTACCAGGTCTTCCAGCCACTCACCCTGACATTGGGAGCACGGCAGTACTGGCTGCGTCAGTATGCGGACTACACCGCCGACGGATATCTGAATCTGGGCCCGACCCTGAGCGACCCCCAGCACAACAGCCAAAGCGGCTTCGATCCAAAATACGTGGTGTCCTATCAGCCGAGCAACACGACCGAGTTCTATGTCTCGGCCGCAAAGGGTTTCCGGGCGGGCGGGGCACAGCCGTACGCGCCTTTCTGCACTCTTCCGAACCTGCCCGTCGAGGCGATCTCAATGATCAGGTCGGATACTCTTTGGTCGTTCGAGGCGGGAACCAAAGTGCAGCTCGCAGACCCTGATGTGCTGATCACCATGGCCGCCTATCACATTGACTGGAACAACCTACAGCAACAGGTCGCCCTTCCCTGTGGGGCGTACTTTGAACTCAATGGCAACGCCGCGCAGATATCCGGCGCGGAAAGCGAAGTCGTCGGCCATCTCGCACCCGGCCTCGACATCAGATTCGGCGCGGGCTACGAGCACACCTCCGTGACCGAGCCTGGAGCACTCGAGGATGCGGGAGTGCTCACCGGCACCCGCATCTCAGGCATTCCGACCTGGACTGCGACTGCGGGCGCCATCTATCACCGGGCGCTGCGCGGCGGGATCGTGGGCTTCGTGGCCGGTGAGTACAGTTATACCGGCGACAGTATATCGCTGCTGAATGGCGGTGCGGGAGCGCTGGCCACCCGGCCGGCCTATCCGCTGGTGAATTTGCGCTTTGGTCTGCAGCGCGGCGACACCGAGCTGTCCGTGAATATCCGCAACCTCACGAACGTCAAGCCCAATCTGGGCGACATCGGCTACATCGGCTATGCACAGCACGACGCCAATGGTCTTGTGATTCCGCAAGTTGCGACACTGCCACCGCTGACCGTGCTACTGGAACTGCGCCACTCATTATAGTTGCGCTCCCGCGGTTGCCTCGAAGGCACCAAGGCGCATAAAATCAGGCTCCGCCGCGGGTGTAGTTCAATGGTAGAACTGCAGCTTCCCAAGCTGCTAACGTGGGTTCGATTCCCATCACCCGCTCCATCTTCGCGGTAACGCTAGTGTTCCTTGACAGCCTTGCAGAAGGAGTTTTCCTTGCAGGTAATCCAGGCCGTGTTGCGCGGGTAATCAATCGTCAGCACCAGGTGCCGGAAGACGTTGCCTCCGAGAGCCCCTTCAGGCTTCCGGTCCATCATGCTGGCCATCATGTCGTGGAAGTTGGAGTCGCGCCGCTCGGTAAACCACACTGGGCCCAGCCTCAGACCAGCCCATTCGATATGCGGGACACGGATGACTCGCATGATCCGGTGTGGGCCGAACAGATCGTCACCCATGTTGATGACGAGCCAGTCCGGATGGTCTCGATGCCAGCGATCGAACATTGATGTCGTGATGTAACTGGTGACTCCCTCGTGGTTCACCACAGGATCTCCGGTGGCTGCCTGGGTTTCGGCGGTCGGGTGGGCAGTTGCTCCGGTATCCAGGAGCATGTCGAGTGGTTTACCGTCGACAGAGATGGTCAGTCGCGCCATTCCGCGACGCAGTCCAAATGAAGTTGAGGCGAATCCAAGCCGTGCGGGGTGGGCCTTACTGTCTGGTTTCCAGTCCTGGCCTTCCAGAGTGAGTTGCTGTGCCGGGTAGTCGAACGTCCATGTACCGCGAGAGGCCAGGTAGTTCGCGCCCAACATTCCATCGAATGGCAGAATCTCGCCATTTTCCGGTGGCACTATGGTGATTCCCTTGCAGGGGCCAATCGGTGGCGGAATGGCGGGACCCAAAAACGAAGGCGGTTGAAACTGCTCCACGGAATCACCGCCTATCCTGCACGGCGGCAGCTTGATCAGGGCGCGGGTCGCAGGGCTCCATTGGCCCAGCCAATATGTCCATGGACCACCGCCCCCGGTATCCACCAGGAGACGAATCGTTGATCCATTGACCAGTTGTGGCGTTGCAAATATGTGCCCCGCCTCGAACACAGTGGGAATCACCGACGCAGATATGGCCTGGCCATAGGGCGCCAGAGTGATGCAGATCCCAATCGAAAGCAGCCCGCCGACCTTGTTCACAGGCGCAAGTCCGCAGCACAGGGATCGCATGCGCCGTCAGTATTCATTTCCCGTGAATGCATATCCCGTTCTTGACCTTACATGCAACAGCATACGCTCAAGCGAGGGTCCGCGAAGCCATGCGAGGATTGGCGCTTCCGTGCCTCCGCCTTGCCGGACTGGCCGCCGCGCAGGTGAAAGGCGAACAAAGCCCGCATTGACTGGCGTTGGCTGTGATGGCAGTGTTTTTCACACGAAAATGACACGCAACCGCCCTTTGCGCTGGCAACGTTATGATTCGGAAGGGTTGGTGGCTCCGGCACGATATATTCGATTCCCATCACCCGCTCCATCCTCCTCGCACAATCCCGCAGTGGGCGTGCCCGACCAGGCGGCGGCATGGGCGTATAGTTTCGTCCAGCCGGATGCTCTTCATCTACTGTTGCGGCTAGAGAAAACCAAGTAGCCTATTGAATCGCAATGTTAGCGATAGAAAAAGGTTATCCGGAGCTGGACCTCGATCCGTTTTCGACCGAATTTCTCACTAGTCCGTATTCTTTTCATGAGCAGTTGCGGGACGCTGGCCCTGTTGTCTGGCTCGCCCGCTACGGCATTTGGGCGATGGCCAGATACACTGAGGTAAGCGCCGCTCTCAACGACTGGCAGACATTCTGCTCGCGCCACGGAGTGGGTCTGGCAGACTTCAAGCGGGAGCAACCCTGGCGCCCGCCGAGCCTCATTCTGGAGGCCGATCCGCCCGCGCACACACGTACAAGGGCTGTACTGTCGCGAATCCTGTCGCGCCCGGCGTTGGAAAAACTTCGTGCCGGTTTCGATCAGGAGGCACAGCGGCTGGTCGATGAACTCCTTCATTGCGGACGTTTTGACGGAGTCAAACAGCTCGCAGAGGCTTTTCCGTTCAGCGTATTTCCCGATGCCGTGGGACTGCGTCGCGACGGGCGCGAGAACCTGCTTCCTTACGGCAACATGGTTTTCAACGCCTTCGGCCCACACAACAAGCTGCTGGAGGAGTCCATGGCCAGCGTTGCACCGGCGATCGCGTGGATTACCGCTCAGTGCCGGCGCGAGGTTCTTTCGACCGACGGCATTGGTGCACAAATCTACGCTGAGGCCGACGCGGGTCATGTGACCCAGGAGGAGGCCGCACTACTCGTGCGCTCGTTACTGAGCGCTGGATTGGATACTACGATCTTTGGGATCAGCAATGCTCTGCACTGTTTCGCCAGCAATCCCGAACAGTGGCTCCGTCTGCGAGAAAATCTGGCATTGGTGCGGCCTGCCTTCGAGGAAGTTATCCGCCATGCCGCTCCGGTCCAAACGTTCTTCCGGACGACGACCAAACCCGTCGAAGTGGCCGGCGTGTGTCTCGATGAGGGTCAAAAAGTTCTGCTCTTCCTCGCGGCCGCCAACCGAGATCCCCGCAAATGGCAGGATCCAGACAAATTCGATATTCGTAGAAAGACGCTGGGTCACGTGGGCTTCGGCTACGGTATTCACACGTGTGTGGGGCAGATGGTCGCGCGCCTGGAAGCCGAGAGCCTGCTGACGGCCCTTGCGCGCAAAGTTGAAATGATCGAACTTACCGGCGAACCCACATGGCGGCTCAATAACACGATTCGTGGCCTAGACACACTGCCGCTGGCTGTGCGGGGGCCTCGATGAATTAATGAGTCGTCGTCAACGAACCGTCGAGGAGCAGTTGTGGTTCGCAAAACCAGCCGCGCCCCTGCGCCAGGTACCGATCATTGAGGACCGCTCGCCCTCTTGTCGCCACCACTGATGTCACGCCGGCGTCAGCGGCTGGTGGGCTTCCAGCAGTCAGCAAATCGCATGCGCGCATCGGTTGGGTGCTTAGCAGCCTCACGATTGCATTCATGCTGTTTGATGCTGCCGGAAAGCTGGCTCTCGAAACTCACGTGATCGATGCAACGACGAAAATCGGCTATCCCCTGGCCGCGATTCGCCCCATTGGCCTCATTGCTCTGCTTTGCACCATCCTATACGCCCTTCCTCGGACGGCTGTCCTGGGCGCCGTTCTCCTGACCGGTTTCTATGGCGGCGCGGTGGCGAGCAAGATTCGGATTGAAGACCCACTGTTCAGTTCAATCCTGTTCGCGGTTTATATGGGATTTATCGCATGGGCCGGGCTTTACTTGCGCGGCCACGTCGGCGGCAGTCCCTAAAGATCGCATTGGCTCCGATTAGCTTCAGTGGGCTGCTATGCCAGCAACCACATGATTTATGGGAATTAATCTTGCACCAGCGTAATAGGCGACCAAGGCAGCCCTTGACATGTGCTGCACATGTTACCATCATTTACACATGCCCAAGATGATCCAACTACGCAACGTCCCAGAAGCGTTGCATCGCCAATTGAAGGTCCGCGCAGCACTGGCCGGCCTATCGCTTTCCGACTATCTGGTCCGGGAGGCTCGCAAACTCGCCGAGCACCCGACGCCGGAGGAGATGCGCGAACGCCTCAAAGGCCGCGTGGCATACCGGGGCAAGATTGCGGCGGCGGAACTGGTGCGTACGGAGCGCGACAGCCGTTGATCGTTATAGATGCTTCGGCGGCTATCGAGCTCACGCTCCGGACGGCGCTCGGCGAGAAGGTCGAGCTTCGAGCACTTGCCCCACAGGAGCGCCTATATGCACCCCATCTACTGGATCTGGAGGTGGCCCAGGTCCTGCGCCGGCTCACCCAACTCAAGGAAATCACGGCAGCCCGGGCACAGGAGGCGCTTGATGACTACACCGGGTTGCTCGTGGAACGAGCGGCGCATCGTGAGCTGTTGCATAGAGTGTGGCAATTGCGCGATTCAATGACGGCGTATGACGGTGCTTATATTGCTCTAGCAGAGGCCTTGGACGCGCCATTGCTGACATGCGATGGGAGGCTCGCCCGCTCTCATGGGCACCGGGCGATGATTGAGCTTCTACAATAACGAGTGTTCTAAGGCCCGCGCCAATTTGGATTTCGGGATCAGCGTGCACCGGCGTCGCTGCAGCCGCACGCCGTGCCCCGTCTGAGCCACGCACAGGTCCGCCCGCAGTCTTTGACGCATGGTTTCTGCAGGGTCTTGCGGGCTTGAGTTCGTCGCGGCTAAGGGATGCCATGGCGCACCACGCTGCCACTGAACGTCTCCTCGCCCAACGAAAGATAGAGCTGCTGTTCAGTTATGACCAGGTCGAAGGTCATTCGGCGGGTCAGCCGGGCTGCGAGTGCTGCAATCATCATTGGATCGAAGGTATGGATCAGGATGTCATTGGCGCGATGGACCTTCTCGGCACTTAGTCGCGCGAGCAGTGAATCCACCTGTTTGTGTGCATAGACCGCGACCTCGGGCGACGCCTTGCTCGCGCGATGCAGTCTGGCCGGCTCAGGCAACCCGACCTCGATCCAGCGCAGTAGCGCGCCGGTCAGGTCATGCACGGCCAGTGCGGGCGCATCAGGGTCGGACAGCCCTCCCTTGGAGAAGCTCAGGCCCTCGCGATACTCCAGGCAATAGGCCAGTGTCCTGGTCATCAGGTATGCGTCAGTCTCAGAAGGATGCTTGGCAACCCGGAACGCAAGTGCTTGGTAGATGTTGCGATCCAGGTCGTTCAGGTTGATCTCGAAGCTGTAAATTGTCGCGTTGAGCGCCATCCGCTCAAACTATCAGCGAAATGCCTGACGGTGAGTCCTATTTTCAGTCACTGCTCACCGCGTTCGTTGCGCTGCCGGTGGAGCAGGCGACGGCGCTGCAATCGTCAACTGGCCCCCCACGATCGGATTGCGATCGTTCTCACAGTCGTAGCCGATAAAGCGGTCGACACCGGTCGCCCTGCCATATCCGATGGTGACCTGCCACGGATGCACGAACGCAACCGGGTCCTCAATCGTCATCTGGTCTTCAAGTTCATTAGCCTTGTTCATGCGAATTCGTTCGATGAAGTGCGCCTGATCGCTCAGTGCTGAGGCGGGGGCAAAGAATCCGATAGGGCCGGCCTTGCGTGCGACCGTGTCGACAACCAGCGTGTCGCCGTCCCAGTGCCCGATGGAGTCTCCCTCCGTCGTAGGCCACAGATCTTCCTCGCGCGGATGCATCCGGCCGTCGGTGTAGATGTGTCGCACCGCCAGCCTCTCAAAGACAATCATGGTCTCCTCGGGTGTGATCATCACCTGAAACGTGTTGTCCAATGTCTCCATCTGCACGGGAAATCCGAACCAGCAGCCTTTGGAGGTTTCGTCGGCGCGCCCACTTGATCGAAGTGCGATCTGCGCCGCTACGCGAGCACTGTATTGCGCGTTCCACGAGGCGTTGTAGGGAGGTGGGGTGGCCAGCTGCGTTCTGGCCATCAGCTGCGGGATTTTCTCGAAAACGACGTCCCCGTTTGCCCCCTGTACAGCGGATTCCTCCTTCCAGTTCCAGAAGCCGGTCCAGTCCGGCAGCGCGGCGAACGCGCGCACGCGCTGCCTGGAATTTACTGCCGCTTGCGCGGATGCGAAGCACAGGCACGTCAGGAGTGCCGCAATCGTCCCGCGAATCATCGCATTGCCGTTCGTCATCGAGGTCTCCGTCAGGTATGAGGGCCGAGCGGTTTGCCGTCCGCTGCGACGGCGGATAGGAAGGCGCCACCGGCGGTGCCATCCCGCGTGGGGTGAATGACGATCGTTATCTTGTCGCCGGGTCGAAACGCGTTCGCTCGCCATCCCATCCGATACAAAGCCGCCGTCGATCCCAACTCGACACTCCACTCAGCGGCGCCGTTTTCGCCGGGCACCAGTAGCTGGATGAAACAGTGCGGATTCGTCCACTGGAACTCCTTTACGGTGCCGACGAGCGTTTGCTCCTTCTTGTTGTCGAACATCGCAAAGGAATGATGCGCCGCAGCAGGAAGGGCCGTCAGGAGCGCGGATAGGCCGAGCAGGGCAATGCAATGCCGGTTCATGGGTAAACTCAGGCTCCTGTGAAGGGAACCCTAGGGTCCCGCTGCGGCCCGCGAGATGCATGAAACAAACGTGAAATACCCTGAAGGAACCCTGAATCCCAGACGGTGGCCGCAGCGACACGCCCGCCCGACGGCCCGATAAGGCGAGCCGTGGAGTCGCAAGTGGAAAGTAGTCCTAGGCCTACCGCCCCAGCGGACTGCTATAGGTTCGCTGACCTGGTAATCGATACCCGCGCACGCCGAGTCACTCGTGATGGCGCCGAGCTGGCCATCGCCGGCCTGTCATTCGATCTGCTGGTAGAGCTGGTCCGCGCGGCCCCCGGCCTGGTGTCTGTTGATGCGTTGATGACGAGCGTCTGGAAGGAAATCATAGTCAGCCCCGAGACGATCACCCAGCGCGTCAAACTTCTGCGCCAGGCGCTGGGGGATACAGCCGACAATCCGCGATATATCGCCGGCCGAAGAGGGTATGGCTATCGTCTGGTGACACCAGTTCTCGCCATCAGTGAGGCAAGCCGAACAGGCGAGCCCAAACCGAGGCCGCGGCGGGGACGCTGGTATCTGTCGGCGGCGCTGGGGCTAGTGGCACTGGCGGCGGCGATACTCGGCTACAACCGTTGGCATCGCGATGTCGCGGGACTGCCGGTACAGGCAGCGGCGCAGCGCAAGAGCCCAAGCGTCATCGAACCTCGCACCACGGTGGCCGTTCTGCCCTTCGTCAATCTGACCGGGGATCCGAACAAGGATTATCTTGGCGACGGGATGGCCGAGGAGGTCATCAACATGCTGGCGCGAGTGCCGGGACTGAAGGTTCCGGCCCGCACCTCGTCGTTTGCGTACAAAGGGCGCAATGTCGACGTGCGCAGCATCGCCGCCGATTTGGGCGTGGGAACGGTTCTCGAGGGCAGTGTCCGCGAGGCCGGCGCCCGCATTCGCATCACGGCAGAGCTGATCAGTGCGCAGGACGGACTGCACCTGTGGTCGCAGAGCTACGACCGCAGTTACACGGATCTCTTCCAGCTGCAGGACGATCTGGCATCACAGATTGTTCAGGCGCTGAAAGTGAATATCGGCGGTCCGTCAACCGCCGCAATCGTACCCCCGTCGCGCACCGGCAACGTTGAGGCCTATGATCTGTATCTGCAGGGCGAGGCGGTACTGGATCGCCCGTCGCCGCTGACCTTTCAGCGCGCGGTGACGTACCTGCAGGCGGCGGTGACGCGTGATCCCACTTTGGCTCCCGCATTCGCACGCATGGGAACTGCACTGGTTCTGTCAGGCGAGATCGGAGAGCAACCGATTGAGAAGGTGGCTGCGGCCGAACGCGCCGCCAATCAGGCAATCGCTTTGGACCCGACTCTGGCAGAGTCCGAGGAAGTACTCTCCAACGTGTCACGTGTGCGGGGTCGCTGGCTGGAGGCGCGCACCCATAGCCGCAGCGCGATCCTACTCAGCCCAGGCGATGCCAATGCGCACCTGGTGGCGGGCTACCTGCTTGCTGAGGTCGGACAGCTGCGCGCGTCGCTGGCCGAATTCGACCAGGCCTACGCGTTGGCGCCGGCCAACCTCGCCGTCATCAATCTGCGTTCGTACTCGCAGTCACTCATCGGGCATGAAGCGGATGCCCTAAAATCTGCGCGACTCGCCGAGGACCTGGGTTTGCCGCACGCAAATTTCAGTCCCGTGTACGAACAAGCAGCACTTCGTACCGGGCACTATGCGGATGCCACGTCCGCGGCGCTGGATTACCTGGATGCCACCCATCCTGACGAGGCGCACACCCGGGAGATCGTGACTCTGGTCTATGGCGCCCTGGCCGATCCCAGCCGCAAGGCGGCGGCTCTTTCAGCAGGCGCGCGGCTGTACCCGGCAAACCGCGGGCGCGGCATCGGTTCCGCAAGGATCGCCAAGGCCACGGCATGCCTGCAAAGCAGCTACGCCTTTGCACTCCTGGGAGAACTGGATGTTGCTTACGACATGGCAAATCGTTGCCTGGACGCGATGGCTCCCGGTGCGGTTAGCAGTCGCGTCCAGCGACTATGGACGGCCGGCATGCAACCATTCCGACGCGACCCGCGCTTTCAGGCCTTCGCGTCGCGCCTGGGATTGATGCAGTACTGGCGGCAGTACGCCCCACCGGACGAGTGCGGGTGGGAGGCAGGGCAGCTCATATGCCACTGATAAGCAGTCATCGGCGCGCACCAATACCGAGTGACCATTTGCGGTAATTCGTCGGCCAGACCTACTATTGACACAAACTAATACAGATGTAATAGTACCTCTAACTACAACCGTATTAGATTCCATGAACGTCAGCGCCGCCGAAAGCAGGATTCTCAGAGTTCTCTGGATGATCGGTCGCCCGATGCCAGCCGATGAGGTCGTTGCGAAACTGGAAAAGGATCGGAAATGGTCTGCCGGCACGGTGCGCACCTTCCTGGCCCGGCTGGTGAAGAAGAAAGTAGTTGCCGCGCGGCGCGACGGACGACGCTATCTCTATCGTCCGCTCATCAGTCATGCTGACTTCGCACACCACGAAAGTCGCAAGCTCATTGATCGGCTGTTCAACGGCCGGATCGCGCCGTTCATCACACAGTTCTCGGAGCGGCAGGATCTGAGCCGGGACGAGATATCTGAGCTCAAACGTCTGATCGAGAGGCTCGACCGTGGTCAGTGAACGGATTCTATATGCCCTGATTGAAGCGAATCTCGCGGCGAGCGCGGCGATCGTGCTCATGCTCGTCGTACGCCCGATCATGGGCCGCATCTTCGGGGCACGAGCGGTCTATCGGCTGTGGCTGATCGTACCCATCACGGCACTGGCCATCAGCCTGCCGACACCCCAGCCGGAAACTCGCACAATCGACGCGCACACCGCTCTCGTTGGCGAGCAATTTGCGACCGGTGCAGGGGACTCACTGAGCGCACTACTCTCCGCCAAGACGCATTCTGCAATGGCGACAGTCACAACCTGGGCGGTCAACACGCGTTCTGAAGTCCGGTCCACCGCCTACGAAAGTTCGCCGCTGCTATTTGCTCTATGGATGGCGGGCGCACTTCTGCTGCTTGCCCGTGCCTTCATTCTCAGTGACAAGCTCGCCGCCGATCCTTTGCTCGGCCCTGCACTGGTCGGCGTACTTCGGCCCAGGCTCGTGCTCCCCAACGACTTCACCACCCGCTTCGACGCTCGCGAGCAGCAGCTGATCCTTGCCCATGAATCAATGCACCGAGCCGCGAAACACACTCTCATCAATGCGCTGGTCGAGTTCGGCAGATGCGTAAACTGGGTGAATCCTCTGGCACACGTCGCCGCGTTCTATGCACGCGCAGATCAGGAGCTGTCCTGCGACGCGGCGGTCATGGCGCAATTCCCCGGCGAACGTCAGGCATACGCCCATGCTCTGCTCAAGGCCCAGACCACTATTGCAATACCACCGCTCGGTTGCGCATGGCCGGGGCGTTCCTCAACCCTTCTGCGACAAAGAATCGAAATGCTCGCGTACCGCAAACCCGGTCGCTGGCGCTCGGCCGCTGCCCTGTTGGTCATTGCGACCCTCATGGGCGGTAGCGGCTATGTTGCGTGGGCGGCGCAGCCCGCAGATCCAGGCGCGGGCGCCGCTTTGGACAAAGCGCGCCCGCCTACCGCTGCACCCGCGCAGCCGCCTGCGGGCCTGCTCACCGAGCTTGACAAGAAGCGTCACGCATTGTTTGTCAGGCAGGCCGAGGCTGGCAACATCGACGTGGTCTTCATCGGCGACAGTGTAGTGGACTTCTGGCGCTACGATAACAGCGGCAATCCTGAGTGGAACACGCACAGTGGCGGCAAAGCCGAATGGAATCGCAGCTACGTTCCGCTAAAGGCAGCCAACTTCGGGGTCGAGGGGGCACACACGCGCAGCGTGCTGTGGCGCCTGCAAAATGGCGAGCTCGACAACATTCAACCCAAGGTCGTGGTGCTCGTTGCGCTGGGGATCGCGGATGCTGCGAACCACAAAATTGAGCTGCCGCAGATCATCAGCGGGAACAAGGCCATCATTGCCGAGATTCGCCAGCGTCAGCCGCAGGCAAGAATCCTGCTGATCGCGCTGCCACGCGGCCAACTGACGAACCTCTCGCGTCAAGTGATGGCGCCGGTGAATAATGCGCTCGCAAAGTTCGCAGACGACCGGCGGATCTACTTTCTTGACTTGCGGGGTCGCTTCCTCGCAGCGGACGGCACGCTCGACAGCATGCTGTACACCGATGATCTCGGCCAGGTCCTCAGTCCCAAAGGCTACGTCGCATGGTCGCAGGCCATGCAGCCAATGCTCGCCAAATTGATGCGCTAGGGAGTCACGCGATTCGCTGAACCCACTGGCTGCGCCAGGCGGGTGCCGCGAAGGGATCCGCAAAGTACTGTGTTTCGTTCACGACCTTGCCGTTGCGAAACTCCATGATGCTCACCGTGAAGGCCCGCTGTCCCTGGTAGGTGATGGTGTATTCCGTGATCCACAGATCGCCCTGGCCCACGATGCGCCTCACCGCGAAACCCGACGGCTTGCCTGGATGATGGGTCCGCAAGGCCTGCAGGTTGCGTCGTCCAAGGATTCGTTCGCCCGACTGAGGATATTCACAGACCGCATCCTCAGCGTATATTTCGTGTTCCGCGTCTGCGTCCCCGGCTGCCGACGCATGCCAATGACGCTCCAGGGACTCGCGAATCTGTTCTTCGTGGCCGGACGGCTCGAGCTGCGATGTGGCGTCCATGATCACCCGCGCCTCACCATGGAACCTTGCGGCCCAGGTAATCCAGATACTGAAGACCCGCTTTCCCTGCCTGCGCCTCCATGACATTTGCGAGATTCGGTATGCTTTCCTCTATGCTCAGGGGCGCCTGGGGGCCGCCCATATCCGTTCGTACCCATCCTGGAGCCATGAGGAGTAGCGTTCGCGGATCAGCGGCGTGGCGTGCGGCGAAGCTGCGCATGAACATGTTGAGCGCTGCCTTGCTGCCACGATAGACCTCATGCTGCCCGTTCTCATTGTTGGCGATGCTGCCTTGTGCAGAGGACATGATTCCAATCGTGCCACTCGGAACGACGAGCTCCTGCAAGGCCTCGATGACGCGCATGGGACTGAGGGCGTTGGTTACCATCACCCGCATGAATTCGTCGGTCGACACGTCGGCGATGGTTTCACGATCTTCATTCGAGACACCGGAATTGACGAATAGCAGGTCGAACTTCCTCGATGCCAACCGGGCACGCAGCGCGGCGACTTGCTCGGGATAAACGATGTCGACCGTCTCGATTTCGAGTCGCCCGTCGCAGGCTCCCAAGAGAGTATGTAGTTTCGACTTGGTTCGGTTGCGCTCGGTGGCAACAACATGCCAACCGCGCCTGAGGTATTCCTCGGCCATAGCAAAGCCGAGGCCGCGGGACGCTCCGATGAGGAGCAGCATTTTATGGGACGATGAGGGTGGCATAGACAAATGTTCCGACAATGTTCGGCCCCGACTGGTTATCGTCTGTCTAATGTGGCGCACACGCGGACAGCGCACAAAGCACAGCCGCTGAGACCATGACCTTGGGCCAAAGGCGCCTGGTGCGAAGCGTCGCCAGGACACCCACAAGACCGGCGATGACGCAAAGCAATGAAATCGCCTCTGCCTGGGTGAGGTGAACACCGAACACGTCGTACCGGACGTTGATGCGGATCTTCTCGATGAGCAGCCGCTCGAATCCTACGAGCAGCAGGTAGATCCAGAACAGCAGGCCGCTCCGACCCTTGTGATATCGAAGCAGCCACAGCAACCCAAAGATGGCCAATGCCATTGCAAACTCGTAAATGGGCGTTGGGTAGACCCCTGGAGGCGCAATGGCGACCCCGGCTATGTTCCCATCATAGGTCTGTGCCCATAGCCATTGGGGCAGCCAGCTCGGTCTCATGGACAGGTTGGCCGCAATCCCCCAATCCCCATCTCCTGAGATCTGGCAGCCGAGGCGCCCGATGCCATATCCGAGCATCATCGCGGGCGCGGTGGCATCCAACATCGGTATCACGGGGATCGAACGGCGCTTCACGAATATCACGCCGGCCACGATGCCGAAGCACAGGCCCCCGTAAATCGAGAACCCGCTCCGCGTGAGAATCATGGAAACCGGATCCGCGATGAAGCGATCGAAATGATCCAGGATGTCGAATATTCTGGCGCCGATGATTCCGGCGAGCGTCGCTACCAGGGTCGTATCGGTAACAATTGTGTGACTGAGAGGCGGCAGCCTGCCAAGCTTTTCGTAACCTTTGACCAACCGGATGGCGACGGAGGTGGCCAGGACCAGCGCGATGGCCACGATGACTCCGAACGTTGGTATCGGAAGATGCCAGCGCGTGCCGAAGATCGCGTTGATGGCATCAGTGACGTAGGGAGCTGACATACTTCGTCGCAGGATAACCCCAAATTTTCACGGCATACGCATAGAACGAAAATAACTGCTGGCTCAGTGACTTAGCTCGGAGCTCACGCCGATCTGATCCCTATTGCCGGATGCGGCCTGCAACTTTCTTGTAAGGGAAGTGTTCTTAGGGAACAGTGATGCCGGCCGTGGCAGGGCAGGAACAAGAATGAATCTGGCGACGCAGAGGCGTGGGGGAGGGCGAAGCACGTGAAGTACCTTCCCCTCATCTGGTCGGGTATCTGGCGCAAGCCCGGACGTACTGCCTTGGTCATCCTGCAGGTTGCGGTGGCCTTCGCTCTGTTTGGCGTGATGCAGGGCATGAAGTCGGGGGTCGAGCGATCAATTGCCAATACGCGCGCAGATGTATTGTTTGTCGGCTCCGCCGCTAACGGCGGCTCGCCGCTGCCACTGTCCTACTTCGATCGAATCAAGTTGCTTCCCGGCGTGAAGGACGTGTCCTTTGCCGATGGCTTCCTCGGTTCGTACCAGAGGCCGACCGAGTTCGTGTTCGCGTTGGCCCTTCCGCCCACCAAGCTGTGGTTGACGCTCGTGCCGGAGATCTTTCAGGTGGCGCCCAAGGACCTTGAGGCGCTCCAGAAGACCCGTGATGGCGCGCTGATCACCACCGACATAGGCAAGAAATACGGTTGGCACATCGGAGACCGGATACCCCTGAAGTCCAACACTCTGCAGACGAATGGATCGGGAACCTGGAACTTCCAGATCGTGGGCACGGCCACGGATCACGAGCCCGGCGAGGCAGGTTTCATCGTAGTCAACTACGACTACCTGAATGAAGCGCGGGCGCTCAACAAGGGTACGGTGCGGAACTTCTACGTCCTGATCTCGGACCCGAAGCGTGCGGTCGAGATGTCCGATGCCATCGATCACATGTTCGCCAATTCCTCCAACGAGACCACGACATTCTCGTTTCGGGAGGGTGCGCAGCAGCAGATGCGCTCCATCGGTGATCTGAACTTCCTCATACGCGCGGTCATGGCCGCGGTGCTCGTGGCGCTACTTTTCTCCATCACCACGATCATGATGCAGACGATTCGCGAGCGGACTCCGGAGTTAGCGGTGCTGAAGACACTGGGATTCAGCGATCGGTCTATTTTTATGATGGTCGTTGGTGAAAGTCTGCTCTTATGTGTAGCTGCTGCACTCATGGGACTTGCCATGGCGGCTGGGGTATTCCCATACACCGCAAAATTCGTACCCGGGCTCGCGATGCCGTTGAGCGTCGTCGGCTTCGGCGTGATCGGAGCCGTTATCGTCGCGCTCATCACCGCTGCGCCACCGGCCTCGCGGGCCGCGAGGCTTCAGGTGGTTGATGCGCTTGCCGGCCGGTAACGCCTGATATGAAGTTCGCAAAACAATTCTGGGCCCTGCTGTGCGTCAACCTCGCCAGCATCCCTGCGCGCATTGGGTTGGTGTGCACCATCGTCATCGGCGTGGCGTGTGCGGTCGGGGTGCTGGTGTCGATGCTCGCCATGGGCGTCGGAGCGCGACAGGAGGCATTGGGAAACGCCAGTCCCAATCGCGCCATATTGACGAGTGTCGATGCCCCATCGCCAGCGCAGAGCAACATCACGCACGACGCCGCTACGCTCATTCGGGGACTGCCGGGCATACGACGCAATGCCCGTGGCGAACCGATCGTGGTCTTTCAGGCTTCGGTCTTCATACAGGCGCGAGGCAAGATCGACCGCAGTCGAACCGGATTTCCCCTGATCGGCATGACTGCCGGTCTAAGCGACTACCAGCCGGAACTGCACATCACCGCAGGGCGCATGTTCACTGCTGGACTTCATGAGCTGATAGCAAGCAACAAATGCGTGCGGCAGTACGCGGATTTCGGCGTTGGCGCGAGCCGGCATTTGCGCGGTGGGGACTGGCTCGTCGTGGGGAACTTCGATCTCGGCAGTTCCGCCTGCATCGTCTACGGGGACGGAGACACGATACTGTCGGCCTTCGGCCGTAATACCTATAATCAGGCGAATATCATGCTCGAGTCGCCCGCGGCGTTTGCCCAGCTGAGCAACGCGCTGAAGGCGAACTCGTCACTGCACCTCAAAGTCCAGCATGAGGCGGAGGTCATTGAGCAGGACAACCAGCAGCTCAACGGCATCCTGAACTTCGTGAGCTACTTCGTGGGCTCGATCATGGCCCTTGCCGCAACCATTGGCGCCGCCAACTCACTGTATGCCATCGTTGAGAGCCGCCGTCGCGACCTGGCCATCCTGCGGGCGGTGGGCTTCAGCAGCGCGCCGATCATCGTCTCCTTTCTGTCGGAATCCATTCTTCTGGCACTGCCCGGCGCCTTGATCGGCGCGCTCGTGGCGTGGCTGCTGTTCAACGGCCTGCTCGCAAGCCCTTTTGGAGCGAGCTTTCACATGGCAGTAACATTTTCGCTTGCCTTGTTGGGGCTGGGCTGGGCCTTGTGCATAGGCCTCATCGGCGGGCTCCTGCCGGCGCTGCGAGCTGCCCGCGTGCCCGTGACGGTGGCGATGCGCGCGACCTGATTAACGCCACAGGCATCGTTCCGCAATTTGCGCTAGGCTCGCCTCCCTGCCACAGAAACTGATGGAGGTTCATATGCGCAGTGGAACTTGTCGAATGCTCCCGATGCTTTTCGCAGTCACATTGCTCGGCACCAGTGCTGCGTTCGCACAAGGCGCCCCAGCCAGGGGTGGCTTCAGACTTCCGCCATTGCTGATGCAGAGCACTGCATTCGAGGACGGCGGTATCGTGCCGCAGAAATACGCCGGACGCGGTGGCGTCCAGCCGGACTTCACCTTTTCAAATGCGCCTGATGGCACGGTGGCGTATGCGATCATTCTTCACGATGTCGACGTGGCCATAGGCGGCGGCACAGGTGATGTGCTGCATTGGATGGCATGGAACATCCCGGCATCGGCGAACGGCATCCCGGAAGGCAAGCTCCCCGAAGGCTCGGTGAACGGCAAGAACATGACGGGCCAGAATGCCTACATGGGTCCGGGTGCCCCGGCCGGCCCGCGCTATCACCACTACATCTTCGAGCTCTACGCGCTGAATGCAAAGCTCGATCTTCCCGATACCGCAAGCCGCGACGATCTGCTGGCCGCGATGAAGGGCAAGACGGTCGCCAAAGCCGCGTACGTCGGCCGCTATCGAAGCCCGCCACCGACAGCCCCGACTCCGGCCAAGTAGTCACATATAGATGAAGGCATCAGAGGGACCGCGCGCTGCGGTCCCTCCTTTCCCGCCGCTGTCCCGGCAGCTATCGAGCCGCCTTGGGCGGGCCGACGAGATACTCCTCATCGGGCACCTTTTCCAGCCAGTTGACGCCTTTGCCGTCCAGGATCTCAGTGACCGCGATGTGAGTCATGGCGGTTGTGGGTGTCGCGCCATGCCAGTGCTTGTGGTTAGGAGGGCACCAGACGACGTCGCCGGCCCGTATTTCAACTATGGCGCCGCCATCGCACTGGGTCCAGCCGCAACCGGCAGTGACAATCAACGTCTGGCCAAGCGGGTGAGTGTGCCAGGCGGACCGGGCCCCCGGCTCGAACGTGACGTAGGCGGTGGCAGTCCTGGCTGGGGCGGGCGGCGTGTGCAGGGGGTCAATGCGCACCGTCCCTGTGAAGTACTCGGCGGGCCCTTTCTGTGAGGGCTGCGATCCGGCGCGCTTGAGTTCCATAAAGTATTGATCCCCGATTGGTGTTTGGCAGGGCAAGGACTTCTTTTCGCGGTTCCCTGTGAAGTATTACCCGGAATTCGCTGCCCCTGTGTGATCAAATCTGCGGCTCCAATGGCCGCGCCTACCTCAATCAGCGACTTCGGAACCGCCGCATCACCGTGCGTCAGGAATTGCTGCCTCGGCGATGACCTGACTTGCCTGGGGTGTTACAGGTCCCTGGAAGAGATCAAGGAATGGGGGCTGGTCGATGATCAGCGCCGGCGTGAAATTCTGCACAACGCCGAGCAGCGCCGGGCGGCCTACAAGATGGCGGCCGAGCAACGCTAGGCCGCGCCGGGGGCTCCCGGATACGCCGCAGCCAAGGCCTGAAGGTCTTGCGCAGTGAGGTTCAAGGTCAGTGCCACGGCGTTTCCCCTGGCATGGACCGGCGAGCCGGATTCTGGAATGGCGATGACTCGTCCGCCACGGATAACCCAGGCCAGTGCAACGGCGGCGGCCGAGCAGCCATGGGCAGCGCCGATTTGCGCCAGTGTGCGATCACCGACGATCAGATTGTTGTCGCCACCGAGCGGAGAATACGCCATCACCGGCATATTGTGCTCTACGCACCAGGGCAGCAGATCGTGCTCAATGCGACGGTTCACGAGGCTGTATTGAACCTGGTTGGTTGCGCACAGATGACCGTCCGGAACTCGCATCAGATCTTCCATCTGGGCCGTGTCGAAGTTTGATACACCCCAGGCACGAATCTTCCCCGCCCTGCGCAGCTGCTCGAATGCAGCCACTACGCCGGCGAATTGCGCGCTGGGAACGGGCGAATGCAGCAAATACAGATCGAGAAAGGCGGTGCCCAACCGGGAAAGGCTCGCCTCACAGGCACGGGAGATGCCGTCCCCGGATACTTCATCGGCCTCCACCTTGGAAACCAGAAATATTCGATCGCGCCGGCCGGCGATTACCTGACCAATGAATTGCTCAGAGCGCCCATTTCCGTAGTTGCCCGAAGTGTCAATCAGTGTCATGCCAAGGGAAATGCCGGTGCGCACCGCGTCCATTTCAACCGCTGTCGGATGTCTTTCCTGCCCCAGATGCCAGGCACCCTGACCGACCGCTGGAACCTCGATGCCATCCGGGAACCTCACGGGTCGCGCCGCAGTTCCCGAGGCCGCCGTTGCCAGCCCGGCACCGATGGCGGGTAACGAAACGCCAAAGGCCGCACAACGCACGGCGAATTGACGTCGGCTAAGATAAAGCTTGTTCATGGTGCCCATATCCTTGCCTCCTTCCAACCCTGCGATTCTAATATCCCGAGCCGTAGAAATAGCCTGAGCCGCGGGCGTGACCGGATGATTTTTGGTTGTTACCCGCGCCCGGGGTCGCGCTTGCGCTTTTGCGCCGTACGGGCCATTCGTCCCGCGCGGCGGTTATCAAGGTGTCGCTGCCACGGTGGGGCCGCAGCCCGCGCCGCTTCGCGACCGAGCTTCAGATAGCTTGCCAACCGCCGAGCCTCCAGTTCGCCGTTCTCGATGGCCCTGCGCACAGCGCAGCCTTTTTCCTGGCGGTGACTGCAGTCCCGGAAACGGCATTGAACGGCGAGCGCATCGATATCACCGAAGGTTCGTGCCAGACCCGCCTGCGCGGTCCCTATCTTCAGCTCGCGCATTCCCGGCGTGTCAATCAGCCACGCACCGCAGGGGGCCCGTAGCAGGTAGCGCGCCGTGGTCGTGTGCCGCCCCTTGTCATCGGACTGGCGTATTTCCCGGGTGTCCTGGGTATTCGTCCCGAGCAGGGTGTTGATGAGAGTGGATTTACCGACACCCGAAGAGCCGACGAACGCGACAGTCTGCCCCTCATCCAGCCATGGGCCGAGCGCTTCGAGGGAACTGGCCGCATCCGTGCCGTTTACCGCTATCACCGAGGCGCCACTGGATAGGCCTTGGGCGCCGTCGATGTAAGGGGCCGGTTCGGCACAGGTATCCAGTTTGCTCAAGACGATAACCGGCGTTACTTCGGCTTCATGCGCGATCGCGAGGTAGCGCTCGAGGCGCGAGGGATTGAAATCGGAATTGCACGACGTCACGACGAACAGCGTATCGGCATTGGCTGCGATGGACTGGAGCGCCGGAGCAGTGCCGGCCGCCAGCCTCGTTATCGCCGATCGTCGCTCCAGGAGTCGCTCGACCTGATGATTTCCCGCCTGAACGAGCATCCAGTCGCCCACGGTGATATTCGGCGATGCGCCGTCAGGCCGCAGCCGTTGCGGCAGCGTCACTTGATGCTCACCGGATTCGGCGAGAACCAGCAAAAGGTTGCGCTGCACGACGGTTACCCGCGCGGGAAAGGCGTCGTGCAAATCCTCCAGAGTCAGTTGCTGCGAATAAAAGGGCCGCCAGCCGAGCTGGGCCAGAGAGACGGATTCTGTGAACATTGCTGAAACCTGCAATTCATAGCGATGCACCGCGGCGCCCCGTATACCCGGGGGCCGAACGCAGGCTGGTTGCAGCAAAGGCGAGCGACGGGCGAACTACCGCCCGAATGCGGTTCAGGCTTCTGGCAGCTCGATGAACTTCGCTGATCCAGCCGACACTAGTGTTTGAACATTCATAGTTCTCTGGACCTCGCATAAGGTAGGTGGAATGAAGCGCTGCGAGCCTAGCGCCCGAGGCCCTGTGTTGCAAGCCGCGTGAACCGGGCCAACTTCTGGCCTAGAATCGCGGCATGACAGCTCGTTTGGTTGTGGCTGCAGTGCTGGCCATGTTCACTGTTCTGATTGCGAGACCGCTGGCCGCCGCGGAGGTCTTCGACATCGGCCTTGCGAGCAGCGGCGCCCGGATCGATGCCATGGCGGTACCCGCGACCGGGAAGTCTGCGCCAACCGTGGTACTGGTCGGTGGTCTGCACGGGGAGGACGCAACGGCGGCGGCCGTGCGTGCCGCGGTGGCGGCGTACGAACGACGCCGCAGCCGGCCGGTGCTGCTGCTTGCCGTGCCCGTCGCCAATCCGGATGGCGCCGCCCTCGTGTTCCCTCCCGCGGGCATCGCTTATCGTGAGCACGCCGAATCGCACACGCTGTGGCGCTGGCTGGGTAGCCAGGCACCTGATCTCGTGTTGGTCGCGGGGACTGATGACTCCGGTCTTGCGGCGGCGCTTGGCGCGCAGAAGGTGGCCGACATGGGCGCAATTCCGGCACGACGCTGGAGCGGCAAGGCCGCCGACTGGCTGGCGCCAACGGAAACTATCGCAAAATCAGAAGCTCACCTTGAGCTCGATCGCCGTCGCGAACGCTCGCCGCGGCAGCTTGCCGAGGAGCTCGCAGGCCACTACGGCCATGATTTCGATCAGCCCTGGTATATCGGTGCCATCGCCCTGATCGCACGCATACGGCTTGGCGACCTCGATGACGTACGACGGATCGTCGAACCCTATGTCGACGGCAGCAAGGACAGCCTTGCGCACCCGAGTGAACTGGTGCTGGGAGGCCACATCGTGTTCACCGTGCTGGCCCGCAGAACCGGCGATGCGCGTTATACCGCCCTGGTCAGAAGGGTTGCCAACCTCGGATTTGACGCATCAGGACAGATGCTCGAAGCCATGCCGTACAACGATCAGTTCAGCGATGCGGTCTTCATGGGCACGGTCATCCTCGCGCAAGCCGGCGCCCTGAGCGGTGAGACCCGGTACTTCGACATGGCCGACCGGCACCTGCGCTACATGCAGAAACTCGATCTGCGCCCCGACGGCCTCTACCGCCACCAGCCCGCGACCGATGCGGCCTGGGGCCGCGGCAATGGCTTCGCCGCGATGGGTCTGGCGATGACCCTGACGGAGCTGCCGCGAACCCATCCCGGCTACGCGCATGCCCTGGAAAGCTATCGGCAGCTGATGGCGGCCCTGCTGCCGCTGCAGACGCGCGATGGACTGTGGCGCAACGTCGTGGATCATCCCGGAGCGTATGCGGAGTTCTCGGCCACGGCGATGATAGGGTTCGCCATGCAGCGCGGTCTTGAGAACGCCTGGCTAGAAGGCGCGAATTACCGCCAGGCCGTCGAGCATGCATGGCTCGCCGTGAACTCGCGCACGGCAGCGTCGGGCTCGTTCATCGATGTGTGTGAGTCGACGGCAAAAATGACGTCGCTGGAGCAGTACCTGCAGCGCGCCGCGATTCTGGGCAATGATGCGCGTGGCGGCGCCATGGCCATGCTGTTCGCCACCGAGCTCATGAACTCCGACTAGATCGGTCAGCGCCCGATCTCGCGCACCATTTCCACACCCAGTTGACTGCGTTGCACCTTGGTCGACGGATCGGTCAGATACAGGGCCTTGAGAAAGGCCTGGTCCCAAGTGCTCATTCCAGGCTGCACGGCATCGGGCGCGCCATCGAACAGTTTCAGAATGGTCTGGGCCGCGCCCAGGTGCGGCGGTGCCTTCAGTTCTGCGAGACCCACCATTGCCACGTAATCGGCGAACTGGCCGCGCGACAGCGCGCCCAGGCGCGTCTGGTCCGCGATGACGTAGACATATGAGAAACAAAATTCGGAAGGAGACTGCAGATGGCTGTTGTCCAGCCACGAGCCAGTGTAGGTCGGCACGCCACCAATAGTGCCGCCGACAACCTGGGCGGCGGGCGCAACGCCCGCGCTCGGGGCCGCACCCCCGGGAGTCGTACGATAGGTGTTGTACCAGACCTTCACTGCCTGAGGCTTGTCGATGAACTCATCGATTGACACCGGCGGCGCATGTCCAAAGGGCACTCCGCGATTCTGCTTCTGCATCGCCAGCAGCAGTTGCTTGGGCTGACTCGTCATCAGGATGTAGAGATTCGGGCTGCAATGTTCGCCGGCAAGGGGCACGCCGGCGGCGCGGGCAATCTCCGACACGCGCTCGAGAACGAATTCGCCGTCCTGCTGCGGAAGACCTGCAACGAGCGGGCAGACGGGCGAGTGCCATCGCGCCAGTCCCTCCCCATTGACAGGCTCGGTGATCCCGTAGGCAAACTGGGATACACGCGGTAGCAGTTTGGAGCGTTGGGCTCGAACCGTGACCTCGGGCAATGCGCCCGGCGCGGGGTCGGACGATTGATCCGAGGCAGCCCACGCGCTGGCGATACCAAGGCCGGTGATAAGTGCGGCACTGACCAGGGTGCGGGGCTTCATCCGATTCCTCAAAGGGTCATGTTGTGCGCGCCAGTGTACGCGATCCGGCGCCGCCGATCCCCGCACAGGATTCTTAACATATGGGCTCAGTTCATCGCGCCAGGTGCCCGGTAAATGACCTTGCCGTCAACCACCGTCAGAACCGCGTGCAACTGGCGCAGCGCGCTGTCGGGCACCTTCTTCGGGTCGAAATAATCATTGCTCAACACCACCAGGTCACCGAGTTTTCCCGCTTCTATTGACCCAATACGGTCTTCCTCCCGGAAAAACCAGCCGTTGTCCGCGGTATACAGGCGCATGGCCTGCGCGCGCGTCACCGTCTGTCCCGCATTGACCAGGTGCCCCCCTGCATTGATGCCCGTGACCATGTAATAAATCATGTTCCATGGGTTAAGAGTCGATATCTGGGCCGAATCGGATCCGGCACCGGCATGGACCCCGCTGTCGAGAATCATGCGCACCGGTGGGCCGGCGTTCGCGGCGGTTGAATCGGACAGATACTTGTAGGGATGTATCGCGATGCCCGCCCCCAGGGCCTTGAAGCGATTCACCGTTGCCAGGTCGATCTGCGGTACGTGCGCGTCCGACCAGTGCAGATTCGCGATCGGGGTCACTGCGTTCACCGCTTCGAAGGTTGATGCCGTGATCTGGTCTTCCGCCAATGACAGACTGTGCTGCTGGAAGGACCAGCCGTGCGCGGCGATGAATTGCAGCGCGCCAAGATAATTGGGCGGCACGGATACCGGGCCGAAGAGCGGCCAGCTGGTGGCGAATTCGCCGATGCCGGAAACGCGCATCATGTCATCACCAAACCGATTGAACGCGTTGAGCACCCGCTCACGGGCCAGCGGAAAGTCCTGCCCCTGGTCCATGCTCAGAAAGAATACCCGCAGCCGAGTCGTGAGCCGGCCCTCACGGTGCAGGGCCAGGAAGGGGCTGTACATGGCGAAGGGATCGCCGGATGCGAGCCCGTCGAAAACGAAGGAGTCCTTGATGTCACGAGTTCCGGGCTCGACGAATTCGCCCATGTCCACATTTGTCGTCACGCCAAGACTCGCCGAATAAGCCATGGCATCCAGCACGCCCTGCCTCCTGTCCTCAATCGTCTGCAGCGCGGCGAGCGTGTGCATGGCCGCAAGCGAGGCTGCGCCGGCGCCGATCATTCCGGTCTCGCTGACCTCGACCCCGTGGGCCGCAAGGTAGCTGCGGCCCCTGCTGTTGGTGACCGCAGGACCGGTAAAGGCCACGAAAAGGAGCACCGGATGGTTGGGGGCCGCCTGATCCAGTTCCGCGAGCGTGGGCACGCGTTTCTCGGCGAGCTGTCCGGGGATCCAGCCGCCCATGGCCGTGATCCAGGCGCCCTCGGGAAGGGTGCCGCTCCTGGTGCGCAGCGCCGCCTGCACGTCGGCAATACTGGTCGCAGATTCCAGACGCGTATCGTGCCCGGGCCGCTCGGCCAGCAGCACGAAATGGTTGTGGTTGTCGATCAGCCCCGGAACCACCGTGCGCCCGTGAACGTCAATCACATCCATGCACGCATCGCGCCCGGCCGTTGCTGCGAC
>JBARBG010000029.1:0-2173 GCA_049792815.1 Steroidobacteraceae bacterium | reverse complement strand
CCATCGACGCGTGGACTTCCGCGTCCACGCTTACCAACGAACGATTCACGCACCTTGAGGAGAGGGCGGGCACGGCGGCCCGCCCCACTGAAAACCCGGACACTACCTCCGGCTCGAACACTCTTGTGATACTCGCGACGCATCGGCTATGCGTAAGCGTTCGCTGTACCGGGGGCCTCGATGGAACCGAACGGCAAGCGCATTGTCCCGCCAAATATGACGCTCGCCCCGAGCGTGTCCGCTCTGCCTGGTGTATCGGCCACGATGCTGGTGACCCTTGCGGCGAAAGCGCTCGCCGCAACTGACGCCCCTGAGATTCGGTACCGCGGCCGCCGCTCCACCGAGATCCTTCGCGAGCTTGACGTCGATCCGCGAAGTTTCAATCTCAACCCCAGCGAAGTTCGAGCCGTGGTGCTGCGATCGCAATGGTTCGGGCAGACGGTGCGCCGGTTTCTCGAACGCCATCCGGACGGATTGTGCATCAACCTCGGATGCGGTCTCGACCCGAGCTTCGAAGATCTCGAGGAAGCGAGCGACGGCCGATTTACCTGGATCGACGTCGATCTGCCCGCGGTGATTGCGATACGCCGCCGCTTCTTCGCCGAGAGCACGCGCCGGCGAATCATTGCCGGTGATGTTACGGACTCGCAGCTGTTCGCCTCGATTCCGTGGGACACCGGACGACCCGCCATCGTGGTTGCGGAAGGCGTGCTGTTTTTCCTGCAGCGAGCGCAGGTCGAGTCGCTGTTCCGAGCGCAAGCGGACGCGGCGGACCTGCGACGCGCCGAGGTTGAAATTGCGTTCGACTACGCCAGTCCATTCGGCGCCTGGATCGTAACGAGACGTCCCGCGCATCGGCAACTCGGCACGACCTTCTCCTGGACGGTGCACAATCCGACCGAGTTACGACGCGTCGATCCGCAGCTCGAGGTGCTCGAGGATTCGAACGTCTTCCTCGACGCGATGGGCACCGGCGCACGGCAGCTCGACGCGCTGTACCACTTGGTCAGCGGCAGCAGCCTCGGAGGCTGCGCTCATCTTCGCCGCACCGCGGCCGCATAACTCGCCACCCTTCCATCGCATGAACATAACTAATCGTAGGTGAATATACCACCGTGTAGGCTAGCTTGGGCCTCCACCGAGAAGTTCCGCTCCGTAAAATACCCATTGCCACTCGCTCGCAGGCAAGTTTAAGATGGCTTAGCTGAGCTAATGGCTGTTGAATAACCAATACGATGAACTATAGGCACATCCTTGCCCTTGACTTATGCTGGGCAGACGTTAAAACTGCCCAAGCAGAATATAGAGGGGTATTTCACGCAAATAAGTCCAACCAACCAGCAGCGAGCAGGGGCGAGACTGGTTGTCAGACTTATGAGACAGCCCTCAACGTGGACGGTGAGCGCTGACGCAGCCGATTCGTTCGAAGCGCGTGAACTCAGAAGGTTTGCCGGCGGCCGTACCATGGATAACCGACAGCAGTTGCAAAGAAATCAACCCGACCGGACTTTTCTCCGCAAATGCCTATATCGACGCGGACAAGCGTCCGCGGAGTTCGGGATGGTGATGCTTCTTGTGCTGCCACTTATGATATTCGGCATCATTAATTTCGCGACCGCACTCTACACCTATTCCGAAGTCTCATACGCGGCAAATGCGGGTGCACGATGGGCATCGGTGCGCGGCAGTACCTATTCGTGCAGCTCGTGCACCCCGACCGGTCCCGCCACCCAGAGCGATATCACGACCTATGTCCAGGGAATGGCGGATTGGCTTAATTCCGGGAGTGCGCCGTCGGTCACTGCGTCGTGGATTCCGAATAGCTGTCCAAGCGGCACGAGCAACTGCCCGGGCAGCAAGGTGCAGGTTCAGGTTCAATATAACTTTCCGATCACGGTTCCGTTCTTTAGTCCCGTAACGCTGCCGCTTACGGCGACGACGCAGATGGTTATCAGTCAATGAAGGAACAACCCACGATATTGCACAAACGATCGTATAGCGGTTGGCGGCGAGGACAATCCGCCGTGGAAGTTGCCATGCTGGCGCCGGTGGTGTTGTTGATCCTGATGATCGTCGCCGATGCGGGCAGGATGTTCTTCGCCTATCTGCAAGTGTCCGAGGCCGCTCGTGCGGGAGCTCAGTACGGCGCCCAGAGCTTGCAAACTTCCAGCGA
>JBARBG010000028.1:0-14687 GCA_049792815.1 Steroidobacteraceae bacterium | reverse complement strand
CCGCCGCGGTGACCCCGCCTGATGCCATGTCCCAGTGCATCATGGCCATACCCATGTACGCGCTGTACGAGGGCGGACTGATCATGGCCGCGGTGATGTCGAACATGCGCAAGAAGGACGGCGAGGGACAGGACGCCCCACCGTCCTGAGCCAGGCGGAAACCTACCTAGCGACCACGAATGGCGGCCGCGGGTGGAATCGATGCCGCGCGCAGGGCCGGCCATATCACTGCCAACTGGCTCAAACCAAGCACGATGGCGGCGGCTGCGCCGATGAATGCGGGGCTCATGCGCGTCAGGGCCAGGGTGGTTGCCAGCCAGACATTCCCGCCCACACCCAGGGTAATTCCCAGCAGCGCGCCGCCTCCTGCGATGATGAGATTCTCCAGATGCAAATAGCGCAGGATGTCTCCGCGCCGCGCTCCCAGTGCCCGGCGCATGCCGATATAGCGCCGCCGCTGCGAGACCCAGTACATGGTGAGGCCCACGACACCCAGCGCCGTCACCGACAGTAGCAGTGCGCACAAGGCACCAAGAACGACGCTCGATTTGCGCTCGGACGTGAACACACTGTGACGTACCTCGGCAAAGGTCTGCACCGACGTCACCACCCGCTGCGGCGTGATTTGAAAGAGCCGGTCCTGGGCAGATTTCATGGCCAGCGTAAGCTGACCGGGAACGGTTCGGACGATGTACCTGATGTCGTTACTGAGATATTGGTACGGGAAGAATGAGCCGTCGTCCACCCCTGCTCCCCCTGGGGTCTGCACGGCGAACGGTGTCTGAGCATGTTCGACGATGCCCACGATGCGCGCAGGTTGTGAGCCACCAAAGTACACCACTTGACCGAGGGCACTGGTGCGCGCAAAGAGCGCACGAGCAAGACTCTGAGTCACAATGACAATCGCCGGGAATTTGTCCTCATCGTAGCGCGCCTCGCCGATTTCCCCGGCCTTGAACCATCGTCCCGCAGTCAACTTGAGACCCAAGGCTGACATGGCGTGGTCATCGACCAGGTAAACGGCCGTATGCGCGGTAGCGAACTTCTGATCGGGACTCAATTTCATACCGGTGGTCCACGCGGAGCCGCCCAGCGGGAAGGCGTTGATAGCCTCCGCGTCCACGACCCCCGGCACGCTGCGCAACGCCGCCAGATCCGCCAGCACCCGGGCCTTCAAATCGATGGGCTCGCCGACCCATTGATTGCGCATTATGCCGATATTGGCTTCATCAATGCCGGTGGGCCGGACCATGTGCCGCAGTTGCTGCTGAATGACCGAGAATGAATTGCAAAGGATGGCCAGAGTCAAAGCGATCTGCAGACCGATGAGCACGGCGCCGATCCGGTTGCGACGCAGTGAGTTCAGGACAGGCATGATTTGCATGGCGCTCAGTCGGTCTTTAGTTGCAGTGCCGGCTGCACGCGGCTGGCGCGCCAGGTCGGGTACAGGCCCGAACACACCGTCGCCGCGACCGCAACCCCGACGGTGATGAGCACCATTCCCGTATCCAGGGAATATAGGAGCCGCGTCACGGGGCTGTCGCCACCGTCCAGCGCCCGCTCGCAGGCCTGGCCGAGCGCCGTCAGACCAAGCCCGAGAACACCACCCAGCACGCCGACCAGCATAGTTTCGGTCATGCATTGGCAGAAAATGCTCCAGCGGCTGGCGCCAAGCGCGCGTCGCACGCCAAGCTCGGCCGCCCGGCCGGAAAACCTGGCCAGCATGAGCCCGACGGCGTTGATCAAGCAGACGATGAGAAAGCCGAAGGCAATGAGCGTGCTGCGCTTCACCGCGTCGGGGACCACCTTGCGCAGCGCAATCCACTCGCGGGCGCTATGGACACGAACCAATGGCGGCCAGTGGAAGCGCCCGGCCGCACGCTGCTCAGCGGCATAGTTCAGAAGATACTGCCGGTAGTCATCGATGGCGCCCGCGCTGGACAGCTCCGCCCAGAACGCTATCCATACGCAGTCCGATTTCAGATGCCCGTCCCATCCTGCGGGTGGCACCGAAGTGCAGCTATTGCTGCCGAATTGGCGCATCTGCCGATCAATGGCCGTTGAAAACGGCAGATACAGATCGTCAGCCTCCCGGATGGCGCTGCCCGTCATATCGTAGACACGTGGTATGGGTTGCCATGGAGCGAGCACGCCCACTACCCGATAGTCGCGCGCATCGAGGGTGATTTTCTGGCCCACGGCATCGGTATGCGCAAAGACCTTGTCGGCAAGCTTGGCGCTCAACACCACCACATTGGCGCGCTGCGCATCATCCGCCTGCGACCAAGGCCCACCGGAGCGGAACGGCGCCTCGAACATGGTGAAGAAGTCCGCGTATGTCGCGCGGCCCGACGCCGGGAAAGGCCGGCCTCGGTCGGGTGTCACATCGGGCTCGAGGCCATACATCGCCGTCTGCCGAATTCCTTTGTGTGCCTGCATCAAGGCCATGGCATCGCGGTAACTGAGTTGATCGGGCAACTCAGCGGGGCCGGTGCGGCTTTGCCGCGAGTCGGGACCCCAGACATCGATCTGCGGCACCACGAGCCTTGATGACTTGTCCGGGACAGGGTCCCCCAACATCGCGCGCATGACGGCGAACTCGGTCATGGAAGTACCGATGCCCACGCCGACCGCCGCGACAATGAGGACGGTCAGTACAACGTTGTGCCGCAAACTACGGCAGGCCAGTTCCAGGTAGTAGCCCAGCATCATGATGGGCATGAAAGAGCAAATGATGTGCCATATCCAGTTACGGATTAACCCCTTGTTCTGATTTACATTTCGGGATGGCGAACCGCCAAGCGCATGTCCGCGGACACCCGCCCGGACAGCACCCGGACAGCGCCTGCATCAGCACGACATGCGGCTTGACGCCAGTAAGGATATTCCATACTGTAAGGAAGATCCTTACCAGCGAGGGACGCATGATCACGAGCAAGCTGAGCAGCAAGGCACAAACGACCATACCTCAACCGATACGTGCGGCCTTGAAGCTCAAGGAGGGCGACGAACTCGTCTACGAGATCCGGGGTGAGCAGGTGGTCCTCACCAAGGCCCGCCAGGTCTCCGAGGGCGATGATCCATTCCGGACATTCGGCGAGTGGAACTCAGCTGCGGACCGCAAGGCGTATGGCGATCTTTAGCCAAGGTGACGTCGTGAAAGTTCCGTTTCCGTACACGGACAGGTCGACTCGACAATCGCGTCCTGCCCTGGTCGTGTCAGTTCCAAGCCTGGGAGACGCTCACGGACTTGTGTGGGTGGCCATGATCACGAGCGCTGAGAATCGAGGTTGGCCGGGCGATGTCATGATCACTGCCCTCGCTCGCGCGGGCCTGCCCGCGCCTTCTGTGATTCGCCCGGCGAAGATCGCCACAATCGATGCCGCCGACGCGACAAGGCTCGGTACGATCTCAGCAGCCATGATCCAGCAAGTAGTCGACCGAGTCGGTCGTACACTTGGCATGCCTGACACCTAGGCCCACAGCCTGCCATGCAGTGAAAAACGCCAGCGGTTCCAGGCATGCACGCGCGTGCCTTCGAGCACGGCCTGCTGCAACCGTTTGGTATCGAACCCGGACCCTATGGCCAGCGCGCCACTGATCCGGCCCCGCGTCAGGACGACCTTGCAGTATTGGGCGGCGCCGCGGCCCTGATAGGCCAGTTCCTTGTCACCGTCGCCCAGCCGCTCCGGCGCCACGCGGCCGGCGCTGAAGACCGGCAGACCCGATACCTGCATGTCCAGCCCGCTCGAGGAGCCGTGATAGACGCGTTGCTCACCGGCCAGCACGGCCGCGACGGTCTGCGCCTGCTCGAGGCCCGGCCACGCCAGGCCATACACAACGCCGCGATGCTCGGCGCACTCGCCCACCGCATGGATATCCGGGTCGACCGTTCGCAACTGATCGTCGACCCTGATGCCGCTGCGTACCGGAAGCCCGGCCGCAATCGCCAGCTCCACCCGCGGCCGCAGGCCCGTGGCCAGAATGATGGTGTCGCAGGCGATGTCCTCTCCGCTCATCAGGCGCACGCCCGCCACGCGGGTATCGCCGTAGATGCTGCGCACGCCGGTATCGAGCACCACGCGCAGTCCGCTGCGCTCCACATGCTCCTTGAGCATTGCCGCGGCCACCGGATCCAGGTGCCGGGGCATGAGCCCCGCGCAATGCTCGATGACCACGACTTCGGTACGCGAGCGGCGCATCGCGCGCGCCGCCTGCAGACCGAACAGGCCTCCGCCCAGCACCACGGTGCGCCGCGTGCGCGCGCGCCGCGCGATCAGGCGCTGCGCATCGCGGAAGTCACGGAAGGTGAACACGCCGGCCAGCGTGATGCCGGGTAGCCGCGGCACATGGGGTCGCGCGCCCGTGGCCAGAACGAGTTTCGAATAGCGCTGGATGCGGCCCCAGGAGTCGACGACATGGCGTGCGTCGCGATCGATGGCGGTGACCGTGCAGCCGAAGCGGCGCTCCAGGCGCGGGTCCTGCAGCAGTGCGGGGTCCATGGCGAGGGACTCCCAGCGCAGTTCGCCGGCCAGGAACGCCGACAGACGCGCCCGATCGTAGGGTTCACACGGCTCATCGCCATACACCAGGCGCGGCGCGGCCGGCAGGCAGCGCGCCAGTGCCGCCGCGACGTGCATGCCCGCGGGGCCACTGCCCACGATGACGATGGGCGGCAGTGCCGGATCGGCGAGCGGGAATTCGGGCAGGACGGCGGCCAAGGATGACTCCGAGGTTGCGGGCAACTGTTGATCCTGCAACAGCTGTGCCACGGGCCAGGGCGGGTGCGGCATGCGCAAATGCCCCCGCCGGGTGCAACCGGTCCACGGCATGCACCGCGGCGACGCGGTAAGCTTGCGCGGCATGGAAACCCAGACGCTTGCCGGCAGGACCATCGCCGTTCCCGAAACCCGCGAGCTGGATCTGTTTGCCGCGCTGCTGGAGCGGCGTGGCGCGCGGGTGCTGCGCTGTCCGCTGGTCGCGATCCGCGACGCCGCCGATCCGGCGCCGGTGCTGAATTTCATCCGCCGTTTCGCCGAAGGCGCCTGCGATGACTTGATTCTGCTCACCGGCGAAGGGCTACGGCGGCTGCTGGGCTGCATCGATCAGCATGAGCCGGCGCTCAAGAGCGCGTTCCTGGCGCAACTGGCGAAGGTGCGCAAGATTACGCGCGGCCCGAAGCCGGCGCGCGCACTGCGCGAGCTGGGATTGAAACCCGACATCGCCGCCGAGGTTCCCACCACCGCCGGCGTCATCGCCGCGCTCGAGCCGCTGGCCTTCAGCCTCGAGGGCCGCAGTTTCGGGGTGCAGCTGTATGGCCAGGAACCGAACCTGCCATTGAGTGAATTCCTGCAGCGCTGCGGGGCCGCGGTCCTGACCGTCGCGCCCTACAGGTACGCGGATTCCACCGAGGATGCCGCGGTGCTGGAGCTGCTGGCCGCCATCGAAGGCGGCGGCATCGATGCCATCGCCTTCACCAGCACGCCGCAGGTTCGCCGGCTGATCGCGGTGGGCGGCGCAGCCCGCGTCGCGCAGGCGCTCGCGCGCACCCACGTCGCCGCCGTCGGGCCGGTGGTGGCCCAGACGCTGGGCCGCCACGGCATCCAGGTGCAGTCGATGCCGGAGGACAGTTTTTTCCTCAAGCCCATGACCAGCGCCCTTGAGGAGGCGCTTCAGCGCCAGCGCTTGGTGTAGACGTCGAACCGGCCCCGCGACCCGATGAACATCGACCCTATCCAGCTGGTCACGCTGACCACGAGGCTGGCCAACAGGGCAGCCCTGAAGTTCGCCACGTGAAAGCCGTGCAGCAGCCAGGCCGTAAGGCCGAGCATGCCGGCATTGACCACCAGCAGGAACAGTCCAAGGGTCAGAAGGGTGAGCGGGAAGGTCAGAATCACGGCAATGGGCCGCACGAAGGCATTGACCACCCCCAGCAACAGGCCCGCGAGCACCAGCGTCTGCGCGTCAGCGATGCGTATGCCGCTGATCCAGCGCGTGGCGATCCACAGGCCGACCATGGACAGCGCTGCGCGAAACAGGAATCCGGCCATCAGGCGCTCTCCTTTGCTAGCTGTTCGGACAGCACCTTCAGCCGCGCCACCGCCCGCTCCCACCCCGTGCGCAGGCGCATGTAGAAGGTGTCGGACTCATGATCGGCGGGAAACCCTGAGCCCAGCAGCCGCAGGACGGTCTTGCCGGGCTCGGAACCATCGAGGATGAAGTCATCCACAATGGGGCTGTCGTTCTGCAGCAGAGCCTCGGTGGGCTGGTAGATGAGCCGCATGCGCCGTTGCGGCAGCAGCACATCGATATGCGCTTCCATTTCCGTGACCCGATCAACGCTGGCGCGGAAGTGGCCCCCTTCCCGGGCATTGATCTGCGCCTCGGGCGAGCACCACTTGCGCAGGTTCTCGGTCTGCGTCAGGGCCTTCCAGACCAGCTCTGCCCCAGCCGCAATGTCGACGCGGTGGGCGTATCCTCGGGTACGTCCGCTCATTGGCGGATTGTGCCACGGTTTTGTAGGTTGATTCCCATGCCCGCCCGCCCGTCCCCCGAAACCCTCCAGCAACGCAGCGCCCACCTGCTGGACACCATTGCCAACATGACCGGCCTGGGCGCCTGGGAGCTGGACGTCGAGTCGATGACTCCGCTGTGGTCCAGCCACGCCCGGCAGATTTTCGGCATGGATCGGTCGGCCGTGATCACGCTGGCGCAGTTTGTGGATTGCTTTGCGCAGGAAGCCCGGCCGATTCTCGACACCGCATTTCGTGAAGCTGTCGCCAACGGCAAGGGCCTCGACCTGACACTGCCGGCCGTGCGTCGTGACGGGGCGCGCCTGTGGGTGCGCTGTGTCGGGGATGCCGAGGTGGTCGATGACCGCACCGTCAGGCTGTCCGGCGCGGTGCAGGATGTCACCCAGCAGTACGAGGCGGAACTGCGGCTGCAGCGCGCCTCGCGCTCCAGCTTCCAGGGGCACTGGGAGTACGACTTCGGCACCGACCAGGTGTGGTGCTCGGAAGCCTATCAGCAGCTGCTGGGGTTCGCGCCGCGTGAACGGCGGGTAAGCGCCGCAAGCTTTCACGCCGAAACCCATCCTGAGGATGAGGCCGCGGTTCGCGCCGCCTTCGCGCGCCATATCGCCGATGAATCCCCGTACGACGTGCAGCTGCGCCTGCGCACCGCCACCGGCCAGTGGCGCTGGTTCCGCCGCCGCGGGGCGACGGAGCGCGACAAGCTGGGGCGCATCGCGAGCCTCACGGGCCAGCTGATCGACATCCATGATGAACGGCAGGCCCAGGTGGAGCTGCGCGAAATCCGGGCGCGCTTCGAGCGCGCGGTCGAGGGCAGCAGCGACGGCCTGTATGAGTACGATCTGGTGAGCGGCGCCACCTGGTATTCGCCCAGCGTGCGCGAGATGCTGGGCTACACCTGCGATGAGCCCTTTCCGTCCAGCATCCTGGAGCTGACGCCCCCCGCCGAGCGCATCTCGGTGGAGGAAGCCGCGCGGCAGCACGTCGAGCAGGGCACCTCCTTTGATGTGATGTTTCCGGTACGCCATCGCAACGGCGAAAACCGCTGGGTTCGTTCACGCGGGCGCTGCGAGCGCAATGAGAACGGCACGCCGACGCATTTGTCCGGCTCCATCCAGGACATCACCGCGCAACTGAAGGCGAGCGCCGCCCTGGTGGCCGCGACCGAGGAGGCCTCTGCCGCCAATCGCGCCAAGAGTGATTTCCTGGCCAACATGAGTCATGAGATCCGTACGCCGATGAATGGCGTACTGGGCATGACCGAGCTGCTGCTCGACACTTCGCTCAACGCCGTGCAGCACGAATACGCCGAGACCATCCGCACTTCGGCGACCTCGCTCCTGGGGATACTCAATGACATCCTGGATTTCTCGAAGATCGAAGCCGGGCGGCTTGAAGTCGAGGCGGTCGAGGTGGATGTCCGTGACTGCGTCGAGGATGTCGGCGCCATGATGGCCGTGCAGGCCGCGGCCAAGAATCTCGAGTTCATCGTCAATGTGGATCCGGCGACGCCGGAGTGCGTGCTGGCGGACCCGCATCGGTTGCGGCAGATCCTGACCAACCTCGCGAACAATGCCCTGAAGTTCACCCAGGCCGGCGAGGTCGTCATCGAGGTACACAACCTGGGCACGCGCAGCGACCGGGTACTGCTGCACTTCGAAGTGCGTGATACGGGTGTCGGCATGGCACCGGACGTGGTCGAGAGGCTGTTTCAGCCCTTTGTGCAGGCCGACGCCTCAACGACGCGCCACTTCGGCGGTACCGGCCTGGGGCTGTCCATCGTGAAGCGGCTGTGCGAACTGATGGGCGGCACCGTGAACGTGGTGTCAAGACCGGGCGTGGGCACCAGCTTCTCGGTGACCTTGCCCTGCGAACCCCTGGCCACGACCACCGAGCGTCTGCTCGAGTTACCGCAGGCCACGGTCAGCCGCCGCATCCTGGTCGTCGATGACAACGACACGAACCGCCGGGTGCTGCGCGGCCAGTTGCTGCCCGCGGGCCATGTTGTGCAGACCACCGGGCGTGCCCGGGACGTGGTGGCGTTGCTCAAGCAGGCGGTTGCCGAGGGGCAGCCCTTTGACCTGGTGATTGCCGACGACCAGATGCCGGACGCCGACGGCAGCTGGCTGGCGCAGAAGCTCAAGAGCGATCCGGAGCTTGAGCCGGTGCCGCTGGTGCTGCTCACCTCGCTCGACCGCCATGGCGGCACGCGACGGCTCGCGGATCTGGGATTTGCCGGCTATCTGACCAAGCCGGTGCGCGGCCGCGAGCTGCGCGCCTGCGTCGAGCGGGTCATGGACAGCACCCACCAGAGCGGCTCGCACGCGCAGCTGGTCACGCGCAGTTCGCTGGCGGCGGAGAAGGCCGTCGGCCAGTACCGCGGCCGGGTGCTGGTTGCGGAGGACAACATCGTCAACCAGCAGGTGACAAAGCGGTTCCTGGAGCGGCTCGGCTGCCAGGTCGAACTGGCGGACAATGGATTGCGGGCCGTAGAATTCTGCGCGCACTCAAACATCGATCTGGTGCTCATGGACGTGCAGATGCCCATCATGGACGGCCTCACGGCGACCCGCGAAATACGCCGCGCCGAGACGCCGGGCCGGCGCGTGCCCATCGTCGCGCTCACCGCCAGCGCCATGACCGATGAGCTTGATCGCTGCCTTGCGGCCGGCATGGACGGCCTGCTGACCAAGCCGCTGCAACCGCGGCAGCTGCGGTCAATCCTCGAGCGCCACGGACTGGGAAGTGCGCGCGATCCGGCCACGCTTGACGCGGCGCGCAGCCCGGTCGAGCGCGTGATCGCGCCGGCCCTGGACCTGGCGCGCCTGCGCACTCTGGTTGGCGATGACCCGCAGTTCATGGAGGAGCTGTGCCGTACCTTCATGGCCAGCAGCACCCGTCTGTTCGAGGAACTGCGGCAGGCGGTTGCCGGCGAGGACCGTGTGCAGGTGAAGGCGCTGGCGCACAAGCTCAAAGGCGGCGCCGGGAGCGTTTGTGCCCAGCGCATCATGGACCTGTCGCTGGCCTTGGAGCACACCGCCCCGGTGGCCCCTGGCGCGGAGCTCTCCGGGCTGGTGGAGCAGCTGCGCTCGGCGCTGGGCGAATGCGCCCGCGTCATTGAGGTCAGTTTTTCTTGAGCGCCGAAGCACCGCTGCGCCTGCTGCTGGTGGAGGATGAACCCACCCAGATGCTGATGACCCAGCGCATGCTGCGTCGGGGTGGCTTCGCTGTGGAAACCGCGAGCGATGGCGCCAGCGCGCTCGAGAAGCTCGCCACCGGGCGCTTCCAGCTGCTGGTCACCGACTGGGAAATGCCCGGCATGGACGGTCCCACCCTATGCCGCAAGGTGCGCGCCACGCGCCTGCCGGGCTATCTGTACATCCTGCTGCTGACGGGCCAGATATCCACACGCAGCGTCGTGATCGGCCTTGAAGCCGGCGCCGACGACTATGTCCGCAAGCCCGCCGACGAGGCGGAGCTGCTGGCGCGCCTGGCCGCGGGCCGCCGCATCGTGCGGCTGGAACAATCGCTGCGCGATGCCAACGCGCAGATCCAGCGGCTGTCCATCACCGATCCACTGGTGGATACCTTCAACCGCCGCTACCTCAATGAGCAGCTGATGCAGGAGGTGGAGCAGGCACGGCGCCGGCCGCGGCCGCTGTCGGCCATCTTGGCGGACCTTGATTTCTTCAAGTCGATCAACGACCAGCATGGGCATCAGGTCGGCGATGACGTGCTCAAGAATTTCGTCGCGCTGGCGCGCAGCGCGATTCGCGAGGACATCGACTGGGTCGCTCGCTACGGCGGCGAGGAGTTCGTGGTGGTGCTGCCGGACACGGACCTGGCGCAGGCCGTGAAGGTGGCTGAGAAGCTGCGCGAGCTGTGCGCCGGGAGCGTGCTGCGCACCGAGTCCGGCGAAGTACGCTACACCGCAAGTTTCGGCGTCGCCGCCCTTGACCCAGGCCCTGGTCCGAACGGCGCCGCGGCCGAGGCGCTGCTGCGCCAGGCGGATGCCGCCCTCTATCGCAGCAAGCGCGGGGGACGCAACCGCGTCACCGTTTGCGATCGCTGAAGACGGCCCACGCCATGGGCAACAGTGACACGCAGATGATGGCCACCGTCACCAGGCCGAAATTGTTCTTCACCAGCGGGATGTTGCCGAACAGGTAGCCGCCCCAGATGAACAGGCTCCCCCAGGCGATGCCGCCGGCGATGTTGTAGCCCTGAAAGGTCGCGTACGGCATCCGGCCCACGCCCGCCACAAAGGGTGCGAAGGTGCGCAACAGCGGCATGAAGCGCGACAGCAGTATCGTCAGCGCGCCGTGGCGGACGAAGAAGGCCTCGGTGCGCTTGAGGTGTTCGGGCTTCAGCAGGCGGATCCGCCCGGAAAACGCCCGCGGACCCAGGGCGCGGCCGATCGCGTAGTTGCAGGTATTGCCGAGAATCGCGGCGGCGCATACCAGAATCCACATCAGCGGCGCATGCAAGGTGCCGGTCGTATCCACCGCCGCCAGCGCCCCGGTCGCGAACAGCAGTGAATCGCCGGGAAGGAATGGAGTGACCACGAGGCCGGTCTCGGCAAAGATGATCACGAAGACGATGCCATAGATCCAGGTGTGGTACAGGGCGATGACATCGACCAGGTGCCGGTCCAGGTGCAGGAATGTATCCAGCAGGAAATGCAGTACGCCCAAAGTTCAACCTCGACAAAACGCTTCGCCAACGCGGCGGCGGGTCGGGCGGGTCAGCTGTTTCCGGCCGCCAGCGCCGCTGGCCCGGTGGCGCCGGTGCTGATCACCGGCACGCCGCCATTGAGCTGGGGCAGACGCTTCAGGACTTCATCGAATGGCTCGGCGCGCCCGATGGCGTAGCCTTGCGCATAGTCGACGCCGTGTTGGGCGATCCGCTCGCGGATCTCTTCAGTCTCCACATACTCCGCAACGGTGTCCAGTGACATGGTGCGCGCGAGTTGGGCGATGACCTGCACCATGCTGTCGGCGCGCGGGTCGCGGGTGACATCGCGGACGAAGCTGCCGTCGATCTTCAGCATTGTGACCGGCAGCTGCCGCAGGTAGGACAACGAACACAGGCCGGTGCCGAAGTCATCGAGCGCCACCTCGCAGCCCATGCGCCGCAGCCGCCGCATCACCACCTCGGCCCGCGACAGGTTCAAAATGGTGGCGTTCTCGGTGAGTTCGAAGCAGAACACCCGCGGGTTGATGCCGCTCTTCTGGACGCTGTCGAACAGGAATTCCGGAAATTCGTCATCGCCCAGGGACTGGCCGGAGAAATTGATGGAGAACACGCAGGGACGGGACTGCAGCTGTTCCGTGTAGGGCTTGAGCAGCGTGATGGCGCGCTTGAGCACCCAGCGGTCGATGTCGGCCATCATCTGGTAGCGCACCGCCGCCGACAGGAAGGTGTCGGGGCCGAGCGTCTCGCCGTCGCGGCCGATCATGCGCAGCAGCAGTTCGAAGTGCGGCGGCTTGTGCCTGGATTCGCTGAACGGCGCGATGGGTTGCGCATCAAGCCGCAGCCGGTTGTGGGTGAGGGCCTCGCGCACGCGCGTCACCACGTCGATGTCGGAGAAGCGGCGGATGATGCTCTCGTCATTGGCCTGGTAGGTCGCGACGCGGTTGCGGCCGCGATCCTTGGCGGCCTTGCAGGCGGTTTCGGCGGCGGCCAGTGAATGCGCAAGTTCACCGCCGCGTCCGTTTTCAAGGGGCGCCACGCCGACGCTGATGGTGATGCTGATGTCCTTGCCCGGATGCAGAACGCTCAGCATCTCCGCGCCGACGCGCAGCGATTCGGCGAAACGGGCGGCATCTTCGGCCTCGGTCGGCAGCAGTACGGTGAAGCGGTCACCGGAAATGCGCGCGGCCAGCGCGCCCGGCGGCAGGCGGCCGCGGATCAGTTCACCGAGCTGTCCGATGACGGTGTCGCCGACGTGCATGCCGTGGTTGTCATTGATGACGTGCAGCCGGTCGCAGTTCACGTACAGCGCGCTCCAGGGCGTGCTGTTGATGGTGCGCTCGGCGACGATCGAACGGACGCGCTGTTCGAAGGCCGCGCGGGTGTACAGGCCGCTGAGCGCATCGTAGTGACCGGCCACCACGACAGCGGCGCGGCGCGCGAGGATTTCGGCCACCCGGCCGTCGCGCGGCCGAAACTGCGGAGTCAATGGATCGCGCAGCAATGCCATGACGCCCATGCTGCGGCCGAGGCTATTGCGCACCGGACACACCAGCGCGTGACAGGAAATCACACTGGCCAGCGGCCCGTTGTCCGCGTCATTGAGGATGACCGGGTGCGCGGCGCCGGTTGCGATCTGCAGCAGCTGCCGGTGTGCGCGCGCGATGAGCTGCCCATCGGCCTTTGAATCGGTGGCGCCGCGCACCAGCGCAATGCCTTTTTCCGGGACGATCAGCGCGGCCACCGTGCATTCCAGGTGGGCGACGATTCGCTGCAGCAGGCCCTTCAGCTCGTCCGCACAGTCGGCGGCCGTATTGGCGTCGGCGGCGTCGGCCAGCAGCAGGTCCAGGTCCTGGTCCAGTTCGCCAATCGAAGTCTTGAGACCTTCGATGGTATGCACGGCGACGAATTCGCGCCGCAGGCACTCCAGTGCGGGGCGCAGCAGGGAGTAGGCGAAATTGAACGAACGCGGTTCGGATTCTTTGGGGGCGACGCGCATCACCACCGCAACCACGGCCAGCAGCGCGCGCTCATCGCTGCGGATCCAGAACAGATAGGCCGGTTGCCCGCCGATCATTTCCAGGGTGCCTTCGCCGCCGGCGGGGTCGCGCGCGACGGGGAGCATGGCCTCCACGCGACTGCCCAGGTCCGGACCCATGGTGGCATCGCTTGACCAGCGCAGGCGGCCGGCGGCGTTGAAAACCGCGACGTTCGCGGCGCGCGGCAGCATGGCGCGGAACAGCTGGGCGAAGGATTCCAGGAACTCCCACACGTTACTGCTGCCTTCGACGATCACTGTTCCAGCCATACCGCTAAACATCGCAAATGCGGGTGGTGGGAACCTTGCGCCAGTTGGCGAATTGCAGCGGGCCTTGTGCAGATTTCCTGCACCAGCCGCGTGCACCGGCACCGCCGGATGTTTGCTGCACTGCATCATTACCTAGTTGGCGGGCCGGTCCTGTCGGAACCAGGGACCCGGATCCACCGGCCGGCTGCCCTTGCGGATTTCAAAATACAGCTGCGGTTGGCTGCTGCCGCCACTGTCGCCGCTGGCGGCGATCACATCGCCGGCCGACACCGTGTCGCCGACCGCCTTGTACAGCCGGTCATTATGCCCATAGAGACTGAGGTATCCCTCGCCATGATCGATGATGGTGAGCAGGCCAAGACCCGGCAGCCAGTCAGCGTAGATCACCCGCCCGCGGTACACCGCGCGCACATCCGCGCCCCTTTCGGTGTCGATCAGCATGCCGTCCCATTTCAGGCCACCGGCGCGCACCTGACCGAAGCGGGCGGCGAGATGTCCGCCAACGGGCCAGGCCAGCCGCCCGCGCAGGGTGGCGAACGCGCTGCCGTCGCTGGGAAAGGGCGCAATGGCGCGCTTCAGGTCACGCAGCAGGGCGGTCAGCGCCCCCTGCTGGGCCTGCAGGCGCTGCAGCGTCTGGGCGCTGTTGCGGGAGTCGGCCTTGATGGCCACCAGCGCCGCATCGCGCTGGACACGCGCCGCCTCCAACTGCCTGACCTCATCGGCGGTGGCACTCTGCAGGGCATCCAGCCGCTGCTCGTCCGCCGCCAACTGCGCGTCCAGGGTGGCCAGCGCCTGGATGTCGGCGTCGATGGCCGCGATCACGCCGGCACGGGCGCGGCCGAAATAGCTGTAGTACGCGAACATCCGGCCCGCCCGCGCCGGGTCCTGCTGGTTGAGCAGCAGTTTCAGGGGCTCCTCGCGTCCGATCATGTAGGCGGCGCGCATCTGCTGGGCAAGGCCGGCGCGCATTTCGGCCACTGCGGCCTCGCGGCTGCGTTTCTCGGCGGCGGTGTTGGCACGATCGGCGCTGCGCGCGGCGCGCTCACGGCGCAGGTCGGCCAATCGGCCGCGGGCGGCGGTGGCGGCCACTTCCGCAGACTGCAGGGACTGGGCGGCCCGGTCCGATGCGACGGCGTCCTGGCTGACCTTGTCACGGA
>JBARBG010000027.1:0-7221 GCA_049792815.1 Steroidobacteraceae bacterium | reverse complement strand
CCCCCGATGCATCCGAGATCACCGTCGAGCGCACCCGGGATGCGCAGCACGGTGACTTTGCGAGCAATGTCGCCCTGCGCCTGGCCAAGGCGGCACGCCGCAATCCGCGCGAGCTGGCGCAGGCGATTGCCGCGGCCCTGCCAGCCAACGAACTCATCGAACGCACTGAAGTTGCGGGCGCCGGGTTCATAAATTTCCATCTGAAGACGGCCGCGAGCACCCGGGAGCTCGAGCGCATCCTGGAACTGGGCGAGGGCTACGGCCACAGCAATGCCGGAGCCGGTGAACGCGTACTGGTCGAATTCGTGTCCGCCAATCCCACCGGCCCGCTGCATGTGGGCCATGGCCGGCAGGCCGCCTACGGCGCGACGCTCGCCAATATCCTGGCGGCCACCGGTCACAACGTGCAGCGTGAGTACTACATCAACGATGCCGGCCGGCAGATGGACATCCTCGCCGTCAGCACCTGGGTCCGCTACCTGGAGCTGTGTGGCGAGGCCGTGCCGTTTCCGACCAATGGCTATCGCGGCGACTACGTCCGGCCTCTGGCGCGGCGCCTGCACGAGCAGGAAGGCGCAACGCTGCGGGCGCCGGCCGCCAAGCTCATGGCGGGACTGCCGGCGGATGCGCCGGAGGGCGACAAGGAACTGCACATCGATGCGCTGATCGCACGCTGTCGGGAACTGATCGGCGACGGCCGTTTCCGCGACGTGCTGGGACTGGCGCTGGAGATGATGATCGCCGACATCCGCGATGACCTGGCGGCCTTTGGCGTCGACTTCGATCGCTGGTATTCGGAGGCCACGCTGGCCTCCTCCGGCGCCATCGAGCGCGCGCTCGAACGGCTGCGCGCCCAGAACCATATTTACGTCAAGGACGGCGCGCAGTGGTTCGCCGCCGCGCAGTTCGGCGATGAGAAGGATCGCGTCGTGGTGCGCGAGAACGGGGTTGCGACCTACTTTGCCTCCGATATCGCCTACCACCTGGAAAAGCGCGAGCGCGGCTTCAACAAGCTGTTCGATGTGCTCGGCGCCGATCACCACGGCTATGTGGCGCGGGTTCGCGCCGGACTTGCGGCCATGGGCGAGCCGCCCGAGAGCCTGGAGGTCACGCTGATTCAGTTCGTGAGCCTGTTCCGGGGCGGGGAGAAAATCGCCATGGGCAAACGCCAGGCACAGTTCGTGACCCTGCGGCAGCTACGCGAGGAGGTGGGGAACGACGCCTGCCGGTTCTTCTACCTGATGCGCAGTCACGACCAGTCTCTGGATTTCGACCTCGAGCTGGCCAAGTCACGCACCAATGAGAATCCTGTGTACTACATCCAATACGCGCATGCGCGCGTCACCAGCGTCCTCAAACAGCTTGCCGCCAGGGGGCTGCAGTTCGACCGGACCGAGGGTGTGGCAAATGCGAAGCTGCTGACCGGCCCGCACGAACAGGCTCTGGTGCAGGCGCTGTCCCGTTATCCGGAGGCGCTGGCAAGCGCGGCCGCCCAGCGCGCACCGCACACTCTGGTGTACTTCCTGCGTGAGCTCGCCAATGCCTTTCACACCTATTACAACGCCGAGCAGTTCATCGTGCCGGAGACGTCGTTGCGCAACGCACGCCTGACCTTGGTGAGCGCCGCCCAGCAAGTGATCCGCAACGGTCTCACGTTGCTGGGCGTGTCCGCCCCCGAGAGCATGTGAGGCGCCACAGCGCACGCGACTACAAGTCCGCACGGCCGCGCCGCGCTGGCGCGGCGCGCTGGCAGGACTTCGCCATGGGATTGGTGGCCGGCGCCGTCGTAGGCGCGATGGGCTGGGCCGTCAGCCACCAGGGGCAGCACCCGCCGGTGGCACTTGATGCGCCGAAGCCCGAGCCGCACAAGCCGCCACCGGAAGCACGGGTCGAGGGCGCGGGCTCCGCTCCCCAGCACTACGACTTCTATTCCATGCTGCCCAATTTCGAAGTGGTGGTGCCGGAGAAGGAGGTGGCGGTAAAGCGCGACCTGCCGGCCGCCAGGATCGAGAGGCCCGGCGCTTATGTGCTGCAGGCCGGCTCCTACCGCAACCAGGGCGATGCCGACCGGGTGACGCGCCAGCTGAACCTGCAGAACATCGATGCCAAGGTGCAGCGCGTGGCGCTCGACACTGATGTCTGGTTTCGCGTGCGGGTCGGGCCGATCAGCGATCTGGCGCTGTTGAACAAGGTGCGCCACCAGCTGCAGGCAGCGGATGTGGACTCGCTGGTGATCCGCGTCGGTGACTGAGCGCGTCTCAGTCGTCCGCCGTCGCCCGAAAGTCCACACCCAGCGAGCGCAGCTTGCGGTACAGATGGGTGCGCTCCATGCCGACGCGCTTGGCCAGCCGGCCGACCTTGCCGTTGCATAGCAGCAGCTGCTGCTGCAGATAGGCGCGCTCAAACTGCTCGCGCGCTTCGCGCAGCGGCAGCGCGAGCAGGTCCTGCTTGACCAGCGGCTCGCCCGGTACGGTCTGCATGGACAGCTCGTGCTCGATCTCCTCCAGGCGGATGTCCTCCGGGCCACCCTGGATCAACAGGCGCTGCACCAGGTTCTTCAGCTCGCGAAGATTGTCGGGCCAGGGGTAGTTGCGCATGCGGTTCTGCGCCGCCACGCTGAAGCGCCGGAACGGCAGGCCCTCAGCATCGACCGCGCGATCGACGTAGTGGCGCAGCAGCTCCGGAACATCCTCGGCATAGTCGCGCAAGGGCGGGATGCGCACGATCAGCGTGTTCAGGTGGCCCAGCAGATCGCGGCGGAAATCCGAGCCCAGCGTGCCGGCACGGCCTTCAACGCCGGGTTGGGCCGAGGACAGAACCCGGGCGTCAAAGCGCTGCACGGCAGCGGACTTCAGGCGCGCGAAGCTGCCTGACTCGAGTACTCCCATCAGCACGCGCTGGGCGATCTGCGGCAGATCCTCGATCTCATTGATGAACAGCGAGCCGTCACCGGCCTGTTCGAGCAGCCCCTTGGTGTCGCCGCTGCCCAGCAGCAGCGCTTCGGCATCGGTTTCGCGCAGGGTGCTGGCGATGAGCGTGACGAAGGGCGAGGCGGCGCGCGGGCTCTCCGCATGCAGGTAGCGGGCAAACGCCTCGCGGCCCGAGCCCGACTCACCGATCAGCAGTACCGCGGAGCGGTTCGATGCCAGCTGCTGCAGGTCGGTGCGCAGCTGCTGGATGACCCGGCTCTTGCCGGCCGGGATCTGCATCTGGTTGGGCGCCATGCGCGCCGGCTGGCGCTTGCGCTTGCCGGCCTCCAGCGCCCGCTCCACCGTGCGCAGCAGTTTGGCGATCGAGAGCGGCTTTTCGACGAAATCAAAAGCCCCGAGCCGGGTCGCCTCGACGGCGGTCTCGATGGTGCCGTGTCCGGACATCATGACCACCTGGACACCGTCGGAGGCGGACTGGGACCACTCGCGCAGCAGCGAGATGCCGTCCACGCCGGGCATCCAGATGTCCAGCAACACCAGATCCGGAGTCTGCCGCGCGCGCGCCGCGCGCGCCTGCTCGGCGTCGGCGGCCACCTCGACGGTGTAGCCTTCCTCCGCGAGAATCTCCTTCAGCAGGCCGCGAATATCGGCCTCGTCATCCACCACCAGAATCCGCATCGCACTCATCCCAAGCTCTCCTTCCGTAGTGCCGGACGTCGCTCCCGGTACGAGTTGGCCGCACGCGTGCTGTCGCGCAAGGGCAGCGTCACGCGCACCCTGGCTCCGCCTTCGGGCCGGTTCTCCGCCTCAATGCGACCGCCATGCTCTTCGACGATCTTCTTGACGATCGCCAGCCCCAGGCCGGTCCCCCTGGGCTTGCTGGTCACATAGGGATCAAAGACCCGACCGATCAGCTCGCGCGGAAAGCCGGGGCCATTATCACAAACTGTAACGACGCCGTGGGCCCATTCGACACCCTGGGCCCGCAACCGTGTTGAGATATCTACGACTCCGCTCGTACCATAGCCTTCCAGGGCCTCGAGCGCATTGACGAGCAGGTTATTGAGAATCTGTCGCACCCGCCCGCGGTCCGCCTCGATGATGCCCAGCTGCGGATCCAGATCCAGGCGGATCTGCACCTGACTGTCGGGCGAGCGGTACAGCTCCACGACCTCGGCGATCAGGTCATTGAGGCTGAATCCCGTCACCTTCATGTCCGGGGCGCGGGCGTATTCGCTGAAGGCGTTGACCATCTGCTTCATGGTCTCGACCTGCTGCACGATGGTGTCGGTGGAGCGTTGCAGCAGCTCGGCGTCCTCTTTGCCCATGCTGGCCAGGAACTTGCGGCGCATGCGCTCGGCCGACAGCTGGATGGGGGTGAGCGGATTCTTGATCTCATGCGCCAGGCGCCGCGCGACCTCGCCCCATGCCGCATCGCGCTGGGCCTGAAGCAAGGCTGTAATGTCATCAAACACAATGACGTAGCCGCGCTCGGCGCCCTCCACACCCTCCACGCCAAGGGGCGTGCAGGCGCACATCAGCACCCTGCGATCGGATCCGCCGTCCAGGTCGATCTGTTCGCGCCACTCCTCGCGGCCGGCCGCGAAGCGCACCACCAGTGCGGCTACGAACTGGCTGAAGCGCTCCTTGCCGGCCGCCAGCGCCGACAGCGAGGAGCCGGTGGCCTGCGTCAGATCCAGGCCCATGATCTGTCCGGCAGCATCGTTGGCGATGCGCACCGTCAGTTCGCGGTCGACCGCGAGCACGCCCGTGGACAGGCGCGCGAGGATGATCGCCAGGCGGCCGCGCTCGCGTTCCACCGCCTCCTGGCTGCGCCAGGCCTCTTCGCGCGCACGCCGCAGGCGCTTGGTCATGTCATTGAAGGAATGCACCAGGTAACCGAGCTCGTCGCGCGAAGGCAGTGCCAGGCGGGTCGCGAAGTCCCCCTTGCCGACCGCGCGGGTGCCCGCGATGAGGTCCTGCACCGGCCTGATCAGGCGCTGCGCGGAATAGATGGCGCCGTAGATGGCCGCGAACATGGCCAGCAGCAGCACCAAGGTGAGGGTCAGGCGGAAGTCGTCCTTCAGTGGTCCGCGCAGCGCCGCCAGGTCCCCGTACTGCGAATAGGTCTGCTGCACGGCCTCGGACAGCTTGGCCAGCTGCTGCGGTACCTCGTATACGGCATAGACGTAGCGACGGTCGCTCGAATCGCGGATCTCGGACAAGGGCGCGGCCACCCTGATCTGGTACTGGCCCCCGACCTGCGGATCGATGCCGACATACAGCTGGTGCTGGCTGATCTGGCGCAGCACCTCCGCGGGCGGCGGCGCCGGCGCCATCTCCGTCGAGTTGTCACTGCTGACGGCCAGGACGTGCTGATCGGAATCGAACAGCACCATCTCGGTGGCATCGGTGGCGCGCCGCTCCTCGTTCAGGCGCAGCACCAGCTGGTCGCGCGGCGCGAGCGCCAGGGCGGCGGCAAAGTCCTTGGTACGCCGGCCGTCGTCGCGCTCGCGCACGTCGATCGCCGCACGTGACAGCAGCAGCGCGTCGTTCAGGCCCTGCTTGACCTCGATGCGAAACCAGCTGTCGATGCCGCGGTTGAGGAAGTCCAGCGAGAACAGGTAGACGATGAGCAGCGGTGCGATCACCAGGGCGCCAAAGGTGCTCACGGTGCGCGCCGTCAGGCGCGAACCGGGGACGTTGGCGCGGTAGTCGCTGACCAGTTGCCAGATCTTGCGTGCGATCAGCACGGTCAGGCCGACCACGCCGATGACGTTCAGCAGCAGGATCCAGGCATGCATCCGGCTGAATTGCGAAGAGTTCTGCACGCTCTTGGCGAGCATCAGCAGCGCGCTGGTGCCGATGGTCGCCCACAGCAGTCCCTGGGCGTAGGTGCCCCAGGGACGGCGTGGTGGCGTCAGGTTGTCAGTGACCATTTGTACCAGCTGCTGACCCGGCTCCAGTCGTCGGTCCAGAACAGAAGCGCGCGCAGCGAAGAGGAGAGATGGCCGCGATGAATACCGGCGCGGACGCTGATCTCGTACTGCGCGCCGGTCTCAAGCTGTGGCGCGACCAGTATCGGCCAGCCGTCCACGGTGCCCAGGTACTGCAGCGCGGCGTCGAGCGTCGCGAAAGTCTGCTGGTCGCCGGAGTCCGGATCACGCACCACGTAGCGGTCGGCGACCGTGTGGTAGGCGAGCTCCCGTCGCAGCGTGAGATCCACCACCGTGCTGTCAAACCAGAAGCGGCGCGCGCGCTCGACCCGTGCATCGACGTCGAACAGCAGGTCCACGCCGTCGCGCAGCGCGTCGCTGATCGCCGCGGTCTCGGGATAATCGATGCGCGCGTGCAGCTGGAATACCGAGTGGTCCAGGTCGACGAAGGCCGAACGCACCTGCAGCACGCCATCCAGCGCATCGGCAAGAACGGCCATGCTGCCCAGCGCCAGCCAGGCTGCCGCCAGCGTCACCCAAGGGGAGCGAGGTCCGCGGTACATTTCAGTGCGGTCCGGATGTGTCTTTCTCGAGACAAGCATAATAGAAGCCGTCCGTACCCGCCTCGCCCCCAGGCAACAACTGCACCCCATGGGCGCAGAGCACGGCACCCGGAACGTGCAGGCCAGTGTCGGCCAGCAGTCGCTCGGGCGCAATGACCCGCAGCGTCGCGCCGCCAGCGGCGCTGAAGCGGGCGATGACAGCGTCATTTTCCGGCGGCAGTACCGAGCAGGTGCAGTACAGCAGACGTCCGCCCGCAGCCAGGCGCGTGGCCGCATATTCCAGCAGCGCCAACTGCGTCGCGGCGAACGCGCCAATATCCGTTTCACGCCGCAGCAGGCGGATATCAGGGTGCCGCCGGATGACTCCGGTGGCCGAACACGGCGCATCGAGCAGGATGCGATCAAAACCGCCGGCGGCCAGCGGCGCGGGGGTGGAGCCATCGGGCGCGCGGCCGGTGGCAAGGTCGGCGACCACCAGCTGGGCGTTGCGTCGACAGCGGTCGAGATTGTCGCGCACGCGCAGCAGTCGGGTCGCATCGCTGTCGGCCGCGATCAGCTCGCACGGTTCGGCGGTCTCCAGGATGTGCAGCGTCTTGCCGCCGGGTGCGGCGCAGGCGTCCAGCACCCGCATCCCGGGCCGGGCGCCGAGCAGCGCGGCCGCCAGTTGTGCCCCCGAGTCCTGGACCGACACCCAGCCGTCGGCGAAATGCGGCAGGGCGGCGACCGGAACGGGTGCGACAAGCTCCACGGCAGCGGGGGCCCAGGCCATGGCCCGCGCCTGGATGCCGGCGT
>JBARBG010000026.1:0-4250 GCA_049792815.1 Steroidobacteraceae bacterium | reverse complement strand
GGGGTGGGCTTGGCGGAGTCACCGTTCGCGGCCTTGTCGTACATGGTCGCCAGCGCAAAGCGCGCCTGCACCTCGTAGGCATCCAGCCGGTCCTTCTGATCGGACAGCTCCGCCACCGCGATCTGCTGCAGGTAGCCCTGCTGCGCCTTCTCGGCATTCGCCAGGCGCGTCTGCAGCTCGGTGATTCGCGTCTTGAGCGTCGCCAGACGCGCGGCAAATTCACCGTTGTTGGTGGGAACGCTGTGGCGTGCCTTATCCACGCGTATCCAGCGGCTCTGTGCTTCGTGCAGGGCGAGATCCAGGTCCTTGAGGGTGCGCCGCTCCTGCCACTGGCGTGCCTTGAAGGCATCAGTGAGCTGGTAGAACAGCACGCCCTTGAGCAGTCGCACCCGCTCGCGCAGAGCGTCGTTCGACGCATCATGCGGCGCGGCCGCCAACACATCCTCGATCTGCCGGATCTGCTCCCAGTGCGCGCGCTCTTCGGGCGATCCCAGCGCCGCCACATCCTGGCGGGTGTCGATGGCCGTCAGGCGCGCGTCCAGATCATCACGACGATGCTGCAGCTGGTCGACCACGCCGGAGGCCAGCAGCTGGTCCACCTGGGGCAGGCGCTGCGCATAGGCGCGATCGCGGGTATCGATCATGTCGCCGAAGGCCTGGGTGCTGTCCGACCACACATCCAGCGTCGAGCCCAGGAAGGTCAGATCGCGGTAGTTCTTCAGGCCCTCCTGGAAGTCGTGACCGGCCATGATGGCGTACAGGTAGCGCGACTCGGGCTGATCGGGCAGGTTGCGCAGCTGCCAGAACCAGCCGTAGTGGGTCTGCTCGTCGCTGGCGAGCAGATCCTCCAGCATGGTTCCGGACCGGATGCGACCGATGGCGCCATCCAGCGCCTGCTGCTCGGCGGCGAACGAGGTCAGCGCCGCCTCGTAGTCCCCCGCAGCCTGCGCGTTGGCTTCGAGCTTGCCGTAGGCATACGGCACTGCCAGGTACGATTCCTGCACCGCTGAGTCCAGGAGGCTGCGGTTGCGCAGCTCCGTCCAAGGTGCGAGGGCCGCCTGGTAGTCACCCAGCGCGGCGTCCGCCCAGCCCAGCCCCAGCAGCGCCTTGTTCGAGTAGGCGCCATTCAGATGCACGCGTTCCAGCGGCACCCGCGCCTTGTCCGGCTGATTGGCCTGCAGATAGGCGAAGCCCAGCGCCAGATTGGCCCGATCACGCAGCGCCAGCAGTTCCGGCTGGGTGCTGGTCAGCGTGCCCACCGTGGTCAGGTAGCCATCCGCCTCCGGCATGCGCTGCTGACGCACCAGCGCCACCCCCAGATTGAACTGCGCGAAGGCCAGCCAGTCCGGTGGTCCCTTGAAGGCCTCGAGCATGGCGATGGCCTCGTCATACTTGCCCTGGCGCAGCAGCGCGTTGGCCAGCAGATGGGTCTTCTGCGACTCCTGCTGCAGTGGCAGCTTGCCTTGAACCTGGCGCAGCGCGTCGACGGCCTTGTCCAGGTAGCCGCGCGCATACCAGATCTCGCCCAGATAGAACCAGGCGCGGTTGCGCACGCCCTGCGGCACAGTCGGGGTCAGAAGCTTCGAGAAACGCTCGCCCGCTTCGTTGTACAGCCCCAGGGACAGATACAGCCCGCCCAGCAGCAGCTGCGAATCCAGCTCATGGTGCGGCAGCTGGTTCCAGTGCTGGTAGGCGAGCAGGCGCGTCAGCGCGTCGAAGTCATCCTGCTGGTAATAGTGAAACAGCACATCGCCGTACTGCAGATCCTGCACCCTGATGGGCGCCAGCTTCTGCGGGTCGTGCTGCGCGGCCTGCGCCAGGCCGGCAAGCGCAGCCAGAAGCACGCAGCAGATTTGGCGCGCGACTCGCATCAGGAGTGGCTACTCCCAATCCTTGATCTCGAAGTCCGGCTGCAGCTTACGCTGCCGGTCCTCGATCTTCAGCTCCAGGTACTTGGCGCCGATGCTCTTTTCGAATTTGATTGAGGCGCCGCGCTTGTAGTCGCGGCTATCGGGCCCCTTGCCGGAAAAGAACGCCACCAGCTCATGATTGCCCACCTTGAGATTGCCCAGGTACAGACGCTGGACGCCGCCCTTGAGCAGCGCATCGACCTCGCGCGGGGTGTACAGGTAGTTGGTGACTTCCTTGTTGTCGATCTTCAGGGTGATCGAGTCGAGCGCGAAGAACTCGCCCACGTCCATGGACACGTAGACGGCCACCTGGGTATTGGCCGGGAACAGCAGTTCCTCCTCCAGCACGAACAGGTCGCGATTCAGATCCACGACGTCTTTCTTGAGCGTCTGGGTGTCCTCGTCCAGGCTGCGGGTGTCGGCGGCATTGGGCGCCGAAGAGGCATCCGCCTGCGCCGCCACCGGCGTCGCCTGGGAGGACTCTGGCGCCGATGCGAGGGCCGGGGCGTCAGCGGCCCGGGTCCCCAGCGACACGGCGCAAAGAGCGCACACCAGGGCCCCCAGGAGGCTCGCGGCCAGGCAGTTGCGTATCCGGCCGGTCTTGTCTGTTACTGGCATGGCACTTCCGGTCATTCGTTGAGCAGCTCGCGCAGCTGGCTGAGGTAAAGCGCCTCGTCCCGGGGGCCGAAGTCGCGGTAAACGTGGCGCACGATGCCGCCACGGTCTATTAGGACTGTAGTCGGCAGATTGTCGATCTGGTAAAGGCGGGCCACGTCCTTCGCGGGGTCATCGAGCAGCAGAAAGGTGAGCGGATGGGCGGCCACGAACTGCCGGGCGTGGGCTGCATCGTCATCGACGCTGACGCCATACATATGAAGCCCGGCCGAGCGGTAAGTGCTGAAACTATGATCCAGGAGGTCAAGCTGCCGCCGGCACACCCCGCACTGGCTGCCCCAGAATGTCAGGACCACGACGTCGCCACGGTCCTCAGAGAGGCGCACGTTGAGGCCGCTGAATGAGCGCAACGCGAAATCCGGTGCCGGCTGGCCCAGCAGGGCAAAGCCCTGGGCGCTCGCCGCAAGACACAGGATGGTCAGCGTCGCAGCTGCAATGCAGCGTTGAGCCAAGCTCCAACCGCGAAAAGACTTCACGCACAGTCATCCATGGGTCCGCCCCGGCGACCGGCGGCCCTCGCAGACAGAATTTAACATTAGCGCAGGGCGCGGTGTGGACCCAATTAGCCGCCAATGACTCCGTTCACAATTGGCTCGAAGGCAATCAGCGAATCGGGGTTGGTTCCCAGCCCATTGTTGGCGATGGTGCCGGCAAAGTTCGCCTGCTGACCGTGCAAGGCCATGTAATTGAGAATGACTGTGTTCACCAGCAGGTTGACGGCGTTCGCCGCCGGGCTTGAGGTGGTGTTCACCGACCCGTCTTTGGTGTACGAGCCGATCTGGTTGGGCGTTGTGGCCGAGGGGTTCACAACCGGGCGGCCGCTCGGGTTATAGACCAGGAAGAAGGTGGCGGCGACCGAGCTGTTGTCGCCCTGCCAGCCGAACTTGCCCCGGCCGGCCGCCGAGGTGTCGATCATGTTGGTCGAGCTCAAGGAACCGTCGCTGAATACATACACCATCAGCGGCACGCCCACGCGCTTGGCGTACTCGAGGCAGGCGCCGATGCACTGGCCGGCCATGAAGTTGCGGGTTTCGCCAGTGGCACGCGTACCGTCATGGTAGTCGAAGCCCGAGAGACTGATGGTGCCGGCGCCGGCGAAGCCATTGACCACCATTTTCATGACCGCGGCGGTCATCCTGAAGTTCTGCTGGGCGTACTGGGCGGGCGTGAAGATGCCCGAGGCGCCGACAATCTGCGGATCGATGTCGGGGTTGAGCGTGGCCGGGTTGCCGAACTCATTCACCAGCACCGTGGATTTCACGTAGTTGCAGCGCGTCTGCGACTCCAGTGCCGAAGGCACGCTCGAATCGCCCGCCGTGACCTGGCCGATGGCGCCGCCGAAACTGCTGGTGCTGTTGCCACCGCTGATGCGGACGGTGGACTCCAGCACATTCACCGCATCGTTGGGATCGCTGAACATGGTCCCGAGCTGGCCGGTGTTCACCAGGCCGGTGATGTCGCTGGACCTGGTCACGACGGTGGGACTCACGCTGAGATTCACCAGCGCGGCCGGTGCCATGGAATTGCCACCCGAAGTGGTTGCCTCGGTGCCGATCAGCGTCAGCAGCGAGCCGTTCGCGCCGGCGTCGTAAATGCCGTACATCGGATTGTGCGGATTGTTGTTGGAGTCATTCTGCGACATCGCGGCGATGGCCACGCCGTTGG